>CAVKDU010000014.1:0-52351 GCA_963655175.1 Wujia chipingensis | reverse complement strand
TACTGTGGTTCGGGCATGATTCGCACGCCGTTTTGACTTTTACCGGACAGCAATATTCCGCAACTAAATATCTTGTGCGCGTAGCCGCGTGCCACGCATCCGATATAGATAAGCTAAGCGGGGCCGACTCCCTAAATTAGGAGTCGGCCCCGCTTTTTTGTCGTCACGCAGCGCCGCGGCCATGGCGGCAGCTGCACTGAGCCAGTCCGTTTTTAGAATTCGTAGTCCACGCAAGCGCGGTTTTCCTTGTGGCCCTTAAACAATCCTGCTGCGGCAAGGTGGGCAGGGTGGTTGGCATAGGTGGCCACATCGGCCATGGTGGGCACAATGGCAGTGAGCACCACGTCCCACTGCTCGCTCTGGTTCTGGTTCAGGCCCACCTCAATGCTTTGCAGCACATCGATGGTTGCGGGCAGCGCCTCAAGCGCAGCCTTGAATTTCTTGGCCACCTCAAGCCGTTCGGCATCGGTGCCAGTGAGTTTAAACATTACAATATGCTTTACCATATAGCGCAATATAGTTTTTATTGGTTGTTATAAAGTTTCTCCTTCATGGCGAGAATCTTCTCGTCGCTGATGTAGTCGTCATAGTCCATCATCTTGTCGATGATGCCGTTGGGCGTGAGCTCAATCTCGCGGTTGCACACCGTCTGTATAAACTCGTGGTCGTGCGAAGCCATCAGCACGTTGCCCTTGAAGGCTTGCAGCGTGTTGTTGAACGCCTGAATCGACTCCAGGTCGAGGTGGTTGGTGGGCGTGTCCAGAATCAGCGTGTTGGCGTTCACCATCATCATCTTGGCAATCATGCAGCGCATCTTTTCGCCACCCGACAACACCGAGGCCTTCTTCAGCACGTCTTCGCCGCTAAACAGCATCTTGCCCAGGAAGCCCTTGAGGTAGATTTCGCTGGTGTCGTTGCTAAACTGCGCCAGCCAGTCCACCAGATTCAGGTCGGTGTTGAAATATTGCGAGTTGTCAAGCGGCAGATAGGCCGTGGTGATGGTTTGTCCCCACTCAAAGTGGCCCGCATCGGGCTTGCGCTTGCCGTTGATGATTTCAAACAGCGCCGTCATGGCACGCGGGTCGCGGCTCAGAAACACTATCTTGTCGCCCTTTTCCACATTAAAGTTGAGGTCCTGAAACAGAATCTCGCCGTCGACCGACGCCGTGAGCCCGTGCACCTCCAGAATCTTGTTGCCCGGCTCGCGCTCGGGAGTGAAAATGATGCCCGGATAGCGGCGCGACGACGGCTGAATCTCCTCCACATTCAGCTTCTCCAGCATTTTCTTGCGGCTTGTGGTCTGCTTCGACTTGGCCACATTGGCGCTGAAGCGGCGAATGAATTCCAGCAGCTCCTTGCGCTTCTCCTCGGCGCGCTTGTTTTGCTGCTGCTGCTGGCGCAGGGCCAGCTGGCTCGACTGATACCAGAAGCTGTAGTTGCCGGCATACAGCGTAATCTTGTGGTAGTCGATGTCGAGCGTGTGGGTAGAAATCGCATCCAGAAAGTGGCGGTCGTGCGACACCACCAGCACCGTGTTTTCAAAGTTGGCCAGATAGTTCTCGAGCCACGTCACGGTGTCGAGGTCAAGGTCGTTGGTGGGCTCATCCAGCAGCAGGTTGTCGGGGTTGCCAAACAGCGCCTTGGCCAGCAGCACGCGCACCTTGGCCTTGGCCGGCATGTCCTTCATCAGCGTTTGGTGGAACTCCTCCTTGATGCCCAGGCCGCTCAGCAGCGCCGCGGCGTCGCTCTCGGCGTTCCATCCGTTCATCTCGGCAAATTTCTCTTCAAGCTCCGAGGCGCGCACGCCGTCGGCCTCGCTGAAGTCGGGTTTGGCATAAATGGCGTCTTTCTCCTTCATCACCTCCCACAGAGTGGTGTGGCCTTGCAGCACGGTGTCCATCACCGTGAACTCGTCGAAGGCAAAGTGGTCCTGGCTGAGCACACTCATGCGCTCGCCCGGGCCCTGAGTCACGGTGCCGTGGGTGGGGGTGAGCTGCCCGCTGAGCATGCGCATCAGCGTACTCTTGCCCGCGCCATTGGCGCCGATTATGCCATAGCAGTTGCCGGGAGTGAACTTCAGGTTCACATCCTGAAACAATACCTTCTTACCAAATTGGATTCCTAAATTGTTTGTGATTATCATACCCTCTATCTCTACAGCAGTGAAGCTGTTGTTGATTTGAATTATATATTATTATGTATACGTTTTTTGCAATTCATCCGGCCTCGCGCCGCCCTGCAAAGCGCAGCCGCGGTCGCAAAAGCCGTTCAGGAGTGCAAAGTTACAAATTTTACTCCAAATACCGAAACCACCCCCGCAATCCCTGTCAGTATAAAAAACTGGCACCGCTCTCTGTTGAATAGAGAGCGGCGCCATTATAGTGTGTTGTTGCTAATGTAGCGCGTTACTCAGCCACCACCTCAAAGGGGATCTCAACCGATACCTCTTTGTGCAGCTTCACAGTGGCAGTGTATTTGCCCACTTCCTTCACTGCGCCGTTGATGCTGATGATTTTGCGGTCGATGTTGTGACCAAGCTTCTCGAGAGCCTCGGCAATTTGAATGTTGTTAACCGAGCCAAAGATTGTGCCAGTTGCACTCACCTTTGCGCCAATGGTCAGCGACACGTCCTTCAGCGACTCAGCCACTGCCTCGGCGTCGGCCTTGATTTTAGCAATCTTGTGAGCGCGCTGACGCAGGTCCTCTGCCAGCACCTTCAGTGCCGAAGGAGAAGCGATAACGGCTTTGCCTTGCGGAATCAGGTAGTTGCGGCCATAACCGCTCTTTACTTCCACCACGTCGTCCTTGTAACCAAGGTTGGTGACATCTTCTTTTAATATAATCTTCATAATAAAAGTACCTCCAAATTAAAAATTATTTCATCAAATCGGTTACGTAGGGCAGCAGTGCCAGGTGGCGTGCGCGCTTAACGGCTCTTGCCACTCTTCTCTGGAACTTCAGCGAAGTGCCGGTGATGCGGCGGGGGAGAATCTTGCCCTGCTCGTTGAGGAATTTCTTCAGGAATTCAGGATCCTTGTAGTCGATATACTTGATGCCGCTTCTCTTAAAACGGCAATATTTCTTCTTGTTGATGTCAACTGACAGCGGAGTCAGATAACGGATTTCAGATTGAGTCTGTGCCATGATTATAAATCTCCTTTTTAAACTTTAACTTACTCTTTTTCTTCTGCTTTAGCCTCAGCAGCCTCCTCGGCGGGAGCCTCTGCCTTCACTTCTTCGCTCTTGGCTTTCTTCAGGCTTCTTCTCTTGATCGCATACTCCTCAGCGAACTTGTCGAGGTGGAATGTGAGGAAGCGCAGCACCTTCTCGTCGCGGCGGAAAGCTGTCTCAAGCTTTGCAATCACGGTGGGCTCAGCGTCAAACTCAATTAAAGTGTAAAAACCGGTAGATTTCTTCTGGATGGGATAGGCCAGCTTGCGCAGACCCCAAATCTCCTCGTTGACGATGGCCGAGCCATTGTCGGTGAGGACTTTCTTGAATTTCTCTACCGCTTCCTTCATCTGAGGTTCAGACAAAACGGGAGTTAAAATGAAAACGGTTTCGTAGTGGTTCATAAAAACTTATAAATTAAATTATTACTATGATGCATTCAGAAAATGCGGTGCAAAGTTACGCACAATTTTTGAATTACGCAACACTCTGTGAGTCACTTGCGCACAAAAAAATACCCGTGGTTGCGCTCAGTGGGGAAAGGCAAATCCCTGGGCCTCTATGAAGTCGCGCAGCAGGCGCGAGTAGGTGTCGCTGGTGCTTTGCGGATAGCGCACGTCTGTAAACACATGGGCCAGCGATTGCTTGCCGTTGTCTTTCACAAACTGGCGGTTCACCTCAAGCTGCTCCTTTTCGGCGTAGGCCGCGGTGATGTCGGCAGGGGAGTAGTCGCTGTATTTTTCGCTGTGCACAATTGCGTTCAGCGGCAGCCGCTCGGCCTTTATGGCGTCTTTTGCCTCGGGGCTGGGATAGCCCACGGTGAGCGTCACCACGGGCACCACCATTTGCGGCAGTTCCAGCACCTGGGCTATTTGCTGCGCATTGTAGGTGGTGGTGCCTATGTAGCAGCAGCCCAGCCCGTTGAGCTCGGCAATGGTGTTAAACTGCTGGGCCACTACGGTGGCGTCGAGCATGGCCGACACCAGCGACTCAAAGTTGCGGAACCCGGGCTTGGCGCCGCTCTGCAGGCACCACTTCTCAAAGCGGTTGAAGTCGGCGCAGAATGTGAGCACTGCGGCCGCTTGGGTCACCATGGGCTGGTTGAAGTGGCAGGGCGCCAGGCGCTGCTTCATTTCGGGGCTGGTGGTCACCACCACGCTGTAGAGCTGCATTCCGCCTGTGGTGGGGGCGTTGGCGGCGGCCTCAATCATGCGGTTGAGCAGCTCAGGGGCAATGGGCTTGTCGCTGTATTGCCTCACCGTTTGGCGCCGCTCGAAGTATTCGTCAATGTTCGTGTTGCTCATATCGATTCTTTTTTTGTTGTTTGCCACAAATTTAATTAAAATATGTGCCATTCACAAGTGCCGTTGGCTTGCTGTTGCCGCGGCAATGCGCTAATTTTGCGTCATGCTACACTCCAAAACCATCTATTGCGCGCCGCTGCAGGGCTACACCGATGCAGCGTGGCGCAACGCCCACCACCGCATTTTCGGCGGTGTGGACTGCTACCTTGGGCCGTTTATGCGCATCGACCGTGGCCAGGTGCGCCGCCGCGATGTGGCCGATGCCGCCCCTGAGGCCAATTCCGCCCCCTTTGTGCCGCAAATCATAGCCTGCGCCCCGGCCGAGGCCGTGCGCCTGGCCACGCTGCTGCGCGACCAGGGCCACACGCGCATCGACGTGAATCTGGGCTGCCCGTTTCCGCCCGTGGCTTTGCGCCACAAGGGCGCGGGCATGCTCAAGTATCCCGCCGAGGTCGAGGCCATGGCCGCCGCCCTTGGCGGTGTGGAGGGCGTGCGATATTCGGTGAAGATGCGCCTTGGCTGGGACGACGCCACACAATGGCGCCAAGTGCTGCCCGCAATAGCATCGCTCAGCCCAGTGGAGGTGACGGTGCATCCGCGCACGGGGCGGCAGCAATACAAGGGCCAGCTGCTCACCGATGAATTCGCGCTGCTCTATGACGCCTGCCGGCTGCCGCTGGTGCTGAACGGCGGCATCAAGACTGTGGCCGACGCCGAGGCCGTCCTCGGCCGCTGGCCGCGCCTTTGCGGACTCATGGTGGGGCGAGGCCTCGTTGAAGACCCTGCCATACTGTGCCCCGAGAAGGCCATTGCCGAAAACTACCGCGCCCTGCACGACGAACTGATGGCGGCCTACGCCCAGAGGCTCGACGGCGGCGACGCACAGCTGCTTGCGCGCATGAAGGCGCTGTGGAAGCTGATGCTGCCCAATGCCGACCGCAAGGCGCGCAAACTCATCCATAAGGCCACCACGCTCGACAAGTACCGCCAGGCCGTGTCGCAGCTATGGGCCTCGATGGCCGGCGACGCTCAGAACTTAAGGTAGAAGTCGCGGCACAGCCGGCGGTATTCGTCGGTGTAGTCGAGCGGCGAGTGCTCAATGGCCAGCCGTGTGCGCTCGGCCTCCACCCCCTGGCGGGGCACCAGCTCCCACAGCAGCCGCTTGGGCGCGGCGCCCTCCACAGGAGCCACTTCGGTTATGCGCAGCGGGCTGTAGCCGCACCAAGCACAGTCTTCTGTCACCTGGCTTTCGCAGTCGGCCGGAGTGACTATGGCCAGCCGCCCGCCGCTGGCCAGCAGTGCTTTGGCCCCTTCCAGCAGCTGGCGGTAGGTGAGCTCGGTGGTGTGCCGCGCCATGGTGCGGCTGTCGCCGCTGGGCAGCACGCCGTTCATGAAGTAGGGCGGGTTCGACACTATCAGGTCATACTTTTCAGCACCCGGCGCAAACTGCTTGAAGTCGCATAGCCGCGCACTCAGCCTGCCGCTCCACGGTGATGCGGCAAAGTTGTCGGCGGCCTCGGCCACCGCCCCGGGATCGATGTCGATGGCGGCTACACTGGCCTCGGGAGCCCGCTGCGCCACCATCAGCGCAATCACGCCGCACCCCGTGCCCACGTCGAGCGCCCGGCGCACACCCTGCACGCCGCACCACGCCCCCAGCAGCACCGCGTCGGTGCCCACCTTCATGGCAGCGCGGCTGTGTTCCACTTGAAATTGCTTAAACTTGAAAATTCGGCTCCGTGCCATAGTGTTGCATTGTGTGGTTGAAAAAAGTGGGAGCATGACACACTGCCGCGCTCCCACAAGTGTATTGTCTGCTATTAATAATGTGGCTTTCTAATATTCGTCCCAAGCCTTAATCTCCACATCGTCGGCCTTGAGGTCGCAGAAGGCGTCGATAAACGCGGCGGCCAGGCGGGCGTTGGTGATGAGGGGCACGTTGAGGTCGACTGCGGCGCGGCGAATCTTGTAGCCGTTGGTCAGCTCGGCCGAAGTCAGATTCTTGGGAATGTTGATCACCAGGTCAATCTGCTTGCGGTGCAGCAGGTCGAGGGCCTGCGGCTCCTTGTCGGCCTCGCTGGGCCAGTGCACGAGCACAGCGGGCACGCCGTTGTCGTTAAGATACTTGTGCGTGCCGCCGGTGGCATACAGCTGATAGCCCTTTTTGTGCAACTTCACGGCCGATTCCAGCAGGTCGGCTTTCATCTTGGCTGTGCCGGTGCTCATGAGTATGCCCTTCTTGGGCACGCGCTGGCCCACCGACAGCATGGCCTTGAGCAGAGCCTCACTGGTGTTCTCGCCCAGGCAGCCCACTTCGCCGGTCGACGACATGTCCACGCCCAGCACAGGGTCGGCGCCCTGTAGGCGCGAGAATGAGAACTGCGACGCCTTGATGCCCACATAGTCGAGATCGAACACGTTTTTGGCCGGCTTCTCCACCGGTATGCCCAGCATCACCTTGGTGGCCAGGTCGATGAAGTTCACCTTCAGCACCTTCGACACAAAGGGGAAGCTGCGCGAGGCGCGCAGGTTGCACTCAATCACCTTGATGTCGTTGTTCTTGGCCAGATACTGGATGTTAAACGGACCGCTGATGTTAAGTGCCTTGGCAATTTTGCTGCTAATCTTCTTGATGCGGCGAATCGTCTCCACATACAGCTTTTGCGGCGGGAACTGGATGGTGGCGTCGCCCGAGTGCACGCCGGCAAACTCAATGTGCTCGCTTATGGCGTAGAGCTTAATCTCACCGTTCTGGGCCACGCTGTCCCACTCAATCTCTTTGGCGTTTTGGATAAACGAGCTCACCACCACGGGATGCTCGTGCGACACGTTGGCGGCCAGGCGCAGGAAGCGCTCCAGCTCGTCGTCGTTCGAGCACACGTTCATGGCCGCGCCCGACAGCACGTATGACGGGCGCACCAGCACGGGGTAGCCCACCTCGTCCACAAACTCGTGTATGTCATCGAGCGACGTCAGCTCGCGCCATGCGGGCTGGTCGATGCCCAGCGAGTCGAGCATGGCCGAGAACTTGTGGCGGTCTTCGGCGTTGTCGATATATTTTGCCTGCGTGCCGAGAATGTTCACATGCTCGGCGTCGAGGCGCATAGCCAGGTTGTTTGGAATCTGACCGCCGGTCGAGAGAATCACGCCGTGGGGCGTTTCGAGGTCGATGATGTCCATCACGCGCTCAAACGTCAGCTCGTCGAAGTAGAGGCGGTCGCACATGTCATAGTCGGTCGACACCGTCTCGGGGTTGTAGTTAATCATCACACTGCGCCAGCCCTCGCGCTTCACCGTGAGCAGCGCGTTCACGCTGCACCAGTCAAACTCCACCGAGCTGCCAATGCGGTAGGCGCCAGAGCCCACCACTATCACCGACTTCTTGTCGTGCTCATAGGCAATGTCGTTTTCACTGCCGTTGTAGGTCAGATACAGGTAGTTGGTCTTGGCGGGATATTCGGCCGCAAGGGTGTCGATTTGCTTCACCACAGGCGTGATGCCATACTTCTTGCGCAGCGCGCGCACCTCAAGGTTGCCTTCGCGGCCGTTGCCCATGCGCTTTTGTAGCACGGCGCGGGCTATCTGGAAGTCGCTGAAGCCTTGCTCCTTGGCCAGGCGCAGCAGGCCGGCAGGAATGTCACCGATTGCCTTGTAGCTTTCCAGCTCGCGGGTGGTGTTGATGAGGTTTTGCAGTTTGTAGAGGAACCACTTGTCGATTTTTGTCAGGTCGTGAATCTGGTCAACGGTGTATCCGTGGCGGAATGCCGACTCAATCACAAATATGCGGCGGTCGGTGGGCTCCTTCAGTGCCCGCTCGATGTCGTCGACCACCACCGGCTTGTTTTCAATGAAGCCGTGCATGCCCTGGCCTATCATGCGCAGTCCTTTTTGTATCACCTCCTCAAAGGTGCGGCCTATGGCCATCACTTCGCCCACCGACTTCATCGATGAGCCGATTTCGCGCTTCACACCGTGGAATTTGCCCAGGTCCCAGCGCGGAATTTTGCACACTATGTAGTCGAGCGCGGGTTCGAAGAATGCGCTCGTCACCTTGGTCACAGAGTTCTTGAGGTCAAACAGGCCGTAGCCCAGGCCCAGCTTGGCGGCCACGAACGCCAGCGGATAGCCGGTGGCCTTCGATGCCAGCGCCGAGCTGCGGCTGAGGCGCGCGTTCACCTCAATCACGCGGTAGTCCATCGACTTGGGGTCGTAGGCATACTGCACGTTGCACTCGCCCACAATGCCCACGTGGCGTATTATCTTTATCGACAGTTCGCGCAGTTTATGGTAGTCGGCGTTGCTCAGCGTCTGCGACGGTGCCACCACTATGCTCTCGCCCGTGTGTATGCCCAGAGGGTCGAAGTTCTCCATGTTGCACACGGTGATGCAGTTGTCAAAGCGGTCGCGCACCACCTCATATTCAATCTCTTTCCAGCCCTTCAGCGACTTCTCCACCAGCACTTGCGGCGAGAACGACAGGGCCTTCTCCACCAGCGTGCGAAGCTCGGCCTCGTTGTCGCAGAAGCCGCTGCCCAGGCCGCCCAGGGCGTAGGCGGCGCGCACTATCACGGGATAGCCCACCTCGCTGGCGGCGCGCATGGCGTCGTCCACATTGTCCACGGCCTCGCTCTTGATGGTCTTCACGCCTATCTCGTCGAGCTTGTCGATAAACAGCTCGCGGTCTTCCGTGTTCATGATGGCCTCAACGGGGGTGCCCAGCACCTCCACGCCATACTTCTCCAGAATGCCGCCCTTGTACAGAGCCACGCCGCAGTTCAGAGCGGTCTGGCCACCAAACGACAGCAGTATGCCGTCGGGCCTCTCCTTGGCAATCACCTTTTCCACAAAGTAGGGGGTGACGGGCAAGAAGTATATCTTGTCGGCAAACTCATCCGATGTCTGCACTGTGGCAATGTTGGGGTTGATGAGCACCGTCTCTATGTTTTCTTCCTTCAGGGCCTTCAGCGCCTGCGAGCCCGAGTAGTCAAACTCGCCTGCCTCGCCTATCTTGAGCGCGCCCGAACCAAGGATTAAAACCTTCTTAATGTCTTTCTTATCCATAATTTAATATGTGTGGCTCTGTTTTGTTATTTCAGTAAATCAATGAATTTGTCGAACACAAACTCGGTGTCGGTGGGGCCGCCGCAGGCCTCGGGGTGGAACTGAGTTGAGAAAAACGGCTTGGTCTTGTGGCGTATGCCCTCGTTGGTGCCGTCGTTCATGTTCACAAACAGCGGCTCCCAGTCGTTGGGCAGGGTGGTGGCGTCGACGGCAAATCCGTGGTTTTGCGACGTGATGAAGCACTTGTTGGTGCCCACCTCGCGCACGGGCTGGTTTTGGCTGCGGTGGCCATACTTCAGCTTGTAGGTCTTGGCGCCTGCGGCCTTCGACAGCAGCTGGTTGCCCATGCAAATTCCGCATATGGGCTTGCCTATGGCCAGTGCCTTGCGTATGTTGGCCACGGTCTCTTCGGCAAAGCTCGGGTCGCCGGGGCCGTTGGCAATGAACAGGCCGTCGTAGTCGATGGCGGTGAAGTCGTAGTTCCAAGGCACGCGCACCACATGGGCGCCGCGCTTCACCAGGCAGCGAATTATGTTGTTTTTCACACCGCAGTCCACCAGCACCACCTTTTTGCCGGCGGGATCGCCGTATTCGCGCACTTCGGTGCAGCTGGCCTTGGCCACCAGGTTCTCCTTGTTGGGGTCGTAGAAGTCGATGTCGGCACAGCCCTCCACCACTATCTTGCCCAGCAGCGAGCCTTTCTCGCGCAGATGCTTGGTGAGGGCGCGCGTGTCGATGCCGCCCAGGCCCACCACCTGCTCCTCCACGAGCCACTCGCTAAGGCTGCTTGCCGCGTCCCAGTGGCTGTAGTCCCACGAGTAGTCCTGGCATATTATGGCCTGCGGGTGAATCTTTTCGCTTTCAAGGAATTCACTCATGCCATCTTTCACGGCCTTGCGCGAGGGCACGCCGTAGTTGCCTATAAGGGGGTAGGTTGACACTAAAATTTGACCGAGATATGAAGGGTCGGTGAGGCTTTCGGGATAGGCCGTCATGGCTGTGTTAAACACCACCTCGCCGGCGCACGCCTTCTCAAACCCGAAAGAGTAACCTTCAAACTTGCTGCCATCCTCAAGAATAAGAACAGCTTTTTTTGTCTTTCTCATCAGATAAATGCTGTTTTTTGTAGTTTTGATGGTTTTACACGCTATTGTCGAGAAAACCATGCAAAATTAAACAAAAAACTTCACAATCACAACGAATTGCCAGCCTATGTTGCTGCGGCCGCCGCCACACTGCATGATAACTGCCTATCACGCAAAGCAAACAGCTATTGCGCACTGAAAAAAAAACGCTATCTTTGCATAATGTAGGCCTGGGCCCACTGCGCCCGTGATGCCTCGCGGGCTTGCCCACTGGCTGGCTACCGTTATGAGTAATGTATTATTAACACATTAATTAGAATTTTATGACCGGATTAGAACAATTGAATTTTCAGCAAATTCTCAGCGCATTTCTTGTGCTGCTTGGCATCATCGACATCATCGGCGCCATTCCCATCATAATCCAGCTTAAGTCGCGCGGCAAAAAGGTTAGCGCCACCAAGGCCACCCTCATCTCGTTCGGCCTGATGGTGGGTTTCTTCTACGGCGGCAACCTGATACTCAACATTTTTGGCTGCAACATACAGTCGTTTGCGGCCGCCGGCGCCATACTCATCTTCTTCATGGCCCTGGAGATGATTCTCGATGTGGAGATTTTCAAAAACAACGGCCCCGTGAAGGAGGCCACGCTGGTGCCGCTGGTGTTCCCGCTGCTGGCCGGAGCCGGCTCGTTCACCACGCTCATCTCGCTCAAGGCCATGTATTCCGACATCAACATCCTCATTGCCCTTGCGCTCAACATGGTGTGGGTGTTCATCGTGATCCGCCTCACCGACAAGGTGCAGCACCTGCTCGGCGCCAGCGGCATCTACTTCATCCGCAAGTTCTTCGGCATCATCCTGCTTGCCATTGCGGTGAAGATGTTTACCGAAAACTTCGCCCAGCTGTGGTAAGAGTCCCACGCTGGCACAGGCAAAACGCATAATCTGCGGCGCGGCCGGTGGCTCAAATGCCAGTGGCCGCGCCGCTCTGTTTTCACAAGTGAACTATATTTTGTAATTTTGCACATTGTAAAGCAAATTATTAAGACTACACATACATATATTTATGGCCGAAACACCACTATTGCAACGTCTCGACGGTCTCGACGCGAGATTTCAGGAGATAGGCACCCTCATCACCGACCCGCAGGTGATTGCCGACCAGGCACGCTACGTTAAGCTCACCAAGGAGTATAAAAGCCTCGAAAACCTGCTGAAGGTCACCAGCCGCTACAAGAAGCTGCTGGCCGACATCGACGAGGCCAAGGCTCTGCTCGACGAGGAGAGCGACGACGACCTGCGCGCCATGGCCAAGGACGAAATCGACGCCGACTCGGCACAGCTGCCGCAGCTCGAGGAGGAGATTAAGCTGCTGCTGATTCCCGAAGACCCCGAAGACTCCAAAAACGCCATTCTTGAAATCCGCGGCGGCGCCGGCGGCGACGAGGCCGCCCTCTTTGCCGGCGACCTGGCACGCATGTACATGCGCTACTGCGAGTCGAAGGGCTGGAAGGTGGAGGTGTCGAGCTGCAGCGAGGGCGCGGCCGGCGGCTTCAAGGAAATAATAATGAGCGTGACGGGCGACAACGTGTATGGCACGCTTAAATACGAGTCGGGCGTGCACCGCGTGCAGCGCGTGCCCGCCACCGAAACGCAGGGACGCGTGCACACCTCGGCCGCCTCGGTGGCCGTGCTGCCCGAGGCCGAGCCTTTCGAGGTGGAGATCAACGAGGGCGAAATCAAGTGGGACACCTTCCGCAGCGGCGGCGCCGGCGGCCAGAATGTGAACAAGGTGAACTCGGGCGTGCGCCTGCGCTACATGTGGACCAACCCCAACACCGGCAAGCAGGAGGAGATATTAATAGAGTGTACCGAGACGCGCGACCAGCCCAAAAACAAGGAGCGCGCCCTGGCCCGCCTGCGCACGTTCATCTACGACCACGAGCACCAGAAGTATGTGGACGACATTGCCTCGCGCCGCAAGACGCTGGTGTCAACCGGCGACCGCTCGGCCAAAATACGCACCTACAACTACCCGCAGGGGCGCATCACCGACCACCGCATAGGCTACACCGTCTACAATCTGCCCGCCTTCATGGACGGCGACATCCAAGACTGCATCGACCACCTGATTGTGGCCGAAAACGCCGAGAAACTCAAGGAGAGCGAGCTGTAGGCAGACGCGCGGCGGCAATTGTGTGACCCCAATCATTTATATATTTATCGATATGAACAGACAACAACTCATTGAGCAAATAAAGCAAAAACGCTCATTCCTGTGCGTGGGCCTCGACCCCGACCTGAGTAAGATGCCCGCCAGCCTCGGCGGCGACCTGCTGGCCTTCAACAAGGCCATAATCGACGCCACAGCGCAGCACGCCATAGCCTTCAAGCCCAATCTGGCCTTCTATGAGGTGCAGGGCGTGAAGGGCTACAAGGCGTTTGAAGACACCGTGGCCTACATCCGCGCCAACTATCCCGACGTGATGATAATCGCCGACGCCAAGCGCGGCGACATTGGCAACACATCCAAGATGTATGCCAAGAGCTTCTTCGAGACGCTTGGCGTCGACGCCCTCACCGTGGCCCCCTACATGGGCGAGGACAGCGTGACGCCATTCCTGGGCTACCCCGACAAGTGGGTGGTGCTGCTGGCCCTCACATCCAACAAGGGCTCGCACGACTTCCAGCACATCGCTGCCGCCGACGGCGGCGACGAACTGTTTGAGGCGGTGATCAAGAAGTCGCAGCAGTGGGGCGACGCAAGCAACATAATGTATGTGACCGGAGCCACGCAGGCGCCGCTGTTCACCCGCATCCGCCAGCTTGCCCCCAGCCACTTCCTGCTGGTGCCCGGCGTGGGCGCCCAGGGCGGCAGCCTCGAGCAGGTGGCCAAGTATGGCTTCAACAGCGACTGCGGCCTCATTGTGAACTCGTCGCGCGGCATAATCCACGCCTCCAGCGCCGACGACTTTGCGCAGGTGGCAGGCCAGAAGGCCGCCGAGCTGCACGCCCAAATGCAGAAACTGCTGGCCGATTATGGAATTTTTTCGTGATTTAACCAGCTTTTGGGCAATCACATAAAATATATTTTATAAATTTGCATTTGCAATAACAGTGCATTAAGTTTATAACTATAAAATAAAGAATTAAAATGGCAAACATTAAAGATTACAATTTTGCTGGTAAAAAGGCAATTGTACGCGTTGACTTCAACGTTCCATTGAACGAAGAGGGCAAAATCACCGACGACACCCGCATCCGCGGTGCTCTGCCCACCCTTAAGAAGATTCTTGCCGACGGCGGCAGCACCATCATCATGTCGCATATGGGCAAGCCTAAGGGCAAAGTTAATCCGAAACTCTCTCTCAGCCAGATAGTAGATGCAGTGTCGGCCGCTCTCGGCGTTGCCGTTAAGTTCGCCCCCGACTGCGCTAAGGCTGCCGACGCAGCCGCCGCCCTCAAGCCGGGTGAGGCCCTGCTGCTCGAGAACCTCCGCTTCTATCCCGAAGAGGAAGGCAAGCCCGTGGGCATCGACAAAAACGACCCCGCATATGCCGAGGCTAAGAAGGAGATGAAAGAGCGTCAGAAGGAGTTTGCCAAGACTCTCGCAAGCTATGCCGACTGCTATGTTAACGACGCCTTCGGCACCGCTCACCGCCGTCACGCCTCTACTGCCGTGATCGCTGACTACTTCGATCAGGACAACAAAATGCTGGGCTACCTCATGGAGAAAGAGGTTACCGCAATCGACAATGTGATGAAGAACGCCAAGCACCCCTTCACCGCCATCATCGGCGGCAGCAAGGTGTCGTCGAAGCTGGGTGTCATCAAGAACCTGCTCGACAAGGTTGACAACCTCATCATCGGCGGCGGCATGGGCTACACCTTCGTTAAGGCACAGGGCGGCAAAATCGGCTGCTCGCTCCACGAGGACGACCTCATCCCCGAGGCTCTCAACGTGATGAAGGAAGCCAAGGAAAAAGGCGTTAACCTGAGCCTCTCGGTTGCCACAGTGGCTGCCGACAAGTTCTCTAACGACGCCAACCGCAAGGTGGTCGACATCTTCGACATCCCCGAAGGCTGGGAAGGCATGGACGCTTCTCCCGAATCGCTCGAAATCTGGAAGAAGATCATCCTCAGCTCTAAGACAATTCTGTGGAACGGCCCCGTGGGCGTGTTTGAGTTCCCCAACTTTGCCAAGGGTACAGGCGAAATCGCCAAATATGTGGCCGAAGCAACTGAAAACGGTGCTTACTCTCTGGTGGGCGGCGGCGACTCGGTGGCTGCTGTCAACAAGTTTGGCCTGGCCGACAAGGTGTCGTACGTTTCTACCGGTGGCGGCGCTATGCTCGAGGCCATCGAGGGCAAGACTCTGCCCGGCGTTGCAGCCATCAAAGGCGAGTAATCGATAACGCCTCGCAGTAGGCTGACCAATAAAAGCATTGGCGGGCTGGAACACACATTCGTGTTCCAGCCCGCTTTGTTGTTATTCCGAATGGCCGCGGGGTGGGGCGGCGGTTCAGTCCCACATCAGGTCGCGTATCACGGCGTCGGCCATCATCACGCCGTCGTTGGTGAGGCAGTATATGCCGTCCTGGCACCGCAGCAGCCCCTGCGCAATGTGGCGACGGGCCTTTTGGCTGAACTGGCGCGCGGCATCGGCCCCGAATTTGCGCTCAAGCAGCCGCGCGTCAAGGCCGTCGGACGTGCGCAGTCGCAGCATCACCTCCTCGTCATATCGTTCCCACAGTTGCAGCTGCTCGGTGGCGGCTGCCGTGCCGCGCTCGTTCACTGCGGCCATATACTGCTTTATGCTGCTCGGATTGTAGCTTCGCGACGTGCCGTCGTAGCTGTGCGCCGCAGCCCCAAGGCCCAGATAGGGCGTGAAGTCCCAGTATGCCGAGTTGTGGCGCGAGCGGAATCCTGGCTTCGCAAAGTTAGAAATCTCGTAGTGATCATATCCGGCCGCCTTGAGCGCGCTGGCCAGATGGCCATACATGGCCACGCACACCTCGTCGTCGGTCTCCCTCACCTTACCCTGCTGGCGCATCACCCACAGGCGCGTGCCCGGCTCGTAGCTCAGGCTGTAGGCCGATATGTGCTGCGCCCCAGTGGCAATGGCCTGCTCCACGCTGTGCCGCCACGATTCCATCGTCTGGCCAGGCACGCCATATATCAGGTCGATGCTCACATTGGCTATGCCCGCGCGGCGCATCGTGGCTATGGCCTCAAGGGCCTCGGCCGCATTGTGGCGCCGCCCCATGAACTCCAGTTCAGAGTCCACAAAGCTCTGCACGCCCATGCTCACGCGGTTCACCCCCTCACGGGCAAAGCAGTCCATCAGCTCGGCGGTCACATCATCGGGGTTCACCTCCACCGTCAGCTCCTCCACGCCGCTCAGGTCGGCACTGCGGCGCAGCCCGTCGAGCAGGCGGTGCATCTGTTCGGTGCTGAGCAGCGACGGAGTGCCGCCGCCCACATACAGCGTGCTCACGCGCTCATTGCCAAGCACAGCCTCGCGCCTCGCGGCGCATTCGCGCGCCACACAGTCGACATACGCCTCCACATCGCCCATGGCGGGAGTGGAGTAGAAATCGCAATACACACATTTGCGTTTGCAGTAGGGGATATGAACATAAATTCCAGCCATGGTGCAAAGTTAGTGCAAGCCGAGCGCAGAGGCAAATCGAGCTTGCTCGAATTTGCCATTGCCGAGGCACCGCCTAAGTTCTCCAACGTTAGTGCAAGCCGAGCGCAATGGCAAATTTCCCTTTGATACTTACAATTAGAAAGCAAGCGCATGCGGCCAAATGGCAAAAAAGTTGCTTTATAACATATATTGAAGCCACAAATCATTACCAAAAGTTAAAAATATAGGTAAAAATGAAAATTGCAACATTTTTATTGCAAAATGCTTATTAATTCCGAAACTAATTCATATATTTGTAATGATAATAAGCCACTGGCGGCGGCTATATGCTGCTGCGCGGAGGCTTGTTACGCGAGAGTAGTTAAAAACATAAACTAATAATTTACTAATACAATACGCATGAAGGTTTACAAGACTAATGAGATAAAGAATATCTCTTTATTAGGCAGTAAAGGCTCTGGGAAAACCACACTCGCAGAGTCGATGCTCTATGAGTGTGGTGTGACAAAACGCAGAGGCACTGTGGAGGCTGGCAACACCGTTTGCGACTACTTCCCAGTGGAAAAGGAATACGGCTACTCGGTGTTCTCCACCGTGTTCTATGCCGAGTTCAACAATAAGAAGCTCAACGTGTTTGACTGCCCCGGCATGGACGACTTCGTGGGCAATGCCGTGACGGCCCTCAACATGACCGACGCAGGCATTATTGTGGTCAACGGCCAGTATGGCGTGGAAGTGGGCACGCAGAACATATTCCGCACCGCCACCCAAATCAAGAAACCCGTAATATTTGCAATCAATAAGCTCGATGCCGACAGCTGCGACTTCGACAACGTTATAAATCAGCTTAAAGAGGTGTTCGGCCCCAAAGTGGTGCCCGTGCAGTTCCCCGTGGAGTGCGGCAGCGGATTCAATTCGCTCGTTGACGTGCTGCTCATGAAGCAGCTCACTTGGGGTCCCGAAGGCGGTACACCCACTGTGACCGAAATCGCACCCGAACTCATGGACAAGGCCAAAGAGTGGAACCAGGCTCTCGTTGAGGCCGCTGCCGAAAACGATGAAACCCTCATGGACAAATTCTTCGAGCAAGGCTCGCTCAGCGAAGACGAGATGCGCGAAGGCATCCGCAAGGGCCTCACCGAGTGCAGCATCTATCCCGTGTTCTGCGTCAGCGCACTCAAGGATATGGGCGTGCGCCGCATGATGGAGTTCCTGGGCAATGTGGTGCCCTTTGTCAGCGAGATGCCCGCGCCAGTCAACGAGGCCGGCGAAGAGGTGAAGCCCGACGCCAACGGCCCGCTCAGCCTCTTCTTCTTCAAGACCACCGTTGAGCCGCACATCGGCGAGGTGTCGTATTTCAAGGTGATGTCGGGCACGCTCAAGGCCGGCATGGACCTCACCAACATGAACCGCGGTTCGAAAGAGCGTCTTGCGCAAATCTACACCGTGTGCGGCCAGATTAAGACTCCCGTCGATAGCATCGAGGCCGGCGACATCGGCGCAGCCGTCAAACTCAAAGACGTTCGCACCGGCAACACCCTCAACGACAAGGGCTGCGAATACACTTTCAACTTCATCAAGTTCCCCGCGCCAAAATATCAGCGTGCCATCAAGGCCGTCAACGAGGCCGAGACCGAGAAGCTGAGCGGCGTGCTCACCAAGATGCACGAGGAAGACCCCACATGGCTCGTTGAGCAGTCGAAAGAGCTGAAGCAGACCATCGTCAGCGGTCAGGGCGAGTTCCACCTGCGCACCCTCAAGTGGCGCATCGAGAACAACGACAAGATTCAAATTGAGTTCAAAGAGCCCAAAATTCCATATCGCGAGACCATCACCAAGGCAGCGCGTGCCGACTACCGCCACAAGAAGCAGTCGGGCGGCGCAGGCCAGTTTGGCGAGGTTCACCTCATTGTGGAACCCTACAAGGAAGGTATGCCCGAGCCTGACACCTACCGCTTTGGCAACCAAGAGTTTAAGATGAACATCAAAGACAAGCAGGAAATTCCGCTTGAATGGGGTGGCAAAATCATCATCTACAACTGCATTGTGGGTGGCGCCATCGATGCGCGCTTCATCCCCGCCATTGTTAAGGGCATCATGGACCGCATGGAGCAAGGCCCCCTCACAGGCTCGTATGCCCGCGACGTGCGCGTGTGCATCTACGACGGCAAGATGCACCCCGTAGACTCCAACGAAATTTCGTTCCGCCTTGCCGCGCGCCACGCCTTCAGCGAGGCCTTCCGCAACGCCAACCCCAAGGTGCTCGAGCCCGTTTACGACGTGGAGGTGCTGATGCCAAGCGAGTGCATGGGCGACGTGATGAGCGACCTGCAGGGCCGCCGTGCCATAATCATGGGCATGGAGGAAGCCAGCGGACTCCAGAAGATCAATGCCAAGGTGCCCCTCAAAGAGATGTCGAGCTACTCAACTGCCCTCAGTTCAATCACAGGCGGCCGCGCTTCATTCACCATGAAGTTTGCCGACTACGAGCTCGTTCCGGCCGATGTGCAAGATAAGCTCCTCAAGGCCTACGCCGAGGCTAACGCCGACGAAGACTAAAAGACGAAAAATAGTTTTTTCATTGTTAATCCTTAGTGGGGAGAGCGGCCCGTTCCGCCTCCCCACTTTTTTGTGTGCCAAAGTGCGGGCTGAAAGCCCAGCAAGACCGTAGCCCAGGGCAAGCGAAGCGGCACCCTGGGTAAGCGGACCAACCCGCCAAAACGCTCTGAAAGAGCAAAAGATTTACTACTCACTGCACCAACAGCCCGCTTGCAGCATAACTCTGGAAAAAAGTTGCAAATTCACCCTCAAAAAGCTGGAAAAAAGTTGCAAAATCCTACTTAAATAAAAGATTATGAGTGAATTAACTAAAACGGACGGGAAACCTACAAATTAACTCAAAAAAAGCGTACTAAAAATGGCTGATTGGCACATTAAATAGCCATAAAAAATAATAAATTCAACACACTAATGCAACAACAAAAAACAAATGGCAAGGAGCATTTGTCCTTGCCATTTGTTGCTATTCTTTGTTGTTATCGTCAGTCAGGTGGGGCGTCAGCCGCAGCGCGAGGTGCCGCAGTTGGTGCATATCAGGCAGCCCTCTTGATACACAAGGGTCTCCTGGCCGCAGTTGGGGCACTTCTGGCCGCTGGCGCGCGTGCCGTTGGGCAGATATTTCTTCAGTGCGCGCTCCACGCCCATCTTCCATGTGTTTATCGACTTGTTGTCGAGCTCAAGGCTGCTCACCAGCTTCAGCACCTGCTCGATGGGCATGCCGTAGCGCAGCACGCCCGATATCAGCTTGGCGTAGTTCCAGAATTCGGGGTTGAACTTCTCCGAGAGGCCCTCGATGGTGGTCTTGAAGCCGCGCTTGTTAATAAACTGGAAGTCGTAGCGCTTCACGCCGTTTTCGTCCACGGCCTTTATTATTTTGCCCTTGGTCACCGACTTGGGGCAGAATATGCCCTCGTCGTCGTCGGCGATGCCGGTGAATATCTCGTAGGGGCGGTTGTCGATGAGGCCGATGAAGGCAATCCACTTCTCCTTGTTGTTTTGGAAGCGCACCACGTCGGCGTCGAGCTCGATGGGGCGCTTGAGTATGTGCTCCTCCTCGGCAATGTAGTGTGCCTTCTTCTTTTTCTTGTCGTCTTTGGTGATCGACACCAGCACTCCGGCGCGCGAGCCGTCGCGATACACCGTGCAGCCCTTGCAGCCGCACTTCCATGCCTCCACATACAGGTCGTTCACCAGGTCTTCGCTCACGCTGTTGGGCAGGTTGATGGTCACGCTAATCGAGTGGTCAACCCACTTCTGCACGCGTCCTTGCATGCGCACCTTGTTGAGCCAGTCCACATCGTTCGACGTGGCCTTGTAGTAGGGCGAGCGCTTCACCAGCTCGTCGAGCTGCTCTTGCGTGTAGTCGCTGCGCACCTCAATGCCGTTCACCTTCATCCAGGTGATGAACTTGGGGTGGTACACCACATATTCCTCAAACGAGTCGCCGTTTTCATCGGTGAAGTCAACGTGCACGTCCTTGTCGCTGGGGTTCACCTTGCGGCGGCGCTTATACACGGGCAGGAACACGGGCTCGATGCCCGACGTGGTCTGCGTCATTATGCTTGTGGTGCCGGTGGGGGCAATGGTGAGGCAGGCAATGTTGCGGCGGCCATACTTCACCATCTGCTCATACAGTTCGGGGTCGGCCTCGCGCAGGCGGCCTATGTAGGGGTTGTTCTCCTCGCGCTTGGCGTCATAGATTTCAAACGCGCCGCGCTCCTTTGCCAGCTCCACCGACGCGCGGTAGGCGGCCAGAGCCAGAGTCTTGTGCACGTTTTCCGAGAAGTCGGTGGCCTCGTCGGTGCCATATCGCAGACCCATTGCCGCCACCATGTCGCCCTCGGCCGTGGTGCCCACGCCTGTGCGGCGGCCCTTCAGCGTCTTGTTCTGAATTTTGCGCCACAGGTTCAGCTCGGTCTGCTTCACCTCGGCCGTTTCGGGGTCGTGCTCAATCTTGTCGATGATCTTCTCGATTTTCTCCTTTTTAAGGTCGATGATGTCGTCCATTATGCGCTGCGCGCGGGCCACGTGCTTCTTAAACAGGTCGTAGTCGAAATACGCGTCCTTGGTGAAGGGGTTCACCACATATGAATACAGGTTGATGGCCACCAGGCGGCAGCTGTCGTAGGGGCACAGTGGAATTTCGCCGCAGGGGTTGGTGGAGACGGTGCGGAAGCCCAGGTCGGCATAGCAGTCGGGCACCGACTCGCGTATAATGGTGTCCCAAAACAACACGCCGGGCTCGGCGCTCTTCCATGCGTTGTGCACTATTTTGCGCCACAGCTTGGAGGCGTCGATGTCCTTCTTGTAAAGCGGGTGGCTGCTGTGAATGGGGTATTGCTGCACATAGTCCTTGCCCTCGGTGGCCGCGCGCATAAAGTCGTCGTCGATGCGCACCGACACGTTGGCGCCTGTCACCTTGCCCTCTTCCATCTTGGCGTCGATAAACGCCTCGGCGTCGGGGTGCTTGATGCTTACCGTGAGCATCAGCGCGCCGCGGCGGCCGTCCTGGGCCACCTCGCGGGTGGAGTTGGAATAGCGCTCCATGAATGGCACGAGTCCGGTGGAGGTGAGGGCCGAGTTCTTAACGGGCGACCCCTTGGGCCTGATGTGCGACAGGTCGTGGCCCACGCCGCCGCGCCGCTTCATGAGCTGCACTTGCTCCTCGTCGATTTTTATGATGCCGCCGTAGGAGTCAGGCTCGCCGTCGAGGCCAATCACAAAGCAGTTCGACAGCGACCCCACTTGAAAGTTGTTGCCGATGCCGGCCATGGGGCTGCCCTGCGGCACTATGTATTTGAAGTGCCTTATCAGGTCAAACACCTCATCCTCGCTCATGGGGTTGGGGTAGTTTTTCTCGATGCGGGCTATCTCGCTGGCTATGCGGTGGTGCATGTCGTCGGGAGTGGCCTCGTAGATGTGTCCGAATGAGTCTTTGAGGGCATACTTGCTTGCCCAGACTCTTGCAGCCAGTTCGTCGCCGTCAAAATATTTCAGAGTGGCGTCGTAGGCTTCGTTGTAGGTGTAAGTCTTTTTATCCACGTTAGTATGTTTTTTTGTTTTCTGCTTTTCGTAAAAGTTTTGCAAATATAGCAACAATCGAAATCACTTAAAAAGAAAATCGGCAAAAAATCGAGATTGCCGGTTGCTTGCCGCAATACGTTGATTAACAATAAAATATCTTTTTACGAAAAGCAAAAAGTTTTCAAAAACGAGCACCTTTCAGGCTGCAAACGGGCCGCAAGATAATCATTTAGTGCAACGGCTATTTTATACGCATTCTAAACAACGCCCGCGCCACGCCCGCCGCCCGCGAAATTCAGTTGAATTTATATCATCAAAACCCATCAAGGCTAATGATAAAGTTCGTACCTTTGCACTGCATTATATAAAGAGATTATATATTTACACAAGTGATGAAATCCGTTAAACTCCTGCTGGGCGCGCTGCTGCTGGTGATGGCCGCCGCGTCGTGCTCAAATGTGAATGGCAAGCTTGAAAAAATGATTCCGCGCGACGCCAAGGGCGTGGTGTGTGTCAAGGTGCCTGAAATTCTCGACAAAGCCGAAATTGGCGACAATGGATATGAGCTGCCCGCCGCGCTGAAAAAGGTGGTGGAGACCAACCCGAAGTCGCAATTCTGCACCATACTGGCCGACCTGCCCAATTCGGGCATCGACCCCAAGCACAACGTGTATGTGTTCTTCACCGGCAAAACCTATAAAATGGTCACTCTGGTGCCAATCGACGACACCGACAAGGCCATTGCGGCCATCGAGAAGATGACCGACAACCGCTTTGAGGAGATGGCCGGGGTGAAATACATCGGCTCGGGCGACACCTACTATGTGATGGGCGACGGCGTGCTGCTGGCTGGCTCGCTGAGTCGATTGGTCGACGCCAAGACCGCCGTGGCCGAGGCCTGCCGCATTCTCGACAGCGAGCAGCCAAGCATTGCCGACAACGACGATGCCAAGGAGTGCCTTAAGGGCGACGGCGACGTGAGCGCATACTTCGACATGAACGGCATTGGCGCGGTGCTCAACAAGAGCAAGAACTATCGCAGCCTTGTGCAGAAGATGCCGCTGATCACGGTGTTCACCGAAAGCGACATCAAGGCGGTGGTGTTCGACTTCAAAATCGACAAGACCACGGCCGACCTCTCGGCCAAAATCAAGGTCGACGACCACAGCGACTACGTGCAGCTGCTGAGCGCCACGCTTGGCCAGCCGTCGAACGACTTCCTTAAGGCTATACCCAATTCTATGGACTACATCCTTTCGATGAGCGTCAAGGGCGAGGCTCTGGCGCGGCTGCCGCAAATGCAGCAGCTCACCGCAGCCATGGCCAAGATGCCGGGCATGAAGGCCCTCGACCTGGCAGGCATCATTTCCACCGTCAACGGCCCGCTGGCCGTGGGCTTTGCCAAAGACCCCTATCTGCAGGGCGAGTGGAACGCCGTGGTGGCCGCCAAGACGGCCAATGCGCAGTCGGTGCTCGACCGCATCATCGACTTTGCCCGCGCCATGGGCCAGGCTCCGCAAAAGTATGGCAACGAATACATCTACCAGTACAACAACAAGCAGGTGAACGTGGGCGTGATTGGCGATGTGGTGTATGTGAAGATGCTCGACTATGAGCAGACCGAGGGCTATGCCTACGAGCTGCCCGACGTGCGCGACTTCTTTGCCTCCAACCCCATTGGCATTTATGTGCGCGCCAAGGCCGGCAACACTTCGGGCATACTCAACTTCGGCATCACGAACTACGTCGACGGCAAGGGATTTTTCTACACCGAAAAGGACGACGACAATGCGGCGCAGGTGCTGCTGGGCATTCTCTGCTCCATTAAGGGCGACGACAGTGCCGATGACGACCTCGACTTGAATTCCATAACCGGTGCGGGCGACATGATGCAGTCGGTCGACTAACACAACCACACACATAGCGACAATGAAAGCTGAATTTGCAAAGTTCAATGGCGGCTCCACTGCTGGAAGTGTGTCATATTTCATCAGGTTCTACGACGAGTCGCGCCCCGACGCCTTTGGAGAGGGGGAGTGCACCGTGGTGCCTGGCGTTTCGGCCGAGTATGCCGATGTGGCCGCCTACGAGGCCAAACTGCACGAGCTGTGCATCCAAGTGGCGCGGGGCGAGTCGACCGACCTCGCCGACTTCTCTTCGATAATGTATGGCTTTGAAAATGCCATAACCGATTTCTCCAACGGTTGCCGCCGCATCTACTACAATTCCCCGTTTGTGGCCGGCCAGCAGGCAGTGCCGGTGGTGGGCTTCGCCAGCGTCGGTACCGACCCTGAGGCCACGGCGCGGCAGGTGGCCGTGATGGCTGCCGGGGGCTGCACCGCCGTTAAGCTGGGCATGACTGCCGGCGACTGCGCTCCTGTGGCCGAGGCGCTGACCCTGATTCACCGCCAGTGCCCAAAGTTGCACATACGCCTCGACGCACGCGGGCTGCTCCGGCCCGACGAGGCGCTCGGCTTCATCAACGGCCTTGCCCCGCACACCATTCAGTGCATCGAGCAGCCCATTGCCGCAGGCCAGCTTGAGGCCATGGCGGCAATCTGCGCCGCCTCAAGGGTGCCAGTCGCGCTCAGCAGTGAGCTGGCCGGAGTGGTCAACCCTATGGCCATGCTGCAATTGCTGCGCGCCGTCAAGCCCCACGTGCTGTGTGTGAAGCCCGCCCTGTGCGGCGGCTTCAGCAATGCGGTGCACTGGCTCAAGATGTCGGCCCAGCTCAACCTGGGCTGCTGGATAGCCTCGGCGGGCGAAACCGCGGTGGGCCTCGACGCCCTGTGCCAGTGGACGGCCATGATGCAGCCGCGCATAGCGCAGGAGCTGCGGCTCATTGGCGCCGCAGGCAGCGCGCATTCGCCCTTGCGCCCCGGCAAAAACACAATCGGGCGCGACCCCGCTGGAGCCGCGCCCGATTGCATCGGTTATTTCAGTCTCGACTGGCAGCAGTGATTTTTTCCACTGATCACCGCGACATTCTCGAGTGTCAATCTTCTTTCTTCATGGTTTTTTTGCTGTTGAGCCACTCTTGCGCCTCGGCCAGCGTGTCGGGCTTGCCCACATCGAGCCAAGTGTAGTCGGTGGCCTGCTGGTAGCCCTTTATGAGGTGCGTGCCGCATTCGCCCGTGTAGAAGGGCACAATGGGAAACGCCTTGCGCCCTGCGGCAAACTCGCTGAGCGCGTTGAATATGCTTGGCGACAACACGTGCACGCCGCCAAAGGCCAGTTCGTCATACTGCCCCTCCACATATTGGAATCCGTCGGGGCGAGTCTCGCCCGTCTTCTTGTTCACCCAGCCGCGCAGCTGGTCGCTTGAGTCAAACAGCAGGTAGCGCGCCGTGTCGCGGTGGCGCACCAGCAGCGTGGCCATGCCGCCGTGGCTGCGGTGCCAGTCGCACATGGCCTTGATGTCGAAGTCCGATATTATGTCGGCGTTGTGCACCAGAAAGGGCTCGCCGTTGTCAAGCCACTGGCGGGCCTTGAGTATGCCGCCGCCGGTGTCCAGCAGCTGGTCGCGCTCGTCGCTTATGTGCACCGTCACGCCAAAGTTCTCCTTGGCCTCCAAAAAGTCGATAATCTTTTGCCCGAAGTGGTGCACGTTCACTGTGATGTCGGTGAAGCCGGCAGCTATCAGCTTGAGCATCACATGCTCAAGCAGCGGCTTGCCGTCGAGTTCCACCAGAGCCTTGGGGCGGTCGTTGGTTAAAGGACGCAGCCGGGTTCCAAGCCCGGCTGCAAATATCATAGCTTTCATCAAGAAAAATTATTTCGGATTGAATGTCTGCTCAATGTTCTGCTCGCGGTGCACAAGCTCCACCTTCACATTGAATTTGCTGTGTATGTGCTCGGCCATGTGCTGCGCGCTGTACACCGACCGGTGCTGGCCGCCCGTGCAGCCAAAGCACACCATCAGGTTGGTGAATCCGCGCTCTATGTAGCGCTTCACCGACGCGTCGACCAGCGCATAGGCGTGGTCGAGGAAGGTGAGTATCTCGCCGTCGTCCTCAAGGAATTGAATCACGGGCTTGTCGAGCCCTATGAACGGCTTATAGCGGTCATACTTGCCGGGGTTGTTCACGGCGCGGCAGTCAAACACAAAGCCGCCGCCGTTGCCCGACGTGTCGTTGGGAATGCCCTTCTTGTAGGCAAAGCTCATCACCCTCACCGTGAGGGCGTGCTTCTGTATCTCGTCTGTAAACTGTGACATATTCACCAATTCGCTAAGCACCTGGTTCAGGTAGGGATATTCCACATAGGGCTTCTTCAGCAGCTGGCGCAGATTGTTGATGGCAAACGGCACGCTCTGCATGAAGTGGGGCTTCTTTTCAAAGTAGCCCCTGAAGCCGTAGGCGCCCAGCACCTGCAGCGTGCGAAACAGCACAAAGTGGCGCAGCTGCGAGTAGAAGTATTCCTCATCGACCGGCTTGTATTTGCGCAGGGCGGTGATGTATTCGCCTATCAGCTGCCGGCGCAGGCTGTCGGGGAAGTTGGCCTTGGCCTGCCACAGGAATGAGGCCACGTCGTAGTAGAACGGGCCCTTGCGGCCGCCCTGGAAGTCGATGAACCACGGCTTGCCGTCCTTTATCATCACGTTGCGCGACTGGAAGTCGCGATACATGAATGTGGCCGATGAGCTGCGCAGCAGCACGTCGGCAAGGCGCTGGAAGTCGTCTTCGAGCTTGCTCTCCGAAAACTCGAGGCCCGTGGTCTTCAAAAAGCAGTATTTGAAGTAGTTCAGATCCCAGAATATCGAGCGGCGGTTGAACTCGGGCGACGGGTAGCAGTTGGAAAAGTCCATGCCGTCGGCGCCCAGAAACTGGAACTCGCACAGCTGCTTGATGGTGGCCGAGAGCAGGCTCTTCTCCTCGTCGCTGAACACGCGCGTCTTGCGTCCCTTCTCTATGGCCTCAAACAGCAGCGTGTCGCCCAGGTCCTCCTGCAGGTAGGCCATGTCGTCGTCGCTCTTGCATAGCACCTTGGGCACGGGCAGCCCCTTGGCCGCAAAGTGGCGGTCCATGTAGATAAACGCGCGGTTCTCCTCCACACACTCGCCCAGCACGCCTATCAGCGTCTGCGCGCCTTTAAGCCTGAAGTAGCGGCGGTTGCTGCCGGCTGCCGGCAACTCTATCACCTCGGCAGGATCGCTGCCCACGCATTGCTTATATAGTTGCTTTAGTATGTTAGCTTCCATATCGTAGTTAGCTTAATGTAATTCTTTTATGGGGCAAAGGTAAACCAATATGCGTAATAAAGCAAGATTTGCGCCGCATATTGGGTGCCCGCCTAAAATTCCGACGTGAAGTGGAACTTGATTTTCGGGAAGTCTTGCTGCGCCATTTGCAGCACGTAGGCCGAGTCGGCCAGGAACACGTCGCGCCCGTCGCGGTCGGTGGCCATGAACTGGTGCTTGCGGTGCTTGAAGGCCTCAAGGGCCTCCTCGTCGTCGCTCTCCACCCAGCACGCCTTGTAGAGGCGTATCGGCTCCCAGCTGCACTTGGCCCCGTACTCGTGCAGCAGGCGGTATTGTATCACCTCAAACTGCAACTGGCCCACGGTGCCAATTATCTTGCGGTTGTTAAACTGGTTGACGAACAGCTGCGCCACGCCCTCGTCCATCAGTTGCTCGATGCCCTTGTTCAGCTGCTTGGCCTTCATGGGGTCGGAGTTCTCGATGTATTTGAACATCTCGGGCGAGAAGCTGGGCAGACCCTTGAAGTGCAGGTTCTCGCCCTCGGTCAGGGTGTCGCCTATCTTGAATATGCCGTTGTCGGGCAGGCCCACGATGTCGCCGGGATAGGCCTCCTCCACAATGTCCTTCTTCTGCGCCATAAAGGCCGTCGGGGCCGAAAAGCGGTAGGTCTTGCCCGAGCGCACGTGCAGGTAGTTCTGGTTGCGGTGGAACACGCCCGAGCATATCTTCACAAAGGCGATGCAGCTGCGGTGGTTCGGGTCCATGTTGGCGTGGATCTTAAACACAAAGCCGGTGAACTTCTCCTCGGTGGGCTTCACCTCGCGCTCCTCGGCCTTCACCGGGCGCGGCGACGGGGCTATGCGCACAAAGCAGTCGAGCAGCTCCTTCACGCCAAACGTGTTGAGCGCTGAGCCGAAAAACACCGGGGCCGTCTTGCCCTCAAGGTAGTCCTGCTCGCTGAACTCCGGATACACACCGTCGATCAGGTCGATGTCGCTGCGCAGCTGCGCGGCGTCGTCGGCGCCCACGGCAGAGTCGATGGTGGGCGAGTTGATGTCGTCGATCTCCACGCGCTCGGTCACGTGCTGCTTGTCGGGCTTAAACAGGTTGAGGCTGTGCTCATATATGTTGTATACGCCCTTGAAGTGCGAGCCTATGTTGATGGGCCAGCTCAGCGGGCGCACGCTAATCTTCAGCTCCTGCTCCAGCTCGTCGAGAATGTCAAACGGGTCGCGGCCCTCGTGGTCGAGCTTGTTGACAAATATTATCACAGGAGTGTTGCGCATGCGGCACACCTCCATCAGCTTGCGCGTCTGCGTCTCCACGCCCTTTGCCACGTCCACCACAATTATCACGCTGTCTACGGCGGTGAGGGTGCGGTAGGTGTCTTCGGCAAAGTCCTGGTGGCCGGGGGTGTCGAGGATGTTTATCTTGTAGTCGCCATAGTTGAAGCCCATCACCGATGTCGCCACCGAGATGCCGCGCTGCTTCTCAATCTCCATCCAGTCGCTGGTGGCAGTCTTCTTGATTTTGTTCGACTTCACAGCTCCAGCCACGTGAATGGCGCCGCCAAACAGCAGCAGCTTTTCGGTGAGTGTGGTCTTGCCCGCGTCAGGGTGCGAGATAATGGCGAACGTGCGCCGCTTGGCTATTTCGTTTTGTAGATTTCCCACTGTGTAGATATGAAAATTTCTGTTGTGTTAAAATTTTTTTGTTGCTCTTCTATATATATTTAATTATGTGTGCCGGCCATCGCACCGAGGCGCTTTATGCAGTCGGCCAAGCTGTCTTCCCAGTATGGGATGGTGATGCCCAGCGTAGCCTTTATCTTGCTCTTGTCGAGCACGCTGTAGTGCGGCCGCGTGGCCTTGGTGGGGTAGGCGTCGCTCAGGCAAGGCCCCACGTCGCAGCCCTCAATGCCGCCCAGACGGTGGATGCTCTTGGTGAAGTCATACCACGATATGGCCCCCTCGTCGCTGAAGTGGTAGATGCCGCTGTGCCACTCGGGCGCCTTGATGGCCGCCATTATGGCCCGCGCCAGGTCGAGGGCGTAGGTGGGTGTGCCCACCTGGTCGCACACCACCCGCAGCGCCTTGCGCGTGCGGCCCAGGTCGAGCATCGTCTTCACAAAGTTGTGCCCGTAGGGTGAGTAGAGCCACGCCGTGCGCATTATTATGCTGCCAGGAGCGGCCTCAAGCAGCGCGCGCTCGCCGTCGAGCTTGGTGCTGCCATACACCGACTGCGGCGCGGTGGCGTCGTCCTCGCGGTAGGGGGTGCACGCCGTGCCGCTGAACACATAGTCGGTGGAGATGTGCACCACCTTGGCCCCGTGGGCCTCGGCGGCGCGCGCCAGCAGCCCGGCCGCCTCGGTGTTGAGCCGGCGGCACAGCTCAGGCTCGTCCTCGGCCTTGTCGACCGCGGTGAATGCCGCGCAGTTCACCAGATAGTCCACACCGTTGGCGTCGAAAAACGCGTCCACCGCCCGCTCATCGGTAATGTCAAGCTCGTCGCGGTCGGTGAATATGCCCCGGCAGCTGCCGTCGGCCTCAATCAGATTCCTCATTTCGTGCCCCAGCTGCCCGTTGGCGCCGGTTATCAATATCGTCTTGGTTGCCATTGTGCTAAAAATGTGTGTGCATTGTGTTTATTGTCTTGCATCCGAGGGTGTTGCGGCCATGCCGCTCAGCGCTTGGCCTCGTCGTCGTCGCCAAACAGCGGCTTCTCCTCGTCCTTCTTGAAGTAGGCCGCCAGCAGCGCCACAAAGCGCGAAATCTGCTTTATGGCCGCCTCGGTGTCCTTGCTTATGGGCTTGCCCTGCAGCCGCAGCATCAGCACGCCATACAGCGCGTTGAAGCACGTCTCCAGCTCGCCCGCCTGCTCCTCCTTGGGCGTCTTGGCCCGCAGCTCCACTATGTAGGGCAGCGTGCGGTAGAACTCGGCCGTGTAGTCGGGATATTTGGTGCTGCCCAGCAGCTGATGGTGCAGGTCGGCAAGGCGTATTATCACATTCTTGTTGATTTGCAGATGCCCGCTCTTGCGCTTGTCCTCAAGCTCCATCATCTTTATCAGCCCCTCATACCAGTCGGTGATTTCGCGCCGCGTGGCCTCGTCCACATTGTAGCGCGACACAATGTTGCGGTCAATGGCCTCGATGCTTAGCCCGCAGGCCCTTATCAAGTCCTCCACCTGCCACATATACAGCAGATATTCCGCAATGTTCTCCTTTCGCTTGGCTTTAGCTATAATCATGCCTCAAATCATTTTTTTTCATGCCCCCGCCGCCACGGCCGCAGCGGGCCGAGCGGTGCCGGCTTTTGTTTTATCCAAACTTGCTGATGTTGCGCAGCGCGTGCTCGTCGATAATCTTGATGCGGCGGCCGTCCACCGTGATTATGTGCTCCTGCACAAACGACGACAGAGTCCTGATGGCGTTCGACGTGGTCATGTTCGACAAGTTGGCAATGTCCTCGCGCGCCATGTATATCTTCAGCGTCTCGCCGTCTTCCTCAAAGCCATAGTTGTCGATGAGCACCGTCAGCGCCTCGGCCAGACGGCCGCGGATGTGCTTCTGCGTGAGGTTGACGATGCGCGTGTCCGAGCCGCCAAGGTTGCGCGACAGCTCGTGAATGAAAAACCATGCCAGCTTGTTGTTGTTAATCAGACTCTTCACCACATCCATCGGAATCGTGCCTATAGTCGACGCCTCAAACGCCGCCGCGCTCGACACATACGGCTCCTCGGCAAAGTAGGCCCGGTAGCCGAAATACTGGATGGGGCGGTACAGACGCAATATCTGCTGCCGGCCGCCGATGCCGTCCTTAAACAGCTTCACCTTGCCCTTTATCAGGCACCACAAATAGCGCGGAGTGTCGTGCTCGGCATACACGATTTGATTCTTTCTGAAAGTGTGGGCCACAAAGTTGTCGGCCACAATCCGTTTCTCCTCAGGCGACAGAATCGACCAAATTTCGGCCAAGTCCTCACTGATTATCTTTTCAAGAGTGCTCTTTTTAATCATCTGCTAAACAACAATGCTATAAAACATACAAAAGTAGTCAATAATCTGAACAATAGCAAGAAGCCCCCAAAAAATCCCACAAAATTCCCCATTCCCCCTCAGAACTGGCGAGTTCGCGGGCAAAGAACCGCCAAACATCAACAAAAACAGTAGAAACGTGGCATGCCACGTCCACTTCAATCCACTGTAAATTACCCGATTAATCGGTAAGGCGGGCTTTCAATCTACAACCGCAGCAATGCAATCCATACCGAAGATACGCAGCTCATACCGTTATATTCTGTCAAGTCTGTGCAGCTCGCATGAAGACACGTCCTCAGGTTTAACTTTGTATTTGAGCATCATCTCAAGCAATGATTTCCTGTCGAGAAGCTTTACATCCATTTCAGCGGCCAAATTCCTCGTCGTCTCAGCGAACGTGGCGTTTGTCAACAGTACAGGACTAAATTGATTGCAAAATCCATTGCCGAGCTTTTTTGAGTAATATTCGCTTCCGAATTTCGCTTCCTGTACGCCTTCAGCACCCACACAATTGGACGAATGCTTAACTTGAATTGCGAGGCTTGAGTCGTTGTTTAAAGCAATAACATCTATTCCTTTGTCACTGCTGCGTGCCGTCAGAAGCACCTTATACCCCATTTTATTGTACAGTGCGGCAATGAATGCCTCAAAGCTATAACTGTCCATCGTATCCATGCGTTTCTCATCGATGTAGTATGAGTCTGTTGATTTCCCGGTGCTATCAAAAAGCAAAGAGTCATAAAGCTCTTGTTGCTTTATCTCTGTCCTTGTTGTTGGAAATAGGGTTGCGCTTGCCAACTCTGTCTTTTTGGCAAGTAAATTGTCTATTACTATGTCGAATGTTTTAAAGTCTTTAGACACCGACATAGGATAATACACATTCACATCCTTTTGCTGGCCTATTCGATAGGCTCTGTCGGTTGCTTGCTGCTCTTTTGCAGGGTTCCAAAATCGGCTGTAGTGTATAACGTTATTTGCACCGGTTATGTTAAGACCCATTCCGGCAGCTAAAGGCGACATTATGATAACCCCAAACCCTTCACCATCTTGAAATTCATCAACGGCCTGTTGCCTGCTCAATTTCTGAGAATTGGCATTTGCTGTTGCAGGAGTCTCGCCATTGATAATTCGTGCATTAATGTTATATTTGCAACGGACAATGTATTGCAACAGCCGTTGTGTGTCTTTGTGGTCGGTGAATATTATCACCTTTTCTTCTCGGGATTTAATTTCATCCAGAATGCGTGTGGTGATGAGTAGTTTAGACGAGTTTGAGATTAATTCGTCCAACGCCATTTTTGTGTAGTTGTCAGTTAAATTTGGGCTGTCGCAAATTCGTCTGAAGTCAGAAATCACTTTGAACATATAGCCCGGAGGGCATTCGCCTTTTTCGCGCATTCTCACAACTGCGTTCATTTCTCCCTGATAAAGCATTCGTTGTGTTTTCGACATTTCTTCACCCTCTTTATGAATGTACTTGGCAGGGAGGTCTTTTGCAACATCAGTTTTTAGTCTTCGTTCAAAATAAATTCCAAGTTGCGACCGTAATTCCTTGCCAAGCCGCTCAATGTCGGTGTCTTTGTCATTGAGAGGATTCTGATACTCCTTTGCAAATCCGCGTGCGTTTCCAAGCAATCCCGGAACAGAAAAGTCCATAATGCACCACAGGTCAACCAATGTGTTTTCGACTGGTGTGCCAGTCATTGCAATCTTAAAGTCTGCCTTTAGCGCCTTTACCGAATTTGTTACCAGCGACCCTGGCGTTTTGGCCTTTTGGGCTTCATCCAGCACAACCACGGCATAATCCACGGCGCAAAAGTTGAATTGTCTGTTTCTCACCGATTCATAGTTGGTGAGAATGAAGTCTTTGCTTTGCAATTGTGCAACCGTCTTTGGCGACAACTCTTTTTCGAGGTCCCTCGACATTACAACGGATACTGGCATGCGATTGCCCACAAAAAACTTTTCATACTCCCTTTTCCAGTTTTCAAGCAGCGAGACTGGAGCCACAATCAAGTACGGTTTGTGTTTTGTGGCATTTTGTTGCCTGTGCCACTCCAAGAAATATAGTATTTGTAGCGTCTTTCCGAGACCCATGTCATCGGCAAGTAAGCATCCCCTATAATTGTTGTTATACAGATATTGCAGCCACGCCACGCCCTCAACCTGATGGTCTTTAAGTCTGATTGTGGGATTGAGGCTGCTGCATGTGTGAAAAATGTAGTGTGATACATTTTGAGGAGCGTCATTGGAATTTTCGGTATATCCCAGCGTCTCTGCATTTTCCTTTATTATAAGAGCCTCTTCGCCAGACGATTCGCGCGCTTCTTTTTTCTTTTTAAAATGCTCTTTTGCTTTTTCAATTTCTGGCAGAATTTCTGGGATGTTTAAAACGGTGTTGTCCCACTCAATGCTTATTTTGCCTTCCTCTCTGGCTTTGTCGACCTGCGCCTTAAGTCTGTTTAGGTCGTCTTCAGTCTTTATAAAAAGATATTTTGACCCATTTACGTTGTCATTAACCTTTATGCCATACACCCACTCACTTTTATAAGGCGATATGAATGAATAGTACTTAGGGCGGTAAAGGCCTTTTTCGATGACGCGCTCGCTGTAAAACTCATGTATGTCAACCTTGCTTGTGTCAAACACACTTTCAGGCGACTCCATCAGTTTTTCTATTGCTTGTCGATCGGAAGTGCCATCATATTTTTTGATTGTTTCTAATTGGGCGGTCTGCTTGTCATCAAAAACGACTGTTACGCGTTTTCCATCATTTTTCTTGAGCCGGTATGTTTCTTTTACACGGTCTTTCCCATCAAAGCGCTCTGTAAATTGCTCCGAGTCTTCAGTGTCGATGGCGGCCGATAGGTGTAGTTTATCATTGTCACAGTCAACAATGACCTTTATCTTATTAGGGATATATACGTCATTGTCAGCAAGGTATCCGTCAAGTTTCACGGCTGCTGAACGTGAAAGCCCCTTTATTTCGGCAAAGTGTATAAGGTTGTTTCGCTTGTTTCTCTCACTTTTGTCAAGCGAATTAAATTCCGCTATTGCATTAAACAGGGCGTATTGCTCTTTGCTGAATAGGTATTCAATGCCATCAACAGTTAGAAAGCACCCTTTCACATTGTATTGCAATATGTCGCCACCAGGATAAAAACTGAAAAATAACACTTTGTAGCTAAAACCATTTTGCTGCAACATAGCGTCTTTAGCCGAAACATACATGTCGTAGGGATATTCTGATGGTAAGCCCAACATTTTTCTTTCAACCTCATCAAGTTGGTAAATGTTTTCAGGGGGTACTTCTACTGAGGTGTCACCTTTAATGGCAAATCCATTATCGCATAGCCCCATTAGAATGTCTTTGGAAAAGAAGTCCCCGTCCGAAATGTTGGCGCGTGCACCATCTTTTTCGAAATAGAATATAACCGTCTGTTTATTATTGTCAAACTCGTACATATGCTGGCTAAATTAGTGTGTGCGTATATAGTTAGAAACCCTGTATTCCCATTCTCCGCTGTGCCTTACAGTGCCAGATTCATTAACACAATCAAAGTAGGCGTCAATAAGTGGGCCCATACATGTCCGCTTTAGGCCACTTATTGCTGTTGGAATGTCTTTAAGTGAAAATAAATTATCTATCGGCAATTTATCTTCTTGATACACATATAGGGCATTGCCTTTTTCTGAAAACTCAACATAAACTTTGTTTCTTATTTTCATGACTATTGCAGATGTCATCTTTTTAGTGTTGATTGTACTGAGGATAAAGTGCCCATCTAATAATTGGTCCAGTCGTGGATCTAAATCCATAAGTTGTTTAGTTACCCTTGAACCCGCAATTCTTATCCGTTCAATTTCATTGATGTGTTTAATCCAGAATTGTTTACGTTCCATGTCGTCAACACATATTTCGAAATATGTGTTGATGCATTTTTCGTTTGTCCAAAGACGCATCAATTCTTGGGCCTGTTTGATGCGCTCTTGCCTTTCCGAATCTACAGTTGTAGGAAGTGACCACATGGCATTGTTTTCGCAATCTCCAATTCGTGATTTTGCCAAGTTCTCAAGTTTTTCCTTTTGTAATGTTGACACATCCTCGCTTTTTACAATAAATAGCGGAATAACCGACTTGTCTGTCAATGACATGTTGTGCTGATTAAGCACTTTCAGAATGTCATCATAGTTAACATACTTAGTAAACTTATATTTATAGTAGGAGAATATAACATCAGAAAAGTATTGGTAGTTGATGCTTTGCTCAGGTATATCAAAAACCTTAGTGCATGCCCATATGGACTCGTTTTTTGCCTTAAGCATAACACCTAATGTCGTGGGACCGTTATCGTCAATATAATTGATATTGTCGTGCAGGAACTTGTATCGGGGAATAGTTCCATTGTATTTCAGTAATTTGTCTTTTAATAAATCTCTAATCTTGCGAAATTTCGAGGAAATAGGTTCCCAAAATTGAAAAACTGTGTAGATTAAACCGCTAAAAAAACTGTTTGACCATTTTATATTAATGTTTTGCAGCACATTAGCCACCATAGCCTCGCTATTTATTTCAGACAGATGAAAACACATAGCCCTTAGAATCCTCCTTTCCTTTCTTGTTGGAAAGTTGGGCAGCCGATTATACCTGTTTATTTCGTTTATTATACTATCAATATCAATTGATTTGTCTTCTGCCGTCGCATAGGAATCAAACTTACTCGATATGTATTCGAGTTCTGCTGTCTTCTTGTTAAGGTTTTGCATAAGCCCAATGCTGACTACATTGCTTCCCATTTTGGCAAAAGCATCGGCATTGAAATTAAAGCTCAGTAAATCTTTAATACTGTCCATACCTTATTTTTCTCGTTTTACAGCAATCTCTTCAAGTTGCTTTTCTGCATTTGTTCTGATCTTAAATTCCACGCGGCGTGAGCGCCGTGCATCCTCCTTGCCGTTTTTGTCATAAATGGGGTGGCTTGACGACAGACCATTGGCCGTGATTGCTCGCTTTGCCCATTGAAAGTCCTTACTTGAGATTTGGTTCAGGCAAAAGGCTAACACTGTTCTTGTCCTGTCTTGCGACAACTCCATATTGTAGATGTAGCCGCCAGAACTGTCGGTGTGCCCTTCAATTCTAATCTCCTCAATATTATTCCTGTATTCAGGCTTGGAGAGCAAAGCCATGTATCTCGGGAAAAAATCCCTAAGAATCGCCACGAAGCGTGGTTTTAAATCCGCTTTGTTGTAATCAAACAGTGTTGATGGCTCTTGGAATCGGACGGCCAAATCTGTGGAGTCGATAATTGCGTTCCACACTTTCAAACTGTCCTTAAATTCCTTTTTTAAGTCGATGTATAGTTGCGTTTTGACCTGCGCATATTTCTGTGTTATGGCTTTGTCGCTGTCTTCTTGCTTCTTAACTTGTAGCATAAGGGACGATAGCAGCAAAATGAATATGAACAGCAACGATGCCATTAAGTCTCCTGTCGACTGGCTGAACGGATTGCTGTCACCTTCATCGGTCTGATATGGTTTCCTTCTACTCATATTACTTTACGTCTTTAAAACTTTCTATGGTAGTGCTGATGTCTCCAACTAACGTGTTGAGTTGTCCAATTGCATTTCCGAGTTTTTTTATACTGTCATTTAGCGCTGTAGAATAACCTTCTAAAGCCTCTTGCGTGCTTTGATTTACCGTGGTGCTATATTGGTTAAGGCCTCTATTCAGTTGCTCAAACACACCCGACAGCCCTTGCTGTATGGTGTTGAATTTGTTTGCATAATCAGTCAAAGTGCCTTTTGACAATTGCAGGGCTTGTGTTATGTTGCTGATTGTGTTCGATGACTTGTCTTGAACCTCCCTCATGCCGCTTATGTAGTTCTCCTGTGAGTTTCTGAAGCGGTTTGAGGCTTGATCCATATTGTTCGAAATGTTTTGCAGATTAGCAACAAGTGAACTGAGTGCATTTTTGGTCTCCCGAATCTGCACCATTGAGCTCTGAACTTCCTTTACAGTTGAATTCAACGTTTCAACCATATTGTTGAAGTTGCCAATCAGTGCGTCGGTTTGAGAGGATATCTGGCTGTGCGATGCTTCCATCTTCCTATATTGCGCTGCAGCTTCTTCAATTAGGTTGCTATTTGAGGTTGATGACTGCTCAACAATATCTTTGACAGCGGTCTCTAAATCATTTATTGTGGTGTGAATGCCGCTAAAGGCAGTGCCAAGTTGCTCCGTCATGGCATTCATTTGTGCCGGTAATTCAGTTAATGCGCTGCTTGCTTGGGCAAGGTTGTCGGTCAGCTGTGTTAAATTGGATGTTGCCGAGCCCGACAGGTCTGCGCCAAACTTCTCCATCATTTCCTGCATGCTTGCTTTCAGCTCGCTGACAACGCTGCGGGTCATGTCTTCTGCAGGAGACTGCATTGATGCTTTGAGCAAGTCAAGCTTTTCGCCCAAAATATTAACAAATTTCTCAATCATAGGCACGACTTTCTCATTGATGTTGCTTGACAGCTTGTCTTCCAGCGCATCAGATAAATCACCAGCAAGAGAGCTCAAAGATGTCGATTGTTTCTGGATGTCGGCATAAATGTCACGCACGGCGTTACCAAGGGGAACTACATTGCCGTCCTCGTTCTTATAGGATACTTCGTTTATGATATGTGTAATAAGTTCTGTTTGTTTCTGTGTGTCAGCGTAAATGTCGCGCACCACATTGCTTATGGGAACCATGTCTCCTTTGTTGTTCTTAAATGACAGATAGCTGGCATAGAATTCGTTATCGGATATATAATATTTCTTATTTAGTACAGAGCAAATACGATTTACTTGCTTTGAGAATTCATTCATATACTGCTTTTCTTTCCAAATGAACATGCTTGAAGCAGACATTCCTACTAAAGAAGTTGCAAAGGCTGTGCCCATACCGCTTAGTAATGATTGTATACTATTTTGTATGGTTTCACTGGAATCTGTATTAAAGGATAAAATCCCGAGTGTTAATCCTAAAAATGTTCCTAGTAATCCTGAAGCCACAAGAATTCCAGAAGCGGAAGACATGCGTTTCCTATTTATAGAAAGTGCATTTAATATGTATTCTTCTGAAAAATAATCTTCAGCATAGTCCCTTGTACGATTGTTAGGCGCAATGAAATTACTGATATAGTCATCGTATATCTTTTTCATTGCATCGTTTTGCTTAATGCTGGTTTCTATATCCGAATTTAATAAGTTTGAATACACCTTTACAAAGTTCTGCTGCAGTCGTTTTAAGTCTTTTGCATAGTATTTATAAATACCGATAATGATGCCGCAGCATATGAATGTCAGTGTATTTAGAAAATAAGTAGAAGCAATTATCTCGCGTACCAAGTTCATGAGTGTAAACGTATTTATAAACAGATAAATAATTAACAGAATATTATATACTTGTCTCAAATTTCATTAGACAGGCATTTAGGTGCTCATGACGGCAGAGGCAACTAAAGGTTTAACTGTCGTATGTCGCCAATTTTGGTGTAAAGGTACGCAAAATTATGTTAACAATAAAGTGAATTGATAATGAATTGTTTGGGCCTTTGAAATCTATGTGGGATTGGGGGATTACTTGGGGGCGATGAGGCCGTTCATCATGGCGTAGATGCTGAGGCCCGACACGCTTTTGATGCCGAGCTTGGCGGTGATGTTTTTGCGGTGGGTGAGCACGGTGTTGATGCTGATGTGCAGGCGCTCGGCTATCTCCTTGTTGATGCAGCCGGCCACCACCAGCTGCAGCACTTCGGTTTCGCGGGCCGACAGTTTGCCCTGCTCGGGCTGCGCGCCGGCTGTCTGGCGGCTGTGGATGATGCTCTCCAGCGAGTCGATGAAGTCGCTCTCGGTGCCGGCTTGCGAAATCAGGTGGGGCTCGGCGTCGAGACGCTGTGTGGCGGCGGTGATGACCACCGTCTTGGCTTTGTTGGGCACAAAGAAGCCGAGGTTGGCCGCCAGTGTGGCCTCGTCGGCAAAGAGGAGGTCGCTCTCGCCCGCGGCCAGCGACTGCGCCACGGCCTGCACGCTGGGCGCGATGTGGGCCTCGATGCCGAATGTGCCGTGCAATATGTGCCTCAGGCCCACGGCTGTGAGTGCGCTGGTGGTGATGATGTAGGCTGTCATTGGGGTCAGTTGTTGCTCATGAGGTTGGACAGCGGCTGCAGCAGGCGGTAGCGTATGCGGTTGTTCTTCATAATGTCGCGCTTCAGCGTGAACACTGCCAGCACCACGGCGTTGCACAGGTTCAGGTCGTAGTCGCCGTTGAGGTGGCGCACCAGCATGTTGGTGAGGTCGTCGATTTTGTCCTCCACCGTGTCGTGGCCGTCGTCGAAGCTGGCTGGCGTCATCTCCACGTCGCCGGTGTGGCCCACCGAGCGCTCCATGTCGAGTGTCTCGGGAAACCACTGCCGCTCGTCGGCGGCGATGCGGCTTTCGAGCTCGGCCTTCACCTCGTTGAAGAAGCCCCTTATCAGCGGCAGGTTGCCACTGTGGTCCGACCGCTGCATCAGCAGGTTGAAGTGCCGCTCGATGTTGGGCAGCTGAAAGCAGGTGTAGTAGCGGTTGGTCTTGCGCAGGTAGCCCACTATGGTGGCGGCGCTGAAGGTGCTGAGTATGCGTTCGGGAAAATACTCCTCGTTGAGATACACGTTGAGTATGGTGGCGAAAAACGCCGCGTCGAGGTGCAGCTCGCCGCACACGTCGCTTATGCGCTTGTCGCCCACGCCCAGCTTTATGCCGAAGCGGTTGAACACCGTCACTATCGACGGGTCGCGGTCCACGATGTGGCACAGACGGGTGCCGTTGTCAACTAATGCCATAATTATGATGTGGGGTGGGGATGGGTTATGATTTTGATTTGATGTGCTGGGTGAACGATTCTCTGAAGGCTATGTGCTGGGCGGTGACTGCGCCGCACAGAGCCTGGTCGTGCTCGTCGGCTGGCACCTCATCCACCCACTGGCAGTCGAGCGCCACGCCTATGGTGTAGGCTGGGCACTGCGCCAGCAGCCGGTCGTAGTAGCCGCGTCCGCGCCCCAGGCGCCGGCAGTGCTGGTCGAGCGCCACGGCGGGCACTATCACCAGGTCGAGGTCGGCCACTCTGGCGGCAGGCCCGTCGGGCTCGGCTATGCCAAAGGCGCCCGTGCGCATGCTGTCGGCGCTGTAGGGCACCACCTCTATGTCGTTGTCCGCCACGCGCGGCAGATACAGGGTTTTGCCCTCCATTTTGCTCCACCGCTCGATTGCGGCGGCGGTGGGCAGCTCGTCGGGCAGCGCGCTGTAGAGCATTATGCGCCGCGAGGCTTTGAACGACTGCAGCTGCTCCAGCGTGCCAAACACGGCCGCTGCCTCGCGCTCCTTTTGTTCGGCAGCTACCTGCCGCTTCAGCGCCCTCATGGCGCTGCGCATGTCTTGCTTAGTGACTTTCATGCCAATATTCTTGTTGTCAGTTGGTTATTGGAAATGCCGCCTTGTGCTTGTCGAAGGCCTTCAGGGCCATCTCCACCACCTTGTCGGTGCGGTTCACAATTGGGTAGTAGGCGTTAGAGCCGAATGCGTCGCGGGCAATGATGGCCTTGATCTGGGTGGTGAGCAGGTCGCGCGACATGTCGATGTAGTACCACCGGGCCGGAATGCCGTTTTGCGAGGCATAGTCCACGAAGTCGTTGAGCAGGGCCTCGTTGCTGGGCAGCGTGCGCAGGAATTGCTTGTAGTCCTTCATTTGGCGCAGGGCGCTGCGGTTGGCGTCAGCGTAGTGGAACGCATATTGCTGCAGCATGCCGGCGTTGATTACCGCCACGTAGTACGTTGAGATGCCCGACGTGTCGCGCGGCACGAATATGTCGGGAATGATGCCGCCGCCGCCATACACCTTGCGGCCGTGGGCGGTGTCGAATATCTTCGACTTGTCGATTTTTATGCTGTCGCGGCTAAAGAGCTCGCCGTTGCTGTAGCGGTCGAACACCTCGTGCTCGTAGGCCTCCTCGCCCTCCTTGTAGGGCTTCTGTATGCAGCGGCCCGAGGGGGTGTAGTAGCGCGCAATGGTCATGCGGATGGCGCTGCTGTCGGGCAGCATAAACTGCTTTTGCACCAGTCCCTTGCCAAACGAGCGGTTGCCTATTATCAGGCCGCGGTCGTTGTCTTGGATGGCGCCTGCGAATATCTCGCTTGCGCTGGCCGAATACTCGTCGATGAGCACCACCAGCTCGGCGTCTTGAAACGAGCCGTTGCCGTCGCTGTACACCATGCTGTCGTCGCGCTTGTAGCGGCCTTTGGTGCACACTATCAGCTGGTTCTCGCTCAGAAATTCGTTGGCCATGGTTATGGCCACCTCCATATATCCGCCTCCATTGCCGCGCAGGTCCACTATGTAGCGCTTGGCGCCGTCCTTCTTGAGGCCGTTGAGGGCGTTGATGAATTCGTCGTAGGTGTTGCTGCCAAACTGGTTCACCTTCACATAGCCCGTGTTTTTCTCAATCATATAGGCGGCGTCCACCGAGTTCACCGGCACGTCGCCGCGCGTCACCTTAAAGGCGAGCGTCTTGGGCGAGTTGCTGCGCTTGATGCCCAGCTTCACCACCGAGTTCTTGTCGCCGCGCAGCTTCGACTTCACAAAGTTGGCGTCGACGTTTTTGCCCACAAACGAGCTGTCGTTGACCGTGACAATGCGGTCGCCAGCCAGGATGCCCGCCTTGTCCGACGGGCCGCCCGGAATCACCTCGACCACGGTGATGGTGTCGTTGTACATCTGAAACGAGATGCCTATGCCGCTGAAGCTGCCGTTCAGCTCCTCCTGCGCTGCCTTCAGGTCTTTGGCGCTGAAATACACGGTGTGTGGGTCGAGCTTGCTCAGAATCTGCGGAATCGACATCTCAATCAGGTCGTTGATGTTCACGCTGTCGTCCACATAGTCGTCGGCAATCAGGTTGAGTATGGTGTTCAGCTTGCGGTCGCTGTCGGCAGTGTAGCGCTGGTTGGAAAAGCGGTTGCCCACCACAATTCCAATTATCACCGACACGGCAATGGCCATCGGCAGCCACAAGTAGTCATGTTTAGTGTTCGACTTCATTTATGCGTTGTTAATCTCTATATATGTGTGTTATATAATTGTCTCTCTCAGTGTGCGTCACAGCTGGCGTGCGTCCATAATTTCCCCGTTGCCGTTGTGCTCAAGCAGCACGCATTCTATGCCGGCCCGCTTCAGCAGGTCGATGCCGTCGGTCAGGCGGTAGACTTCGCCAAACACCACGCGCCTTATGCCCGCCTGGATTATCAGCTTGGCGCACTCGATGCACGGCGACGCCGTGACATACAGTGTGGAGCCGCTGCTGCTGTTGTTGCTCTGCGCCACTTTGGTTATGGCGTTGGCTTCGGCGTGCAGCACGTAGGCCTTGGTGTGGTTGTCGTCGTCCTCGCACACGTTTTCAAAGCCCACGGGGGTGCCGTTGTAGCCGTCGGATATTATCATCTTGTCCTTCACTATGAGCGCGCCCACCTGCCGCCTGCGGCAGTATGAATTTTCGGCCCATATCTGTGCCATTCTCAAATAGCGCGAATCCAGCAGAAATTGCTTGTGCGCAGCGTTGCCTTCTGACATATATCTACCCTTGCTTGCGTTTTTGCATATGCGTCTACAGGGGCTGTGGGGCCCGCAGCGGCCCTTGCCGCGCCGGTCCATAGCCTTAATCCTGAAATTTAACGCAAATATAGTAATTAAATACAAAACAATAAGCGACTTTTCAAAGAAAAAAGCCGCTTATTTTCAGTTGTGTTGACTTATGTGCCCGTCAGTGGGCCGCGTGGCGCGTCAGCGCTTAATGCCGTCGCGCTTGAGCAGCGCGTCGATTTTGGGCCCGCGTCCGCGGAAGCGCTTATACAGCTCCAGTGGCGGTTCGGTGCCGCCGCGCGACAGAATTATGTCGCGGAAGGCGTGTGCCGTGGCGGGGTTGAAGATGCCGTCTTCCTTAAACTTCGAGAAGGCGTCGGCGTCGAGCACCTCGGCCCACTTGTAGCCGTAGTAGCCGGCCGCATAGCCGCCCGAGAAGATGTGGGTGAACTGCGGCGACATGATGCAGCCCTCCACGGGCTTGAACACCTGCACGGGGCGGGTGGCATCGTATTCAAACTTGAATGGGTCGCCCGTGTAGGGCTTGGTGATGGTGTGCCATGCCATGTCGAGGTAGCCGAAGCCCAGCTGGCGCACACACGAGTAGGCAGCGCCATATTGCGCCGAGGCCACCACCTTGTCGATGAGCTTCTGCGGAATGGGCTCGCCCGTCAGGTAGTGCTTGGCAAAGCTGTCGAGAAACTCGCGCTCGGTGAGGAAGTTCTCGTTGAACTGCGAGGGCAGCTCCACGAAGTCGCGATACACGTTGGTGCCCGACGTCGACACATATTTGCAGCGCGACAGCAGGCTGTGCAGGCCGTGGCCGAACTCGTGGATGAAGGTCTCCACCTCATAGTAGGTGAGCAGCGACGGCTTGGTGTCGGTGGGGCGGGTGAAGTTCATCGTCAGCGTCACTATGGGGCGTATGTCGTTGCCGTCGGCGTCGACATACTGCTCGCGGAAGTTGGTCATCCACGCGCCGCTTTGCTTGGTGCTGCGCGGGAAGAAGTCGGTGTAGAGCATGCCCATCCACTTGCCGTTTTCGTCGGTCACGTCATACACCTTCATCTCGGGGTTGAACACCTGCGCGTCGTGGTTTTCGGTGAAGTGCAGGCCATAGAGGCGCGTGGCCAGGCCAAAGATGCCGCGGGTCACGTTGCCAAGCTCAAAGTAGGGGCGCAGTAGCTCGTCGTTCACCTTGTATTTCTCGTCTTTCTCCTTGTTGGAGTAGTAGGAGTAGTCCCAGGGCATGATTTCAATCTTTTTGCCCTCCAGCTTCGAGGCATAGGCGGTGAGCTCCTTCATGTCGGCCTTCTGCACTGGCAGGTAGGCGGCTTTGAGCTTGCCCAGCATGTCATACACGTTGGCCGTGTTCTCGGCCATCATGTCCTGCAGGTGATAATCGGCATAGGTCTTGAAGCCCAGCAGGTTGGCAATGGCCAGGCGGGTGTTGGCTATGTCCTTCATCACATCGAGGTTGCTATACTGGCCGCTGGTGCACTGGGTGTTGTAGAGGCGGTAGAGCTTCTCGCGCAGGTCGCGGTGCGACGAGTATTTCATAAACGCCATGTAGCTGGGGGCGTGCAGCGTGATCACGTATTTGCCCTCCAGCCCGGCCTCCTGCGCTGCTGCGCGCGCGGCCTCCACGGCGCTCTCGGGCAGACCCGCCAGGTCGGCCTCGTCGAGCACCAGGCGCTCGGCGCTGGTGGCCTTGAGCGCGTTTTGCTCAAACTTGAGCGAGGCCTCGGTGAGGTGCTTGCTCAGCTCCTTGTATTTGTCGCGGTTGGCGCCCTCCAGGGCGGCGCCGCTGCGCACAAACGACTCGTAGGTGCTCTTCAGCAGCATGTAGTCCTCGTTGTCGTGCTTGCTGCGGTCGAATGTGGCGTGCACCTGCTTTATGCGCTGCCACAGCTTTTCGTTGAGCGTGATGCTGTTGGAGTGCTCCGACAGTATCGGGGCCACGCGGTTCGATACAGCCAGTAGCGAGTCGTCGGCGTTGGCCGACAGCAGCGGGTAGAACACGTTGAGCACGCGGTTCAGCGTCTTGCCCGCCCGCTCAAGGGCCACAATGGTGTTTTCGAATGTGGGGGCCGCCGTCTGGTTGGCAATGGCCTCCACCTCGGCGTTGTGTTCCTTTATGCCCTGCATAATGGCCGGCTCGAAGTCGGCGGTGGTGATCCGGTCAAACGGAATCGCACCGTGGGTGGTTTGGAACTCGTGAAAAAATACGTTGTCAGCGTTCATCGTTAGTGTGATTGTGATAATTGATAAAACTGTTGCTAAAATCCTTTTCATAAACGTTTTATTAGCGGGTGGATTTATAGTGTGTAGTGTTGGTTGCCGTCAGTCGGTGCCGGCCGTGGCCGCGTCGGCCGCCAGATGCAGGTCGGCCTCGCTCACCCCGCGCTCGGCAAGGTAGTGGGCGTCGCTCTCAATCGAGGCCGCAAACGCCTTGCTGTCGGCCCGCGCGGCGCGTCGGTAGGCCTCCACGGCCTCCTTCACGCGCCCTGCGCACAGCAGCACGTGGCCGTGGTTGAGCATGTCTTGGGCCGTGGGGGTGTCGCTCTCGGCTATCTTGCGGTAATACTTGTCGCTCTGCTCATAGTTGCCCGTCAGCAGCGAGCACCACGCAATGGGGCGCCATGCCTTGTGGCTGGCCTCGTCTATCAGGTCGGCCTTGAAGTAGTAGTTGAGCGCCTCGGCGGCGTTGCCCTTCTCCAGCATGCAGTGGCCCATGCTCAGCGCGTTGGCGGCCAGGCCGGGGCGCAGCGCGTCGGCCTTTTGGTAATATTCCATGGCCTTGTCCCACTGGCGCAGGTTGCGGTAGGCCATGGCTATGCGGCGCAGGTTCCACGCGTCGTCGCCGTTGGCTATCTCATATTTCTTGTAGCAGTCGAGTGCCTTGGCCGTGTCGCCAAGGTTCTGGTAGGCGAAGCCCAGCTTCTGGAAAATGCGCGGGTCGATGCTGGCCTTGCCCGTGAGCAGCGCGTTGAAGTAGGTCACCGCGTCGGCATGGAAGCCCGCCTTCAGGTAGTATTCGGCCACCAGGCTCAGGTTTTCGGCGGTGTTGGCCACCTGGCCCAGATAGGGGATGCGGGTCAGGTTGATGTCGGCGTCAAACAGCGGCCTGAACTCCCTCCGCCGCGAAAACAGCTTGAAAAAACGGTACAGGTCTTGGATGTAGCGGTTGATGATGGCGTCGCGCGACTCCGTGCCGCTGGCGTGGTCGAATGCCGCCATTTGGCCGCCAAGCTGCGAGGCGATGGCCTCGCGCTGGCCGGGCATGTTGAGCAGCGTCAGCGCAAACGAGTACTTGTCGCTGTTGCACAGCAGCGGCGCCGCCTCGAGCATCTTCAGAATTTGGCTGCCTCCACCGCCGCTGAGGCCCGCCAGGGCCGAGTGGTCGGGATGGAATGGCGTGAACCAGTTGGCCAGCGTCTGGAAAAACGGGTATGACTTCAGCTTGGCGAATGTGCCTATGAACACGTCGTTGCCCTCCATTTGCAGCTCGTTGAACTCATCTATCTTTTTGCGTATGCCGTTCTCCTCAAGCCAGTTTTGCCACTCGGGGTTGCCCTCTATCTCGTCGAAGTCGATGGGCGTGCTGCGGTTGCGCAGCTTCTTGGCCAGGTCGGGGTTGGCCTTCATAATGCCGGGAATAATGGTGTCGTTGAGCTTGTTGCTCACGTTCTCGGCATTGCGGGCGCGGGCCAGGCGCATCATCATGCTCTGCATGTCGGCCGCCAGATGCGGCGAGCCGCTCAGCATGGCCTCGGCGGCCTCGCGCACGGCGGCCGAGCACGCTATGCGCTGGCTGTGGATGTGCATGGCCAGCACGGTGCCCACCAGGGCGCGCAGCTGCACCTCGGGCAGGGTGGCGGTGGTGTAGGTGCCGGCCAGCAGCAGCAGCTTCTGCTCGTCGTAGTAGAAGGTGAGCCCCAGCAGCAGCGCGGCCACAATCATGCTCTTGAAGTGCGGCGGCACATCGCCCGAGTCCAGCGTGCGGCGCAGCAGTCCGGCGTCGACAGGCGTCAGCGGATACGCGCCCCACACCTTGTTGAATATCTTCACTTCAATCTTCTCGCGGTCGTCGAGCAGGCTGGCGGTGTCGCCGCCCGTGGCCGCCGACAGGCGTGAGCAGGCGTCGGCGAAGTCGGCCAGCTCGCAGTTGAGCGACAGGCCCGCGCCGCTGTTGTGCCTCAGAAAAAACAGATCGTATGATGTGGGTGCTGCGGCCTCCACCTCGCACTTGTCGGCTATGTCGAGCGCCGAGCCCACAATGTCGTCGAGCACCTTGCCGCGCTGCGGGTCGAGCAGCCCGTCGGCCAGGTATTTAAGCATATACTTGTAGGTGGTGGCTATGCGGTTCCACTCGTCAATCAGCTCGCCTTTGGCCACCGTCTCCACCAGCTGGTGGAGCGCGGCCAGGGCTTCGGCCAGGCGGTGCGACTGCAGCAGTCGCGCTATGTTGTGTCGTTGTTTCTTGATTTCTGCTATGTCCATTTTATGCATTGATGTGTATGCAACTATAGTGCAAATTTAATTAAATATAATTATTTAAGCGGCCAAATAAGCGGCCAAAACAAATAATTTGGTTACTTTTGTAATAGTTAAAATATGATTGATGTAACCGCTAAAAAACAAAAAGACAAAAAATGGTAATACAAAGGTTGCAGACCCTGTATCTGCTCATCGCCACCGTGCTTATGGTGGTGTTTGCATTCTGCCCGTCGGTGATTATCCAGTCGGGCGGCCCCGAGTATGCGATAGGCGTGCTCAAGACCGGCGTGGCGGGCGCCACTCACCCCGACCTGCTGATGACCACCGTGGGCGCGCTGGTGGTGCTGCTCTCGCTCATCACAATATTCAAGTTTAAGAACCTGAAGCTGCAGTTGAAGCTTTGCTCCATAAACGCCGCCCTCACAGTGACTTTGCTGCTTATTTCGGTGATTCTCGCACTCACGCTGCGCGGCAAGGCCGAGGTGGGCTCGGTGAGTTTCACGCTCTACAATGCTCTGCCCGTGGTGGCCGTGGTCATGCAGATTATGGCCTACCGCGCCATCATGCACGACAAGAAGCTGCTCAGCAGCAGCGAGCGGCTGCGATAGGGCCGCCGCTGCCCCCACACAAGGCGCTGCCGTCCCCTCGATTGTTATCGCCAGGGCGGCATCGCAAACAATATTTAGTGTATTCTTATTTTTAATATAAACCATTAATTAACAAAATCTTAAGTTATTATTTTTAGAGATGATCACAGCAATGATAGTAATCTTTGTAATCGGTTATATACTGATTGCATTTGAGCACACGCTGAAAATTAACAAGTCCACCTTCGCACTGATTATGTGCGGCGTGCTGTGGACTGTGTACGTGCTGGCGGCTGGCGACCCCAACCTCGACCACGACATGATGGTGCTGCTTGGCGACACCTGCGAGGTGCTCATATTCCTGATTGGCGCAATGACCATAGTGGAGCACATCGACCGCTATGGCGGCTTCAACTTCATCACTCAGCACATTCATGCCAAGAGCAAGAAGGAGCTGATGTGGATTCTTGCCATCTTCACTTTCTTCATGTCGGCCGTGCTCGACAACATGACCACCACCATAATAATGGTGATGATGGCACGCCGCCTGCTCTCCGACCAAAAGGAGCGCTGGCTCTTTGCCAGCGTGATTGTGCTTGCCGCCAACAGTGGTGGCGCGTGGTCGCCCATTGGCGACGTAACCACCATCATGCTTTGGATGGACGACAAGGTGACTTCGGGCAGCCTCATCCTCAACCTGCTCATCCCCAGCCTTGTGTCGGTGATAGTGCCGCTGCTCATTGCCACGCACTACATCAAGGACAACCAGTTCGACCACGTGGCCATGAAGTCTAATGCCACCGTGTCGCCGCTGGCTGCCAAGTATCCCAACCTGAGCAAGGCCATGCTCATCATCGGTGTGCTGGCTCTGCTGTTTGTGCCCGTGTTCAAGACACTCACCCATCTGCCTCCCTTCATGGGCATGATGATTTCGCTGGGTGTGGTGTGGCTCATCACCGAAGTGCTGCTCACGCGCATGCACATCAATCCTGAGTTGGGCGGCCGCGTGTCGCAGACGGTGCGCCACATCGATATGCCCACCATTCTCTTCTTCCTGGGCATCCTCATGGCAGTCAACGCGCTGCAGCAGGCCGGCGTGCTGGCCTCGGTGGCCAACAGCATGAACATCGGCATCCAAGAGCCGTTCACCATTGCCACCCTCATAGGTATGCTCTCGTCGGTGGTCGACAATGTGCCTCTGGTGGCCGCTTGCATCAAGATGTTCAGCGACATGCCCGCACTGCAGGCCATCAGCCTCGACTATGCACACTACTTTATTGAAGACGGCCTCTTCTGGCACCTGCTCACCTTCACAGCCGGTGTGGGCGGCAGTCTGCTCATTATCGGTTCAACGGCCGGCGTGGTGGCCATGGGCATCGAGAAGATTCCGTTCTTTTGGTATCTTAAGCGCATCACCATCATGGGCCTGCTCGGCTATCTGGCCGGCGTGGTGCTCATCTACCTTGAGAGCCTTTGCCCCTTCTTCCTCTGATTTCTTTTAGCAAATCACAATAAAATTAAAAAGCCGTCCCCGCACACACTGGTGCGGGGACGGCTTTTTTTTGATTTCGTCGAATGTGTTTACCTCTACATGCCGAGCTTGGCCTTCAGATACTGGCCTGTGTAGCTCTCGGGGCAGGCGGCCACCTCCTCGGGGGTGCCCGTGGCCACCACGTTGCCGCCCTTGTCGCCGCCTTCGGGGCCGAGGTCAATCACGTGGTCGGCACACTTTATCACGTCCAGATTGTGCTCAATCACCACCAGCGTGTGGCCGTGCTGCACCAGCCGGTCGAGCGAGCGCATCAGTGTGTTGATGTCGTGCATGTGCAGGCCGGTGGTGGGTTCGTCGAATATGAACATGGTGTGCTGCTTGCGGTCGCCGCTCAGGAAGCTGGCCAGCTTCACGCGCTGGTTCTCGCCGCCGCTCAGCGTCGACGACGACTGCCCCAGCTTTATGTAGCCAAGGCCCACGTCTTGCAGCGGCTTCAGGCGGTTCACAATCTTCTTTTCGTTGAAAGTGTTGCTGGCCGAGAAAAACTCTATGGCCTGGTTCACAGTCATGTCGAGCACGTCATATATGTTTTTGCCGCGGAATGTCACCTCAAGCGCGCTCTTGCTGAAGCGCTTGCCGTGGCAGGCGTCGCAGGTGAGGGTGATGTCGGCCATAAACTGCATCTCAATCGTTATTTTGCCCTCACCCCTGCACTCCTCGCAGCGTCCGCCGGGCGCGTTAAACGAGAAGTAGCCGGCCTTGTAGCCCATTTGCTTCGACAGCTGCTGCTCGGCAAACAGCTTCCTGATTTCGTCGAATGCCTTGATGTAGGTGGCCGGATTGCTGCGCGACGACTTGCCAATTGGGTTCTGGTCGACAAACTCCACGCCCGACAGCTGCTGCAGGTCGCCCTCCAGCGAGGCGTAGGTGCCCGGTGTGTCGCAGCTGTCACCAAAGTGGCGCGCCAGCGCGCGGTAGAGTATGCCCGTCACCAGGGTCGACTTGCCTGAGCCGCTCACGCCCGTCACCGCCGTCATCACCCCGAGGGGGAACTTCACGTCCACACCCTTCAGATTGTTTTCGGCCGCGCCCTTCACCTCGATGTAGCTGCTGCTCTTGCGCCTCGACGTGGGCACCGGAATCTTCAGCTCGCCCGTCAGGTATTTCAGCGTGTAACTTTGCGGGGCGTGGCTCAGGGCGTTCACAGCGCCCTGATACACCACCTGGCCGCCAAGCCGCCCCGCCTCGGGGCCGATGTCAATCAGGTAGTCGGCCGCGCGTATTATGTCCTCGTCGTGCTCCACCACCACCACGGTGTTGCCCAGCCGCTGCAGCATGCGCAGCACCTTTATCAGGCGGTCGGTGTCGCGCGAGTGCAGGCCAATGCTCGGCTCGTCGAGAATGTAGATCGACCCCACCAGCGAGCTGCCCAGCGACGTGGCCAGATTGATGCGCTGGCTCTCGCCGCCGCTCAGCGTCGACGACAGGCGGTCGAGCGTCAGGTAGCCCAGACCCACCTCCACCATGTAGTCGAGGCGGTTGTCAATCTCGGTGAGCACGCGTTTGGCCACCGTCTTGTCGGTTTCGTCGAGTTCAAGCTTTCCGAACCACTGCCGCAGCTCCGACACCGGCATCTGCACCAGTTCGCCGATGCTTTTGCCGCCCACCTTCACATAGCCCGCCTCGGGCTTCAGCCTCGAGCCGTGGCAGGTGGGGCACACCGTCTTGCCGCGGTAGCGCGCCAGCATCACGCGGTATTGTATGTTATACGACTTGCTCTTCACAAAGTCGAAGAAGCCGTCGATGCCGCCGAAGGTGGCGTTGCCGTGCCACAAAAAGTCCTTTTGCGCCTGCGTCAGCTTGTAGTAGGGGCGGTGTATGGGAAACTTGTTGGCCTCGGCCACCCTTATCAGGGCATTCTTCCACTCGCTCATCACCTGGCCGCGCCAGCACATCACCGCGTCGTCATACACGCTTAGCGTCTTGTTGGGAATCACCAGACTCTCGTCGATGCCCATCACCTTGCCGAATCCCTCGCACGTGGGGCAGGCCCCGATGGGGTTGTTGAAGTTAAACATCAGGTCGGTAGGCTCCTGAAACTTTATGCCGTCGGCCTCAAAACTCTTCGAAAACTGGTGCTCCTCCACAGTGCCGCCGTCGAGGTGCGTTTGCAATATGCACTCGCCGTTGCCCTCATAGAAGGCTGTCTGCAGCGAGTCGAGCAGGCGCATCTCGTCGGCCTTGTCGTGCGTCACACTCATGCGGTCAATCAGCAGGCGGTAGTCGCCGCTTTTGGCCTCCGGGTCCTGCATAACCTGCGTGATGGGCACAAAGCGCCCGCTGCATTCCAGCCGCGAATATCCGCCCTTTTGCAACACATCGAGCTCGGTGGTAAAGTCGCGCCCCTCGGGCACCGTGATGCGCGTGAGCAGCGCAAAGCGCGTGCCGTCGGGGTAGCTGTTTATCTTGTTGAGCACATCGGCGCTGGTGTGCTTCTTCACCAGCTGGCCCGACACGGGCGAGTAGGTCTTGCCCACGCGTGCAAACAGCAGCCGCAGGTAGTCGTAGATCTCGGTCGACGTGCCCACCGTGCTTCGGCTGTTGCGGTTGTTCACCTTCTGCTCGATGGCAATGGCGGGCGGCAGGCCGCGAATGAAGTCGCAGTCGGGCTTGGTCATGCGGCCCAAAAACTGGCGCGCATACGACGACAGACTCTCCACATAGCGCCGTTGCCCCTCGGCATACAGCGTGTCGAAGGCCAGCGACGACTTGCCCGAGCCCGAAAGCCCCGTTATCACCACAAACTTGTTGCGGGGGATGGTCACATTCACATTTTTCAGATTGTTGACCCGTGCCCCCTGAATCACTATGTCATTTGAAATCATTGCTTGCTCATCAATAAAAATAAGTCTACAAAGTTACAGAAAACGCCGCACACACCGAAATCCCCGCCGCCCCTTTCCCTCATTTTCCCCGCCACCACCAATGTTGTCCTAAATAAATTACGGGCATGATGAAAGTGAGGTTGTTATGGAAAG
>CAVKDU010000013.1:0-55934 GCA_963655175.1 Wujia chipingensis | reverse complement strand
TTAATTCAAAAATAATGGTCAAAATATTTGGATTTTAACATAGAAAGCGGAATGCCTGTGTGGGGGCGACAGCATAGCAGGCATTTCGCGCGGACTGCGCTACCGCTACGTCCGCACTGCATACCTGCCTACACATATCTTATCCCTAAAGGGATAATGTCATTGCTAATACCACATTGCAACAAATGCCACAACAATGTTACTTTTTCAGTGCCATCGGCATGCCGCGCACCCTATAATTAATTCACTTAAATTCAATGTATTATCATTGTTGTGAGGCGTCATTACAGCAAAACAGCAATTCCTCTGGGATTGCCCTGTGTTAAGGTGTGTTCGGTGAAAAAATCAAGGCCGGAACGCGGGGGTGCCACGTTTCGGCCTTGGTTGGTTATACGGGTTTATAATATGCTCGTTGCGGTTTGGTGGGTTAGATGATGCCCTGTCCCATCATTGCATGGGCCACCTTCATGAAACCGGCGATGTTGGCGCCCTTCATGTAGTTCATGTAGCCGTCAGGCTCTTGGCCATACTTCACGCACTGCTCGTGGATCTCGGCCATGATGTGGTGGAGCTTCTCGTCAACCTCCTCGGCTGTCCAGTAGATGTGCTGTGCGTTCTGGGTCATTTCAAGGCCAGAAGTTGCCACGCCGCCTGCGTTCACTGCCTTGCCGGGGGCGTACACCATCTTGTTGGCCAGGAACACGTCGATGGCCTCGGCTGTGCAGCCCATGTTCGACACTTCGGCCACCAGCAGCACCTTGTTGGCTGCGAGTGTCTCGGCGTCTTCCTTGCTCACCTCGTTCTGAGTGGCGCACGGCATTGCAATGTCCACTTTCTGCTCCCACGGACGCTTGCCTGCAAAGAACTTGGCGTTGGGGAACTTCTGGGCGTAGGGTGCGCACACGTCGTTGCCGCTGGCGCGGAGCTCGAGCATGTAGTCGATCTTCTCCTGAGTGTTGATGCCGTCGGGATCGTAGATGTAGCCGTCAGGACCACTGATGGTGACAACCTTTGCGCCAAGCTCGGTGGCCTTGGTCACTGTGCCCCAAGCCACATTGCCGAAGCCCGACACTGCCACTGTTTTGCCCTTGAAGTCGGTGCCGAGGCGGTGGAGCATCTTCTGCACGAAGTAGCATGCGCCAAAGCCTGTGGCCTCGGGACGGATGCGCGAGCCGCCGAATTCAAGACCCTTGCCGGTGAATGTGCCGGTGTGCTCGTGGGTGAGCTTCTTGTACATGCCAAACATGTAGCCCACTTCGCGGCCGCCAACGCCAATGTCGCCTGCGGGGATGTCCTTGTCGGGACCAACGTTGCGCCACAGCTCAAGCATGAAGGCCTGGCAGAAGCGCATGATCTCAGCGTCGCTCTTGCCCTTGGGGCTGAAGTCAGAGCCACCCTTGGCACCACCCATAGGCAGTGTGGTGAGGGCATTCTTGAATGTCTGCTCGAAGCCGAGGAACTTAAGGATTGAGAGGTTCACTGAAGCGTGGAAGCGCACGCCGCCCTTATACGGGCCGATGGCGTTATTGAATTGAACGCGGTAGCCAAGATTGGTCTGCACCTCGCCGTTGTCGTCGACCCATGTAACACGGAACGTGTAGATGCGGTCGGGCTCAACCATTCTCTCGATGATTTTAGCATTCTCAAACTCGGGATGCTTGTCATACTCGTCCTTTACGGTTAAAAGGACCTCACGGACTGCTTGCAGATATTCGTTTTCACCTGGGTGCTTAACCTGCAAATCGTTTAAAATCTTTTCTACGTTCATGATAGATGCGAATTTTTAAAGCGGTTTATATATAATAATGTTTATATGTCATTACTGATGTTTTGACGTGACAAATATAAAGCAAAAAATCTGATTACACATGTTTCTCGGTGTAAAATTTCCAAATTTTTTTCGCTGCGGCGCGATTTTTTTAGCAAAATGTCATCGACTAACATTGTTGCATGTTTGCAAATTGCTATTATTCAGTCCTATTACTCGCCTTTGTGCCAATACTTGCACCGCTGGGTTTTCGCCATGAACCGAAAAAGGCACAAAAAACGGCATTTAGCCACATTGTGGGGCCGCCTGCGATTAGCGCATTTTTTCTTTAATAAATTGTGTGATTACGAAAATTCGCTTACATTTGCAATATATGAACTTAATTGTTTAACTAAAAAACAACGCATAATTATGAAGAAGCACAATTTTTATGCTGGTCCGTCGATACTTAGCCAGTATACGATTGACAACACTATTGATGCAATCCGCAACTTTGCAGGCACCGGACTCTCACTCCTTGAGATTTCGCACCGCAGCAAAGAGTTTACTGCTGTCATGGACGAGGCTCAGGCTTTGTTCAAGGAACTGCTCGACATCCCCGCCGGCTATGAAGTACTCTTCCTTGGTGGTGGCGCAAGCACCCAGTTCTGCATGGTGCCTTACAATCTGCTCAAGACCAAAGCCGCCTATCTCGACACAGGCACTTGGGCCAACAAGGCCATTAAGGAGGCAAAACTGTTTGGCGAGGTTGATGTAGTGGCTTCTTCAAAGGCCGACAACTATGTGTATGTCCCCAAGGACTACACAGTGCCTGCTGATGCCGACTACTTCCACATCACCACCAACAACACCATCTACGGCACCGAAATCCGCAAAGACCTCGACTCTCCCGTGCCTCTGGTGGCCGACATGTCGAGCGACATCTTCTCTCGTCCCGTGGATGTGTCGAAATATGACCTTATCTATGGCGGCGCACAAAAGAACATTGCCCCCGCCGGTGTGACGTTTGTCATCGTAAAGGTTGACGCCCTGGGCAAGGTGGAGCGCCCCATCCCCACCATGCTCAACTACAAGACCCACGTTGACAAGGGCTCGATGTTCAACACTCCTCCGGTGATGCCCATCTATGCGGCTCTGCAGACCCTCAAGTGGTATAAGCAGCTGGGCGGTGTGAAGGAACTTGAGCGCCTCGACAAGGAGAAGGCAGCCTACCTCTACGACGCCATCGACTCAAGCAAGATGTTTGTGGGCACAGTTCACCCCGAAGACCGCTCGATTATGAACGTGTGCTTCGTGATGAAACCCGAATACAAAGAGCTTGAGAAAGACTTCATCGACTTTGCCGGCACAAAGGGCATCGTCGGCATCAAGGGCCACCGCAGCGTGGGCGGCTTCCGTGCATCGCTCTACAATGCGCTGCCGCTTGAAAGCGTCAAGGTGCTTGTTGAGGCCATGAAGGAGTTTGAAGGCAAGCACTGATTAGAGTGCTTTAGATAGAGAGACACAATTATTAATAAAGTAGACAACACATCGATATGAAAATATTAGTTGCAACCCAAAAGCCATTCGCCCCTGCCGCCGTCGACGGCATTCGCGAGGTGGTGACCGCAGCCGGCCACGAGCTGGTGCTGGTGGAAAAAGGCACAAAGGACGACATGATTAAGGCCGTTGCCGACTGTGCAGGACTTATAGTGCGCAGCGACAAGGTGGACAAAGAGGTGCTCGACGCCGCCAAGGAACTCAAGGTGGTGGTGCGCGCCGGTGCCGGATATGACAACATCGACCTTGCCGAGGCCACTGCCCATGGCGTGTGTGTGATGAACACCCCCGGCCAGAATAGCAACGCTGTGGCCGAACTGGTGTTTGGCATGCTGGTTTACCTGCTGCGCAACCGCTTTGATGGCACATCGGGCTCAGAGCTTAAGGACAAGGCGCTGGGCATTCACGCATTTGGTCAGGTGGGCCGCAATGTGGCCCGCATCGCCAAGGGCTTTGGCATGAAGGTGAGCGCATTCGACCCCTTTGTTAAAGACGAGGCCATGCTTGCCGAAGGCGTTACCCCCATCCACTCAATTGAGGAGCTTTACAAGGAGAACCAGTTTGTGAGCCTTCACATTCCGGCCACCAAAGACACCATCAAGTCGGTCAACAAGGCCCTTATCGACCTTATGCCCAAGAATGCAGTGCTCGTGAACGCTGCCCGCAAGGAGGTGATTGACGAGGACAGCCTGCGCGAGGCTCTTGAAGCCCGTCCCGACTTCAAATATGTGGCCGACGTGAAGCCCGACATAGCTGCCGAGCTGCAGGAGAAGTATGGCAACCGCGTGCTGTTCACGCCCAAGAAGATGGGTGCGCAGACTGCCGAGGCCAACATCAAGGCTGGCATCGCCGCTGCCGAGCAGGTGGTGGCCAACTTAAAAGACGGATGGAACAAGTTTCAAGTGAACAAATAGGCCAATAAGCAATTAGTCGCTTTATATCTGTGCTCTGAAGCCCGCTCCATGGCGCGGGCCGCAGGCACAAAAAATTAAGAGTAGTCAATGCATTTGTCAAGCAGTGGCTACTCTTGTTTTTTGTGGCTATTGTGTGGCTTGCGGTTATTTGGCAAGGGCATACTGGCGCATGGCTTCCATGCGGCCGTCGTTCACCTTGCTGGCAAAGTGGGCGTCGCTGTTAAACACCACTGCGAGGCCGCTGCGCTTGAGCATGCCGAAGTATCGGCTTGCCGGGAAAAATCGGCCGTAAGGCTCCCACGACTTGGTGTTGACCTCCACCGTCAGGTGGTGGTCGGCTATGGCTTCAAATAGATTCTGCACCAGTTTGTCGTACCATGGCTCAAGGTCGATGCCCGGCTTAAAGCGTGAGGCGTTGAAGCCAATCTTGTCGAAGTGGCCTATTATGTCAAATCCGCCCCGCTCCACCATTTTCACCGATTGGGCGTAGAATGAGCGCACCACAGCCTCAATGTCGTTGTGAAAGTAGCGGTGCATTTTTCCGGCGAACTCGTCGGGGTGGCCGTCGATGTCGATTTGCTCTTGCGGATTGTCGAACGACGGGATGAAATGCACTGACCCAATGCGGTAGTCGAGTGGCAGTTGCTGATAGTAGTCGTCGGCTGGACCGCTGACTTCGGTAAAGTCGATTTCCATCGACTGGTACACTTCCATTCGGCCGGCATACTTGGTCTTGAGTCGGCAAATCTCGTCAAGATACAGCGGCACGCTGGCCTTGCTCATGTTGCACGGCGAGGCAAACGGTATGGGCGAGTGTGGGCTGAAGCCGAGGTGTGTGAACCCCTGTGCCGCGGCTGCGGCTGCAATGGCCTCCATCGTGTCGCGGCCGTCGCAAAACTGTGTGTGGGCGTGAAAGGTATATAGCTTGCTTTCGGCGGCTATCTTCTTGAAGTCAATCATGCTGTGTCACCTCCTTTGCTCGGCTTTGCGCACTTGGTTGGCGTAGTATTCGATGGTTTCATACGACTTGCGCACTGTGGACTCGAGTTGTGTCATTACCGGCGACATGGATTTGCGTTCGGCCTCGTTGGCGCTCGCATAGCGGGCGCGCAATGCCTTCAGTTTGGCCATGGCCTCGCGCTGCTTGCCTTGCTCCGACAGATATTGCTCCAGATAGCTGCGACCCTCGGTGGTCTTGGCATCGCCGAGCGACGTGTAGGTGACACCCTTGGCCACGCTGAAGCTGAATGCCGTAGCCGAGCTGCCTGTGTTGCGGTCGATCGACTTGATGCGGGCCAACACGTTGGCATAGTCTTGCCCGCTGGCCCAAGTGCTTCGAATGTTTCGAATTGCGGCCATCGAAGCGATGTCAACGCTGTCGGGGTTGTAATTTTCGCGCACCGAGTTGGGCAGATACACATATATTGTCACTTTGCCGGGAATATGGTTGCGGTCGGTGGCCCACCAGCCCACGCTGGTGTTGTTGTCAATCACAAGTAGGTAGTCGTCGTATGGCGAGTTGTAGGGCATACCCACATTTTGCGGCTTCAGGTAGTTGCCCGTGTCGGGGTCTTTGCGGGTCACGAATATGTCGTAGCCGCCAATCGAGCTGGTGCCGTTGCTGGCGTAATACAGGCTCTGGCCGTCGGAGGTGACAAACGGGTAGCTGGCATCGCCGCCGTCGTTTAGCATGTCGTCGAGCTGCGTGGGTTTGTCCCACGAGCCGTCGAGCAGCTTGTCGCTCTTCATGAGCCGCATGGTGCCGTCGGCGTCGACTTGCGACCACATCATGCTTTCACCGCTTTCGGGCATATACACCTCAGTGGGCGTGGCTGGGCGCATGCTGGCCGGCATGGTGTCGGTCGATGCAAGGGTGCCCGCCTGGCGCGAGATGTGGTAGGCCTTGAAAAAGTCGTCCTTGTCGACCACAATGCTGTCGACCACCACTATTTTCTCCACGTGCGAGGCCATTTCCTCGGCCATGCTGATTCTGGCCCGCAGCCGCGACAGCTCTTCGGTGAGCGGCTTATTTTTCACCGCTGTCTCATATTTGCTCATCATCGCCTTGGCTTGGGCAAAGTCGTAGTCGGAGTAGCACAAGCGTGCCATTTCCATCATAGCCTCCTTGCTGCCCTTTTGCTGGGCAAGGTCGAGGTGCTTGCGCGCCTGAAGCGGGTGTCCCGTCTGTTCAAGGCACTCTGCCATCAGCAGGTTGATTTGCACATTAGCCTTGTTTTTGGAGTGCAACCCCTGCAGCATTTCCAGGGCCTGCGTGTAGTTGCCCTGCTGCATCAGCTGCTTGGCCTCATCGGCTGTGCCGGCGGCAGTGGCCACCAGGCTTGTGGCCGCGCACATGGCGGCAATAAATAGTCTAAACTCTTTGTTCATATCAATTCAATGCTCTCTCTTGTGTGTAAAGTTAGTTGCCCATTTCGCTGAGGAACTGGATGCGCACAAGCCTTACTTCCTCTGGGGTGAAATCGGGGCCGAGTTCTTCAAGCGCCACCGAGATGCGGTCGGTTTCACTTTCGGCGAAGTAGTCGAATATTTCATCGCGGTGGTCTTCGTCCATCACCTCGTCGATGTAGTAGTTGATGTTGATTTTTGTGCCCGAATACACTATTGCCTCGAGTTCATCGAGCAATTCCTCGAATTCAAGGCCCTTCGACTTGGCGAGTTCCACAAGGTCGATGCGGCGGTCGATGCCCTGAATCAGCTCAATCTTGATTTTGCTCTTGTTGGGCACCGTCTTTATGCGCAAGTCCATGGGACGCTCAATGTCGTTCTCCTCCACATGCTTCTTTATGACCTTAACAAACTCGGCGCCATAGCGGCGGGCTTTGCCCTCTCCCACTCCCGGAATCATTTTCAGCTCGTCGAGGCTGATGGGATAGTTGGTGGCCATGGCCTCGAGCGACGGCATTTGGAATATCACGTAAGGCGGCAAATTGTTTTTGGCGGCCACCTTCTTGCGCAGGTCCTTGAGTATGCTCAGTAGTTCGGGGTCGATGGTGTAGGCCGATTCATCGCTCAGTTCGGAGTCGTCAACCTCCGAGAAGTCGCGGTCTTCCACTATGTAGAACTTTGAGTGGCTTTTGGGGAACTGCCGTCCGGCTTCGGTGAGCTTCAGGAGTCCGTAGTTTTCAACGTCACGTTCGATGAAGCCGGCAATTATTGCCTGATTGATGACTGCATTCAGGAATTTTGAGTCGGAATGCTGCTCGCAGCCGAATTCCTCGATTTTATCGTGATGATACGACTTGATTTCGGGGTTGAGCTTGCCCAAAAGCACGCTCACCACATATTCCGAACGGAATTTTTCCTTTAGCGTTGCTATGGTCTTGATCACCGACAGCAGCTGCTCGGTGGCATCGACCTTTTTGCGCGGATGCAGGCAGTTGTCGCAGTTGCCGCAATTGTCGCTGTTGTAGGTCTCGCCAAAGTAGTGCAGCAGGGTCTTGCGCCGGCACACCGACGACTCGGCGTAGGCGGCAGTTTCCTGCAGCAGCTGTTTGCCTATTTCCTGCTCGGCCATGGGCTTGCCCTGCATGAACTTTTGCAGCTTTTGCAGGTCTTTTTTTGAATAGAACGTGATGCAGTGCCCTTCGCCGCCATCGCGGCCGGCACGTCCCGTCTCTTGATAATATCCTTCGAGGCTCTTGGGAATGTCGTAGTGGATCACAAACCTCACGTCGGGCTTGTCGATGCCCATGCCAAAGGCAATTGTTGCCACTATCACATCCACCTTTTCGAGCAGAAATGCGTCTTGGTTGGCCGATCGGGTTGCGGCGTCCATGCCGGCATGGTAGGCAAGCGCCTTAATGTCGTTGACGCGCAGCGTTTCGGCCAGTTCCTCCACTTTTTTGCGGCTAAGGCAGTAGATGATGCCCGACTTGCCCGGCATCGACTTGATGAATCTGATGATGTCGCGGTCGACCTCGTTGGTCTTCGGGCGCACCTCATAGTAGAGGTTGGGCCGGTTGAACGACGACTTGAACACGTTGGCGTTGCTGATTCCCAGATTTTTTTGAATGTCGTGCTGCACCTTGGTGGTGGCCGTGGCAGTGAGGGCTATTATGGGGCGCCGGCCAATTTCGTTGATCAGCGGCCTTATGCGGCGGTACTCGGGGCGGAAGTCGTGGCCCCACTCCGATATGCAGTGGGCCTCATCGATGGCGAAGAACGAGATTTTCACCGATTTCAGAAATTCGATGTTTTCGGCCTTGGTGAGCGTTTCGGGCGCCACATACAGCAACTTGGTGCGCCCTGCCACCACATCGGCCTTCACATGCTCAATGGCCTGACGGTTGAGCGACGAGTTCAGAAAGTGAGCCACGCCGTCATCGTCGCTGTAGTTGCGCATGGCATCCACCTGATTCTTCATCAGTGCGATGAGCGGCGACACCACAATGGCCGTGCCATCCATGAGAAGCGCCGGCAGCTGATAGCACAACGACTTTCCGCCTCCAGTGGGCATCAGCACAAAGGTGTCGTTGCCCTTCATCAGATTTTCCATAATCTGCTCCTGGTTGCCCTTGAAGTTGTCGAAGCCAAAGTACTTCTTCAGTTCTTCCGTTAGTTGCTTCTTGTATGGCTCAGTCATATTTTCAGTGTATATGTTATATTAATCAGTTGTGTCAACAGTATATGTGCGTGGCGTGTGGTTGGCTTAGCGCAATGATATTTTGGCTCAGTGGCACATTTTTCCACTAACCACCTCACAAATATAGTAAATTATGTGCAAGCCAACAAGCTATTTAGCCTGAATTTTATACCCAAAGTGGCCGTATTAGTGAATATGTGGCACAAATTGTGGGCCGGTTGCGCCTTTTTGTTATTGCCGTGGCTGCTGTGCTCATTGCAAGTATGGGTTGTGGCCCATCTCGTCGGCCACGCTGGTTTGCGGCCCGTGGCCCGGCAGCACCACCGTGTCGCCCGGCAGCGTGAGGATTTTTGCCTTGATGCTCTCCACCAGCTGCTCGTGCGAGCCTTCAGGCAGGTCGGTGCGGCCTATGCTGCCCAAAAACAGGCTGTCGCCCACCAGCACCACACTGCTTTGCGGCAGGTAGAACGCCAATCCGCCGGGTGAATGACCAGGCGATGCCAGCACATTTATTGCTTCGCCGTCGAGGCTAAGGCTGTCGCCATCGCCAATGGCATCGTAGGACTCAATCGGATTCACCTCGATTTTTAGGCCAAACCGTGCAGCCTGTGCCGGCAGCGATGCCGCAAGTGCTGCGTCATCCTTGCTCGCTTTGATCGTAATGCCATACTTGCCTGCAAGCCAAGCTGCCGAAGCCACGTGGTCAACGTGCATGTGTGTCACCATGATGCATTGCGGCTCAAGCTGGTTTTGTGCGATGTATCCGTCCACGGCCTCGCGCTCGGCCGCAGTCATCATGCCTGGATCCACTATGATGGATTTGCTCGAGGTGTTGCTCTTTAATATGTATGTGTTTTCGCCAAACGGGTTGACGGTGAATTTAACGATATGCATAATGCGTCTTTTTTCTTTTGAGGGGTTACAGAGGCAAATACACTATTTTTTTTGTTTCAAAAAACGGCTCGTCGAAGTGCAGATTCAAGTCGTCGACCACAACGCTGCTGGCAAACGGCTCCAATTCATCGGCCAAATCGCCTCCCTTTAGGCATATCAGTCCGTTGGGCAGCTGGTTTTTGCCATCGCCGGTGTCCACGAGCCGCTTGAGCAGCGGCACCATCTTGCCCATGTCCATCACGGCGCGGCTCACCACAAAGTCGAATTTGCCTTTCACCTCCTTTATGTCGCCGTGCTGCACGGTGATGTTGCGCAGTCCGGCCGCTTCTGCCACCGCCTCGGCCACCCTTAGTTTTTTGGCAATGCGGTCCACCAAGTGGAACTCGCAGCCGGGCAGCAGCACGGCAAGCGGAATTGCAGGAAAGCCGCCGCCGGTGCCGAAGTCAAGAATCCTTGTGCCCTCGGCGAAATCGATGAATTTGGCTATCGACAGAGAGTGCAGAATGTGGTTCACCTCAAGATTGCCGATGTCTTTGCGCGAAATCACATTGATTTTCTCGTTCCACTGCGGATATTCGGCCTCTAAAACGGCAAACTGCCGCTTCTGCTCGTCGGTGAGGTGCGGGAAATACTTTATGATGTGCTCGATTGCCATGCGTGCTACAGATTGTTGATTATTGAGTTCTCGAGGAAATATGGCTTCAGCGAACTGAAGTCGAGGCTTATTTGCGGCTCGCCAATGGCGTTGATGGCCAGTTCGTTGGGCTCAAAGCTCCAGGTGATGCCCTTGTCGGTGAAGAAGAAGTTGTTCGACACCGACAGGTTGGGCAGGTTGTAGTAGCCCAGGTCGTTGAGCTCGTCTTCGCTCTTCACGTTGTTTTGGCTCATGAGCTTGTCCTTCATAAGTTGGCACACATCGTTGAGCGACGAACTTTTGAAGATGCGGTTTACGGCAATCTGCGCCATAGCCTCGAGGTCGATGTTGTAGTAGTGATGCGTCTTCAGCGTCACCCTGTTGTTCTTCTTTATTATTTCCTCCTTGCAAAATGTGAGTATGCCGTCTTTGTTGAAAATCGGGGTGATGTTGATGGTGGCATTGTAGCTCACCACGCTTACGGCGTCGTAGTCGTCGCCGCCCTCCGACTCATCGCTGGGCACATCTTCGTCGTCGGCCGTGGGGGCATTCTGGTCGAGATATGCGGCCGCATATTCGTGCATGGCATCCTGCAGGCTCACCGAGTCGCCGGGCACATCGAGCAGCACCGAGGTGAACAGCTGCTGCAGTTTGCGCGTGTCGGCCGAGTCCTTGTAGGCCTTTGGGTAGGCAATGTTGGCGTTGATGCTGATTTTGCACTGCTCGCCGTTGCTTTTCTTAAACGAAGAGTTGTCGGTGACCTGCGTCGAGGCAATGCCCACCGTGTCCTGCGGGTGCAGCGCCTTCTTGGCAATGTTGCCGCAGCCCGATGATAACAGTATTATAATCAGCCCTATAAATGGGATAAGTGTTTTGGTTGACATATTGATATATCTATAAAATCAGTTTTCAGTATATAAAATTACAAATTTTTGTTGTAACCACGGCAAAACTGAAGCCGTTTTTTTGCCGCACATTATGGAGCGAAAAACTAAAATAGCGTGAAAAAACAACAAAACGCCGTTTTCGCAGCGCAGATTTGTTTTGTTTTTTGGCTCAGATGCGCTAACTTTGCACTCATTATTAGCAAGGGTGAAACGACTGTTTAGGCATACCGACTCGTGCAATGGCGCAGATTTGTGCAGTTGTGGCAGTGCTGTAAAAAGCGCGGTAGCCTATTTCGCCCCTAACCGAACAGCAAAAATATCACCTCAACGGGTGATATTCTTGTTTTTATACCCTTGGTGCCGCATTGCCGGCTGTGCAGGCCACAGCCAGCGGCACAAGTTTCCCGAGATTGTTTTTACTGGTTTATAATATTAACATATTAAATTATGTCACACCTGAGATTTAAAGAAGTTGAACAGGCCTTTAACCGCGAACCGGTTAATGTGAAGATCCCTGAAGGCGCACCTTCGGACTACTACGGCATGTATGTTTTCAACCGCAAGACAATGTATAAGTACCTGCCCAAGCAGACCTACGAGGCATTGATCTACGCAATCGACAACAAAGAGCCGCTCAACCGCGAGGTGGCCGACAGCGTGGCCGCCGGCATGAAGAAGTGGGCTATGGACAATGGAGTGTCGCACTACACCCACTGGTTCCACCCCCTCACCGACGGCACCGCCGAGAAGCACGACTCTTTCATCGAGCACGATGGCAAGGGCGGAGTGATTGAGGAATTTAGCGGAAAACTTCTTGTCCAGCAAGAGCCCGACGCTTCAAGCTTCCCCAATGGCGGAATACGCAACACATTTGAGGCCCGCGGCTACTCGGCGTGGGACATCTCATCGCCGGCGTTTATCCACGACAACACTCTGTGCATTCCCACCATATTCATCGCATATTCAGGCGAATCGCTCGACTACAAGACGCCGCTGCTGCGCGCGCTCAACAGCGTTGACAAGGCCGGCACTGCCGTGGCTCAATATTTCGACCCCAAGGTGAAGCACGTGATTTCATACCTTGGCTGGGAGCAGGAATACTTCCTCGTCGACGAGGCTCTGTTTGCCGCGCGTCCCGACCTGGTGATGACCGGCCGCACCCTCATGGGACACGAGAGCGCAAAAAACCAACAGCTCGAGGACCACTACTTCGGAGCAATACCGATGCGCGTGGAGGAGTTTATGCTCGACCTTGAAATTGAGTGCCACAAGCTGGGTATTCCTGCCAAGACCCGCCACAACGAGGTGGCCCCCAACCAGTTTGAACTTGCCCCGATTTATGAGGAGACCAATCTGGCCAACGACCACAACCTGCTGGTGATGAAGGTGATGGCCGAGGTAGCACGCCGCCACCACTTCCGCGTGCTGCTTCATGAGAAGCCGTTTGCCGGCATCAACGGTTCGGGCAAGCACAACAACTGGAGCCTGGGCACCGACACCGGCACACAGTTGTTTAAGCCCGGCAAGACCGACAAGGAGAATCTGCAGTTCATCACATTCGTTTCCAATGTGATGGCGGCTGTGTATAAATATAACGGGCTGCTCAAGGCGTCGATTGTGAGCGCCACCAATGCCCACCGCCTTGGCGCCAACGAAGCGCCGCCAGCCATCATATCGATGTTCCTTGGCTCGCAGGTGAGCAGCATTCTTGAGCAGCTCATCAGCAAGGATCAGGACGACGACCTCTCGTTTGACGGCAAATCGGCCCTCGACCTGAAGGTGTCGCAGATTCCCGACCTGCTGCTCGACAACACCGACCGCAACCGCACATCGCCTTTTGCCTTCACCGGCAACCGCTTTGAGTTCCGTGCTGTGGGTTCGAGCGCCAACAGCGCTTCGGCCATGATAGTGCTCAACGCCGCTGTGGCCGAGCAGCTTAAAGAGTTCAAGACCCGCGTCGATGCCCGCGTGGCAGCCGGCGAGGATCTCGACCACGCCATTCTTGAAGAAGACAAGCGACTCATTGAATACTCCAAGCCTATTCACTTCGACGGCAACGGCTATAGCGACGAGTGGAAGGCCGAAGCCAAGCGCCGCGGCCTCGACTGCGAGACATCGGTGCCCAAGATTCTCGATTCGTTCCTCGACAAAGCCTCGGTTGAGCTGTTTGCCAACACGGGCGTGTTCAACAAGGTGGAGCTTGAGGCCCGCAACGAGGTGAGCTGGGAAACCTACACCAAGAAGATTCAGATTGAGGCCCGCGTGTTTGGCGACCTGGCCCTGAACCACATAATTCCCGTGGCCACGCGCTACCAGTCGATTCTGCTCGACAACGTGTATAAAATCAAGAGCCTCTTCCCCAAGGAGCAAGGCGAGAAAATTGCCGCTCAAGACATGGCCATGATCGAGAAAATGTCGGAACACATGCAGTTCATTAAGGACAATGTGGCCGCTATGGTCAATGCCCGCAAGGTGGCCAACAAGATCGACAGCCTGCGCGACAAAGCCAACGCCTACCACGACACCGTGGTGCCCTATCTCGACTCCATCCGCTACCACATCGACAAGCTCGAGCTTATGGTAGACGATGAAATGTGGCCTCTGCCCAAATACAGAGAACTGCTGTTTATTCACTAACCGGAGGGCACTGTGGAAGTTTTAAAGCATGAGTGTGGCATAGCAATGATAAGATTGCGCAAGCCACTTAGCTACTATAAGGAAAAATACGGCACCTACCTGTATGGCCTCAACAAGCTGTACCTGCTCATGGAGAAGCAACACAACCGTGGCCAGGAGGGCGCCGGACTGGGTTGCGTGTCGATTCACACGCAGCCGGGCAACGAATACATATTTCGTGAGCGCGGCCTCGGCTCGGGAGCAATAGGCGAAATATTCGGCAAGGTGCGCAGCCAAATCAGCGAGGCTGTGATGGGCGGCACGCGCGAGAGCGAGCTGCCGTTTGTGGGCGAAGCCTACATGGGCCACCTGCGCTACAGCACCACCGGCAAGTCGGGCATCAGCTATGTACACCCGTTTTTGCGCCGCAACAACTGGAAGTCGCGCAACCTGCTGCTGTGCGGCAACTTCAATATGACCAACGTCGATGAGATTTTCAACGACATCGTGAGTCAGGGCCAGCATCCGCGCGTGTATTCCGACACCGTGATACTGCTCGAGCAGCTTGGCCAGTCGCTCGACAAGGCCAACCAGCGCCTGTATGACAAATACCACGGTGAGGGTATTGACGGCAAGGAGCTGACCGCGACCATTGAGGACAACCTCGACATGAAGGAAGTGCTGCAGCGCCCCTCTGGCACTTGGGACGGCGGGTATGCAATGTGCGGCATCACCGGCAGCGGCGACATGTTTGTGATGCGCGACCCACACGGCATTCGCCCTGCGTTCTATTACTGCGACGACGAGATATTCGTGGCCGCGTCGGAGCGCCCTGTGATTCAAACCACCATGAGGGTTGAAGTCGACCAAGTGAAGGAACTCACTCCCGGCTCGGCCGTGATTGTGAACAAGCACGGCGATGTGGAGGTGGGCAAAATCCTCGATGAACTCGACAACCGTCGCTGCTCGTTTGAGCGCATATACTTTTCGCGCGGCAGCGACGCCGACATATATGAGGAGCGCAAGCGCCTTGGCCGCAACCTGGCCGACAAGATTCTGAAGGCGGTGGACTATGATGTGGACCACACCATATTCTCGTTTATTCCCAACACAGCCGAAATCGCCTACATTGGCATGGTGGAGGGCATCAACGACTACCAGCGCACCCAGCAGGTGAGCCGGATTCTTAAGCTCGACCGCAATGCCGGCGACTTTGAGCAAAAGCTGAATGCCATTATGGACCATAGGCTTCGCATCGAGAAAATCGCAATCAAGGACATCAAACTGCGCACCTTCATCACCGAGGGCAAGTCGAGAAACGACCTTGCCGCGCACGTGTATGACGTGACCTACGGGCAGGTGAAGGCCGGAGTCGACAACCTGGTGGTGATTGACGACAGCATTGTGCGCGGCACCACGCTGAAACAGTCGATCATTAGAATCCTCGACCGTTTGCATCCGAAGAAAATCGTGATTGTGTCGTCGTCGCCGCAAGTGCGCTACCCCGACTACTACGGCATCGACATGTCGCGCATGGCCGAATTCTGCGCGTTCAGGGCTGCCGTGGCTCTGCTCAAGGAGCGTGGCATGGACGGCGTGATCGACGACGTGTATGGCAAGTGCAAGGCTCAGCAAGACTTCAAGAAGGAAGACGTGGTGAACTATGTGACCGAGATTTACGCGCCATTCACCGACGAGGAGATTTCGGCCAAAATTGCCGAGATGATAAAGGATGCCGACATCAATGCAAGCGTAGAGCTGATATATCAGTCCACCGAAGGGCTGCACAAGTCCATACCCAGCTGCCCTGGCGACTGGTATTTCACTGGCGACTACCCCACCCCCGGTGGCAACAAGATGGTGAACCAGGCGTTCATCAACTGGTATGAGGGTAATCCCGACAAGCGCTGACGCACACGTAGAGCATAAGCAAAAAAACAGGCGGGCAAAAGCAATTTTGGATGCTTCTGCCCGCCTTTGCTTTATATGTGCGCGCCTTAGCTATAAGTCTTCCAGCAAACTGTCGATCACGGGGTGCAACTGTGCGCTGGCTGTAGACCGCTCGGCCTCGACCATGGCTTTGAGTTGTGCGTCAACGTCCACCTTGCCAGTCACCACCAGATTGAGCAGCAGGCGGAACGCCACATAGCGCACCATTGGCTCGCTGGAGGCTGCCAGGGTGTGAAACAGCTGCATTGCGTATGGCAGGTTGCGCAGCAGTCGGTGGCAAAGCACATCTGCCTCCTCGGCATTCATCACCGACCTGCTCCACTGCTCGGCATCGGCCATGGTGAAGCCGTCGGCAGGGCAAATCATGGGCGCCGCAAGGCGGCATTCGCGGTGCTTGGTGTCGGCCCAGAGGGCGTTGGCCAGCGCGCGGTCGCTGCCATATGCCCTGGCAATGCTTATTATGTCGGTAAGCTGGCAGCCCATTATCAGCTGGTGCGGGTCGCCGCCCTTGCGCAGCGCGTCGGCCACTATGCCGTTGCGGTAGGCGTAAAGCTCTTTTCTTATCGACTTTAATTGTTCTTCGAGTTCCATAATTGTAGTCAGTAAAAACGATTAATAAAATCGGGCCCTACGTGTGGTGTGCTGCGCAAGGCCCGATTTTTTTTCGATGTATGCTATTTTGAATTAGCGTTGCTTACTTGGTGAGCGGAGAGTAGTCGCGCGAGTAGCGCAGCATCTGGTCGATGTAGCCCTCGCCATAGGCCACCTTCACGTCGGTGATGTTGCCGTTCTTGTCCTTAATGGCGGTGTATACGGGGTTCACAAAGCCCTTGTAGGGGGCGATGTTGAGCTTGGCATAGCGCTGCAGCACCTCGGCGTGGATTGTGGGGTCTACCTTCACACCGTAGTTTTCCACCAGATCGCGGCCGGCTTCATAGTCGCCTGTCGACTTAATGCGCTGCACTTCGGCCAGAAGCTGGCCAAACAGGTTGCGCAGCTTCTCGTAGTCGTTGATTTTGATATACGTCTTGCCGTCGCGCTTCACATATTCAATCACGTTGTCGGCCTTGCCCTTCTGGTAGCACCACTCCGATATGAACTTGCGGTTGCGCATGTGCGACTCCTCGATGTCCTTGCCCGGCACAATGCGTGTGAGCTGCGTCATGAGTCCGTTCATAATGTATTTGTAGTATTCGGCCTTGTAGGTTTCGGGACTCTTGAATATGCCCAGCTCCACCAGTTTGGGGTCGGCCAGATAGTAGAGGGCAAACAGGTCGGCGCGACCCTCTTCAAGGGTCGATCCGTAGGCCTTGAGTGCGTCGGGGTCAACGCCCGGCAGCAGTTGGCCCGATGCATGGCCCAGGCACTCGTGCAGGTCGGTGTGCAGCTTGTCGGCAATGGTGAGGTACTTCTTCATGAGCTGCACCTCGGTGTCGCTGTAGGCAAACTCCTCATTGAATCCAGTGCCGTTGGCCACCTCATCGTAGGCATCGGTGATGTTTTCCAGCGTCACCGACTTCGAGCCGTGAGCGGCGCGGATCCAGTTGCTGTTGGGCAGGTTGATGCCAATGGGCGTTGCGGGATAGCTGTCGCCGGCAAGAATGGCTGCGGTTATCACCTTGGCGCTCACGCCCTTCACGTTGGCCTTCTTGAATCGCTGGTCAACAGGTGAGTGGTCTTCAAACCACTGCGCGTTTTCGCTGATGAGCTGTGTGCGGTGCGAAGCGTCTTTATTCTTGAAGTTCACCATGCCTTCCCACGAGCCTGTCATGCCCAGAGGATCGCCATAGCTTTCAATGAAGCCGTTGATGAAGTCGACGGTTGATTTCGTCTCTTCGGCCCACATTATCGAGTAGTCGTCAAACGTCTTGAGCGATCCGGTGTTGTAGAACTCAATCAGCTTGTCGATGTAGGCCTTTTGAGCATCGTTTTCGGCCACGGCGCTGGCTTTCTTCAGCCAATACACGATTTTGGTGATGGCCTTGGAGTAGAGCCCGCCCACTTTGTAGGGCTCTTCCACCACTTTGCCGTTTTTCTTCACCACCTTTGTGTTCAGGCCATAGCTTATGGGCGTCTTGTCGTTGAGGTCTTTCACCTTGTTGTAGTAGTCTTCCACCTCTTTTTGCGTCACGCCTTCATAGAGGTTGTTGGCCGAAGTCAGAATCAGGTCTTGTCCGTCGGCTTGGTTGACGCGCTTTGCCATGAAAGTGGGGTCGAAAATCACCTTGTCAATCACGGCCAGGAAGCTGCTCACCGTCTGGCCCTTGGCCAGCGGCAGTTTGCTTGCCGGCAGGGCGCGCACTTGTGCGTCGAAGAACGATTGCGAGAACTGCGGCTTGAACTTGTCCATCGAGTAGTGGTGGTGAATGCCGTTGGCAAACCACACCTGCTTCAGGTAGAGCAGCAGGCCCTTGTAGTCGGCTGTCTCTTTGTCGCCCTTGTAGTTGGTGTATATCTTCTCAAGCGTTTGGCGTATGGCCAGATTGTACTTGCAGTTTTGGTCAAACAGAATGTCGCGGCCTTGCAGAGCGGCCTCTTGCAGATAATATACGAGCGTCTTCTGCTTAAGCGTCAAGTCGTTGAAACCCGGCACTTGATAGCGCAGCACTTCAATGTCGGCAAAGCGGTCGGCATTGTAGTTGAAATTACTGTCTTGGGCATTGCCTGCGCCTGTGGCAATGGCAAACAATGCAGTGGCTACTAACATTTTCTTCATATTATAATGTGTTTATGTTGTTCTTGAAAAAACTGGTTCGGTGCCTTCTGTCACTCCACATACAGCACCAGACCCTTGAGATACTCGCCCTCGGGGTGGTAGATGTTGATCGGGTGGTCGGCGGGCTGGGTGAGTTGGTGCAGGATGCGCACTTTGCGGCGCGACATGGCCGCCGCCGAGAACACTGCAAGGCGGAACTGCTCTTTGTTGACGGCCTGCGAACACGAGAACGTGAACAGTATGCCGCCTGGCTTGATTTTCTCAAACGCCTTGGCATTGAGCTTGCGATAGCCGATGAGGGCGTTTTTCAGTGCGCTCTTGTGCTTGGCAAATGCTGGCGGATCGAGGATTATCAGGTCGTAGTCGGTGGTCATCTCGTCGAGATACTTAAACGCGTCTTGCGCAAACGACTGGTGGCGGCTGTCGCCAGGGAAATTGAGCGACACGTTGTCGTCGGTGAGCTTTATGGCCTTGGCCGAGCTGTCGACCGAGTGAACCAGCTCTGCCCCGCCCCGCATGGCGTAGAACGAGAAGCCGCCCGTGTAGCAAAACATGTTGAGCACCTTGCGCCCCTTGGCATACTTCTCGAGCAGGCTGCGGTTTTCGCGCTGGTCAACGAAGAATCCCGTTTTTTGCCCCTTGAGCCAGTCCACATGGAACTTGAGCCCGTTTTCTATGGCCACGTCGGTGTCGAACTTGCCAATTATGTAGTCGTTTTGCGGGTCGAGCTGCGCCTTAAATGGCAGCGTGGTCTCGCTCTTGTAATACACGTTCTTTATGAGGCCGCCCGGCAGCTTGGTGAGCGCGTCGGCAATGACGTTGCGCGCAAAGTGCATGCCCGGAGAGTGGGCCTGCATCACAGCCGTGGAGCCATACACGTCGACCACAAGGCCGGGCAGGAAGTCGCCCTCGCCATGCACCAGGCGAAACGAATTGTTGTCGGCGCGCATCAGGTTGAGCGCCTGGCGCAGCTTGTAGGCCTGCGTGAGGCGGTCGGCGAAAAACGCCTCGTTGATTTCGCTGTCGTCGAAGCAAAGCATGCGCACTGCAATGCTGCCCACCTGATAGTGGCCGTTGCCAATGAGCGTGCCGTCGTGCGAATACACGCTCACGAGGTCGCCCTCGTCCACGTTGTCCATCCGGGCTATGGCGCCCGAAAACACCCATGGGTGGAAACGCTGCAGCGACTCCTCTTTGCCTCTGCGCAGGATTACTCTCTTATATACCATTCAAAAAAATTATGCTTAGTTGTGTGACTTTACTACTTATGGGGTTACTTAAAGAAATAGCGGTACACGTCGTTGCCGTTGGCAAACAGCAGCAGCAAAAACAGGAATGCGATGCCGGCCGTGACGGCGCGCTCCATAAACTTCTCGCTGGGCTTGCGGCGCGTAATCATTTCGATTATCAGGAACAGCACATAGCCGCCGTCGAGTGCTGGAATGGGCAGGATGTTCATCACGGCAAGAATCACCGATAGGAACGCTGTGATTTCCCAAAAGTCAATCCAGCTCCATTCGCTGGGGAATATGCTGCCAATGGCGCCGAAGCCGCCCAGACTCTTAGCGCCCTGGGGAGTGAACACCAGCTTCAGCTGCTTCACATAGTTCACCAGTTTCGACCAGCCCATTTCCACACCGCGCGGCACCGACTGCAACACGTTGTATTGCTTGGTGACGGTCTTGTATATCTTGGCCGGCTCGGTGAGCATTATGCCAATCTTGGCGTCGCCGTCGACCTGCGTCTTCAGCGTCATGGGCTTGCCACCGCGCACTATCTTCAGGTCCACCGTTTTGCCCTTGTTGGCTTGCAGGGCCTTGGTAAACAAGTCGTAGCTCGTGGTCGATTCGCCATTGACGCCCACAATGCGGTCGCATTCCTTCACACCGGCCTTTTCGGCACCCATGCGGGCTTGCAGCTGCGACACCACCACGGGCACGCGGTAGGTCATAAACATCTGGCCGTCTTCGGCATCGGTGTTGGCTGTGAATATGAAGTTGGCGGGCACATTTATGGTCACCGTGTCGCGGTGGTTGCGCAGCACCTTCACCGTCTTGGCGGTGAGCATGGCCTGCACATCCTCACTGTTGTAGTAATACAGGTCCTTGCCGTCGGCGCTGAGCGGAATGTCGCCGTCATTGAATCCTATCTTGTGGGCGCTGTCGCAGTAGGCCATGCCCTCGGTGGCGTTGCGGAACGGGATGAACTGCTCGCCATAGGTGTAGACCAGAGCCGAATAGATGACGATGGCCAGAATGAAGTTGAACAGCACGCCGCCCACCATTATCAGCAGTCGCTGCCAAGCCGGCTTGGAGCGGAACTCCCACGGCTGCGCAGGCTGCTTCATCTGGTCGGTGTCCATCGATTCGTCGATCATGCCGGCTATTTTGCAGTATCCGCCCAGCGGCAGCCAGCCTATGCCATACTCGGTGTCGCGCCACGTGGCGCGCTTGCTGCCCTCGTGGCCGGGTTTGGCCTTGGGCTTATACTTGAACAGCGAAAACCAGGGGTTGAAAAACAGATAGAACTTCTCGACCTTGACACCGAATATTCTTGAAAATATGTAGTGACCAAACTCGTGTACAAACACAAGCAGGCCCAGCGAGATAATCAGTTCAAACGTCTTAAACAAAAATGGACTCATTGATATGTCTTTATAAATTATAAATTGATTAATGACTGCGCATAGCGGCGCACCTCGGCATTGGTGGCAACGTAGTCGTCATACGTCGGCTGGGCCACAAATGGCGCTGCCGCCATCGATTTGTCTACTATATTATAGATGTCGTAAAACTTGATTTGGTCTTTTAGAAACGCCGCCACGGCCACCTCGTTGGCCGCATTCATGGCGCAGGCCGCATTGCCGCCGCGCTCGGCAGCCTCAAAGGCTTTGCCCAGCAGCGGGAATTTGTCGTAGTCGGGCTTCTCGAAAGTGAGGCAGGCATAGTCGGCCACGGTGAGCTTGCGGCCGTCCGACTTCAGGCGGCCTGGCAGCCCCAGGGCGTAGCGTATGGGCAGGTGCATGTCGGGCAGGCCCAGCTGGGCCTTCACCGACCCGTCGCAATACTCCACCATGGAGTGGACTATCGACTGCGGGTGCACCACAATCTCGATGCGCTCGTGCGGAATGCCAAACAGCCATTTGGCCTCAATCATCTCAAACCCCTTGTTCATCATCGAGGCAGAGTCGATGGTGATTTTCGCACCCATGCTCCAGTTGGGGTGCTTAAGGGCGTCGCAGGCGCGGGCCGCCGCTATGCGGTCTTTGCTCCACGTGCGAAACGGACCGCCCGATGCGGTGAGAATCAGCTTCGACACATCGCAGCTGCGCTCCCCCACCAGGCACTGGTAGAAGGCCCCGTGCTCGGAGTCGACGGGATATATCACCGACTTCGACGACTTAAGCATGCGCGTAATCAGTTCACCGGCCACCACCAGCGTCTCCTTGTTGGCCAGCGCTATGGCCTTGCCGGCCTTCACCGCGCTTATGGTCGGTTCAAGCCCGCTGTATCCCACCATGGCTGTGACCACAACGTCGACGTCGGGGTGAGTCACCTCCTCGGCAATCGAGCTGTGACCCGTGAGCACCTTAATGGGCAGGTGAGCCAAAGCGTCGCGCACCTTGCCATAGCATGCCTCGCTTGATATTATCACATATTCGGGGCGGTAGGCCAGCGCCTGCTCAATCAGCAAGTCGGCGCTGGTGTTGGCCACCAGCAGCCAAGCCCTGAACAAGTCGGGGTATTCGCTCACCACATCAAGCGTTTGGCGGCCTATCGAGCCCGTGCTGCCAAGAATGGCAATATTTTTCTTACGATTCACTTCTTTAGAATTCACGTTATATTCAACTTACAAATATAACGCTAAATTCTCACACCGCAGGAATTAATCAGGCATAATTTTTGGCAATTTTCCGCAAAAAGGTCGTCACACCCCTCCCCGCGCCCCAATTTCCCGCGCCACCCCAGCGGAAATTAGTCGGGGACTTGGACGATGAGGCGGTCGTGGGCCAGCTCTACGCCCGGGGGAAGGGTGCGGCTCACTTGGGCGTGCAGGCCTATGCCGTGGCTCATGTGGATGAGCAGGGCACGGCCGGGCTTTATGCGGTCGATCACGGCCAGAGCTTCGCTCAGCGACATGTGCGACATGTGGGGCTCGATGCGCAGGGCGTTGATCACCAGCAGGGGCACTCCGCGCAGGCGCTCCACTTGCTCAGGCTCGATGGTCTTGCAGTCGGTGATGTAGGCAAGCGGGCCTATGCGGTAGCCGTTGATGCGCATTTTGTAGTGCCACACGGGTATGGGCTGCACGCTGATGCCTTCGGCCACAAATGGATCCTCGCCCACTTCATGCAGATTGAATGTGGGCACGCCCGGATACAGGTGCTCCTGGAAGCAATATGGCATGCGGCGGCGAATGTCGTCGAGCACGTCGCGGCGCGCATACACGGGAAATTTGTGCCCGTCTTTGCAGTAGGCGCGCAGGTCGTCGATGCCGCCCACGTGGTCGTAGTGGATGTGGGTGACGAGCAGGGCGTCGATGTCGCAGTTGCTGGCCCGCAGCATTTGCGTCCTGAAATCGGGCCCGCAGTCGATTAGGAGCTTCTTGCCCCGGTAGCGCACTATGGCCGATGTGCGCAGGCGGTTGTCGCGCGGGTCGGTTGAACTGCACACCTCGCAGTGGCAGTTGATTTGCGGCACTCCTGTGGATGTGCCTGTACCTAAAAACTCGATTTCAAGCATTTTGTGTGGTTGTGTTTAATTCTTTAATTCAATCTGGCGCCAAGGTCATCTGAAGCCCTTCAGCACACCGTCGGTGAAGTAGAGGTAGCTGCCGCCATCGTAATACCAGTATTCGCGCACGCCCGTCTGGTCGGGGACGCGGTTGATCGACTTGGGCGCGCCCTTGGCCAGCTGGCACTCCTCTTTGGTCATGTCGAGGGCCACGCGGCCATTGACTATGCAGTCCCAGGCCTCCGGCCCGATGTTGGGGTATGACTTGTGTATGTCGTCGAGCGAGAACATTGAGTCGAAGTTGCGGTTGCGGATGTGGGTGTCGCCGCCCGACATCCACACAAAGGCCGATTTGCCATTGTCGACGGTGGTGAATGCCACTTTAAGCGGAAGCACCTTGTTGCCGGGGCTCACGCTGTCGATGCGCACGGCTATAAACTTGCGGCCGGCCACCATGCCCTCGGTGGCAAGGTCGTACCAAATGGACGTGCGGATATACATGATGCGGTTGCGCATCAGGCGGTCGACGCTGGCCACAAAGTCATTGTCGATTAAAAACGGTATGGTGGTCTTCGAAGTGAAGTCGGCAAGCGTCTTGCCCGAGGGGTATACCAGGGTGTGGCGGCCATCGCTGAAGTTGATGTTGAGGATGCGGCGGTTGTCGAGCAGCGTGGTGGCCGAATAGCCTGTGTAGGTGAGCCGCTTGCCGCCAAGCACGAGTTTGCTCACATCGTAGCTGTCCGACGGGGCGAAGATCAGCCTCACTTGGTCGTCGGCCGCGGTAAACGTCTTTCCGGGCTTCCATGCGGGCAGCGAGTCGCGGTAGGCCTGAATGCTGTCGGCCAAGCCGCTCGACGCCGCCTTGGAATATGCCTTTTGCACATCTTTCTCGGTTATTTTTTTCGAGCCCTCCACGCCGGTGAAGCACGAGGCCATAAGCAGGCTTAGGGCCAAGACTGCCACTGCGCGGATATGAAGAAATTTGCCCATAGTGATGCTATGCTAAGATTTTTTTGTTGAAACCAAAGGCAAAGTTAATAAATTGCGCGCTATTGCACCGTGAGGCGCTGCGGCAATCGCTTTTTATTTCACACTTTTTACCGTTATTCGTGCATTTATCATTAATTTTGCATTCTATGATTTACCCGAAGAATTTTGAATCGAGGATAGGATTCGACATCATCAGAAAGGAAATAGAGAAGCGATGCATCAGCTCGCTGGGCACGGACTACTGCGCAAAGATGCAGATGTCGGCGGTGAAGGACGACATTGTGCTCAAGCTTGGCCAGACCAACGAGTTTCTGTCGATATTGCAGTCGAAAAAAGAGTTCCCGGTGAACTACTTCTTCGACATGCGTCTGCACCTGAAGGGCATTTCGGCCCCGGGCACATTCATCACCCCCGACAACCTGTTCAACCTGCGGCGGTCGCTGGCCACCGTGGGCGAGATTGTGAACTTCTTTGCGGTGGCCGACGGCGCAGAGTCGCCCTACCCCCGCCTGGCCGCGCTGGCCAGCGGCATGTGGCCGTTTCGCGAGTTGCTGGCCGACATCGACCGCGTGATCGACAAGTTTGGCAACGTGAAGGACTCTGCCTCGCCGCATTTGCGCGAGCTGCGGCAGCAAATAGCGTCGTCAACGTCGAGCATCAACGGCATAATGCGCCGCATCATAGCCAATGGCCGCCAAAACGGCATTTTCGACAACGACACCGCCCCATCGGTGCGCGACGGCCGCCTGGTGCTGCCCGTGTCGCCCATGAACAAGCGCAAGGTGCGCGGCATTGTGCACGACGAGTCGGCTTCGGGCAAGACCATATTCATCGAGCCAGAGGAAATAGTGGAGGCCAACAACCGCATCCGCGAGACCGAGGCCGAGATTAAGCGCGAAATAGTGAGGATTCTCATTGCCATTTCCGACACCATACGCCCGCACATCGACGAGCTTAGCAACACCTACTCCACCCTGGGACTTCTTGACTTCATCAGGGCAAAAGCCGTGTTTGCCGCCGACATCGACGCACAAATGCCGCACATCGACGGCGGGCAGACCATTGAGTGGTATCACGCCGTGCATCCTGCCCTGTTTCTGGCCCTTAAGGAGCAGGGCAAGCAGGTGGTGCCGCTCAACATCGAGCTTAACCGCAACAACCGCATACTCATAATCTCGGGTCCCAACGCTGGTGGCAAGAGCGTGTGCCTGAAGACGGTGGGCGTGGTGCAATACATGATGCAGTGCGGCATTCTGCCGCCGCTTTACAGCAACTCGCACATGGGCATATTCAGCAACATATTCATCGACATCGGCGACCAGCAGTCGATTGAAGACGACCTGAGCACCTACAGCTCGCACCTGCAAAACATGAAGACGTTTCTCAGCCGCGGCAACGACCGCACGCTGGTGCTGATCGACGAGTTTGGCAGCGGCACCGAGCCCCAGATTGGCGGAGCCATAGCGCAGGCCATACTCGAGCAGCTGAACAACAAGCGCATGATGGGCGTAATCACCACCCACTACCAGAATCTGAAGCACTTTGCCGACGACACCGAGGGTCTGGTGAACGGCGCAATGCTATACGACCGCCAGCACATGCAGCCGCTGTTCCAACTGTCGGTGGGCTACCCTGGCAGTTCGTTTGCCATCGAGATTGCCCGCAAAATCGGCCTGCCGTCGCAGGTAATCGACAAGGCTACCGAGATAGTTGGCACCGACTACATCAACATGGACAAATATCTGCTCGACATAGTGCGCGACCGCCGCTACTGGGAAAACAAGCGACGCGACGTGCATGCCAAGGAGAAGCGACTCGACTCGATAATCAACGACTACAACACGCAAATCGACACCCTGAGCAAGGAGCACCGCAGCATCATCAACGAGGCCAAGAAGGAGGCCAAGGAGATATTGAAGCAGAGCAACCGCGAAATTGAGCGCACCATCAAGGAGATTAAGGAGGTGCAGGCCGACAAGGAGCGCACCAAGGAGGCGCGCAAAAAGCTGAGCGACTTCAACAGCCGGCAGCTCGACGAGGGCGTGACCGGGCAGTCGAAGATACTGAATTCAATAAAGCCCAAGCACAATGTGGCGCCCAAGCGCAAGCCGGCTGCTCAGCAGCCCAAGGCCGTGCAAGACCGCCCCATAGCCGAGGGCGACAATGTGACCATGGCCGACTCCACCACCGTGGGCACAGTGATGAGCGTCGATGGCAAATGGGCCACTGTGGCCTTTGGCGCACTTAAAACAAAGGTTGAAGTGAAGCGCCTTAAGCGCACTATCAGAAAGGCCGAAAGGCCTCAAACGGTTACCTTTATCGGCAAGCAGACGAGCGATGAGATTCGTTCGCGCCAGCTGAGCTTTAAGCAGGAGATTGACGTGCGCGGCATGCGGGCCGACGAGGCGCTGCAGGCCGTCACCTACTTCATCGACGATGCCGTGCAGTTCAATGCCCGCCGCGTGCGCATTTTGCATGGCACTGGCACCGGAGTGCTGCGCGAGGTCATCCGCCAGTACCTGAACACGGTGGCCGGGGTCAAGAGCTATCACGACGAGCACGTGCAGCTGGGCGGCGCGGGCATCACCGTGGTCGAGCTGGAATAGCCGCAATGGCAAGAGCATATAAATCGGGCCGCGCATCGCCTTTGGTGGCTGATGTGCGGCCCGATTTTTTTTGTATATCTTGCTGCCTCCTCCCGCATTAGCGGGAGGCGCGGCGGTAGAGGAATATTGCGATGATGGTGTAGATTATGTTTGGCACCCACATGGCCACGCGCGGCGACGTGTAGCCGCTCACGGCAAACGTCTGGGTCACCGTCATAAACAGAATATAGGAGAAACTCAGCAGCAGGCCAATGCCAATGTTCATGCCCATGCCGCCGCGCACCTTGCGCGACGACAGCGACAGGCCTATCACCGTGAGGATAAATGCTGCCGCAGTCATGGCATAGCGCTTTTCATACTCTATTTCAAAGCTCTGAATGTTGGCCACGCCGCGGGCCTTTTGCTTGTTGATGTACGACTTAAGCTGCGGCGATGTGAGCATCTCCTCGTCGTTTTTCGAAATCAGGAAGTCTTTGGGCTCGAAGTTGAGCATCGTGTCCATCTCGTTGCCAGTGACCATGGTTTCCTGCAGGCCCTTGAAGCGGCGAATGCAGTAGTTGCGTATGCGCCACTTGCCCAGGGTGTCGTATTTCACGTTTTCGGCCGTCAGGCGCGACTTAAGCGTGTTGCCGTCAAACTCCTCAAGCGACAGCCTGTAGCCAAGCTTCATGGGGTTGTCGAAGCGCGACAGGTGGGCCATGACGCCAGGACGCACCTGCAGCTGAATGTTTTCGCCATAGTCGATGCGCTTGTTTTTCACCCACTGGTTGGTGTAGTCGATGCGCTTCACATTGGCGGGCGGAATCACATAGAGCGCAAGCAGCAGCGTGCCTGCGGCAATGATCGATGCGCTGGCCATGTAGGGCACCAGCAGCCGCTTGAAGCTGATGCCGCTCGACATCATGGCTATGATCTCGCTGTGGTCGGCAAGTTTGGATGTGAAGAATATCACCGATATGAACACAAACAGCGGTGCAAACTGGTTGGCAAAGTATGGCAGGAAGTTCATGAAGTACTTAAACACCGTTTCCTTTACCGGCGCAGTGAGCATGGCGTCGATCTTCTCGTTGAAGTCAAACATCACCACTATGGCAAGCAGAAGCAGAATGGCAAAGAAAAATGTGCCCAGAAACTGCTTCATTATGTAGGCGTCGAAGTGCTTGATGAGCCGGCGGCGCGCTTTGGGCGGAGCTGCATCGGCTGCCGGAGCTTTGGCGCTCTGCTTTGCCGCACGCCTCATGCGCAGCCACTTGGCCTTTGCATTTCGCCATTGCTGGCGCATTGAGTTTAATATGTTTTTAATCAGTTTGTTCACTGCTCTATTTTAAAGTCTTACCATAAGTCGCTGCACCATTTCCTCTTTCCACTGCTTGAAGTCGCCTTGCTGAATGTGCTTGCGCGCTTCACGCACGAGCCACAGGTAGAACGCCAGATTGTGGAGGCTGGCAATTTGCAGTGCCAGAATCTCTTGCGCGGCAAATAGGTGCCGCAAATATGCCTTGGTGTAGATGTGGTCGACAAACGAGGCCCCGTCGGGCTGAATCGGCGAGAAGTCGTCGGCCCACTTCTTGTTGCGCATGTTCATGGTGCCGTGCTGTGTGAACAGCATGCCGTTGCGCCCGTTGCGGGTGGGCATCACGCAGTCCATCATGTCCACGCCGCGGTCGATGGCTTCAAGAATGTTGACGGGAGTGCCCACGCCCATCAGGTAGCGGGGCTTGTCGGCCGGCAGAATGTCGTTCACCACCTCTATCATCTCATACATCACCTCGGTGGGCTCGCCCACGGCAAGGCCGCCAATGGCGTTTCCCTCGGCCCCGAGGTCGGCCACAAACTTTGCGCTCTCTTGGCGCAGATCCTTGTAGACGCAGCCCTGCACTATTGGGAAGAACGCCTGGCTGTGGCCATATTTGGGTTCGGTTTCGCAAAAGTGCTGCCAGCCGCGCTTCAGCCACCGCTCGGTGAGCGTCAGCGACTTGCGCGCATAGCCGTATTCGGCCGTGCCCGGCGGGCACTCGTCGAGGGCCATCATTATGTCGCTGCCTATGCTGCGCTGTATGTCTACCACCTTCTCGGGGGTGAACAGATGTTTCGATCCGTCGATGTGGCTGCGGAAAGTCACGCCCTCGTCGCGCAGCTTGCGGTTGGCCGCGAGCGAGAACACCTGAAAACCGCCGCTGTCGGTGAGAATGGGCTTGCTCCAGCCGTTGAACTTGTGCAGGCCGCCCGCACGCTCAATTATGTCCATGCCGGGGCGCAGATACAAGTGGTAGGTGTTGCCCAGAATGATTTGGGCCTTTACGTCGTGTTCCAAATCGGGCATCTGCACAGCCTTCACCGCCCCCAACGTGCCCACTGGCATGAATATGGGGGTTTCGATTGGGCCGTGGTCGGTGTTGATGAGGCCGGCGCGCGCATTTGAGCCGCTACTCGTAGCTATTACTTTAAAGTCCATTTCTAAATATTCAAAATTTAACTGCAAAGTTAGCACAATCCGCTTCCTCAAGCAAATAAACCCGCACAAAACCCGGCTTTTGCAAAGCATTGTGCGCTCACAGCAAAAAATCGCCGCCGCAAAAATGGTTTTTCATGAATAATCCAGTAATTTTGTGACTAAAAAACATACAAAATGAAAAAGGCATGGCTAATATAACAGAATGAGTAACGATATACTATATTTGGATTTTATAGAGAAGTACCATCCGCAATATTATTCAGATGATAGGGTGCTGCTTTGTGATATTCTTTTTCGTTATCTTTCAGACGATGAGGTCTCTTCTGACGATTTGATTTGGCTTCAAGAAGAGTTTAAAACAAAGAATGAAGCTTTCCAAGAACTTAAAAGGTTAGAAACCTTGTTGCTTTCTGAAACTTTAGGATACTATTACGAGAGCATGGGACTGTTTGCATGAACAAATTGGATTTGGCTTTTTTATGGTTATAAAGAATAAAATTCATAAAGAAATCAAATCTCATTATTTTGTTGTATCTTTGTGGGGTATAACTAATATGTAACAACAGTAAGACAACAAACAATATGTTAATCATAGGCATCGCAGGAGGAACTGGCTCGGGCAAGACCACAGTTGTGCGTAAAATCATGGAACGCCTACCTCAGGGCGAAGTGGGCATTATATCGCAAGACTCATATTATAAGGATTCGAGCCACGTGCCGGTGGAAGACCGGCAGAAGATTAATTTCGACGAGCCAAAGGCTTTCGACTGGGATTTGCTTATCAAGCACCTGCAGATGCTGAAGGCCGGCAAGCCGGTGGAGATGCCCACCTACTCCTACCTGACATGCACCCGCCAAAAGGAGACCGAGCACATGGACCCGCACGATGTGGTGCTGCTCGAAGGCATTCTGGTGCTCAGCGACCCGCGCCTGCGCAAAATGATGGACATAAAGGTGTTTGTCGACGCCGACGCCGACGACCGCCTTATCCGCGTGATTTCGCGCGACTGCATTGAGCGCGGCCGCACACCGCAAATGGTGATCGACCGCTATGAGCGCGTGCTCAAGCCCATGCACATGCAGCACATCGAGCCTGCCAAGCGCTATGCCGACCTGATTGTGCCCGAGGGTGGACACAACGAAGTGGCCATCAACTTGCTCACCGACTACATCAAGAGCCGCCTGACGCATGGCAAAAAGGCATGAAACTGAGTTTTAAGGGGAAAAACTGACTTTACTGAAAAATGAAACTGAAACTACCGCATATCTCATTGCCAAACGCCAAGGCTGCGCCAAAGCAGGCCGAAGCGGCCAAGAAGGTAACTGCCACACAGCACGACGAAAAGGCAGAGGCCGAGCAACTCAACAAGCTTGGCGATGAGGGCAAACTGGTGCTGAGCACCGACAATTTGGTGAAGAAGTATAACCAGCGCACGGTGGCCAACCACGTGTCGATAGAGGTGCATCAAGGCGAAATCGTGGGCCTGCTTGGCCCTAACGGTGCCGGCAAGACCACCACTTTCTATATGACCACCGGACTCGTTACACCTAATGAGGGAAAGGTGTTTCTTAATAGCGTCGACATCACCAAGCTGCCTGTGTACAAGCGCGCTAAGCTTGGCATCGGCTATCTGCCGCAAGAGGCGTCGGTGTTTCGCAAACTTTCCGTTGAAAACAACATCCGCACCATCCTTGAGATGACCGACACCACTCCCGAATATCAGCGCGACAAGCTGGAAGAGCTGATAGCGGAATTCCACTTGCAAAAGGTGCGCAAAAACCTTGGCGACCGCCTGTCGGGCGGTGAGCGCCGCCGCACCGAGATTGCCCGCTGTCTGGCCATTAACCCGCGGTTCATCATGCTCGATGAGCCGTTTGCAGGCGTCGACCCAATTGCGGTGGAAGACATTCAGAGCATCGTATACAGCCTTAAGTCGAAAAACATAGGCATCCTCATCACCGACCACAACGCGCAAGAGACGCTGAGCATCACCGACCGCGCCTACTTGCTGTTTGAGGGCAAAATCCTGTTTCAGGGCACAAGCGAGGAGCTGGCCGACAACCCTGTGGTGCGCGAGAAGTATCTGGGCCGCAACTTCATATTCCGCCGCAAAAACTACGGAGCCATTAAGTAGCGCAGAAAAAAACTATTTGCTCAGCAACGCCCTGCTGCGCAGCGCCGCCGCTATGACCACGGCCGTTGCCACCACACTGGCTGCTGCCAGCCATGGAAATTGGCCCGGAGCAGGCACTCCAAATGTGTCGAGCGAATTGCCCTGCACCAGATGCACGTTGGCCAGATAGGTGAACACCACCACCACGGCATTGTTGATGGTGTGGGCTATGACGGGCAGCCACAGCGAGCGGCTCCACAGCAGCAGGTAGCCCAGCCACGCGCCCAGCAGCAGCCGCGGGAAGAAACCGTAGAACTGCATGTGAAACGCGCTGAACACAAACGCCACAATCCACACAGCCGCGTGGGCGCGCACGCCGCAGTCGAGGCTCATGCCCAGCAGCGCGCCGCGAAAAAACATCTCCTCCGACAGTGCTGCCAGAAATCCAACCACAGCCACCATGCCCAGCATTGTGGCCAGCGAGGCTGAGCCCAGCAGCTGCCCCGTCACGGCCAGAGCAGCATCCTCGCTGGCACGCATCCACTGCTCCACGCCATGCATGCTCGGCGGCAGCGAAATCAGCTTGTTGGCCTCCACAAGCCAGTTCATGGCCGGCAGCGACACCACATACACCGCCACCACCGTCAGCACCTGCCGCCACGACGGCTTCACGCCGAGGCGCAGCGCCCGCACGCAGCCACCGCCAAACAGCGACACCAGCACGGCTGGGAATATGAACACAAGCACGTCTTGCACAATGGTCGACAGGGTCAGTGCCGCCCTACCCTCCACGCCCAGGTGCGGCAATAGCGACATAAAAGTGGCGGCCACAAACAGCCCCACCACAAACGCGCACACCAGCAGCGTGACTTTGCTGCCGAAACTCATGTTTAATCTTGTCATTGCAGATACTTAAAGTGTTTAACAATTGCAAAATTAAGCAATAATGACGATAAAAACCGGCTGGCACGTGCAATAATTGCGTGTGGCACGTGTTTTGCTATTGCCAAAAAAGGTAATAACAGACACTTAAAACGTGAAAAATATGATGAAGCAAATGTTATTGGCACTGGGCTTGATATTGTCAAGCTGCATGGCAGCAAGTGCCGCCACGGTGCAGCAAGTGAATCCCGACTCGGTGGAACTGACAGTGGTGAAACCCGCAAAGGTGAAAGCCGAGACCAAAAAGGAACGCAAGGCAAGGCAAAAGCGCGAGCGGCAAGTCACCGACTCCATCGCCCACATAAAGGCCGCTGAAGCCATTGAGCAAGGCTACTTCGTGCTGCTGGCCGACAACCTGTCGATTGGCCGAATGGGATATGTGGTGACCGACATCAACAGCAACGCCAACTTCCTGCTGGTGCAGAACGACGGCGGCATATTCCAGGTGGCATTCAACAACGGCCGTCCCGGCCTTAACGGCATGGGTGGCATCACTCAGCACGGCTCGGTCAACAACAAGCAAGTCACCACCGACAAGAAGGGTAACGTCACGGTCACCTACAATCTGTTTGGCAGCAACGTGAACGCCTACGTCAGCATCACGCTGATGGCCGGCAGCGACCGCGCCGAAGCCCTCGTCACCCGCATGATGGGGCCGCAGCGCATCACCATGAGCGGCACCATAGTGCCCTACCGCAACGACGACATCAAGATTGAGCGGTAGACGCCAATCCAAACATATAAAGGCAGGCGCCGGGAGCAAAGCAAGGCTTCGGGCGCTTGCCTTTTTTCGTTTTTGGCCATGTTCCAAAAGCGAACAGAGCGCAACCACGCCCAAAACGCATAAATCGAGCAAAAAAGCCGTAAAAAACACCCGCGGCGGTGCAGTATTTCACCGATTTTTTGGTTATCTTTGTGAGTTAATTCTAATTGGCTGACTCCGTGATGCCCTGGGGCAAAATTTCGCCTGGATTGCGGGCAGCCACAGTGATTAATTTAAAACAGTTTATTTAATGAACAACGATCGGATCATAGAGATCAACATTGAAAACGAAATGAAGACCTCCTACATCGACTATTCGATGTCGGTCATCGTTTCGCGAGCACTGCCAGATGTGCGCGACGGCTTCAAGCCTGTGCACCGAAGGGTGCTCTTCGGCATGGCAAAGTTGGGCAACTACTCCAACGCGCCCTACAAGAAGTCGGCCCGCATCGTGGGTGATGTGCTTGGTAAGTATCACCCCCACGGCGACTCATCGGTCTATTATGCCATGGTGCGCCTGGCGCAGAGCTGGGCCATGAGGTATACGCTGGTCGACGGCCAGGGCAACTTTGGCTCAATCGACGGCGACTCGCCGGCAGCCATGCGTTACACCGAGGCGCGTCTCGCCAAGATGGGCGAGGAAATGATGCGCGACATGGACGAGGACACTGTGGACTTCGAGCCCAACTTCGACAACACCCTCGAAGAGCCCACCGTGCTGCCCACCCGCTTCCCCAACCTGCTGGTGAACGGCGCGTCGGGCATTGCAGTGGGCATGGCCACCAACATGGCTCCGCACAACCTCACCGAGTCGATTAACGCCTGCATAGCCATGCTCGAAAACCCCGACATGGAAGTCGACGACCTCATTCACTACATCAAGGCTCCCGATTTCCCCACCGGCGGCATCATTTATGGCTATCAAGGTGTGAGAGACGCCTTCGAGACGGGCCGCGGCCGCATTGTGGTGCGCGCAAAAGCCGAAATTGAATCAGAGGGCGAGCACGACAAGATTGTGGTGACCGAGATTCCCTACAACGTGAACAAGCAGGAGCTGATTGAAAACATCGCCCGCCTTGTGGAGGAGAAGAAAATCGACGGCATTTCGAACGTGAACGACGAGAGCGACAAGTCGGGCATGCGCATAGTGATCGACGTGAAGCGCGACACCAATGCCAACGTGCTGCTCAACAAGCTGTATAAGATGACCGAACTGCAGTCGTCGTTCAGTGTGAACAACGTGTGCCTTGTGAACGGCCGTCCGCAAATTGTGAACCTGAAGCAACTCATTAAATACTTCCTCGACCACCGCCACGAGGTGGTGATTCGCCGCACCAAGTTTGAACTTGAGCAGGCACGCCGCCGCGCTCACATTCTTGAGGGCTTGATAGTTGCCAGCGACAACATCGACGAGGTGATTCACATAATCAGACACAGTAAAAACGCCGACGAGGCACGCCAGCGCCTCACCGAACGCTTCGGCCTCGACGACGTGCAGACCCGCGCCATTGTGGAAATGCGTCTGCGCCAACTCACCAATCTGGAGCAAAGCAAGCTGCACGATGAGTTGGACGATGTGCGCCGCACCATCGACCACCTCGAGCAGATATTGAACGATCCCGCAGTGTGCCGCAAGGTGATAGAAGACGAACTGGCCGAGATTCGCGACAAGTATGGCGACGAGCGCCGCACCGAAATCGTGTATTCTGCCGGCGAAATGAACGCCGAGGACTTCTACCCCGACGATCCGATGATTATTACCATTTCGCACTTCGGCTACATTAAGCGCACTCCGCTTAGCGAATACCGCACGCAAAGCCGCGGCGGCGTGGGCGCCAAGGGCAGCGACACCCGCGACAAGGACTTCATAGAATATGTGTATGAGGCAACCAACCACAACACAATGCTGTTCTTCACCGAGCAGGGACGCTGCTACTGGATGCGAGTGTTTGAAATTCCCGAAGGCTCGAAGAGTTCAAAGGGCCGCGCCATCCAGAACCTGCTTAACATTGGCCCCGAAAACAGGATTTATGCCTTTATCCGCGCCACCAAGCTTAAGGATCCTGAGTATAACCAGAACCACTTCATCGTGTTTGCCACTAAAAACGGCATCGTGAAGCGCACCCGCCTGTCGGAATACTCGCGTCCGCGATTCAATGGCGTGAATGCAATCAACATTCGCGAAGACGACCGCCTGATTGGTGCCATACTCACCGAGGGCGACTCGGAGGTGATTCTGGCCGACCGCAAGGGCCGCGCCATCCGCTTCTCTGAGACCGCGATACGCGAGATGGGCCGCACAGCCACTGGCGTGAAGGGTATGAACCTTGATGCCGACGACGAGGTGGTGGGCATGATATGCATGCGCGCCAACACCGACGACGACGTGCTGGTGGTGTCGCAGAAAGGCATGGGCAAGCGCAGCAAGCTTGAAGACTACCGCGTGACCAACCGCGGCGGCAAGGGCGTGAAGACGCTCAACCTCACCGACAAGACGGGCGACCTGATTGCCATAAAGAATGTGAACGACAACAACGACCTGGTGATTATCAACAAGTCGGGCATCATGATTCGCATGAAGGTGAGCGAACTGCGCCAGATGGGCCGCAACACCCAGGGTGTGCGCCTCATCAACCTTGAGAAGAAGGGCGATGTGATAGCATCGGTTTGCAAGGTGGCTTCGGCACCCGACGAGGCCGAGGAGGAAAATCCAGAACTGCCCGCTGATACCCCCACTCCCACCGAGGAGGCTTAATGCACAGACAAGAAAAAATCAAAATTAATAACATAACAATTTAAACTACGAAGAAATGAAAAAAGCAATTCTGTTACTCGCTGCCGCATCGATGCTCGCACCTGCAGCAGTTGCACAGCAAAAACTCGTTGACGAGGTGTCGAAGACCGTTGCCGCCTCGAGCAATAAAATTCCGGCGCTGCAAGCAGCCCTCAACCAACTGCAGCCCGCCTTCACCAACCCCGAGACCAAGGATAAGGTGCTCACATGGTACACAGCCGGTAAGGCTTCATTTGGCATCTACGACGCTCTGCTGGGCGAGAAGATGCTGAAGAAAGAGGTTAACGCTGGCGACATGGCCGCTGCTCTCATCAATGGCTTCAACTACTATAGCAAGGCTCTGCCCCTCGACACAGTGCCCGAAGTAAACAAGGACGGCAGCCCCAAGATTGACAAAAAAACTGGCCAAGCCAAGGTTAAGACCAAATATTCTGCCGAAATCCAGAGCAGCCTTCTTGCTCATGTCAACGACTTCCTGAGCATTGGCAACTCGTGCCTCGGTGCACAGGACTGGGCTAACGCACAGGCTGCGTTCAGCACCTACTGCGACATTCAGAACAGCGCGTTTGGCAAGGCCAAACTCACTGCACAGCCCGACTCGGTGATGGGCGAAATCCGCTTCTTCGAAGGCTATGCGGCCGACATGAATAAGGACTACGCCAACGCATTCAAGGGCTATCAGGCAGCCAAACTGCTGGGCTATTCTAAGAATCAGGTGGCTGAGCGCGTAGTCGCTGCCCTCGGCTCGCTGGCACAGCAGGCCGTTGACGCCAAAGACTATGGCAAGGCTTACCAGATTGTTGACAAGGCAATTGCTGGCGACCCCAACGACGCCAACATCTATGACCTGCGCGGCCGCATTGCCGAAATGGACTCGACTGCCGGCATGAAGGTGGCAGTGGAATACTACAAGAAGGCTGTGGAGCTTGACCCCAACAATGTGGACGCCCTCTACAACTACGCCCGCTTCTACACTTCACGCGCTGCAGAATTCATCTCGGCCAACCCCAACATGGTTGACAAAGACCTGCGTCCGAAGATCCAGCCCGACCTGGAAGAGGCCATCAAATACATGGAGAAGGCTCATCAGATCGACAAGGAAAGAAGCGACATCAAGAGAATGCTGGGCCGCGTGTACTACATGCTGGGCCAGAACGACAAGGCCGATGCCCTCGACAAGGAGTGATTTCCATCTATCTCATCAATCCTAAACAATATGGGGTGATGAGGCCATAATATCAGCACTGCACGCTTTTTTTGAGCATACCCCCGTTGATGAAACAGCGACGGTGTTGTGTGTGTGAAAAGCGTGCAGTGCTTGTTTTTTTATTAGTCCCATTCCTATACATGAAGCGAAAATCATTATTATTAACCACAGTGGCCGTGCTTGGCTGCTTGGCAGCCGGCAGCCTCGTGAGCGCCAGTGCGCAAAGCAAGGTGGTGGAGGGCGTGAAGAAAGACCTCAACGGGCTTTCACTTTCGGCCAAAGGCTACAAGTCGGCCCTCGACAAACTTAAGCCCGCGCTTGCCAACGACGAGACCAAGGGCAAGGCCGAGACTTGGATGCTGGCAGGCAAAATATGCTTTGGATACTACGACCGCAGCATGGTGGAGAAGTCGATAGGCAGCGACATCGACAAGAAGGCGGTGGGCAAGATGCTGATTAGCGGATATGACTACTTTACGCAGGCGTTGAAACTCGACAGCGTGAAGCAAACCAGAAAGGACGGCAGCGTGATAACCGACCGCAACGGGCATCCGCGTGTGCGCACCCGCTACTCGGCCGGCATCAAAAAGCGCGTGCTCGAGCACCTGATTGACTTCAGCGCCGTGGGTGGCGACCTGCTTATGGCCAGCGACTGGGACGGTGCCTACCGTGCCTGGGAGATATACTGCACCGAGGCGCAAAGCGACTATGCAAAGCGCCACCACAAGCAGGAGGCCGACTCCATTGTGGGCTATTACCGCTACTATCAGGGCTTGGCGGCATTTCAGGGCAAGAAATATGCCGACGCGGCCATGCAGTTTGAGCGTGCCCGCAGCTTGGGATATGTGAAAAAAGACTTGTATGACAGCTGGATTGCCTCCGCGCTGCAGCTTGGCGACTCGGCCCAAGTGCAAAAGGTGGCCATTGAGGCCAATGAGGCTTATGGGGCAAGCGACCCGCAGTATACCCGCGTTCTCATCAACTGCTACCTCAACGAGAAGAACTACACGGCGGCCACCAGCCTGCTCGACAACGCCATTAAGCGCGATTCGGCCAACGCAGAATACTTCGACCTCAAGGGGCAGCTTGTGGAGCGGCTCGAGGGCGCAGGCAAGGCCATGCCCTACTACCGGCGCGCTGTGGAGTTGCAGCCCGACTTTGCCCGGGCCCTGTTTGACTTGGGCAACTGCCTGTATATGCAGGCGGTGCGCATAAGCGACCGCCGCTCGGACGCTGCCACCGCGCTCTATCGCGAATCGCTGCCCTATGTGGAGAAGGCCTATAAGCTCGACCCCAAGAACACCGATGCGCGCAAGGTGCTGAGCCGCCTCTACTACGTGCTGGGCAGCAACAAACTTGATGAGATTGAAAAATAGTGAATTTAAGCTTTAGGCTTGCGCGGCCTTGATTTTTTGGCGGGCTTGCGCAGCCGCTTGGCAATGTCGGCCTCCTCTTCGGCCAAGTCGTCAAGACCAAGCTTATCGTATATTCTGGCCAGGGCCTCGTGGGGCTCTGGCCTTTTTGTTGCCGCTTTGGCAGCGCGCTTATATGCCTTTATGGCAGCAGGCGTGTCCTTGCCGGCATAGTGTGCCTCGGCAATGCCCATGTGGGCGTCGAAGCTGCGCTTGTTCACGGCAATGGCCTTGGTGAATGTGGCTATTGCCTCGTCGGTCTGGTCGATGGTGGTGAGGAGCCGGCCCTTGCCTATCATGGCCTCGATGCAGTCGGGGCAAATGCGCAGAGCCTTGTTGTAGTTGGCCATGGCCGAGTGCAGCGACACATCGTCGAGCTTCTTGCCCTTGCCGCTGTCATATGCCACCGACGGCTCGCCCGCAAGCGAGCCGTAGCCCAGCGACTGGTTGCCCATTTCGGTGTATTCCATGGCCAGGTCGTGCAGCAGCCGGTTCTGGCTGTCGATCACCGCCTCGAGGTCGGCAATTTTTTTGTCGAAAGCCGAGATTCGCGACAGTTTCTTGGCAATGAGGCGCTGTGCGGCCGGAGTGTGGATCACATTGTTGACCAGCGAGGCTTGCGCAAACGCCTCAACGCATGTGCGGAACTCGTTGTGGTCGAAGGCGTGTACCGCCTTGCGAAACAGGCGGTTGCTCTCCTCCTGCTTCAGTGCGTCGTCGATGAGCGACTGGTTGTTGAACTGCTTGCTAAATTCCACCACGCCCATGCTCACTATTATGTCGCGCGCGCTGAGCGGCCTCAGCAGGGTGATGCCCTCGAGCGACGTGCAGCGCGAAAGGGCCACGTAGGTCTGCCCGCTGGTGAAGGCGCCGCCGGCAAAGTCAATCACGATGTTGTTGAACGTGAGGCCCTGGCTCTTGTGCACCGTGAGCGCCCATGCGGGCTTCACGGGATATTGCTCGAATGTGCCCAGCAGGTTTTCAATCACCTTCTTCTCGCGAGCGTCGTAGGTGTATTGTATCTTTTCCCATACCTCCTTTTCAAGGTTGTAGGTGTTGCCGTTTTCCAGCTCCACCTCAATTTTGTCGTCGTCGAGGCTGCTCACCTTGCCAATGGTGCCGTTGTACCAGCGGCACTCCTTGTCGTTGCGGATGAATATCACCTGCGCACCCTCCTTCAGCGTCAGTTCCTTGCTTGTGGGCAGGTCGTTGTCGGGAAAAGTGCCGTCCACCTTGCCGGTGAATGTGAATTCGGGGGTGGTGAGCGCATTCATGTGCTCGGTGTTGATAGAGTCCACGGTGTCGCGGCGCGTGGCCAGCGTTATGGTGAAGCCGTCGTTGTCGTGGTAGTTGGGGTTGTAGCGCGAGTTGAGCATGGCAATGTCGGCCGCCGAGGCGTGGTTCACCCTCACGCGGTCGAGCAGGGAGATGAACGAGTCGTCGGTTTGGCGGTAGATTTTGCGCAGCTCAATGGGCACAAGCTTCATTTGCGAGAAAGCCCGGGCGCAGAAGAAGAAAAACTGGCGGTAGCAGTGCAGCAATATGTTGCGCGCGTCGGCAGTCACCACAGGTTCGAGCTGGAACACATCGCCCACAAACAGCATCTGCTTTCCGCCAAATGGCTCGCGCATGTTGCCCGAGTATATGCGCAGCACATTGTCGATGAAGTCAATCACGTCGGCCCTCACCATCGAAATCTCGTCGATCACAATCATGTCGAGTTTTTTAATGAGCTTTATCTTGTCGCTGGAATAGCGCAGCGTCTTTCTGATGTTGCGCGGGCTGTAGTCGGGGTCGTCGGGCAGCAGCGGCTTTAGCGGAATCTTAAAGAACGAGTGCAGCGTCTGTCCGCCCACATTCACGGCGGCTATGCCCGTGGGTGCAAGCACCACAAACTCCTTGGTGGTTTGGCTGCAAATGTATTTAAGAAACGTGCTTTTGCCAGTGCCAGCCTTGCCGGTGAGAAACACCGAGCGGTGGGTGTGCTGAATCAAATCCCAAGCATGCTGAAACTCAGGATTGTCGAGGTCGATGTTGTCGGGTGTATGTGTTTTTGCCATTGCAATCCCAAAGTTACGAAAAAAGCGCGTAATGCCGGCCTGTGCGGGCGGGCAAAAATTGCGTCAGCGGCCCTGGGTCTTTGTGTATCCGTGCTCGAGGCGGTATTTGCGCACGTCGGCAAAGAGGTCGGTGGCATACACAAAGTTGTTCAGGTCGTCGTTGTCCACGTTGTAGATGATGTCCTTGTTGCCAATCCAGCCCACGTGGCCGCGGTTGATAAACACGATGTTCTCGCCAATGCCGAGCACCGAGTTCATGTCGTGGGTGTTGATGATGGTGGTGATGCCATACTCGTGGGTGATGTCGCTCAGCAGGTCGTCGATCACTATCGACGTCTTTGGGTCGAGGCCCGAGTTCGGCTCGTCGCAAAACAGATATTTGGGGTTGAGTGCGATGGCGCGGGCAATGGCGGCGCGCTTCTGCATGCCGCCGCTGAGCTCAGCCGGATATTTGCCCTCCGAGCCTGTGAGGTTCACACGGTCGATGCAGAACTGCGCGCGCTCGCGCTGCTCGTCGCGGCTCATGGTTGAGAATATTTTCAGCGGAAACATCACGTTGCCCAGCACCGTCTCACTGTCGAAGAGGGCCGAGCCCTGAAACAGCATGCCTATCTCCTTGCGCAGTTCCTTCATTTGCTTCGGCTCCATTGCGGTGATGTCGCGCCCGTCGTAAAGGATTTCGCCGCTGTCGGGGCGGAAGAGTCCCACAAGGTTTTTCACAAGCACGGTTTTGCCTGAGCCACTCTGCCCTATTATGAGGTTGGTTTTGCCCTCATAGAACTTGGCGCTGATGTCGAACAGCACCTGACGGCCGTCGAACGACTTGTTTACATGTTTTACCTCTATCATATTATTGCAGCAGAAGTTTAGTGAGAACAACATCGAGCAGCAGAATCAGCACGCTGCTCACCACCACGGCGTCGGTGCTGGCTTTGCCCACCTCAAGCGAGCCGCCCTTCACGTAGTAGCCGTGATACGACGACACGCTGGCAATGACGAATGCAAAGAACAGCGACTTGATGAGGCCATACCACACATACCACTCGGTGAACATCGTCTGCAAGCCGTAGACGTAGGTATCGACCGCCACAATGTTGGTGATGATGCATATCAGGTAGCCGCCGAAGAGGCTTGTGACCATGCAAAGCACCACCAGAAACGGGATGATGAACACGAAGCCCACAATCTTGGGCAGCACCAGATAGTTGGCCGAGTTGATGCCCATGATTTCAAGCGCGTCGATCTGCTCGGTGACGCGCATGGTGCCTATTTCGGAGGCTATGTTCGACCCCACCTTGCCGGCAAGGATAAGGCACAAAATCGACGACGAGAACTCAAGCAGAATTATCTCGCGGGTGGCAAGGCCGATGGAATATCGCGGAATGAGCGGCGACTGCACATTCAGCTTCATTTGAATGGTGCAGACGGCGCCTATGAAGAGCGACACAATTAGAATCAGCGGAATGGAGTCGATGCCCAGCTTGTCGATTTCGATGGCGCACCGGCGGAAGAACTCCTGCCACCGCTCGGGGCGGCTGAAGCATTTCCAGATGAATTGGCAGTAGTTGCCGAAATCCTCAAGTGATTTTTTTATTACCATTTAATAAATGATGTCTTCGTTATAACTCGTGTATGCGTGTGTGCTGTGCCATAGCCGGCGGCACCAAGCAAAGCCTTTCATGCCCCTTGACTGGGGCGAAAGCTAAAAACAAAATTACTGCAACAATTCTACATTTGAAAATCACAGACACATTTTAAGTAATGTGGACGAGTGATTTTTCGCTGTGCGCCGAGCGCGCGGCTACTCAATCTCGGTGACGTCGTCGATGAGGTTGTGCAGCATGGCATATATCGTGAGGCCGGCCACCGACTTTATGCCCGTCTTGTGCATAATGTTTTTGCGGTGGGTGATCACCGTGTGCACGCTCACGTTAAGCTGGTCGGCAATCTCCTTGTTCATCAGTCCCTTGGCCACAAGCACCAGCACTGCCGTCTCGCGTTTTGTGAGCTCGTAGTCGTTGGCGGCGGGGGTGGCGGCGCCCTGCCCCTTGGCTGTCTTTCCGGTGACCTGCACTATTTTTTCGGCCACCATGCCGCGGCTGTCGGTCACGTCCACCACCCCTCCAAACTGGCTAAGCACGCTTTGCGGCACAAACTGGTAGGCCAGCGCCAGAAAGCCGCATTCGGCATCGTGGGCGGCCACAAATTCGCGGCAACCGTCCATCGTGGGGTTGATGATCACCACATCGGGCGTCGACATGCTCATTTGCACATCAGCGTCGTCGAGACTGTGAAGCGGCTCGAGCAGCCTGAAGCGGCTTTGTTCGCGCAGCACAGCCACCAGCCCGGCAGTGACGATTTCGGTGGGTTCTATGATAAGCACTTTAAGTTTCATCGCAGTTTCTTTTCAAGATACGTGACATAGGGCACAAGCACTTTTTCCTCGATGAGCGAGTGTTTGGCCAAGTCGGCCGACAGTTGCAGAATGTCGAATATCACATCGATTGCCTCATTGTCGCCATCGGTGGTGTCGGCTGGCAGATATTTGAAAATGATTTGATTCATGTCGCTCAGCTTGTCTTGCAAGCTGCCGTGCTCGTCAACGAAGTCGTTGATGGCAAAGTCGTCAGGCATTACACCTTGAAGTAATTGTTCAATGTGCGGATACACCTTCTGCTCCTCGTAGCCAAAGTGCTGTTCAACCTCGTGTCGGTAGGCCGAGAAGAAGGCGTTGAATGCATTGGCCACGCGCCGGGGCATATTGCTCAAGATAGCTGTTAAGTGCTTGGATATGTGTGGCAGCCTGTTGCTCAGATAGAATTTGTGCGCCTTTTTCAGGTATGGCACCAGCTGTCCCATGTCGGCATTCTTAATCTCACTTATGCCAGGCTCATAGCCATCGAAGCAGCACACGTTGCACATCAGCAAAAAGAAGCGCGGCGACACACCGCTTTCGGCGCAGACGGCTGCCACCGACTTGTCGCCAAATCCCAGGGCAATGCCGAAGCGCGGCAATGAGTAGAGCAGTGCGGGATAGGCGGTGACCACCTCCGACAGTTTGCTGCTTGTGTTAAATAAGATTTCGTCCATGTGTGACTCTCGTATGTATGTTGTAATGGCAAAGTTAGTCCATTTTGCCGACAAAATGCCCTTGCCGGGCCAACAAAATGTGGGTCGCATAGGTGGCGGCGCACACTTTTTTAGTAAATTTGCAATCGTTGACACAACGATTAACATCATCATTATGATCGAGAAGATAATAGTTGCACTGATAGTGGCGGCAGCCCTTGCATATTTTGTGTGGCACTTTGTGAAAGTGGCCACGTCGAAAGAGGTGGACTGCGGATGCGGCCGCGGCAAAAACTGCCCCAACCGCAAAAAGGAGCATAAGCGTTGACTCTTTGCAACCAAGTTGCACCGAATGGTTGCTAACTTTGCAACGCCGCTAACGAACAAGGCTACAGTTTTTTTGAGAAATAGAATAGAAATAGCGCTGACTGTGATGGCTGCCGCAATGCTGCTGGCGGCCACCATTGTTCCGCACCATCACCACAACAGCATTGTGTGCCCTATGGTGGAGCGGTGCTCCATCGACGGGCAGCCCAACGATGAGCACACTGCCCACAAAAGCGACCGCCAAGGCTCGTCCAACGACGACTGCACCTTCAGTGCCACCACCCTCAAGGCCGGGAACAACGGCCAATTGGCTGGCACCGTCGTGGCTCTGCCGGCACAAAACCATGCGATCACGTGCCCGCCACGCGACTTCACCACGCTGCTGCCCATGCCGTGGCAGTGGCACACCAGTGGCGCTGCGGCATTGCAGCCGCAATTGCGCGCCCCACCCCTTGCCATTGCGTGAAGCGCATAGTAATCCGAATTGCAATGGTAATCAATCGTATTAATCTAAACAACAATCGAATAGACTATTAATGTTTAAGAAAATAATAAACTACTCCATTAGCCACAAACTGGTTATAGGAGTGCTCACGCTTGCGCTTGCCGTGTGGGGCATAGTGTCGCTTGTGCATCTGCCATTCGACTCCACCCCCGACATCACCAACAATCAGGTGCAAGTGATAACGCAGGCCCCGTCGCTCGGAGCGCAGGAGGTGGAGCAATACATCACCACCCCAATCGAGATGTCGCTGAGCAACATTCCCGAAATCACCGAGCGCCGCAGCATAAGCCGAAGTGGGCTCTCGGTGGTGACGCTGGTGTTCAAGGACGACTCCGACATCTACTGGGCGCGCGAGCAGGTGAGCCAGCAGCTGAAAGAGGCCGAAGAGCAGATACCCAAGGACGAGGCCAAGGTGGGCATGGCGCCCATTTCCACCGGTCTTGGCGAGATATTCCACTACACCATCCGCCCAAAGAAGGGCTATGAGGACAAATACAGCCTCACCGACCTGCGCACCATTCAAGACTGGATTGTGCGCAAGCAGCTGGCCGGCACCGAGGGTGTGGCCGAGGTCAACGGCTGGGGCGGATATGTGAAGCAGTATGAGGTGGCCATCGACGCCGACAGGCTCAACAGCTCGGGCGTGACAGTGCCCGAGATATTCACCGCCCTTGAAAACAACAACAGCAACACCGGCGGCAGCTACATTGAGCAGTCGGGAATGCAATACTTCATTCGCGGCATCGGCATTGCCACATCGCTGCGCGACATCGAGAAGATTCCCATCAAGACGGTGAACGGCGTGCCAGTGCTGGTGAGCGACGTGGCCCAAGTGCGCCTCGGCTCGGCCACACGCTATGGCGCCGTGACCCGCAACGGCGAGGGCGAAGTGGTGTCGGGCATTACTCTGATGCTCAAGGGCGAGAATTTCCAGGATGTGATTAAAAACGTGAAGGCGCGCATCGCCACCATCGAGAAGAGTCTGCCCGAGGGGGTGGTGATAGAGCCGTTTATCGACCGCACACAGCTCGTGGACCGCGTGACGGGCACTATAGCCCGCAACCTGATTGAGGGCGGCCTGATTGTGATATTCATCCTGATTCTGTTTCTTGGCAACGCCCGGGCCGGCATAGTGGTGGCCTCGGTGATTCCGCTGTCGATGCTGTTTGCCTTTGGCATGATGCGCACGTTTGGCGTTAGCGGCAACCTGATGAGTCTCGGTGCCATCGACTTCGGCCTGATAGTGGACGGAGCGGTGATAATAGTAGAGTGCGTGTGCACCTACATTGCCTCGCACTCTGCCAGTTTCGCAGGCGGACGCCTGACACAACGGCAAATGGACCAAACCGTGGCCCGCGGTGCCGGCGCAATGATGAGTTCGGCCGCATTTGGCGAAATCATAATCATGACGGTGTATGTGCCGCTGTTCACGCTGGTGGGCATTGAGGGCAAGATGTTCCGCCCGATGGCGCTGACAGTGTTTTTCGCCATTCTGGGCGCATTCCTGCTGTCGCTCACCTACGTGCCGGTGGCGAGTGCGGTGATTCTGAGCAAGAAGTCGACGCACAAGCGCAACTTCTCCGACAAGATGATGGAGCGCATCACCGCCGCCTACAAGCCGCTGCTTGAGCGCAGCCTGAAGCACAGCCGCGCGCTGATTGCGGCCATGGTGGTGCTTCTGGCTGCCAGTCTGGCGGTGTTCAGCCAAATGGGCGGCGAGTTCATTCCCAACCTTGAGGAAGGCGACCTTGCAGCCGAGGTGAGCATGTGCCAGGGCACGTCGCTGTCGCAGATGATAAAGTCGTGTACACAGGCCGAAGCCATACTTAAAAAGCAGTTTCCCGAGGTGAAGCAGGCCGTGAGCCGCATTGGCAGCAGCGAGATACCCACCGACCCCATGCCCGTGGAGCGGGCCGACATGATGATTTCGCTGAAGCCCAAGGACAAGTGGACTTCGGCAAAGACGCAGAGCGAACTCACCGAGAAGATGGAGGAGGCACTGAGCGTGATCCCGGGCCTGCATGTGGAGATGTCGCAACCCATACAGATGCGCACCAACGAACTGATTACCGGCATCAAGCAGGATGTGGCCATAATGGTGTATGGCGACGATCTGGACAAGCTCACTGCCACGGCGGGCCAAATTGCGCGCCTGATTCGTGACATCGACGGCGTGACCGACCCGATGGTGGAAAAAGTCACTGGCCTGCCGCAGATTCAGGTGAAGTTCGACCGCGACCGTCTGGCCAGCTACGGCATCAACATCAGTGACGCCAACGGCATAATAAAGACAGCCTTTGCCGGCAGCACTGCGGGCACGATATATGAGAACGACCGCAGCTTCGACTTGGTGCTGCGCATGGACAAGGACATGCGCAACGATGTGGAGTCGCTGCGCGGCCTCTACATTCCGCTGCCCAGCGGCGGCTCGGTGCCGCTCGAGCAAGTGGCCAGCATTGGCTATGAGAACGCGCCGTCGCAAATCACCCACGAAGAGGGGCAGCGGCGCATCTACATTGGCTTCAACGTGCGCGGCCGCGACGTGCAGCGCACCATTGCCGACATCCAGCAGAGGCTCAACGAGCGGCTGAAGCTGCCCACGGGCTACTACTATGAGTATGGAGGCCAGTTTAAGAATATGGAGGAAGCCAAGTCGCGCCTTAGCGTGGCCCTTCCGGTGGCCCTGCTCATAATCCTGATTCTGCTCTATGCCACGCTGGGCAACGTGCGCGAAACGCTGTATGTGTTCACCGCCATTCCGCTGTCGGCCATAGGCGGCATCATGGCCCTGTGGCTGCGCGGCATGCCGTTCAGCATATCGGCCGGCGTGGGCTTCATAGCGCTGTTTGGCATTGTGGTGCTCAACGGCATTGTGCTCATCAACCAGTTTAACGCATTCGAGCGCCAAGGCATGGCCAACGTGCACGATCGTGTGGTGAAGGGCTGCCTGCTGCGCCTGCGTCCGGTGCTGATGACCGCTCTGGTGGCATCGTTTGGCTTCTTGCCAATGGCCATCAGCACCAGCGACGGCGCAGAGGTGCAGCGCCCGCTGGCCACGGTGGTGATAGGCGGCCTGCTGACGGCCACTTTCCTTACGCTGCTGGTGCTGCCGGCCATCTACAAACTGTTTACAGCAGAGAACCAAAACAAAGAGATTAATCATGAACAAAGTTAAAGCATTAGTCCTTACTACCGCCCTACTCGCCCAATGCGGCGCAATGATGCGGGCACAAGACGCAATATGCAGCCTCGACAGCTGCCTGAAAGTGGCACTCGACTCCAATCTCACTGTGCGTGCCAGCGCGCTCGAGGCGCTGAAAGCCAAAGATATGGAATCGACCTATCTGGAGTTTGACCCCACCGAGATAACACTTGCGCAAGACCCCACATCGGGCGGCAGCCCCGACAACAGTCTTAGCGTGACGCAAAGCTTTAGCATGCCCAGTGTGTACAGGTCGCGGCACAAGCAGTTGAAGGCGCAGACCAGTGTGGCCCGTGCCCGTACGCAGCTGTCGCGTAACGAGTTGGCTATGCAGGTGACCAGCGCCTACTACACCCTGTTGCGCCAGCGCGCCACCTGCCGCATGCTGCAGCGGCAAGACAGCATATTCGGCAACTTCCTGCGCATAGCCGCCGCCAAGCACACCAATGGCGAGGCAAGCGCGCTCGAGCGGATGAACGCCGAGCGCGAGCTGCGCGAGAACGACCTCGACCTGGCCAATGCGCTCAACGACTACGACCAGGCACACAGCCAGCTGCAAATGCTGCTCAATACCTTGCGCGCCATTGTGCCGCAAGAGCAGGAACTGCAGCCAATAGGCCACGGCAACGCCCTTGCCGCGTTTGACGCTGGCGCCACCATGGCCGACAGTGTGAACGCGCTTGAGGTGAAGGCCAGCGAACTTGAGCTGAGTTGCACCAAAAAGGGCTACCTGCCGTCGGTGTCAGTGTCGCTGCGCGGCCAGCTGCTGATAAAGGGGTTCAACCCCTACAATGTGGACCGCGAGCGGTTTGAAAAAGGCAACTTCATGGGATTTGAACTTGGCGTGAGCGTGCCGCTATCGTTTGGCGCGCTGCGAGGCAAGGTGCGCGCGGCACAGCGCAATGTGGAGGCTGCCAAGCTCAACCGCATGCAGCAGGCGGCAAGCATGCAAAGCGCCCACAGGCAGTTGCTCAACGAGTATGCCAAAGCCAAGCAGGCCGTGGACTACTACACCGCCACAGGCCTTCCGCAGGCGGCTGAAATGGAGCGGCTGTCGCAACTGTCGTACAGCAACGGCGAAATTGACTACACCGAGCTTACGCAAAACCTGAAGAGCGCCAACGATGTGCGCCTTAGCGCCATTGAGGCCATCGACCGCTACAACCAGGTGGTGATAAAACTGAATTACATTAATGGTAAAAACTATTAGCAACCAATGACTATAAAAAATATATGCAAATGGGCTTCGGCCATAGCCGCAATGCTGGCGATAACAGCCTGCAGCCAAAGCGAGCAAAAGCCGGAGCCGAAAGAAGTGGCAGAGGCTGAACAGAGCGAAATCACGCTGACCAGCGCCCAAATCAAGGCGGTAGGCATAGAGATAGGCCGAATGGAGAAAAGAAACCTCACGCAGGTGATACGCACCAGCGGCAACATGGAGGCCGACCCGCAAAGCCGGGCCGACGTGACGTCGCTGATTGGCGGAATGCTGCGCTCCATCACCGTGAAGGAGGGCGACAACGTGCGCGCCGGCCAGGTGGTGGCCTGGGTGGAAAATACCAGCATTCTTGAACTGCAAAAGAACTACATGACCGCCGTGCAGGAGTTGCACGCTGCCCAGCAAGAGCTGCAGCGGCAAAAGAGCATGAGCGCGCAGGGAGCCGGAGTGGCCAAAAACTTGCAGCAGGCCCAGAACGCCTGCAACCTGGCCCGCGCCAACGCCTCTGGCCTTGCGCAGCAGTTGGCGCAGCTGTCAATCAGCCCCTCGCGCACTGCAGCCGGACACTTCTCAACCCGTGTGCCCATCAAGGCGCCGATTGCAGGCACTGTGGGCCGCATCAATGTGAGCACCGGCGGCTACGCCGATGTGTCGACGGTGCTTATGGACATAGTGAACGACCAAAAGATGCACTGCGACATCATGGTGTATGAGAAAGACATCGACCGCGTGCAGGCCGGCCAAACGGTGGACATGACGCTCACCAACCGGCCCGACGTGCACATTCGCGGCGTGGTGTATGGCACCAACTCCTCGTTTGTCAACGAGGCCAAGGCCATCAAGGCCCATGTGCGCATCACCGACCGCGGCGGCGCCAAACTGATGCCAGGAGCCACCGTCAACGCACTTGTGAACCTGAGCACGCAAAACGTCGACGCCCTCCCCGACGATGCTGTGGTTGACGCTGGCGGCAAAAAACACATATTTGTGCAGACTGGAGTGCGCGACGGCGGCAAGACCCACTTGTTTGAGCAGGTGGAGGTGAGCATAGGCGAGAGCGAACTTGGCTACACTCACGTGATTCCGTTGCAGCCACTGCCCGCGGGCGCCATGGTGGTGCGCAAAAACGCATTCTACATCCTGTCGATGCTTGAAGGCGGCGAGGAAGAAGACTGACACCAACAACCCACTCTACCAATCCGGCCCCACAATGGCAGCAACGAGCCGCCGTGGGGCCGGATTGGCCTTTATTGGCCTTTATTGGCGGTTTTAAGCAAATTTATAGTGGCAAATTTGCCTATGACGTGCATTTTTCGCAATTTTGCAAATTAATAAGAATTTTATAATTTAATAAGACGGCACATAAAATGGAAATAACCGCAGAGCAATTGGCAGCCCTCGTGAAAGGCGTTGTCGATGGCGATGGCTCAACTATAATAAACAACTACGCTAAAATCGAAGAGGCCCACAAAGGTTGCCTCACGTTTCTTGCTAACCCCAAATACACCCACTTCATCTACACTACCGAGGCTTCGGCAGTGCTGGTGCGCAACGACTTCAAGCCCGAGCATCCCGTGAAGGCCACACTCATCAGAGTGGCCGACCCCTACGAGACGCTGGCCGACCTGCTCAACTTTGTGAGCAGCCAAACCCCGCAAAAGCAGGGCGTGGAACAGCCGAGCTATGTGAGCGAGGGCGTTGAGCTGCCCGAAGGCATATATGTGGGCGCGTTTGCATACATTGGCAAGGGCGTGAAACTGGGCAAAAACGTCAAGATATATCCGCAGGTGTATGTAGGCGACAATGTGACCATTGGCGACGATGTGATTCTGTATCCCGGCGTTAAGGTGTATCACGGCTGCAAAATAGGCAACCGCTGCATTGTGCAGGGCGGCGCCACCATAGGCGGCGACGGATTCGGATTCGCACCGCGCGAAGACGGCACCTACGAGAAGATAGCGCAAATTGGCATTGTGGTGCTTGAAGACGATGTGGAAATCGGCGCCAACACCACCATCGACCGTGCCACTATGGGCGCAACGGTGATTCACAAGGGCGTGAAGCTCGACAACCTGATTCAGATTGCCCACAACGTGGAGGTGGGAGAAAACACCGTGATGGCTGCGCAAGTGGGCGTGGCCGGATCCACCAAGATTGGCAAGCACAACATGGTGGGTGGCCAGGTGGGCTTCGCTGGCCACATCACCGTGGGCGACTACAACGGCATAGGCGCGCAGTCGGGCATTCCCAACCACGTGGGCGACAAGCAGCGCCTGCTGGGTTCGCCGGCCATAGGCGCGCTCGACTATGCCCGTCAAAACGTGTATATGAAGCGTCTGGCCGAGATGTACAGCGACATCAGCAAGCTCAAAAAGACCATTGCCGAGCTCAAAGGCGAAAACAAGCAGTAACCAAACAATCTCACACGATATACAAAAAATATGAAACAACGTACTTTAAAAGGTGAGTTCACCGTCAGCGGCAAGGGCCTGCACACTGGCCTGCACGTGACGGCCACATTCAAGAGCGCTCCTGTGAACACAGGCTATGTGTTTAAGCGCACCGACCTTGAGGGCGAAAACACAGTGGAGGCTGTGGCCGAAAACGTGGTGGAGACACACCGCGGCACTGTGATTGCCAACAAGGCGCACAAAGAAGTGAAAGTAAGCACCATAGAGCATGCCATGGCCGCGCTGTATGCCGCCGGCATCGACAACTGCCTCATCGAGGTGAATGCTCCCGAGCTGCCAATTCTCGACGGCAGCGCCATTGAATTCTGCAACCACATCGACGAAGTGGGATTTGAGGAGCAGGATGCCGATAAGGAATACTATGTGGTGAAGAAGCGCATCAAGGTGGTCGACCCCGAGTCGGGTTCGTCGCTCATAGTGCTGCCCGACGACGACTTTTCGATCGACACCATGATTGAGTTTGACTCACCCGTGCTGTCGAACCAGTTTGCAAGTCTGGAGAAAATCAGCCAGTTTAAAGACGAGATAGCAGCGTGCCGCACATTTGTGTTTGTGCGCGAAATTCTGCCCCTTGTGAAGATGAACCTCATCAAGGGCGGCGACCTCGACAACGCAATCGTGATCTACGACACCCCGATGAAGCAGGAGGAGCTCGACCAGCTGGCCGACCTCATGAAGGTGCCCCACAAGCACGTGAGCGAGCTTGGCTACCTCAACAACAAGCCGCTGGCCTTCACCAACGAACCCGCGCGCCACAAGCTGCTCGACGTGATGGGCGACCTGGCCCTGATAGGCCGTCCGCTTAAGGGCCGCATTGTGGCCACCCGCCCCGGCCACACCATCAACACCAATCTGGCCAAGCAAATCCGCAAGGAACTGCGCTACCAGAATGTGCAGGCTCCGCTCTACGATCCCAACAAGGCTCCGCTGATGGATGTGAACCGCATACGCAAGCTCCTGCCCCACCGCTACCCAATGCAGCTGGTGGACAAGGTGCTGGAAATGGGCGAAAACTACATTGTGGGCGTGAAAAACGTGACCAGCAACGAGCCTTTCTTCACTGGCCACTTCCCGCAAGAGCCCGTGATGCCGGGCGTGCTGCAAGTGGAGGCAATGGCACAGGTGGGCGGACTGCTGGTGCTCAGCTCGGTAGAGGAGCCCGAGCGCTACTCCACCTACTTCATGAAGATTGACAACGTGAAGTTCCGCCAGAAGGTGGTGCCCGGCGACACGCTTGTGTTCCACCTGTCGCTGATGTCGCCCATTCGCCGCGGCTGCGCCGTGATGAAGGGATATGCCTTTGTGGGCGAGAAAATAGTGTCGGAGGCCGAATTCATGGCCCAGATCATTAAGAACAAATAATAGAACAACACTAACGGACGTAATATGGATATTCAACCATTGGCCAGCATCCATCCGGGTGCTAAAATAGGCAAGGGCGTAAAAATAGGCCCGTTTGTGACCATCGACGACAATGTGGAGATTGGCGACGGCACTGTGATCGACAGCAACGCCACCATCCACTCAGGCGCAAGAATCGGCAAGAACTGCCACATCCACTCTGGCGCGGTGATAAGCGACATTCCCCAAGACCTGAAATTCAAGGGCGAGGACACTGTGGCCATAATTGGCGATAACACATCGATTCGTGAATTTGTGACCGTGCACCGCGGCACGGCGTCGAAGGGCAAAACCGTGATTGGCAACAACTGCCTGATTATGGCCTACTGCCATGTGGCTCACGACTGCGAGTTGGGCAACAACATAATAATGTCGAATGCCGCCCAGCTGGCAGGCGAGGTGGTGGTAGACGACTGGGCCGTGGTGGGCGGCGGCGCACTTGTGCACCAGTTCACACACATTGGCCAGCACGTGATGCTGCAAGGCGGTTCACGCGTCAACAAAGACATTCCGCCCTATGTGATGGCCGGCCGCATCCCCCTCACCTATGAGGGCGTGAATTCGGTGGGACTGCACCGCCGCGGATTCACCGAAGAGCAAATCAACCGCATCCAAAACGTGTATCGCACGCTGTATATGTCGGGGCTCAACACCACAGCCGCCGTCGAGAAGATTGTGGCCGAGCTGCCCGCCAGCGACGAGCTTGATGCCATTGTGGCATTCGTGCGAGGCTCGAAGCGCGGAGTGATTCGCTCCGGAATTTAATGTCGGCTTAACAATTCTATTATATATATTGGACACTGGCCGCATCTGATTAGTTTCAGGTGCGGCCAGTGTGTTTTTTGGGGTAATAATGACAAAGGCCCTGATGCTTGTCAGCATCAGAGCCATTGTGCATATATAAGGGGAAAGTTTACTTGTTGAGCAGGTCAACCGAGCGCTTCAGAAATCCGTTCAGAGCCTCGCCCTTTAGCAGACCATTGCCAAGCAGGGCAATGTCGATGAGTTGCTTAACCACATCCTGCCCCTTGGCATAGCCGGCAATCACAGCCTCCTTCTTGGCGCGCAGCTCCTCGGCCTTCTTTTCGCTGGCCTTGAGCTCGTCCTTCTTGTCGTCGGGCACGCCCTTGTGGTCTTTGTCAAGGTCGTGAATGGCCTTGATTTCGGCATTGGCCTTGTCGAGTTCGTCGTCGATGGGCGAAACTTCCTTGCCCACGGCATCTACAGCGGCATCAATCACCTTCTTCACCACAGGGTGCGAAGTGTTGAGCGTGAAGTTGTAGGTGGTGGGCAGTTCGCCATAGAATCCCATGCCGGGCTGGAACTTGGCCATCTCCTTCATGCGGCGCATATACTCGTTTTGAGTAATCACTACTGCCTGGGCGTCGGGCGCCATGGCTGCATAGTTCACCACGAAGTCAGTCTTCTCGATTTTAGGCATCTGCGATGAGAAGAGCGTAGAGGCAATTTCGCGCTCAAACTTGCCGAGCTCGGGTTCTTTGGCGTCTTCCTTGCGAATGAGGTTATCGACCACATCCGAGTCTACGCGCACGAAGTGGCTCTTCTCGAACTTCTCCTCGAGTTTGCCCACAAAGGGGATGTCGAGCTGGCCGTCCATGAGCAGCACATCGTATCCCTTGTCCTTGGCGGCCTTTATGTATGAATACTGGGCCTCCTTGTCGGTGGCATAGAGGTAGATGAGGTTGCCGTCCTTGTCGGTCTGGCTGCCTTCGATGGTCTTCTTGTAGTCGTCAAACTTGAAGTAGTTGCCGTCGGTGTTTTGCAGCAGGGCAAACTTCATTGCGGCGTCGCAGAACTTTTCGTCGCGGAGCATGCCATACTCAATGAAGATCTTGATGTCGTTCCACTTCTGCTCGAACTGCTTGGCGTCGCTCTTGGCGATTTCTTCGAGGCGCGAAGCCACCTTCTTGGTGATGTAGGTGGAAATCTTCTTCACATTGCGGTCGGCCTGCAGATAGGAGCGCGACACGTTGAGCGGGATGTCGGGCGAGTCGATTACGCCCTGAAGCAGGGTGAGGAACTCAGGAACCACGCCCTCTACGCTGTCGGTGACATACACCTGGTTGCAATACAGCTTGATGCGGTCTTTGCGTATGTCGAGGTTGCTCTTAATCTTCGGGAAGTAGAGAATACCCGTGAGGTTGAAGGGATAGTCCACATTCAGGTGAATCCAGAAGAGGGGATCGTCCTGACCCGGCTCTATGGCGTGGTAGAACTTCAGGTAGTCCTCGTCTTTCAGCTCGGTGGGAGTGCGTGTCCACAGCGGCTCCACATCGTTGATCACCTTGTCCTTGTCGGTGTCGACATACTTGCCGTCTTTCCACTCCTGCTCTTTGCCAAACACGATGGGCACAGGCAGGAAGCGGCAATACTTGTAGAGCAGCGAGCTGATGCGCGACTCCTCAAGGTATTCCTTGTCGTCGTCGGCAATGTGGAGAATTATGTCGGTGCCGCGCTCCTTCTTGTCGCAGTCGCCCATCTCGTATTCGGGCGAGCCGTCGCACGTCCAGCACACGGGCTTTGCACCCTCTTTGTACGACAGCGTGTGAATCTCCACCTTCTTGGCAACCATGAAGGCTGAATAGAAGCCCAAGCCAAAATGTCCGATTATGGCATTGGCGTTGTCCTTATATTTGTTAAGGAACTCCTCGGCGCCCGAGAAGGCGATTTGGTTGATGTATTTGTCGATGTCGTCGGCAGTCATGCCAATGCCGTTGTCGCTCACGGTGAGCGTGCCGGCCTCCTTGTCGACCTTCACAGTGACCTTGAGCCCGTCGGTCGATCCGTTGAACTCGCCAGCCACGGCAAGAGTCTTAAGCTTTTGCGTGGCATCGACGGCGTTCGACACAATCTCGCGCAGGAATATCTCGTGGTCGCTGTAAAGAAATTGTTTGATTACGGGGAATATGTTAGTTGTAGTAACCCCAATTGATCCTTTTTGCATATCTAATTTCTGTTTTTGTTTTTTAGTTATAAGTCTGGAAATGTATGTTACAAAAAAAATGCCACACCGACATGGTGTGACATTTTTTCAGTATGCTCGGCATGAGCATTGTCTAACGGGTGGAAGTCCCGAGTAAGCCCTAATAGCGGGAATTACATAGCCAAAGGCAAGGGTGTTC
>CAVKDU010000012.1:0-55949 GCA_963655175.1 Wujia chipingensis | reverse complement strand
CTGTGGTTCGGGCATGATTCGCACGCCGTTTTGACTTTTACCGGACAGCAATAAAATAGAAAATTTGAAGTAGATGATTACTGTAGGCAAATTCAGTCATGTAAAGATCTCGCGATTGATGATATAGTATTTATATCACGAAATTTTGTTCCAATTAGCTTCCGAAATCGGGCTTGGGAATATAGAGACAAGCTTGGAAGAACTCTTGAGCGTGGCACTGCTGTATTAGAAACCGAAGAATTGTGTTGTGCTTACATGTCTGCATATGGACCTATGCACCGTCATAAACTGATGCGTGCTTTGGATGAAAATGAGTTTCCTTATTCAGATTTAAATGATGGTATTGAGATTTGCGACTGGGGCTGTGGACAGGGAATAGGAACAATGGCTGTAATAGAAAAGCTCCGTAAGCATAAAATGCTCGGAAAACTTCGTAAAGTCGTCCTTGAAGAGCCTTCTGATGTTGCAAGAGATAGAGCTGTTCTACATGTTAAAAAAGCATTGGAAGGTTATCATGTAGATGTAATTGCTGTCTCAAAGTATCTGCCATCTGACAATGGGGACAATAGCAATTGTATTGCTTCTATTAGTGTAGAGCAGCCAACGGCTATCCACATATTTTCCAATATACTTGATATTGAAACTGTGAGCTTGAAGGGCGTTTCTAAAATGATAACCTCTTCAGGTCAAAAGCATATTGTGCTTTGTATCGGGCCAGCCAATCGTAATGAAAGCCGCATATTCTCTTTTCGCAACTATTTTGTAGAAAAAAATATTCATGTCTTTACGAACTTTAGAGATACTAATTTCGGTTGCCACCCTAATCGTAAAGCATATGGCTGCTTAATTAATAGTTTTAGTTATAGCCTATCACAGACATCAGGAATTCTACACGAGTACAGATATTTTGCCCCTATTCAGTATTTTGCTTCTTTTACGGACACAATAACAAAAAACTCACTTGAAGGGGGCGCTTTTGAAATATTAGCTCCTTTTGACATGACTGCTCACAAGAAATTGTGCCCAGTCTATGCATTAATGAGCAATCTAATTTCACGGGGCTGTCCAACTTTGGCAAGCAAAAAGGTGTTGGATTATGTGTCTAATATGTCTGATTCTCAAAAAGTAAAGAGCCTTAACGCCATTGCACGTATCCAGAAGACATTTATAGAAGCAATAATTTCAGAACGACTCGATATAAACAAACAGAAATGGGAAATTCTTATCATAGAGGACAACACTTCTGTTGGAGAGATTTCTATAGGGGATTTTTCAGAAACGTACCATAATCTCATAGCCATGACAAAAGACTATGACAATATGGTGTTGCCACAACTGTCTGTAAGTGGAAAAGACAATGCTTCTTCTGAGATAGAGTATGATGCAGTTATTGATGTTTCGATAGACAATATATGTGACGCCAAAGATGTTGCTTTTTCAAAGTTTAAGGTGTTAAGTGATTGCTATTTTGTTGTGCGCTCATCAGAAAGAGTGTATGAAGACCGAGTCCTTTATACAACAGAACGCATCTGCTACAAGCCATTTGTTAAAAAAGATGCCCAGGGCAATTACATAAACATTGAGGCCAACTGTGCTAAATTGCGCTATTTCCTCAACCTCATATTCAGAAAAAAGGATTTTAGGCCAGGACAACTACCAATTCTGAACAGGGCGCTTCAACTAAAGAGTGTAATAGGCCTTTTGCCTACAGGTGGCGGTAAGTCTCTCACATATCAACTTGCAGCGATGCTTCAACCGGCCGTAACATTGGTTGTGGATCCACTTAAAGGACTCATGAAAAATCAATATGATGGGTTAAAGAGCAGTGGTATTGACTGCATATCGTATATTAACAGTGATATAAATGGTAGAGAGAAACGTAATAGGGAGCAAACTTTGACAGGCTCTCAGATTCAAATCATGTTCCTTTCTCCCGAACGCTTATGCATACATAATTTCCGAGAGGTTCTCAAATCGATGCAACAATCAAATGTGTATTTCGCTTATGGCGTTATAGATGAAGTGCATTGTGTGTCTGAATGGGGTCATGACTTCCGCCTCGCATACCTACACCTTGGACGAAATATGTTCAATTATGTTCTCCCTAAAGAATGCGAAGGGGAGGATAATCACATTTCATTGTTTGGTCTTACCGCAACAGCGTCTTTTGATGTGCTTGCAGATGTTGAACGAGAATTATCTGGGAACAAAGCATTCTCCTTGGGTGACGATGCTGTTGTGAGGTACGAAAACACCAATCGCCTTGAACTGCAATATAACGTATATAAAGTGAATGCCGACAATGCTGAAAGGGCTTGGGATGTTGGCGATATTAAAGAAGCATGTTTATTAGATGCAATCAATGATTCTACTCGAAAAATTGCCGAAATTCAAAAGCCAGAAGCTGTTGAATACATAAAGAAACGTTTTATTGAAAGAGAGAATTTAGAAGGTTCAGGTGTGGAAAAGAATATGCGTGATGCAGATCTTTATGTCGATGTGGCCCCGAAGTGGTATAATCAAGCGCATTCAGAAACAGCAGGAATTGTATTTTGTCCACGTGCATCAGAGAATGTGAATTTGAGTGTGCATTCGGTAGAACGCTCTGTTCGCAACAAAGGACTTTCTAATATATCCACATTTAAAGGAGGAGATGGGATTGCGTATGATAATGCTGGCCAAGATGAATTCTTGTCAGGCAAAACAAATTTGATGGTTGCCACCAAAGCCTTTGGTATGGGAATAGACAAATCGAATGTTCGCCTGACGATTCATCTAAATTATCCCAGCTCTTTGGAGTCTTTTGTGCAGGAGGCTGGCCGTGCCGGTAGAGATAAGAAAATGGCTTTGGCAACCATTATGTATTCACCAAGAAAATTCTGGGTGAAGAATGTAACGACAGGCGGATGGCAAGAGTTCTCGGCTGACTACAGCATTAATAAGTTCTTCTATGATAGTAATTTCCTTGGGGAGGAATTTGAACTTTACATGATGGAAAGGCTGATGAACGAATTGCAGGTTAAAATCAGTAATGAAGAATTCCAGTCTGTTGAGGTACCTACTGTTGCTGATTCAAGAGGTATTGTTCGGTTTATCAATCGTTATAAAAAAGGTAGCGTTTTGACCTACTATATTTCATATGATGTGCCAGAGACGGTGCTTGATTCATATAATATGACGTTGAAGGCCAGGTATATGCCGGTATTTAACACTCGTAATGCCAAAAACTTAAAAAACGATCGAGGGTTCGGTTGGATCAAGGATTACGGCTCTACCAACTACAGAGATGCTATTCAGAAAGCGATTTATAGAATGTGTGTTATTGGATTGATAGATGACTTTACTGAAGATTATGCAAAGCGCGTATTTCGTATAACCACAATCTGCCAGGACGAGTCACAATATTATGAAAACCTTCGCCTATATTACAGGAAATACTATTCCGAAGATAGGTGTGATGATATGATACAAGAGGTGAAAACATTGGCAAAAAATCAAGGCGCTATAATGGCTTGCTTAAGGCATCTGACCTCATTCATTTATAGAAGCATCGCTGATAAACGAGCTAGGGGCATTCTTGATATGGAACAGTTCTGTAATATGGCCACTTCTTCAAATAAGGACTGGAAGGAAACGAACGAAGAACTTAAAGATTTCATCTACTATTACTTCAACTCAAAATATGCAAGAGAAGGTTATGTTGCATATGATTCAAACCTCAAGACATATGTTCCTTTTTCGCTTAAAGACGACACAAATCATGATGCCAAATCTGAAACGGAAATAACAGATTTCAAATTGGTAAGGAAGTATATGCGTGTTGTTGACCCTGAGATTGTTAATAACGACTCTCAAATGGATAATATTAAGCATCTCCAGGGCGCGGTGCGTTTGATAAGGAGAGCATTACCGGCAATGAATCCTGTGTTGAATTTGTTAAATATATTCTGCATCTTGTATCTTGGACAAGAAGACAATGAGATGTTTGAAGAAGAGTTGTTCAGAGATTACATGGCGGTTTACAGGGTATACACTTTGTCGGGCAAGCAACGCCTAATAAATGAATATACAAATCTGTTAATTGAGCATTCCGCTATTGCTGACAAAGATTATATGGACAAAGTGCTTATGGCGGCTCAATTGCAAGAGCATGTTTCAAAAATTAATGATATAAAGGATAAATACACCCGATCATGATAGATAAAAAAATTAATGACTCTCTGAAAGAGTTGGAAAATAGTCTAAGAGATATACAGTCGGCCAAAAGGCAGGTTGAAAGAGTCGTAAATTCCTACGGAGAAGCAAATTCCTTGATATCCAGTTATGTCAATCGGCTAGGCTCGTTAGATTCAAAGGTTCAGAATCTTATTGATAGTATCGGCAATGACTACCAAAGGAAATCGGCACAATTCGAAAAGGATCAACTTGCTATAATTAAGAGTGCTGATGCTGCAATATGTAAACTGACCAAATCTGTTTCAGAATATCGCTCCTCCATTGAGGCAATTCAAAAGCGACTGAATTATATCATGGCATTTAATGTCGTGGCTGTTATTGTTATTATTGCCGGCTTGTCTCTCTTGTTAAAGTATTCGGTATTATAACTGCTTCATTTTTCTTGAAAAGCCGTGGTCATTTGCGGATAGTTAATTGTTTAGCTTTATTGACCACAAGATGTGAAGTGACAAAGTCAGAAACGACAAATAATTGTGGAATGAGCTGGCTTGTTGTTACATAGGAGATTTAAATATGACTGGCTACTAATAGATAGTTAACGGAGGCAGTTTAACTTCCCACTTGCTGTTGTGGTGGCGGGGGGCAAAACAAAAGCGGCTTTCCTGGCCACCGTTTTGTGGGTGAGGGTCTGGAAAGCCGCAACAGCAAAAGTATTATGGAAAAATTAAACGGTCGTTGGTGCTATATATTATGCTACGTTAGCGTAGGGTGTAGCTGTTGATGCAATGTGTGGGGCTGCCAGTTACTTTTTCAGTTTCAGCGCAAGCTTTTGCAGCATGTCGGCAGTCATCGCGTCGAGGTCGTATTCTGGTTTCCAACCCCATTCCATGCGGGCGCATGTGTCGTCGAGCTTGTTGGGCCACGAGTCGGCAATGGCCTGGCGCAGCGAGTCGACTTCGTAGTGCATTTTGAAGTCGGGCATTTGCCGCTTGATGCTGCTGTAGATTATTTCGGGGTCGAAGCTCATCGACGCAATGTTGAACGAGTTGCGGTGCACCAGTTTGCTGGGGTCGGCCTCCATTATCTCGATGGCGGCCCGCAGCGCGTCGGGCATATACATCATATCCATGAATGTGCCTTTGGCAATGGGGCAGGTGAACTCCTCGCCGCGCACGGCCGAGTAGTAGATGTCGACGGCATAGTCGGTGGTGCCGCCGCCGGGAGGCGTGACGTAGGAAATCAGGCCCGGGAAGCGCACCGAGCGCGTGTCGACGCCGAATTTGGTGTAATAGTAGTTGCTCAGCAGCTCGCCGCTCACCTTGGTTATGCCATACATGGTGCGTGGCTGCTGCACGGTGTCTTGCGGGGTGCCGTCTTTGGGCGCGTTGGGGCCGAACGAGCCTATCGAGCTGGGGGTGAACACGGCGCACTTCTGCTCGCGTGCCACTTCAAGCACGTTCATCAGTCCGCCCACGCCTATCTTCCACGCCAGCAGCGGCTTGGTCTCGGCCACGGCCGAGAGCAGCGCGGCCAGGTTGTATATGGTGTCGATGCGGTAGCGGCGCACGGTGTCGGCTATCTGGGCGGCGTCGGTGATGTCGACCACCGCGCTCGGCCCCGTTTCGGCCAGTTCGCCTTTGGGCTCGGCTCCGGGAATGTAGCCTGCCACTATGGTGCCTTGAGGGTACTCTTTTCTCAACTTCATTGTCAGCTCGGAGCCGATTTGGCCCGTGGAGCCGATTATAAGCACGTTCTTCATCAATTCTTGTCGTTTTAAGATAGTCGTCTATGTTACACAGAGGGTTTTTCTCGTGAAAAGGGGACTCAACCCTGTTACAAAGATATAAACAACGCACAAAGTCGGCAAAAAAATGTAGCTTTTTTTTCGTTAATGCCGATATTTTTTCAGACCTTTGCAATGTAACCCCTAACATATAACCGCACAATATCTATGTATAGCAAATTCAAAGACCACCTGACTCAGGAACTCGCCGGCATCAAGGCTGCCGGACTCTACAAAGAGGAGAGAGTGATAACCACCGCTCAGCGCGCCGACATCAGCGTGAGCGAGGGCGGCGAAGTGCTCAACTTCTGCGCCAACAACTACCTTGGTCTCAGCGACAACTCCCGCCTCATCGAGGCAGCGAAGAGGGCCATGGACGAGCGCGGCTTCGGCATGTCGAGCGTGCGCTTCATTTGCGGCACGCAGGACCGCCACAAGCAGCTTGAGGCTGCCATAAGCGACTACTTCCACACCGACGACACCATTCTCTACGGCTCGTGCTTCGATGCCAACGGAGGCCTGTTTGAGGCCCTCCTCGGCCCCGACGACGCAATCATCAGCGACGCGCTCAACCATGCTTCAATCATCGACGGCGTGCGCCTGTGCAAGGCCAAGCGCTACCGCTATGCCAATGCCAACATGGCCGAGCTTGAAGAGTGCCTGAAGCAGGCCCAGGAGCAGCGGTTCCGCATCATAGCCACCGACGGCGTGTTTTCGATGGACGGCAATGTGGCTCCCATGGACCGCATTTGCGAGCTGGCCGAGCGCTACGACGCCATGGTGATGGTCGACGAGTCGCACTCGGCAGGTGTGGTGGGCCCCACGGGCCACGGCGTGGCCGAGCAGTTTGGCCTGTATGGTCGCATCGATGTGTTCACGGGCACTCTGGGCAAGGCCTTTGGCGGTGCCATGGGCGGATTCACCACCGGACGCAAAGAGATTATCGACATGCTGCGCCAGCGCTCGCGCCCCTACCTGTTCAGCAACAGTGTGGCTCCGGGCATAGTTGGCGCCAGCCTTGAAATGTTTAAGATGCTCAAGGAGAGCAACGACCTGCACACCCATCTGGCCGAGAATGTGGAGTACTTCCGCACCCGCATGCTCGATGCGGGCTTCGACATCAAGCCCACGCAGAGCGCCATTTGCGCCGTGATGCTCTACGACGCCAAGCTGTCGCAAGACTTCGCGGCAGCCATGCAGCGCGAGGGCATCTACGTCACGGGCTTCTACTATCCCGTGGTGCCTAAGGGCGAGGCGCGCATACGCGTGCAGCTGTCGGCCGGGCACCAGCGCGAGCACCTCGACAAGGCCATCGCGGCCTTTGTGAAGGTGGGCAAGGAGCTTGGCGTAATCAAGTAGACAAGCAACAATCAAAGATAAACGTTAAAAGGTTCAAGGGCTTATGCCGCAGCGATTGCGTCATAGGCCCGTTTCTTTTTGCTCGCTTATGTTTCGGCGGGGCGCGCTGAAAAAGTAGCAATTCAGGCATATTAGTGGGTGGTAAATGCGCCAAACTGTAGGGACGAGGCATGCCACGTCCACCGCAAATCACTGCAAATCAGTCAACTACGTAAAGACAAACAGTTACAGCCAATGAAGGCGCATTGGTATGATTTTGATTTCTTGGATTGGCTATAGGGAGGGGGCTACGCCCGTCGGACGCGGCATGCCGCGTCTCTACGCTAAACAACTGATTTTGTGTATATTAACGCAATATTGCGTTTCGTGCTATGGCATCAGCAAATGCCGCATGGCTCATGCTGTTTTGTGGCAAACGATGCAAATGCAATCACTTTTTTCAGTGCTCTCGTGTCGGAGGGGCGGCTATAGCAGCAGCTCCATGTCGGTCACGCCCAGTTCCTTGCCCAGCTTCGAGCCTACGCGCTCGAAGTGCGACACCTGCTTGAAGCCCAGGCGGCGGTGCAGCTCCACGCTGGCCTCGTTACCCTCGGTGATGCAGGCCACCAGGGCGCGTGCCCCGGCCTTGCGGCACTCGCCGATGAGCGCGCGCATCAGTTTGGCGCCTATGCCGTGCCCGCGGCAGTCGCTGGCCACATATATGGTGGTTTCGAGTGTGCGGCTGTAGGCGGCGCGCTCCTTCCACAGGTGGGCATAGCAGTAGCCCTCCACCTTGCCGCCTTCGTCCCACACCAAGTAGGGGTGCCGCGACGATATGGCGGCTATGCGCCGCTCCATTTCGGCCACTGTTACGGGTTCGGTTTCAAACGAGATGGTGGTGGCCACATACACATTATAGATTGCAGCGATTGCAGCCGCATCGCCGGTGTTAACTGTCCTTATCATAAAGAATGCTGTTGATTGTGCTGATGTGGTGTGGCTAAACGGTGGCCGTGATCAGGGTGGCGGCCCCCGTCAGGTGAAGGCTTCGCACCGCAGCCGGCACCAGCACCGTCTCGCCGCGGCGCAGGGTGGCCGAAGTGCCGTTGTCGCACTCCATGGTGGCGGCTCCGGCTATGCACATCACCGCCAGAAAAGCGTCGTGCGGCATGCGCAGGTCGAATTCCGACTCCACTATCACGCGGTCCACATTGAAGAAAATGCTGTTGATGAGCGAGGTCACGCCCTTGCTGCGCACGTAGTTGCGCTTGCAGTCGGTGGCAATGGTGTAGTCGATGGCGTCGGCGGCGAGGTCGGTGTGCAGCTGGCGCGGCTTGCCGTCCTTGTCGAGGCGGTTGAAGTCATACACTCGGTAGGTGATGTCGCTCGACTGCTGAATTTCGGCCAGCAGGTTGCCGGCCCCGATGGCGTGGATGCGCCCCGCCGGCAGAAAGAAAATGTCGCCCGGATGCGTCTCGTGGCTCTGCACGGCGTCGAGTATGGTGCTGTCGGCCACCATGCGCCTGTACACCTCGGGGGTGATGGTCTTTCGCATGCCGGCATACAGCTTGGCGCCCTTGTCGCTGTCGATTATATACCACATCTCGGTCTTGCCGCTGCAGCCGTGCCTCTCCTGCGCCAGGTCGTCGCCCGGGTGCACCTGCACCGACAGGTCGAGCTTGGCGTCGATGATTTTGATGAGCAGCGGAAACTCCTCGCCGTGCTTGCGATACACGCGCCGGCCCACAAGGTCGCCCTTGTATTTGCGAATGAGCTCGCGCAGCGTGAGTCCCTTGTCGTGGCCTTCGCTCACCACCGACTCGTGGCCCTTGAGGCCCGACACCTCCCAGCTCTCGCCCACGTTGCCCTCGTTGATGCGCACGCCCTTGAAGGCGCCGATCTTGTCGCCGCCCCACAGCACCTGTTTCAGGTTCAAGCCAAACTTAAAGGGTCCAAGCATATTGCCAATAGTCATAATTAAATCATTGCAAAGATAGTGCAAATCGAGCGCAAAGCATCAAGCCTGCTTGAATGTTTTGCCGAGATGCAGACTATTTTCTGTAAAGATAGTGCAAATTAATTGATGCCCGCGGGCGCGCGGCAATAAAAATATCGGCTGGCAAAATGGGTGATGGCTTTTTTTACTAACTTTGCACACATATATTTTTAGACACATACAACACCGAAATGCAACTACACCGCATATCACTCAGCCGCCTTGCGGCTTGGACTCTGGCCGCAGCCATGATGCTTGTAGCGGCCGCATGCGCCAACATAGGCACGCCCGAGGGCGGCCCGCGCGACTACACCCCGCCGCGCGTGGTGAAGACTTCGCCGGCCAACGGCGCCGTGAATTTCAAGGGCAACAAGGTGGAAATCACATTCGATGAGATAGTGCAGATAAAAGACCAGCAGACCAAGGTGGTGGTGTCGCCCGCACAAAAGGAGATGCCCGTGATAAGGAACAACGGACGCAAGGTGACCGTTGAGTTCCGCGACACGCTGAAGCCCAACACCACCTATGTGGTCGACTTCACCAACGCAATCGAGGACAACAACGAGGGCAACGTGCTCGACGGCTACAGCTTTGCCTTCTCCACGGGCGAGACCATCGACTCGCTGCAGGTGTCGGGCATGGCCCTGCGTGCCAGCGACCTCGAGCCCATGCAGCACATTCTGGTGGGTCTGCACAGCAACCTCAGCGACACCGCCTTTGCCACAACGCCGTTGGAGCGCATAAGCCGCACCAACGACCGCGGCCAGTTCACGCTGCGCAACCTCAAGCCCGGCCGCTACCACATATTCGCACTCAACGACGTGGACGGTGACTACCGCATGGCCCGCACCGAAGACATGGCCTTCTGCGACAGCGTGATAGTGCCCGGCGTGAACAGCGTGACCACGCGCGACACCGTGTTCACCTTCGACCACCGCGTCGACACCGTGGTCTCCGCCACCCACACGCAGTATGTGCCCAACAATGTGCTGCTTAGCGTGTTTAACGAAAACTACCGCCAGCAATACATAAAGTCGCACCGCCGCCTGGGACGCAACCGCCTGTTGCTGCAGATGGGCGCGCCGCAGACGCGCATGCCCGAGGTGCGCCTGCTCAGCCCGCAGCCGACGGGCCGGCGCTGGTGTCGCCTTGAGCGCAACGAGCGCGGCGACTCGCTGGTCTATTGGCTTGCCGATTCAAGCCTGATTAAGAGCGACAGCCTGTGCCTTGAGGTGCACTACATGCGCACTCCGCCCGACGGGGGCGACACCCTGGTTGAGGCCACCGACACACTGGCGTTTATGGCCGTGCGCAGCGGCTACGAGCTGAAGCAGCAGGAGCAGGCGCGCAAAGAGCGCGAGAAGCGCCAGAAGGAGATAAGCCAGCTGGTGGAGAAGCGCGACAAGGCCGCCGCCGAGGGCAAAGACATCACCGAATACGAGCTCAACCTTGCCGCACTCCGCCATCAGGACGAGGCCGAGGTGCCCTCGCTCAAAGCCACGCTCGAAAAGGCCGAGCTGGGCGTAACCGACTCGATAGCCTTTAAGTTCGACACGCCCATCGACACCATATACAACCGCCGCCTGCGCCTCACCCACATGCTGCCCGACAGCACTTGGGAGTCGGTGCCACTGCCGCCCATGGTCAAGGCCAACGAGTGCAGCGAGCTGCGCTATGTGCTGCCCATGCGCCTGCAGCCGGGCTGCCAATACAAGCTGCAAGTTGACTCTGCCGCCATCTACTCGATCTACAACCTCACCTGCAAGGGCATCGACCAGGACATAAGCGTGAAGAAACTGGAAGACTACGCCAACCTCTACATGCACGTCGAGGGCCTTGCCGGTCGCAGGGCTGTGGTGCAGCTGCTCGACGGCAGCGACCGGCCTGTGATGACCGCCGCCGTCGACAGCGGCGCCACCGAGGCCGCGTTCGAGAATGTGGAGCCGGGCACCTACTATGCGCGCCTCTTCATTGATGACAACGGCAACGGCGTGTGGGACACCGGCAACTATGCCCGCCACCAGCAGCCCGAGGAGGTGTATTACTTCCCCAAGCCGCTGAAGCTGCGCCGCAACTGGGACGTGGACCAGGCGTGGAACATATATGCCGCACCGCTCGACCTGCAAAAGCCCGAGAACATACGCAAAAACCGCCCCGAAAACCGCACCAATCTGCTCGATTCCAAGCGCAAGCAGACCAATAAGGCCAACGGCGACACCGAGGACGACGACACCGACGGCTTCAGCAACCCCGCATTCGGCCGCAACGCCTACAGCGGCAACAAATACAATGACTACCGCAACGGCCAGCGCTGAGCCGAGGCCATTGCGAGCCTTTGCGCTGCATAAAAATGCACTTTGTGGCGTTTCGATAGCCGTGGTATGCTTTTTTGTTATTAACTTTGCAGTCAGATTGTGGATAAATGAGTCGCCATCTACCCATTTTTGGCTAAGATACGGCGGAATGGGGCGTAGATGGCTTACATTTTCTCACTTCTGAGCAACATACATATAAGATTAAGCAAAGTGAAGAATAAGAAGAACAGATTGCAGCTGATAGTGGAGCTGGTGAAAAGCAAGTGCATAGGCAGCCAAAGCGAGTTGTCGGACCTGCTTAAGCAGTATGGCATGAACGTGACGCAGGCCACTCTGTCGCGCGACTTGAAGAGCCTGCGCATCACCAAGGTGGCCAACGACAGCGGCAACTACATGTACATAATTCCAGCCGGCAACGACTTGCAGGACTCCCTGCTGCGCAGCGGCCAGAATTCAGTCACGGCCAACCAGAAGGTGGGCTTCGTGTCGATCACGTTTTCGGGCAACATTGCCATAATAAAGACCCGCAACGGCTATGCCGCCGGCGTGGCCTACGACATCGACATGAGCCGGGCTTCCGAGGTGGCCGGCACCATAGCCGGCGCCGACACCGTGTTTGCCGTGCTGCGCGAGGGCGTAACGCGCCGGCGCGCGCTTGAGGTGTTTTCGCGGTTCATTCCCATCGACGACCTTCTGGCCCGCGGTGGCGGCGAAGGGGAGTGACAGTGGCGCACCCCCGCCCACATGCACACGCTTTTTTTATTAAGTAACATATATATATCCATCCTGTCAACGAAAAATTAGCTTACTATATGCAAACCGACAGGTAACTCTAAAACACTGGATTTTTAGAAGAAGAAATGATTAACGTCAACGAAATTGAAATCGTGGTGGCCGGAGAAAACGAGGTGAAATACATCGACGAGATTCTCAAGACCATGAGCGATGCCGCCAAAGTGCGCGGCACAGGTATCGCCAAGCGCACCCATGCCTACGTAGAGAAGGTGATGCGCGCCCACAAGGCCGTGGTGGCCCTTTACCATGGGCGCTTTGCCGGATTCAGCTACATCGAGAGCTGGGACCACAAGTTGTTTGTAACCAATTCAGGACTTATTGTCCACCCCGACTTCAGGGGATTGGGCGTGGCTTCACGCATCAAGCGACGAGTGTTTGCCTTGGCGCGCGAGCGATACCCGCAGGCCAAGGTGTTCAGCCTCACCACGGGCGCAGCTGTGCTCAACATGAACAACAAACTGGGCTTCAAGCCGGTGACCTTCGGCGCGTTGACGGCCGACAAAGACTTTTGGAAGGGATGCGAAAGCTGCGTCAACTATGACATTTTGCAGCGCAACGGCGGCGAGAAGTGCCTGTGCACTGCTTTGCTCTACGACCCCAGCGAACACCCCGACGATGAAATAAAAATCAAGGAAATCATGGACGATAACAACCAGAAAAAGCGTGAGAAAGTGGTGCTCGCCTTCAGTGGCGGCCTTGACACCTCATTTTGTGTGAAATATTTGAGCGAGGATTGCGGCTACGATGTGTATACCGCCATCGCCAACACGGGCGGCTTCGGCCCCGAGGAACTGGAGCAGATTCGCAAGCGCGCCCTCGAGCTGGGCGCCGTGGAGCACGCCTCTATCGACATCACTCAGGAGTATTACGACAAGAGCATAAAATACATGGTGATGGGCAACGTGCTGCGCAATGGCTGCTATCCCATCTCGGTCAGCTCCGAGCGCATGTTCCAGGCCATAGCCATCATCAACTATGCCAAGAAGATTGGCGCCAAATATGTGGCCCACGGCAGCACTGGCGCAGGCAACGACCAGATTCGCTTCGACCTCACCTTCCAGGTGCTCGCCCCCGAGATTAAAATCATCACCCCCACGCGCGACCTCGCCCTCACCCGCGACTACGAGATCAACTATCTCAAGGACCATGGTTTTGAGGCCGACTTCACCAAGATGGCCTACAGCTACAACAAGGGCCTGTGGGGCACCAGCATATGCGGCAAGGAGACCCTTGTGAGCAACGAGACTCTGCCCGACGACGCCTATCCCACCAAGATGACCGCCACTGCCGACCGCCGCATCACGCTCGACTTTGTGAAGGGCGAGATTTCGGCCGTCGACGGCCGTGAGTTCTCCGACAAGGTGGCCGCCATCCAGTATCTGGAGCAAATCACCGGCCCCTACGCAATAGGCCGCGACATCAACCTGGGCGACACCATCATCGGCATCAAGGGCCGCGTGGGCTTTGAGGCCGGCGCGCCGCTGCTCATCATCGCCGCCCACAAGCAGCTCGAGAAGTTCACCCTCACCAAGTGGCAGCAATACTGGAAGGAGCAGCTGGGCCAGTGGTATGGCATGTTCTTCCACGAGAGCTACTATCTGGAGCCAGTGATGCGCGACATCGAGGCCTACCTCACCGAGAGCCAGCGCAACGTCACCGGCCGCGTGATAATCGACCTCAAGCCCTACCGCTACGAAATGGTGGGCGTGGAGAGCGACTACGACCTGAGCAAGACCAACTTTGGCGAATATGGCGAGATGAACAAGGCCTGGACGGCCGACGACGTGAAGGGCTTCACCAAGATCTACGCCAACCCGCTCAAGGTGTACTACTACAACCAAGTTAAGAACGGCAAGGAGTTCAAGTTATGATAAAGGCAGGAATCATAGGCGGCGCGGGCTACACCGCAGGCGAGCTGATTAGGCTGCTCGTGAATCACCCCGACGTGGAGCTGAGCTGGGTCAACAGCTCGAGCAATGCGGGCAACCGCATCGACAGCGTGCATCAGGGCCTCATTGGCGACACCGACCTGAGGTTCACCGACGGGCTGCCGTTTGAGGGCACCGATGTGCTGTTTCTTTGCACCCCTCACGGCTTTTCGCGCCCCTTCATCGAGGAGCACAAGGCCGAGATGCCCAGCGAGATGCGCATCATCGACCTCTCGCAAGACTTCCGTCTGGCCGACGGCACCCACGACTTTGTGTATGGCCTGCCCGAGCTTAACCGCCGCAGCATAGTGCACGACTGCAAGCACGTGGCCAACCCCGGCTGCTTTGCCACCGCCATCCAGCTGGCTCTACTGCCGCTGGCCAAAAACCTGCTGCTCAACGCCGATGTGCATGTCAACGCCATCACCGGCAGCACAGGCGCTGGCGTAAAGCCCAAGCCCACGGCCCACTACTCGTGGCGCAACGACAATGTGTCGATCTACAAGCCGTTCCGCCACCAGCATCTGGCCGAAATCAGGCAGTCGCTCACCCAGCTGCAGCAGAGCTTCGATGCCGAAATCGACTTCATTCCGGTGCGCGGCCCGTTTTCGCGCGGCATATTCGCCTCGCTCTATCTCGACTGCCCCGTGGAGCTCGATGTGGTGCGCGGCCTCTATGACGACTACTACAGCGACCACAGCTTCACTTCGGTCACCGACAAGGAGGTGGACCTGAAGGACGTGGTCAACACCAACAAGTGCCTCATCCACCTCGACAAAATCGACGGCAAACTGCTGATCACCTCGGTTATCGACAATCTGCTGAAGGGGGCCAGTGGCACTGCGGTGCACAACATGAACCTGCTTTTCGGCCTGCACGAGAAGGTGGGACTCATGCTCAAGCCGTCGGCGTTCTAAAAAACAATCTGCAGAACTGAGAGAGAAAAACTCAAAGAAGAATGAAATTATTCGACGTATATCCATTATATGACATCGAGATAGTGAAGGGCCGCGGCTGCTACACCTACGACACCAACGGCACCGAATATCTAGACCTCTATGGCGGCCATGCCGTGATTTCGGTGGGCCACAGCCATCCTCACTATGTTGAGGCCATAGTCAACCAAGCCCAGAAGCTGGTGTTCTACAGCAACTCGGTGATAAACTCGCTCCAGCAGCGCCTGGCCGACAAACTGGGCAAGGCCTCGGGCTATGACGACTATCAGCTGTTTCTCGTCAACTCGGGAGCCGAGGCCAACGAGAACGCACTCAAGCTTGCCTCGTTTCACACCGGCAAAAAGCGCATTCTGGCCTTCAGCAAGGCCTTCCACGGCCGCACGTCGCTTGCCGTTGAGGCCACCGACAACCCCAAGATCAAGGCTCCGGCCAATGTGAGCGGCAACGTCACCTTTGTGCCGTTTAACAGCATCGAGGCCGTGAAGGCCGAAATCGACAAGGGCGATGTGGCCGCCGTGATCATCGAGGGCATTCAGGGCGTGGGCGGAGTCCAGATTCCCGACGACGACTTCCTGCGCCAGCTGCGCCAAGTCACGGCCAATAGCGGCGTTGTGCTGATTCTCGACGAGATTCAGAGCGGCTATGGCCGCACGGGCAAATTCTTCGCCCACCAGTATGCCGGCATCCGTCCCGACATCATCACCGTGGCCAAGGGCATAGCCAACGGCTATCCCATGGCCGGACTGCTCATTAGCCCCATGTTCAAGCCCGTGTATGGCGAGCTGGGCACCACATTCGGCGGCAACCATTTGGGTTGCGCCGCAGCCTGCGCCGTGCTCGACATTTTCGAGAGCGAGCATCTGGTTGACAACGCGCGCCGCGTGGGTGAGCACCTTATGGCCGAGCTCAAGAAGATTCCGCAAATCAAGGAGGTGCGCGGCCGCGGCCTGATGATAGGCATGGAGTTTGACTCCCCTGTGAAGGAGCTGCGCTCGCGCCTCATCCACGAGCAGCACGTGTTCACCGGCGCCAGCGGCACAAATGTGCTGCGCCTGCTGCCGCCGCTGGTGCTCACCACCGAGCAGGCCGACGAGTTTGTGACGCGCCTGAAGCGGCTTTTATAGTGGTTATTGAAAATTTTAACTATATTTGTGGGGCAATTGCGCAGTGCGCGCGATTGCCCTGCGTTATTTTAATAAATACTACAAAAAATATGAAGATAGGAATCATAGGAGCCGGCAACATGGGCGGAGCCATTGCCCGCGGCCTGGCCGCCGGCAGCAAGGTGGCCGCAGCCGACATTGTGGTGTGCTCGCCCAACCGCCGCGGCGAGCTCGACGCCCTCAAGGCCGAGTATCCCGACATTAATGTGAGTGTTGACAACGAGGCCGCCGTGAGCGGCACCGACATGATAATACTGGCCGTGAAGCCATGGATGCTCGACGCGGTGATGGATCCGCTGAAAATGAAGATCGACTTCGCCAGCCAGATGCTGGTGTCGATAGTGGCCGGCGCCACGCTCGACGAGCTGGCCAACTATGCGTTTGCAGGCAAGGCGGCTGTGTTCCAGCTGATTCCCAACACCGCCATCAGCGTGCACCAGAGCATGACCTTCATCGCCGCCCGCGGCGCCAGCCCCGAGAAGGTGGCCGCCGTCGAGGCCATATTTGGCGAGCTGGGCCAGACCATGGTGGTGGAGGAGCGCATGATGCCGGCCTGCATGGCGCTGGCCTCGTGCGGCATAGCCTATGTGATGCGCTACATTCGCGCGGCCAGCGAGGGCGGCGTGGAGCTGGGCCTGCCAGCCGACACCGCCAAGCAGATAGTGATGCAGACCATGACCGGAGCCGTGGAGCTGCTGCGCGCCACCGGCAACCATCCCGAGGCCGAGATCGACAAGGTGACCACCCCAGGCGGACTCACCATCAGGGGCCTCAACGCCATGGAGGAGGGCGGCTTTACTGCCAGCGTCATAGCCGGCCTTAAAGCCTCGCGCTGAAAGAAATAATGTGTTTGTGAAACGATATAAAGAAATAAGGGAACACGTATTATGTCAGTCAACAAAGTGATATTGCTGGGCAATGTGGGCCTCGACCCCGAAATCAGCTATCCGCAAAAGGGTCAGACTCTGGCCCGCGTGCGCCTGGCCACAAGCGAGCGGGCCTACGTCACCCAGAGTGGGGTGCAGGTGCCCGAGCGCACCGAGTGGCACACCATCGTGGTGTGGGGCAAGCAGGCCGAGGTGGTGGAGCGCTATGTGCGCAAGGGCTCGAAGCTGTATGTGGAGGGCAAGATGCGCACCCGCGCCTACGAAGACCGCAACCAAATAAAGCGCTACGTCACCGAGGTGTATGCCGACGTCATCGAATTGCTGGGCTCGCCGCGTGCCGCAGCACCGCAGCAGTAAGAAAAACCGCATTGCCGGCACACAAAAAATGTTAAGCCGCGGCACATTGTTGAATGATTTCACTACCTTTACACAAAATAGCCGCGTGCGGCATGAAATCTAAGATATAATTAACGGATTGCAATAATCTTAACGACTTTTATTGTTATGAAAAAGAATTTGATTTTCACCTGCGCCGCAGCTGGAGTGCTCGCACTCACAGGCTGCAGCAAAAAGATGGGAGAATTCAAGGCCGAGAACTTTTCGGTCAATCCCACCCCGCTTGCCGTGGTAGGCGAGAAAGTGCCCGCCACCGTCACTGCCAACATTCCGCAGAAGTTTTTTGTGAAAAACGCCGAGCTCACCATCACACCCACGCTGGTGTATGGCGACCAGGAGGCCACTTCCACACCCTATGTGGTGCAGGGCGAGAAGGTGCGCGGCAACTATCAGGTGGTGCCCTATGAAACTGGCGGCACACTCACCATTCCCGCAAGCTACACCTACACCCCCGAAATGATGAGCAGCGACCTGTGGCTCGACTTCAAGGTGCAGCAGGGCAAAAAGACTTACGCGCTGCCGCGCGTGAAGGTGGCCAACGGCGTTGTGGCCACTTCCACCATGGCCGACGCCGCCACGGTGACTCCCGCCATTGCCCCCGACAAGTTCCAGAAGGTGATCAACGAGAAATACACTGCCGACATCAAGTTCCTCATCAATCAGACCAACGTGCGCGCCAGCGAGCTGCGCCAGCAGGCCCTCAAAGACCTGCACCAGACGGTGAAGGAAGCTCAGACCGACGACAAGAAGCAGGTGGAGGGCATCAACATTTCGTCGTATGCCTCGCCTGAGGGCGGTGTGAAGCTCAACACCCGCATAGCTTCGGGCCGCGAGGACAACACCAAGAAGTACCTCAACAGCCAGCTCAAGAAAAACGGCATCAAGGAGACCGGCGAACTCACCGCCGACTTCACCGCCCAAGACTGGGACGGATTCCAGAAACTGGTGTCGGAAAGCAACATCCAAGACAAGGACCTCATTCTGAGCGTGCTCTCAATGTATAAGGACCCCGAAACCCGCGAGCGTGAAATCCGCAACCTCTCGTCGGTGTTCGATCAGCTGGCCAAGGAAGTGCTGCCGCAGCTGCGCTACTCTCGCCTCACTGCCTCTATCAACACCATAGGCAAGACCGAGGAGGAGATGAAGGCCGCCTACGAGAGCAACCCCTCGTCGCTCACTGCCGAGGAGCTTCTTTACTACGCCAACACGCTTAAGAGCAACGCCGACCGTCAGGCTGCCTACAAAAAGTGCGCCGAGCTGTATCCCAATGACTACCGCGCCTACAACAACCTGGGTCTCACCGAATATGAGGCTAAGGACTACTCAGCAGCCAAGGACGACTTCGCCAAGGCTCTGCAGCTGAATCCGCAAAGCAGCGAGGCCAAGATGAACCTGGGCCTCTGCTCGCTGCTGGCCGGCAACTATGCCGACGCCAACCAGAAGCTGGGCAGCGCAGCAGGCGTTAAGGAACTGGGCGACGCTCTGGGCGTATACTACCTGAAGACTGGCGACTACAATGCAGCCGTGCGCGCATTCGGTGACTCTAAGACCAACAACGCCGCTCTGGCTCAAATCCTTACCAAGGACTACAGCTCGGCAAGCAGCACGCTGGCCTCTGTTGCCAACCCCGATGCCACCACCTACTATCTGATGGCTGTGCTCGGTGCCCGCACCAACAATGAGCAGATGACGCTCAGCAACCTCAAGCAGGCCGTGCGCCTCGACAGTTCGCTGGCCGCCAAGGCTGCCAAAGACCTCGAGTTTGCAAAATACAACCTGTCGGGCATCAACTAAGCCGCCCCACAGCATCACAGCATAAAGTAGGCCGCGCAACCCAACCGGTTGCGCGGCCTACTGCGCTTTTACGCCCTGTGCTGGCCCTCGCTACTTGGCGGTGAAGAAGTGGAACACGGCGTTGCCAAGGCCGGGATATCCGGCTTTGGTCTTGAACAGCCAGCCGGGAATCACAAAGCCGTATTCGCGGCCCGGCTCGGTCTTGACAAACACCGACATTATGCGGCGGTCCTTGTCCATTTTCACGTCCGCAAGGTCGGGCATAATGTCTTCTTTGCCTTTGTAGTAGTTCAGTCCGAACCCGCCACGTTCGTCGGGTCGGTCGAGATACACCTTCACCTCAAACCGGTCGGACGCGGGCACGTCGCGCGCGTCCTTGGGCAGCGATGTGCCGATAATGGTGATTTGGTTGCGCTTAAGGTCAAGGTAGTTCTGCTTCACGTCGGCATTGTTCACGGCCTCCACAATCTTGGGTGCAAACTGCGCCAAGGTGGCATACTGGCTGCGGTTTTGCCTGTAGTTCGACAATGCGTTGTTCAGCTCGCGTAAAAACAGGAATCCGCTTGCCACTTGGCTATTGATTGTGGCCTCAACCGTGAGGCTGTCGTCGGCCGTGGTGGCATGGGCCAGCGCATACTGCGCCTCAACTACGCGCACCATCGACTCATGCAGCACCGTGCCTCCGCCCGAATACGCACGCGCCTGCAGCTCGTTCTTCATCAGCTCGGCCGTGAGCTGCGCGTTCTCGTTGAACTGCTGCAGGTGCTGGTCTATTATGGGGTTGCAGGCTGGGTGCGAGAATTCATGCACCATAAGGCTCTCGAGGTTGTAGAACACCGGCACTCCGGCCTTGTCCAGGTTGCTGCAACCGATTATCACCACCGACTCCTCGGGCTGCCCGGCGCATTGGAGCGTGGTGCCGTAGTTGCCATAGTTGAGCAGACTCACGGCAATGTGTCCGCTGATGGGGCCGCCGAAGAAGTCTTCGAGCCACTTCAGGTCCACATTCGAAACCATCGCTTTGGCGTTGGCCACCACCTTGCTGTAGAACGGCTGCTGCGACACATAAAAGTCGTGGAAGCCGCAGCGGTGGTACACGTCGTCCATCAGTTGCGCCATCTCGGCGTCCTGCCCCGTGCGCCAGCGGCTCTCGTATTTTGCCACGTCGGCCCCCGGCCGCAGCGTGAAGTGGCCGTTGCTGATGGCGGTGTGCGTGGCAAATGTGGCCACGGCGTCGTAGCTCAGCCCCTGCGCCCCGCGCAGCTCGTTGAGCCTTGCCACCGCCTTGTGGCTCTTGAACGGAGCCATCATCGAGTCGATGGCCGCCACATACGTCTTGTTGACGTCATACACATATTCCTCGAAGCCTGCGAGGCGGCACATAGCGCTCACAAACTCCACATTCTCGTCCACCGTCACCTCGATGGCCGATGCGTGCAAGCCCATAATCAGGCAAATTGCAAGAATTATTTTTCTCATAAATCCGAAATGTAGTTATGTTACGATAATGAAAGCTATCATTGTTAATACGCACAATGGGGGCAAATATAAACAAAAAAAACACCGCCCGGCAACGAAAAAAGTGCCAGGCGGCGTGATGCGTCGTGCCGATACCTATGCGGCTACAGCAGTGAAATCAGCTCATCTATCTGCTCGTCGGTGGTGGCCCAAGTGGTGGCGAAGCGAATCACGTGGTGGCTGTTGCCCACGCCCTCAATCACGTTGAAGCCCACGCGCTTGGCCAGCTCCTCCATTTTGTGGTCTTCCATCACCACAAACAGCTGGTTGGTGGGCGACTCCACATATATCGGGTAGTCCTTCATCTCCAGAGCCTCGCGCAGGCGCATGGCCTTGTCGACGGCGTTGCGCGAAATGCGCATATACAGGTCGTCGGTAAACAGCGTGTCGAACTGCAGCCCCAGCAGCCAGCCCTTGGCCAGCAGCGCGCCGCGGTTTTTCATATAGCCCAGAGTGAGCTTGATTGCGGGGTTGGTTATGACCACCGCCTCGCCAAACAGCGCGCCCACCTTGGTGCCGCCAATGTAGAAGGCGTCGCACAGCCGCGCTATGTCGGGCAGCCACAGGTCGTTGTGCCTGGCGGCCAGTCCGTAGCCCATGCGCGCGCCGTCCATATACAGCATCAGGCCGTAGCGGTCGCACACCTCGCGTATGTCTTGCAGCTCGTTGAGGGTATACACCGTGCCGTATTCCGTGGGGTTGGAGATGTACACCGCCTTGGGCACCACAATGTGCTCGTAGCCAAACCCGCTGCCAAAGAAGTCCTTGAGATACTGAGCCAGAGTGAGCGATGATATTTTGCCGTCTTGCTGCTCGAGTGTGAGAATCTTGTGGCCGCAAGCCTCGATGGCCCCGGCCTCGTGCTGGTTGATGTGGCCCGTTTCGCACGCCAGCACGCCCTCGTTGTGCGACAGAATGGCGTCGATCACAATGGCGTTGGTCTGCGTGCCGCCCACCAGAAACTGCACATTGGCCTCGGGGCACTGGCAAGCCTGGCGAATCTTCTCGCGTGCGCTGCTGCAGAAGTCGTCGAGGCCGTAGCCGTCGATTTTAGTGAGGTTAGTTTCATTTAGTCGCTTTAGAATTGCGGGGTGCGCCCCCTCCATGTAGTCGCTGTTAAACCTTATCATCGTTAGTCAGTAAAAAGAGTGGATTCGAATATGTCTCTATTGATTGCATTGCAAAATTAGTGCAAACCGAGCGCAATGCAAAAAAAGGGCTTGCTCATTTTTTTCCGCATTGCCGAGGTGCCGCCTGATTTTCAGCCTAAAAATTGGCTAACTTTTGTTTGGTTTGGAGTAAACGCGTATATTTGCAGAAAATTTGCAAATTTCAAGGTTAACTCTATGCTCATACGCTTCACAGTAGGTAATTATTTGTCGTTTAAAGAGCCGGCCACATTGTCGCTTGTGTCAACAAGCCTTAGGGAAACGGCTGTGGCCGACGCCGATGCGATGTTTCATGCCGGGGGCGCCCTCCCTCCATTGCTTCATGGCGCGGCCATATATGGAGCCAATGCCTCGGGAAAGTCAAACTTCGTAAAGGCGTTTTCGGCATTCAAGTGGCTTGCGATGAATTCAATGAAGGAGTTGCGGGCCAGTGAAACGGTGAATTTAGAGCGTTTTATGCTCAGCAGCGTCACGGCCAGCGAGCCATCGCTGTTTGAAGCCACATTTTGCAGTGCCGGTTATGTCTATAGGTATGGATTCGAAATGGGCCGCGACAGCGTGGCGCGAGAGTGGCTGTATCGCAAGAGCAACAAAAAGAGGGCAAAAGAGGTTGAGATGTTCTATCGCGATAATGGCCAGTTCACAATGCATGCATCATATGCAATTGCCAAGCATTTGGTGGCAAACAACATGGTGCGCTGCAATGCCCTGCTGCTGTCGGTGGCTGCGCAGTTCAACGACGGCGTGGCGGCCGATGTGGTGCGCTGGCTTGGCGACACCATCGTTATCACCAACGACGATGACGAGAAAATGTGGCAATGGGCGGCCTTGAAGCTCGATGACCCTGTGATGCGCAAGCGCATTGTGGATTTTTCGAAGTATGCCGATTTCGGAATCGACGACATATATAAGGTCAACGACGAGGTGGTGAGCAGCCACACCCAGTATGACGACGACGGAAATGCCTCAAAGCGGATTTCGTTCCCGTTTTCTGCCAATGAGTCGGAAGGCACAATAAGGTATTTCAAGCTTGCCTATCCAATAATCGACGCGCTCGACCACGGCAAGCGCATCGTGGTTGACGAACTCGACTGCAAGATGCACCCGGTGCTTACATCGCGCATAATTGAACTGTTTAATTCCGGTGCCACCAATCCGCACAATGCACAGATAGTGTTCACACTTCACGACACCAATGTGCTCGGAGCTAAACTTTTGCGCCGCGACCAAGTGTGGTTCACTCAGAAAGACGCATTTGGCGCGTCGATGCTTTATTCTCTGGCCGACTACAAGGTGCGCAGTAATGCGCCCTTTGAAAAGGACTATATTCTGGGAAAATACGGAGCCACACCTGTGACGGGAGATTTCAGCCGCCTCTTTTTAACCCAATCGGAGCAAAATGAGCAGATTTAATCCGCGCAAAGAGCGGTCACTAATGCGCAGAACGGGCTGCCGTCCGGTGAAGCAGTCGTTCCTGATTGTGTGCGAGGGCGTGAACACCGAGCCTGGCTATTTCAACTCATTCCGATTGACGTCGGCCACGGTGAAAGCGGTGGGCAAAGGCCGGAGCACCGTGAGGCTTGTGCAAGAAGCCATATCCATTGCTGGGCATGAATTGGCAAAAGGCCGAAAATATGGCCAGCAATGGGTGGTGTTTGACAAAGACGACTTCAGCAACAATGATTTCGACTGCGCGATAAGGATGGCCGAAAGCAACGGGTTCAGTGTTGCATATAGCAATCAGGCGTTTGAGTTCTGGTTCCTTTTGCACTTTAATGATTACCATGGCCCCATCGACCGCAGCACTTATGGTGGTACCCTGAGCAAACTCCTCGGAACAGAATACTCCAAAAAAGAGGAGTTCTCCAACAGAATTTATGGACTGCTCCTTTCCCGTCAGGCCGATGCCATTAAAAGGGCTAAGGCCATATGCGAGGAGTTCGGTAGCATGGCTCCGTCGAAGGCCGAGTCATCGACCACGGTGTTTCGGCTTGTGGAGGAACTGAACAAGTATATTTAATTAGAATAGAACATAAAAGAGATGTATTAATTATGAGAAAAACGATTACTCTTGGCTGGGTGGCGGCTGTGGCCATGCTCGCTCCGGCCTTTGCAGGGGCAACGGTGAAGACCGTTGAGGTGAAAACGGCCGGAACGCTGAGCACGCTCATTCCGGCAAGTGAGAAAAACGAGGTTACCGGTCTCACCGTGAGCGGCAAGCTCAACGGCGACGACGTGCTCTACATTCGCGAAATGGCGGGTCAGGATGCCGAAGGCAATGCCACTCAAGGCAAGCTCACCGACCTTAACCTGAGCGGCGTGGAACTGACCGACGGCGGCAGCGCCTACTATCAGGACTCTTGGAGCAGCTACTACACCGCCACAAGCTATGACGTGAGCGAGGACGAAGACGAGTATTACTGCACCGACCTGTCGTATGCCTTCAGCGGCACCAACCTGAAGTCGGTGGTGTGGCCGGCCACAATGTGGGAAGTGGGCGAGGACGCGCTGTCGTATTGCACCGATCTCACTTCGTTCACGCTGGGCAGCGAGACCAACGAGATTAAGTCGCGCGCCTTCTATGGCTGCTCGGCTCTGGCGGGCATCACACTCACCGACAAGATTCTATACGTCGACGACTATGCCTTCGCGGGCTGCTCGAGCCTGAAGTCGATAGCTCTGCCCAGCGAGGTGGAGACCATCTACCGCAACACATTTGCCGGCTGCAAGGCCCTTGAAAGCGTGACGATGGGCAGCGCGGTGAGCGAGATCCGCGACAATGCGTTCGACGGCTGCTCGTCGCTGAAGAGCATCGACCTGCCCGAGGCGCTCACCAAACTTGGCGGCGCTGCCTTCGACGGCTGCTCGGCCCTCAAGTCAATAACCCTGCCCAAGAAGCTGCGCACGCTGGGCGACGGCGTGTTTGAGGGTTGCACCAGTCTTAGCTCGATCGACGTGGCCGATGGCAACGCAAATTTTGCTTCGAACGCCGGCGTGCTCTACAACAAGGCAATGACCAGCCTCATTGTGTGCCCCGTGGGCAAAACCGGCAGCTATGCCGTGCCCAGTGGCGTTGAGGAAATCTCGTCATCGGCCTTCAGCCGCTGCACAGGCCTGACGGCCATCACTCTGCCCGAGTCGCTCACCACCATCGGCGACGAGGCTTTCTATCGCTGCACCTCGCTTGCCTCGCTCGTGCTGCCCAATAGCGTGACTTCGGTGGGCGAGAACGCGTTCTACCGCTGCTCAAGCCTCAAGAGCGTGACACTGGGCAAGGGCATGACTGCCATAGGCGAGTCGATGTTCTACTACTGCAGCGGCCTTGAGAGCATCGTGGTGCCCGAGGGCTACACCAGCATTGGCTATGAGGCTTTTGCCAGCTGCTCGGCGCTTAAGCAGGTGGAGCTGCCGTCGACCATCACCGCCATTGGCTCTGAGGCCTTCAGCGGCTGCTCGGCTCTGGCCACGGCCACTGTAAAGGTGGAGACTCCCGTTGCCATCACTGCCGATGTGTTCGACGGCGTTGACCTCAACACCTGCCGTCTGCTTGTGCCCTCGGCCAGCATCGGCGACTACAAGGCCGATGCCCAGTGGGGCAAGTTTAAGCTGATCGAGCCAATTGTGGCTTCGGGCGTGCAAGGCGTTGAGGCTGCTGCCGCAAGCGTGAGCGTCAGCGGAGGTGTTCTCACTGTGTCGGGCGCCGACAGCTTCGCCGTCTACACAGCCGCAGGCCGACTGCTGTGCAGCGGCGCCACAGGCAGCGTGACCCTGCCCGGCCATGGCTGCTATGTGGTGGTGGCCGGCGGCAAGGCCGTGAAGGTGCTGTATTAAAATTGTAAGAATTGCATCATATCCCCACGGCGGGGCTGACTTCGTGCCAGCCCCGCCGTGCTGTTTTGCCACATGGGCTGCATCTCGGCAAAACATTCAAGTAAACTTGACGCTTTATGCTCGATTTGCACTATCTTTAGATAAAATAGGCTGCATCTCGGCAAAACATTCAAGTAAACTTGATGCTTTGCTCTCGATTTGCACTATCTTTGCCACCAACAAGGTAACCATTTATATTGAGCATGAAAAAATCAACTCTCAAAATCATAAAGGACGACCCGTGGCTCGCCCCGTTTGAGCCTGCCATTGCGGGCCGCCATGCCGACGCGCTGCACAAGATTGACGAACTCACTGGCGGCAAAATGAGCCTGAGCGACTGGGCCAACGCCTACAACTATTATGGACTGCACCGCACGGCCGACGGCGGCTGGGTGATGCGCGAGTGGGCGCCCAACGCCACGCGCATTGTGCTGGTGGGTGACTTCAGCGACTGGAAGGAGTGCGTGCACTACGAGATGCGCCGCCTGCCAGGCGCTGAGGGCAACTGGGAACTCAAGCTGCCTGGGCGCGCCATGCACCACGGACAGCTGTTTAAGCTGCACGTGTACTGGGACGGCGGCATGGGCGAGCGCATACCGGCTTACGCCACGCGCGTGGTGCAAGACGAGAAGACGAGCATATTTTCGGCGCAGGTGTGGAGTCCCGACGAGCCCTACCGCCCCAAGCACACGGGCTTTAAGCCCAACACGGCGCCGCTGCTCATATATGAGTGCCACATAGGCATGGCCGAGGACAAGGAGGGCGTGGGCTCCTACGACGAGTTCCGCACTCAGGTGCTGCCGCGCATCGCGGCCGACGGCTACAACGCCATCCAGATTATGGCCATTCAGGAGCACCCCTACTATGGCTCGTTTGGCTATCATGTGTCGAGCTTCTATGCCGCCTCGAGCCGCTTCGGCACGCCCGACGACCTGCGCCGCCTCATCGACGACGCCCATGGCCGCGGCATAGCCGTGATTATGGACATCGTACACTCGCACGCGGTGAAAAACGAGGTGGAGGGCCTTGGCCGCTTCGACGGCAGCTACAACCAATACTTCTATGGCGATGACCGCCGCGAGCACCCCGCATGGGACTCGCTGTGCTTCGACTACGGCAAAAACGAGGTGATAAACTTCCTGCTGAGCAACTGCAAATTCTGGCTCGAGGAGTATGGCTTCGACGGTTTCCGCTTCGACGGCGTCACGTCGATGCTCTACTACAACCACGGCCTCGGCCAGGCCTTCGGCAGTTATGACGACTACTACAACGGCGGTCAGGACACCAACGCCATCACCTATCTGACTCTGGCCAATGTGCTGATTCACGAGGTGAACAAGCACGCCATCACCATAGCCGAGGAGATGAGCGGCATGCCAGGGCTGGCGCGCAAGTTTAAGGACGGCGGCATAGGCTTCGATTACCGCATGGCCATGGGCATACCCGACTACTGGATAAAGACCATAAAGGAGCGCCGCGACGAGGACTGGAAGCCCACATCCATATTCTGGGAACTCACCAACCGCCGCGCCGACGAGAAGACCATAAGCTATGCTGAGAGCCACGACCAGGCTCTGGTGGGCGACAAGACCATAATTTTCCGCCTCATCGACAAGGACATGTACTGGCACATGATGGTGGGCGACAACAATGGCGCCGTGGACCGCGGCATGGCCCTGCACAAAATGATAAGGCTGGTGACGGCTGCCACCATCAACGGCGGCTACCTCAACTTCATGGGCAACGAGTGGGGCCACCCCGAGTGGATCGACTTTCCGCGCGAGGGCAACGGTTGGAGCTACAAGTATGCCCGCCGCCAGTGGAGTCTGGTCGACCGCCCCGACCTCAAATATCAGTATCTCAACAACTGGGACAACGACATGATCCACCTCATTGGCTCGGTGCACAATTTTCAGAAGCTGCCCGTGCAAAAGCTGTGGGACAAGGACGACGACCAGGTACTGGCCTTCAAGCGTGGGCGGCTGGTGTTTGTGTTCAACTTCAACCCCGTGAAGTCGTTTGACGACTACGGCCTGCTGGCCCCCGCCGGCGAATACGACGGCGTGGTCGACACCGACAGCAGCCGCTATGGCGGCTATGGCAACATCGACGAGGCCGTGAAGCACTTCACGCAGCCCGATCCGCTCTACGGCAGCGCCGGTCTCGGCTGGCTCAAGCTCTACCTGCCGGCCCGCTCGGCCCAGGTGCTGCGCATGGCCTCGCCCAGGCGGCGCCAGTCGCCGCGCAAGCGCCGCAAGTAGTGTGCGCCGTGCGTAACTGCTTGCAAGGTGGGCGTTTACGTTCGATTTAGGTTAAAAAACATTAACCCGCGCATAATTTGTGTTTTTGTTTTGGCCGTGGCCGACGCATGACATATATTTGCAACGGTTTTTCATGGTATTAGATTTTAAGTTTTTTTGGACTGTTGTCGTGAGACAACGGTCCTTTTTTTATGCAGCAGCCGCTAATCACATTCAGTTGGCAGACAAGCGCAAAAACGCATTGCAAATATTTTTCACCTTAAAGAAATTGTAGTATATTTGCAAACTGTAAATTATATTTGCGAGAAAACAAATAAAAATAATTAATAAACTCTAACAAATGCAAACCAAAGGTTTTATCAGAGTCATCACCGTTCTGCTGATTCTAATATGTGCATTCTACCTCTCGTTCTCGTTTGTGACCTATCACTACGACAGCATCGCAGAGCAGAAAGCCCTTGCCGCAGCCGGCATCAAGAGTGCCGACACGTCCAACGACAAGTACAGAACCGCTTACAACGAGTACATTGACTCCATCGCTAAGCAAAAGGTGTACCTTGGATACACCTTCCAGGAAGTCCGCGAAAAGGAACTCGGCCTCGGCCTTGACCTGAAGGGCGGTATGAACGTAACTCTTCAGATTTCGGTCCCCGACATCTTGCGCGCTCTCTCCAACGAGAACCCCGACAAGAAGTTTAACCAGGCAATCGCCAACGTTGAGCACAACCGCAGCGCTCAAGACGACTTTGTGGCTTCGTTCTGCGCCGAATACAAGAAGCTGGCTCCCGAAGGCAGCCTCGCCCAGATATTCCGCAACGTGGAGCAAGTGAAGGCCAAGCCGGGCGCAAGCGATGCCGAGGTTGAAAAGATACTTTCTAAAGAGGTCGACGACATGGTGGAGAACTCCTACAAGGTGCTTCGCACCCGTATCGACCGCTTTGGCGTGGTGGCCCCCAACATCCAAAAGCTGCAGAGCACAGGCCGCATTCTGCTTGAGCTCCCGGGCATCAAGGAACCGCAGCGTGTGCGCAAGCTCCTCCAGGGTACCGCCAATCTGGAATTCTACCAGACCTATAAGCTGAGCGACATCACAGCCGACATCAACAACCTGAGCGTGGCCACCGCCAACGGCGTGACCGCAGCAGCGCCCGCAGCCGAGGCCGACAGCGCCAAGGCCACTGCCGAGGCCAAGCCCGACAGCGCCAAGAAGGCCGCCGCACAGCCCGCCAAGGCCGCCAAGAAGAGCCAGCGCACTCTGGCCGACCTGCTTAATGTGGCCAGCGGCCAGCTGAATCCGTCGTCGCCCGTTGTGGGCCTTGTCGATGTGAAAGACACCGCAGCCGTCAACACCATTATCCACTCGGCCACAGCCCAGCAGTATCTGCCCACCGACCTGAAGCTGTGCTGGACAGTGAAGGCGTTTGACGAGGGCGGACGCATGTTCCAACTCGTGGCACTGCGCACAGTGCAGGGCAAACCGGTGCTCACCGGTGATGTGGTGACCGACGCCACCAGCGAGTTCGACAACCTGCAGGGCCAGGTGGTGTCGATGACAATGAATGAGGAAGGCTCACGCCAGTGGTCGCGCATCACAGGCCAGAACATTGGCCGCGCAATCGCCATCGTGCTCGACGACCAAGTATATTCATTCCCCAATGTGAACGCGCAGATCGACGGTGGCCGCTCGCAGATTACCGGCAACTTCACTCCCGAAGAGGCCAACGACCTTGCCAACGTGCTTGAGTCGGGTAAGATGGTGGCACGCGTCAACATCGCCAGCGAGAGCGTGATTGGCCCGTCGCTGGGTCAGGAGGCCATTAACAAGGGCCTCGTGTCGTTTGCAGTGGCACTGGTGCTGCTGGTTATCTTCATCCTCGGCGTGTATGGCGTCAAGGCTGGTAGCATAGCAGTGCTTGGCCTGATTCTGAACCTCTTCTTCACATTCGGTATTCTGGCTTCGTTCCAGTCGGTGCTCACACTGCCTGGTATCGCAGGTATCGTGCTTGCGCTGGGTATGGCCGTTGATGCCAACGTGCTCATCTTCGAGCGCTGCAAAGAGGAGCTGCGCCAGGGCAAGGGCATGAAGCAGGCTGTGGCCGACGGCTACAGCAACGCCTTCTCGGCAATCTTCGACTCCAACCTCACTTCGGTGCTCACCGCCATCATTCTGGCTTACCTCGGCACCGGCCCGATCCGCGGTTTCGCCATCACCACCCTCATCGGCATCTGCTGCTCGTTCTTCACAGCGGTGTTTGCCACACGCCTTGTGCTTGAGCACTTCGTCAACAAGGGCTCGTTTGCCAATGTCACCTTCACCACTTCCATGAGCAAGAACCTCATGACCAATGTGAAGTTCGACTTCATGGGCAAGGCCAAGACCATCCGCTATGTGGTGATTGCACTCATCGTGGTGGTTGTGGCAATGTTTGTGATCCCGGGCCGTGGCCTCAGCCGTGGCATCGACTTCTCGGGTGGCCGCAACTATGTGGTTCAATTCACTCACTCAGTTTCCACCGAGAAACTCCAGAACGAATTGCAGCAGCAGTTTGAGGGCGCCAACGTGTCGGTTATCACCATCGACAACGACACCAAGGTGCGTATCTCTACCAACTATATGATCGACAACATCGACACAAAGGTTGATGTCGACGACATCATCATGCACAAGTTGTATGACGGCCTCAAGAGCGAAATCGGCAACATGAACTACAACGACTTCAGCGTGTCTAACGAGACAATCGGTGTGGTTTCGTCCGACCAGGTGGGCCCGAGCATTGCAAGCGACATGACCCGCGGTGCAGTCCTGGCCGTGCTCTTCTCGCTCATTGCCATGGCACTCTACATTCTGCTGCGCTTCCGCGACATCGCATTCTCTGTGGGTGCCCTTGCCGCCGTGGCATTCACCTCGTTCCTGGTGATTGGCTGCTACACGCTGCACGGCCTGTTCCCCTTCTCGATGGAGATCGACCAGACGTTTATCGCCGCCATCCTCACCGTGATTGGTTATCAGGTGAACGACACCGTGGTGGTGTTCGACCGAGTGCGTGAATACCGCAACCTCTACAACAAGCGCAAAGATGAGTACGAGACATTCAACACTGCCCTGTGCAGCACTCTGTCGCGTACCACCATCACATCGTTCACCACATTCCTGGTGCTGCTCGTCATCTTCATCCTTGGTGGCGAAAGCATCCGCAGCTTCATCTTCGCTATGATGCTGGGTGTTGTGTTCGGTACTCTTGCATCGCTCTTCGTGGCATCGCCTGTGGCCTACGCAATCTCTAAGCGTAACGCCGGCAAGGCTGAGGCCAAGACTGTGGCTGCCGGCAAAAAGAAATAATTGCCGCCATCTGCTAAACGCAAGTAATAATAAAACATAAATATCCGTGGCGATGCCTGCTCACCGTGTGTGTGAGCGGGCATCGCCTTTTTTGCTTGCGCGCGTGTTGCGCAAAAGGTGCGTTTGCAGTAATTTTGCACTGGTATAAACCCAAATCGGTCAATAGAAAAGGTATAATCCGTGGTTAAATTTGTAACAAATTGACAATGAGTTATTTGTAAGGTCACTTTTCTAATGGCGGTCATTAGAAAGCACTATTTGTAAAAGACAAATAATCAAGTAGTTACAAGGCTAACCTCAAAAAAAGATCGTTCTAATGACCGATTTGGGATAAAAGCATAGATATTATGAACGAGATTATAGAAAACATGATTACGCGGCGCAGCATACGCGGCTTTAAGCCCGACATGCCGCCGCAAGAGCTTATCGACGAAATCATCAAGGCCGGCACCTACGCGCCCACGGGCCATGGCAGCCAGTCGCCTGTGATAGTGTGTGTCACCCGCAAGGACGTTCGCGACCGCCTTTCGGCCTCTAATGCTAAAATCCTTGGCACCGGCATCGACCCCTTTTATGGCGGCCCTGTGGTGCTGTTAGTGCTTGCCGACCGCAGCGTGCCCACCCACGTCTACGATGGCTCGCTGGTGATGGGCAATATGCTCAACGCCGCCCACGCAGTGGGCCTTGGCGGCATTTGGATCAACCGTGCCAAGGAGGAGTTTGACTCGCCCGAGGGCAAGGCTCTGCTCAAGGAGTGGGGCATCGAGGGCGATTATGAGGGCATAGGTTACTGCGTGGTGGGCTACCCCCTGCATGCCGCTCCCAAGCCTGCGCCTCGCAAGCCCGACTATGTGCACTATGTGAAGTAAGCAGCTGCCTTTTATGCGACACAATAGAAAAGAGGCCTCCATGCACGGTTGACGTGTGCGGAGGCCTCCTGCTTGCTGGTTTTTGAAATGTGTGTGTCTGCGCTTGCGGCATTGCCGCGGCGCTATGTGGCAATGATTCAGTTTCTTATCTTCACCGCTGTGCGGCTGCCGTCGGTGTAGGTGGCCACTTTCACATACACACCTCCGGCTGCGGGCTGCGACACCATGGCGCCGGCGGCGTTGTAGTAGGTCACGCTTTTCACCTCTTTGGCGGCTTCCACATTGTCAACCCCCGTCATGGTGGTGAGCACGTCCACGGGGCACAGGCAGTGCAGGGTGGGGGTGAGGCTGGTGGCGGGGTCGTAGTTGGCGCGCACCAGCATCGTGTAGCAGGGCAGGGTGCCCATGTCGTCGACGAAGTGCGATGCCACGATGGCGTTTGCCTTATACTGGCCCTCTTCGTTCTTTGCAATGCCCGAAGCCACGGTTATGGCCTTGTCGATCTGCACGCTGGCGGCATCTATAGGGTTGCCCTCCACCATCAGCAGGTCGTAGCTGTCCACGAGATCTTCGTTGGCAGTGGCCCGCCACGAAGCCTCCAGGCTGATTTGGCTGCTGCCAATGGGGGCGCGGCCCGTGGCGTCGGTGAATTCAATGCCGAGCGTCACATCGTGCTCGGGCACCGTGATGCGCGTGTCGGTCACCACCGGCTGGGCACCTGTTCCGCCAAGTTCGTCGCAGTATGCGCTCCAAGGGCTGAACTCCAGGAGCGCGGTTTCCAGTGTGCGGCAGTCGCCGCCGTCGGTCACCCAGGCCGATGTGCCGGTGTGGTGCTGGCCGCTGAAGCGCACCGTGCCTTCAACTTGCTGCCGAGTGGCGCCCGATGTGGTGTCGATGCCGCACAGGCGGTAGGTGTTCAGCGTGCCGTAGTCGGCCATGGGGCTTAGGTCGCAGGCCAGCTGCTGGCTGTCCATCCAAGCCTTGCCGCTGGCTCGGTCGAATGTGCCCGTAAGCTCATTCAATCGGCTGCACATGGTGCTGTCCACGTGATAGTTCTCAATGCCATAGCCCTTGGCGCCGAAGTTTACCAACGAAAATGTGCCAGAGCCGTTGTTGAACGTGATTTTGGCTCCGTATGTCCGGTCCTGCCCAGCCGTCTTGTCGTGGTCGATGGCCGAGGCGTTGGGCTTGAACACCTCTATGGTGCAGCTGTTTTTCCATTCTTTCACCTCCTCGAAATAGCGTCCGTTGCTGCCGTTTAAGCACTCGACTTTCACTGGCATGCTGAAGGTGATTGTGTATTCGCCGTCCTTGCCCTTTATTTCGTCGGAGCGGTATCGCAGGCCGTCGATGTCGTAGTATGTGCCGTTCTGGGCCAGTTGTGGGGTGAGTGCCACTACAGCGTATTGCGGTGACGTGAGCCGCAGCACGTTGGTGGTGTTGTAGGGCACGTCGGTGCGGTCCATCACCAGAGTGTTGTCTTTGAGGATGAATGGGACGTCGCAAATTCCGAGGAAATTCTTCAGCACCACAGTGCTGTCGTTCAGTTTATCAATGGTCACCAGTCCGTTCACATTGTCGTGCAGCGAGTGCTGCTGTTGGTTGCCGCAGGTGATTTCAATGGCGTTGCCGCCATGCTGCAAAAGGTCGTCAATCGTCACGGCCTGGGTAGCGCTTGCCACCATTGTGCAGGCAGCCATTACTGCGTAAGTTCTTCTGTTCATATTCGTGAATTTTATTAATGTTTATGTTCCGCTTTCCTTCACTCGGTGAAGTGGGGCAGAGGTAGATGCGTCAGCGTATCACTCAGAGCTTCATATATGAGCAGTGGCTGATACTACTTTTTGGAGAATGGGGTTTTACGCAAGTAACAGAAAAAATAGACTTAAGCTCAAAAACTAATTCAAACTGTCATTTAATCAGAACGTGGGTAGATGTCCACAATACAAAAAATAACCGTTGAACGGTATTAACATCTTCAACAGTAGCAAAGGTAATCCTATAATTTTACAAAAGCAAAGCAAATGGCGTGAAAAAGCGGCAATGTGTTGCGCAACATACTTTTTGTGCGATTTCTGCACAGTAACTGTTTTAGGTGGTGGGCTGTTTCGGTATATGCCTGTATTGCGTGAGGCTGCGCAAAGTAGTTAAAGAAACACAAATCGGCGTGTGTGCCGTTTAACTTTTGCCACAGTTGTCAGTCAAAAGGCAAAACAGATTACAAACCGTTAATAGTGAAGGAGACCAGATTATGAGAACGAAATTGTTAGCCTCCCAAACCAAGCGCATAGCAGCGTTTGCAGCCATCACGGCACTGGCGTGCGGCACAGCCGCAGCCGGCGGCCCACACCACGGCCACCATCATCACGGCGGCCCGCCCCCTCCGCCCATGGAGCGCCCGTTGCCTCCTCCTCCACCACCCGCACCTCCAGCACCACCCGAGCCGCCACACCATCACCACGACTATGGCGGCGGCAACAGCACGGTGTTTTCGCTCACCCTGGGCTCAGGGGCGAGCAACCGGCTCAACCTGGCCATATCGTTCATACGCCGCCACGGCCGCGAGATGAGCGTTGACGACTATTGCCGCCTCACGGGTATGCGCCGCAAGGCGGCCCGTGCCGAGTTCAACCGCTTTTGCAAGCACCGCCGCCTGGCGCATGGCCGCGGCGGCCACTACCGCCTGCGTCCCCACTGATGCAGCAAGTGGGTGGTGCCTGAGCCACAAGGCCGGTGACCCGCAGGCGCAGCCGTTTGCGGGCATCGGCTTTTTTGTGTAATTTTGCGTGCGATGACAAAAAACGCATTATATACATATATGAATAAGAGAATATCACTCATGGCGGCTGCCGCAATGTGCGCGGCGTCGCTGCTGGCCGGCAGCGGCATCAAGGCTCCGGCGTTTCTGAAGCCGGGCGACAAGATTGCAATCATCACCCCGGCCAGCGCCATCGACACGGCGCAGGTCGACACGGGCTACAACGTGCTCAAGCGCTGGGGCTTCAACCCAGTGAAGGGCAAATATACGCTTGAGCGGCTCAGCACTGGCTTCGCAGGCACTGTGGAGCAGCGCAAGGCCGACCTGCTGTGGGCGCTGCGCGACCCCTCGGTGAAGGCCATACTGTGTTCGCGCGGCGGCTATGGCTCGGTGCACTTGCTGTGTGAGATTCCGCTTGAGGAGTTCACTAAGCACCCAAAGTGGATTATCGGCTACAGCGACATCACCGCCCTGCACAGCGCGCAGGTGCGCGCCGGCAACATGAGCATTCACGCCAACATGGCCGCCCCGCTGGGCTATGACGGCGGCAACGACACCACCTGCCGCGCCCTGCACAATCTGCTGCTGGGTAAGATGCCCAGCTACCGCATTCCGGCCCACAAGTTCAACCACCCGGGCACTGCCCGCGGCATTCTGGTGGGCGGCAACATGAGCGTGTATGGCGGCCTGGCCGAGAGCGACTACGACTTCCTGACCCGCGACTTCCTGAAGACGCACGACGTGGTGCTCTTCATCGAGGACGTGGGCGAGCGCTACGACAGCGTGGACCGCATGCTGCACCTGCTTAAAATTCGCGGTGTGCTGAGTCACATCAAGGGCCTGATAGTGGGCAAGTTCACTGAATACAGTGCGGTGAAGGGCTACGATGACATGTATGATATGATTCACCGCTATATCGCCGATCTCAACATCCCCGTGTGCTACGACTTCCCCGCAGGGCACATTGGCCACCAAAACTTCCCGATGATTGAGGGCTGCCCCGTGACCCTCGACGTGGCCGCCGACGGCGTGACGCTGAATTTCGACATCAACGGCAAGCAGAAGTAGCCGCATGACCCCGAGTGTTAAAAATGCAATTGTCTAATGCAGTGTTTGTGTAACAGGTGCGTTTAGTTGATGAGCAACGTGGGTTTCCGCAAAATGACTGAGAAAGAAATGTATGAGGGGTGCCTGGCGGCCGACGGCAAGTGCCAGCGCGCACTTTACGAAGCTTACAGCCCCGGCGTGTATGCGCTCATATCACGATATGTTGTCCAGGAGGATGCCGCAGCCGACGTTCTTCAGGACACCTTCATACGTGTGTATGACTCCATTGGGCGGTTTGCCTGGCGCGGCGACGGGTCGCTGCGGGCGTGGATGAGCCGCATCGCGGTCAATATGGCCCTCGACCACCTGCGCGGCAACGGACGCCTGGCGGTGTCGTCGCAGCCGGTGGACACGGTGGGCGATGACGTGCCCGACGAGCCCGACGCCTCGATGGTCGACATGATTGACGCCAACACGCTCAATGGCTTCATTGCCGAGCTGCCCGATGGCTACCGCACGGTGTTCAACCTGTTTTGCATCGAAGGCCTCTCGCACAGGCAGATAGCCGAGCGGCTTGGAATCAACGAGAAAAGTTCATCGTCGCAGCTGGCCAGGGCCAAAGCCTTGCTGGCAAAGCGCATAAAACAATATTTAAATGAGCAGTATGACTGATGACAATAGCAATAACGACTGGCTGGAAGTGGTGAGGCGCAAAGCCGCCACAGCAAGCAAACAGCCGCCTGCGGGCAGCTGGGAGGCCTTGTCGGCCCGAATGGCCGCCGCCAAGCCGCAGCAGCCGGCAGTCGCACCCGTAGCCGCACCGCACCGCCGCGGCGGCCTGCGGTGGCTGTGGGCGGCTTCGGCAGCCGCTGTTGTGGCCATAGTGGCCGCTGTGTGCGTCAGACTGCTGTCGTCGCATGGCGTGTCTACACTGCCTGCCGCGGTGCCGGTGCCCAGCATGGCCGCAGCAGCCGCTCCACAGTCGCAACCCGAAGCCCTTCTGGCCCAGGCGCGTGCCGAAGGCCGCCGCTTGGCCCGCCGCCATCACCGCCACCACGCCGTGGCAGCCGACTCAGCCGAGAGTCTGGCCGACTCGGTGAACATGGGAGCCCTCTACGCCTCGTCGGAAGGAGGCCCGGGCCGCCCCAACCGCCCTATGGGCCAGGCCGACGGCGAGGAAGCCCCGTCGTCGTCGCTCAACCCGTGGCAAAACTACAGCGACCACGAGTATGACGCCTACCGCCAGATGGAGGAGAACGCCCGCCGCCTCAGCGATTCGGGCACACTGCCCGGCCAGCTGCAGCGCCAAGGCGGGCGGCTGTGGTCGATCGACGTGAATGTGGCAGGCCTCAGCGTGGCTCCGCGCCACACCGAGGACGGAGGCGTGGCCTACAGTCACAAGATGCCGCTCAGAGTGGGCGTGGGCGTGGGCCGCGACTTGCTGGCAGGCAGGCTTACCGTGAGCGCTGGCGTGGCCTACACGCTGCTGCGCACCGAGGCCGATGGCGCCAAGGGCCGCATGCAGCTGCTGTCGGTGCCCGTGGGGGCGCGCTGGAACGCTTACCGCAGCGACCGCATTAAGCTGTATGCCGGTGCCGAGGCTGCCGCCCTGCTGCCGCTCGACGCCAAGCTCGGAGGCGCAAGCGCCGACAAGGGCAAGGTGGAGTGGAGCGCAAGCGCCCTGGGCGGTGTGCAGTGCCAGCTCACCGAGGCCGTGGGCGTGTATGCCGAGCCAAGGCTGGTGTGGAACATCACCGGCACGCCAGTGCCCACAGTGCGCACGGCGGCCGATGTCGACTTCGACCTGCAAATGGGCGTGCGCATAGGTTTCTGACAATTGCAATAGAGAAAAAAGACAAAAAAACGCCGCCCGACGTGCAATTATCGCGCCGGGCGGTGTTTATATTATGCAAGGGCGGCAAAGCGGCCGCATCTTGCAAATCCGCGATGCTGAATTATAAACAATAAAAAGAACGCATAACACACATCAATTATGAAGAAAACGACCCTATTACTGATGTCGATGGCCTTTGCGCTGCTGCTCACGGCCTTCACATCGTGCAACGACGACGACCCCGACAAGGTGAGCTACTATGCCTACGTGACCCTGCACGCCGACGACCCCGCCAACTTCTGGTTTGAGGGCGACAGCGGCATGGCTCTGATGCCCAACCACAACAAGGACTTCAGTTCGTTTAAAGTGAGCGCCGAGGACGACAACCTGCGCACCATAGTGTATTTCAGCAACCTCGCAGCCGGCCCAAACGCCAACTCGCGCACCATCGACCTGCAGGGCATGCGCACCATGGTCACCAAGGCCCCATTTGTGGCCCACACCTATGCCGAACTCGACAGCCTGGGCGACGACGAGCTGTATGCCAAGATGCTTCACCTCAGCACCGACGGCAAGTATCTCGACACCCGCCTCGAGACTCCAAACTACAACACCGGCGACAAGAGCGAGACCGAATATGTGGTGTCGCTCGTTGAGAACACGCTGGTCAACTTTGAGTCGGATTACGTTAATCTTGAGCTGCGGCTGAAGCGCAAAAACGCCGGCAGCGAGCAGCACGGAGTGCAGACGGGCTATATCGCCTTCCGCCTGCCCGACACCCTCAACCCCGTGAAGCTCGGTCTGAAAGGCCTGTATGTGCGCGTCAAGGGTGATGAGGTGATAAAATACATCAAGGTTACGCCCAAGGGAGTGACCGTTGACCGCACCGAAGACGTGAAGAAATAGTCAATCCCGGCACGCACATTATTGGGATATAGAAATAACGCCGTTCCTTTAAGTGCTATGCGGTTGCCATAATAATAAGTAGTAATAGAAAAGCATTGAATTGACTCAGCCAGAGGCAAGTGATACGCACGCAAATTTAGTGCGGCCGCAGCGCGCATAGGCAGCAACGCATCTTTTTTATGGACGAAGTTCCAGGGCCCAAGATCGCAAGGTCGGGGCCCTGGATTTTTTTTGTTGTGGCATAAAGGCGCAAAAAAATAAGGCCGCTCAAGCAATTGAGCGGCCTTGCGGTGTGTACGGGACTCGAACCCGTGACCCCATGCGTGACAGGCATGTATTCTAACCAGCTGAACTAACACACCGTTAGTTTGGGTTGTGCAATCTGGATTTCTCCCCGATTGCGAGTGCAAAGGTAAGCATATTTCTGCAATGTGCAAAATTTTTTGCGCATATTAGCAAAATTAATTGCTGCGCGCCATTATATATAATAATGTGTGGCGCCAAAATGGCCGTCATATTACACAAAAGCGCCCGAAGTGTGCCAATTGTGAAATATATGTGGTAACTTTGCAGCCAGCACCAAAACAGCATTGAATGTTATGATGAAAGAAAACACCATAAAGATTTTTGAGCAGAGTTTCATCGACAACTGGGAACTCCCGGCCCTTAGTGACTACAACACCAAAAAGACGCAGACCTATGGCGACTTTGCGCGCAACACCGCACGCCTGCACCTGCTGTTCAAGAAAATCGGCATCAAGCCGGGCGATCGCATTGCGCTGATTGGCAAAAACACGCCCTCGTGGGTGAATGTGTTTATCGCCACCATCACCTATGGCGCGGTGATTGTGCCCATTCTGCAGGAGTTTAACCCGCATGACGCTCAGCACATCATCAACCACAGCGAGTCGAAGATGCTGTTTGTGAGCAACAGCATTTGGGAAAACCTCGACTTCGACGGAATGAAAAACATCGAGTCGGTGATTTCGCTCGACAGCCACGAGCTGATAGCCCAGAAGGAGGGCATGGAGGTAGACAAGGCTCTGGCCGAAATCGACGCCGACATGCAGCAGGCCTACCCCAACGGATACGGCCCCGCCGATGTGCGCTATCCCGAAGTGCCCAACGAGCGGCTGATGGTGATCAACTACACCTCGGGCACCACGGGCTACAGCAAGGGTGTGATGATTAGCGGCAACAACCTTAGCGGCAACATAGTGTATGGCATCAACTCGCAGCTGCACCGCCGCGGCACGCGCTGCGTGTCGTTTCTGCCGCTTGCCCACGCCTATGGCTGCGCTTTCGACATGCTGGCGCCGCTGGCCGTGGGCGCCCACATCACGCTGCTGGGCCGCATCCCGTCGCCCAAGATTCTGGTGAAGGCCATGAACGAGGTGAAGCCCAACCTGGTGATATGTGTGCCGCTGGTGCTTGAGAAAATCTACAGCAAGATGATTGTGCCCATGATAAGCAAGGGCATGCTGCGCTGGGCGCTGGCCGTGCCCGGCCTCGACAAGAAGATATATGAGCAGATTCGCAAGAAGCTGGTGGAGGCCTTCGGCGGCGAGTTTGAAGAGGTGATTGTGGGCGGCGCACCCTTCAACGCCGAGGTCGAGGAGTTCCTCTATAAGATAAAGTTCCCCTTCACCGTGGGCTATGGCATGACCGAGTGCGCCCCGCTGGTGAGCCACACGCCGTGGCGCGAGTTTGTGCTGCACAGCGCTGGCCGCGTGCTGCCTGGCATCATGGAGTGCAAAATTCTGAGCGACGACCCCGAGAATGTGCCGGGCGAGATTTGCGTAAAGGGCGAGAACGTGATGATGGGCTACTTCCACAACACTGAGGCCACCGACAAGGTGCTGGCCGACGACGGCTGGCTGCACACCGGCGACATGGGTACGCTCAGCGCCGACGGCACGGTGTTTATCCGCGGCCGCCTCAAGACTATGCTGCTCAGCGCCAACGGCCAGAACATCTACCCAGAGGAAATCGAGGCCAAGCTCAACAACATGCTGTATGTCAACGAGAGCCTGGTGGTGGACCGCGGCGGCAAGCTGGTGGCTCTGGTCTATCCCGACTACGACGCCATGGACCAGGCCGGCGTGACTCGCGACCAGCTGCCCGCCCACATGGAGACGGTGCGCGCCGAGCTCAACAAGCTGGTGGCCCCCTACGAGCGCATAGCCAAGGTGGAGATAATGGCCAACGAGTTTGAGAAGACCCCCAAGCGCAGCATAAAGCGCTTCATGTATAAGTAAAACTAATGAGGGTTTAATTTGGTAACATTAATTAACATTCGCCGATTAAACCAAAAAATCAGTATTTACTTGCGTGATTAATAGGATATTATCGAAAAATTGATTGCAAATTTTGTTTAAAAAACAAATATCAAAGGTCAAAAGCGACAAAAAAAAGGGCGAAAATAGTTTGCGTGTGAGTTTTTTGTTATAAATTTGCATCGATTTTGAAAAAGAAAATTATTGTTTTATTATTTAAAAAATTTACAGAAATGAAAAAGTTAGTTTTATTACTTGCTGTTGTATTTAGTGTATCACTTTTCTCTTGCGGCAACGCCGACAAGAACGCTGCTGCTGCTGACAGCACAGCTGACACTACTCAAGTAGACAGCGCCGCTACTGACAGCGCCGCTACTGACAGCGCTGCTGCTCCTGCTGACAGCGCTGCTGCTCCTGCTGACAGCGCAGCTGCTCAGAAATAATCTGAACACTGACTGCACAATAGCACAGTAAAACAAAAGTTTGAGGCTGCTTCTCTGCCCACACAGGCGGAAAGCAGCTTTTTTTGTGCCTCTACCGGCCCAAATACGGCCGGCAGAGGCCTTGCGGCGGTTTTTAACCGCCTGATATTTTGAAATAAAGCCAAGTTGCACTAACTTTGCTAATCGGCGCAGATGCGCCACAGCCGCAGGCCGGGGAAGCCGTGCGGCGCGGCACATCACCCACCCACGCAAAAGAAAGAAGACGAAGAAGTAAATCTCCACGGTTATTATCAATTCACACGGCTTATGAGAACCGATTTAAGTTCGCTCATCAAACTCGGCCAAGTGTCGCAGCACTACTATCACCCCAAGACGGAAATGGAACTGGCCTCACTCACACGATGCGAGAAGATTAGCACCACCATCGACTCCTCGCCCGAAGAAGGCGCCGCCGATGCCGCGCGCTGCGTGGCCGCCGAAATCGAGCGGTGTGTGCGCGAGCGCGGCCGCTGTGTGATAGGCCTTGGCGCGGGCCGCTGCGCCCTCGACGTGTACGACGAGCTGGTGAAGCTGTATTTTGCCGACAAGGTGAGCTTTGCCCACGTGGTGGTGTTCAACATCAGCGAGTTGTGGGTGGGCAACGGCATTGCCCTCGACTCGGAGCAGAGCACCATGCGCCGCCTCAACGAGCGCCTGCTGAGCAAAATCGACATTGCGCCCGACAACGTGCGCACCTTCAGCCCCAAGGCCACCGACGAGAATGTGTATGCCGTGTGCCGCGACTACGAGACCGAGATCGACGAGTATGGCGGCCTCGACATAGTGGTGTGCGAGTTCACCAAAAGCGGCAGCGTGGCCTTCAACGACCCAGGGTCGGCCATCAGCACCAACTGCCGCCTGATATCGCTCAGCAACGATGCCCGCACGCGCATTGCCGAGAGCTACCAGTGCGACGTGGCCCCGCTCACCGCCGTCACCCTTGGCATCAGCAACTTCCTGAACGCGCGCAGCATGGTGTGCGTGGCGTGGGGCGTGGACAGCGCCGCAGCCGTGCGCAGCGCCGTGGAGGGCCCGGTCACCGACCAGGTGCCGGCCTCATTTCTGCAAATGCACAGCAGCGCCCACCTGATTGTGGACATCGACGCCGCCTCGTGCCTCACGCGCCTCAACTACCCCTGGCGGGTGGCCCCGTGCGTATGGGACAAGCAGCTGGTGCACCGCGCCATAGTGTGGCTGTGCATGCAGACGGGCAAACCCATACTCAAGCTCACCAACAAGGACTATCACGACAACGGCCTCGGCGAGCTGGTGGTGATATACGGCTCGGCCTACAACGTGAACCTGCAGGTGTTCAACGACCTGCAGAACACCATCACGGGCTGGCCGGGCGGCAAGCCCGACAACGACGACACCTACCGTCCCGAGCGGGCCACGCCCTATCCCAAGCGCGTGCTGGTGTTCAGCCCGCACCCCGACGACGCGGTGGTGTCGATGGGCGGCACGCTGCGCCGCCTGGTGCAGCAGGGCCACGACGTGCATGTGGCGTTCCAAACGAGCGGTGACGTGGCCGTGAGCGACGAAGACCTGAGGCGCACCGTGATGCTCATAAGGCGCATCAGCCGCCACTTCGGCCTCAGTTCGGAGTGGCAGCACAATCTGGGCAACGAAATTCTCGACAGCATCAAGGACAAGGCTCCGGGCGACGACGATGACGCCAACATGCGATATGTGAAAGGCGAGATATTCACCTGCGAGGGCAAGATGTCGTGTGAATACGTGGGCGTGGCTTCCGACCACGTGCACGAGCTGCGGCTGCCCTTCTACACCGACGCCCCGTTTGGCCAGGGCCGCGTGGGCGACACCGATGTGACTGCGGTGCGGGCGCTCATCGAGCAGATTAAGCCCCACCAGATATTCTTTGCCGGCGACTTCAACGACCCCTACGGCACCCACACGCGCGCCGTCGACGCCGTGCTTGAGGCCATCGAGCAGCTGCAGGGCGAGGATTTCATGGAGCATTGCCGCGTGTGGATGTACCGCGGGCAGTGGTCGTCGTGGAACCTCGACAACGTGGACATGTCGGTGCCCATGAGCCCCGAGGAGTTCCGCTACAAGCGCGACGCCATACTCAAGCACCAGTCGCAGGTGCACGACGCCCCCTTCCGCGGTGCCGACACCGACAAACTGTCGTGGCAGCGGTCAATCGACCGAAACCGCGAGATGGCCGACACCTACTGCAAGTTGGGTCTGGCCTCCTATGAGGCCATCGAGGCGTTTGCCCAGTTCAGGCCTCACAAGCGATAAAGCAACAGAGAGAAGAGAGAGAACAACAGAACAATAAATAAAGATAAAAAAACAGCACTTACCTATGGCAAGTAAAGACAACTTCAAATCTTTGAAAATGGAGCGACGAGAGTTCCACGACAAAGTGATTAACTTCTACAACACCGAGGAAAACATACCCTACAACTACCGTCAGGTGGCCGACAAAGTGGGTGCCACCACCGCCAAGCAGCGCGCGCTTATAGTAGAGATACTGGAGCAGCTCACTGTAGACGGATTTCTGTGCGAGACCGACCCCGGCCGCTTCAAGGCCGCGCAGCGCACCGCTGTGGCCGAGGGCGTGTTCATTCGCCGCAGCAATGGCAAAAACAGCGTGGACATCTCCACCGGTCCCGACGACGACCAGAAGCCCATTTTCGTGGCCGAGCGCAACTCGCTGCACGCCCTCAACGGCGACCGCGTGCTGGTGCACATCAGCGCCGCGCGTCCCGGACTTGAGCCCGAGGCCGAGGTGCTGAAGATTATCGAGCCCAAAGACCAGGTGTTTATCGGCACACTGCAGGTGAAGAAGTATTTCGCCCACCTTGCCACCGACAGCAAGTTTCTTGCCACCGACATCTTCATTCCGCTCAACAAGCTCAAGGGCGGCAAGACGGGCGACAAGGCCGTGGCCCGCATAGTGGAGTGGCCGCAGGACGCCAACAGTCCCGTGGGCGAGATTATCGACGTGCTGGGCGTGGCTGGTGAAAACAACGCCGAGATCCATGCCATTCTGGCCGAGTTTGGCCTGCCCTACAAGTATCCCGAAAAGGTGGAGAAGGCCGCCGAGGAAATCGACCCCGCCATAAGCGAGGAAGAGATAGCCCGCCGCCGCGACATGCGCGGCGTGCCCACATTCACCATCGACCCCAAAGACGCCAAAGACTTCGACGACGCAATATCGATGCGCCGCCTCGACAACGGCAACTGGGAGGTGGGCGTGCACATTGCCGACGTGACGCACTATGTGACCCCCGGCTCGGTGATCGACAAGGAGGCCTACGAGCGCGCCACTTCGGTGTATTTGGTGGACCGCACCATACCCATGCTGCCAGAGCGCCTGTGCAACTTCATTTGCTCGCTGCGCCCCAACGAGGAGAAGCTGGCCTTCTCGGTGGTGTTTGAAATCACCGACGATGCCAAGGTGGTGAACTACGACATTTGCCACACTGTGATTTGCAGCGACCGCCGCTTTGCCTACGAGGAGGCCCAGGAGGTGATAGAAACCGGCAAGGGCGACTATGCCGAAGAGATTCTGAAGCTCAACGAGCTGGCGCAGCGCATACGCAAGCAGCGCTTTGCCGAAGGCTCGGTGGCCTTCAACCGCGAGGAGATAGAGTTTGACATCGACGAGACCGGCAAGCCCATAGGCGTGCACCTGCACGTGTCGAAGGAGGCCAACAAACTCATCGAGGAGTTCATGCTGCTGGCCAACCGCAAGGTGGCCGAGCACATTGGCAAGGTGGGCAAGGGCAAAAAGGCCAAGGCATTCGTATACCGCATTCACGACGAACCAAACAAGGACAAACTGGCCAACTTTGCCGACATTGCCGCTCACTTCGGCTACAAGGTGAAGACCTCGGGCACCGCCCGCGAAGTGAACCGCTCGATCAACAAGCTGCTCGACGCCATCAAGGGCAAGCCCGAAGAAGAACTGCTGTCGATTCTGGCCATCCGCTCGATGTCGAAGGCCGTGTATTCCACCACCAACGTGGGCCACTACGGCTTGGCGTTTGACTACTACACCCACTTCACTTCGCCCATTCGCCGATACCCCGACATGATGGTGCACCGCCTGCTCGACCGCTATGCCGAGAAGGGCAGCCGCAGCGTAAATGTGGAGAAACTGGAGGAGGACTGCCAGCACACCAGCGCGCAAGAGCAGCTGGCCGCCAATGCCGAGCGCGCCTCGATAAAATACAAGGCCGTGGAGTTCATGGGCTACCGCCTGGGTGGCGTGTTTGAGGGCCACGTGTCGGGCGTGACCGAATGGGGCATATATGTGGAAGTCGACGAGACGCACTGCGAGGGCATGATTCCCGTGCGCGACCTCGACGACGACTTCTATGAGTTCGACGAGAAGAACTACTGCCTGCGCGGCCGCCGCACGCACCGCACCTATCAGCTGGGCGACAAAATCAAGATTCAGGTGGCCCGCGCCGACCTCATTAAAAAGCAGCTCGACTACGTGCTGGTGGACAAAAACAATCCCGCCGGCACCCACCACATCGACAAGGCGCCCATCACGCAGGCCAACCGCTTCAGCAGCGCCGACAGCGCTGGCGACCGCCGCCGCTCAAGCCGCGAGGGCGGACGCGCATCCAACCGTCAGCGCCGTGGCAGCCGTGGCAACAGCACCCGCCGCGAAGTGCGCGAGGGCAGCCGCCGTCGCGGTCAGGGCGGCAGCGGCTCCAACAAGCGCCGCCGCTAACGCCCCGCGCCAAAGCGCGCACCCAAAAACAACAAAATCGGCTCAGTCCCCTCCGGACCGAGCCGATTTTGCTATATCATGAAAACCCCTAAACCCTCAACCGTAAACTTTAAACCTTAAACTTTAAGCCCTACTCCCCGTATCGGTTGTCGCGGCGGTAGTTGTTGGGCGAGGCGCCAAGGTGCTTCTTCACAAACTTGCCGAAAAACGACAGATTGTCGAACCCCATGTAGGCGGCAATCTCCTTGATGGTGCGGTCGCTGTAGAGCAGCTGCTGGCGCACGCGGCTCACCGTGTTGCTGGTGATTATCTCGCTGGCAGTGCGGCCGGTTAGGTTGCGGCACACGCTGGTGAGGTATTTCGGGGTGACGCACAGCTCGGCGGCAAACGACTTCACGGTGCGTTCCTGATTGTGCACATTGCTGAGCAGCAGCAGGAAGCGGCGGAATATTTTGTCGCCCTGACGCAGAATGTGCGTGCCGCTCTCCTCGGTGAGGTGGCGGTTCACGCTGTCCACAATGTCGAGCACGTAGGCGCGCAGCAGGCACTGCATGGTCTCGCGCCCGTAGCTCAGGTTGGGGTGCGTCATTTTGTAGTTGGCCAGCTCGTAGTATTTGCTGAACATTTGCATCTCGTCGGCCGAGAAGCGCAGCAGCGGGTTTTCGCACATATTCAGGAATGTGTCGATGATGCTGCGGTGTATGAAAGTGTATTCCACCTCGTTGCTTATGCCCAATATTTTGCACTGAAAGCCCTCGCCTATGCTGATGTCGCTAATCACGTTGTGCGAGTTCACCAGCAGGGCCTCGTTGGGCGTCACGTGGTAGCGGTTGCCGCCCACGCTTATGTCGAGCTCGCCCGCTATGCAAAACACCAGCATGTTGAAGTTCACCTTGTATGCCTTCACAAGCATGGGCAGAGTCACCACATCGTCGGCAAATGCAAGCTCGCCGTCGTAGTAGCTCACGCCATCTATCGAAGGCACGTCCTTGAAGTTTATCTCTTTAAGCTGTGCCGCTTTGCTGTTATTGTCATTGTTTGGCATATACTTTACTGAATGACTTGTCAAAATGCAAAAATATGAATAAGCTACCATTTTGAGGTGTTCTTTTTAAGCCGAAAAGTGTCCCAAAATAACCTCAGGGGCACGCAACCCTTTGATTGCGTGCCCCTGAGGCGTGGAGCAAATGCCAGTGGCATTGCTGCTTATGGCCGTTTTGACCCAAACACTGAGCTGTAGATGAAGTCGGTGGCTCCCGTGTGCGACTTTATGTAGTTGCCGGCAATGGTGCCGCTGTGGCTCAGCTGCTCGCGGCTGGCGAGCATGCGGTCCATCACGGCGGCGAAGCCCTCGGCGTCGCTGATGCTGAAGCCGCCTCCGCAGGCTATCAGGTCGGCCGCCTCGCGGAATTTGCCGTATTTCGGGCCAAACACCACGGGAATGCCATACACGGCAGCCTCGTTCACATTGTGTATGCCGGCGCCGAAGCCTCCGCCCACATATGCCATCTGCCCGTAGGCATACAGCGACGACAGTATGCCGAAGCAGTCGATAATGAGGCAGTCGAGCCCCGCCGCGCTTTGCGGCGTGGCCTTGGAGTATAGCTCCACGGGGCGCGTGATGCGGCTTTTCAGGGCCTCAAGCCTCTGGGCGTCGAATTCGTGCGGGGCTATGATCAGCTTCATCTCGGGGTGGGAGTTGAAGTAGGGTATCACAATGTCCTCGTCGGGCTGCCACGAGCTGCCCATCACCAGGGTAAACGGCTGGCCGGCCGTCATCTGGCCTATCACGTCAAACTTTTTGGCGGCGTTTTTGATGTCGACCACGCGGTCAAACCGCGTGTCGCCCGACACCTCCACGTTGCGCACGCCTATCTGCTTCAGCAGCAGGCGCGACTCCTCGTTTTGCACGAATATGGTGGTGAAGCAGTGCAGCATGTCGCGAAACATGCCTCCCCAGGGCTTGAAAAACACCTGCTGAGGTCTGAATATGGCCGAAATCAGGTAGGTGGGCACTTGGCGGCGGTGCAGTTCGTGCAGATAGTTGCCCCAGAACTCATATTTCACAAATATGGCCATCGAGGGGCGCACGGCGTCGAGAAAGCTGCACACGGCCTCGGGCTGGTCGAAGGGCAGATAGCACACGGCGTCGGCCAGAGGGTAGGACTTGCGCACCTCGTAGCCCGACGGCGAGAAGAAGCTGAGCACAATGCGGGCCTTGGGGTTGTGCGCCTTGATTTTCTCTATCAGCGGGCGTCCCTGCTCAAACTCGCCAAGCGATGAGGCATGGATCCAGATGCTGCTTTCGCCTGCGGGCAGCTTCTGGCGCAGCGTGGACAGTGTGCGGCTGTGTCCGTCGATCATGAGCCGCGCCTTCTTGTTGCGCGTGGCGGCCAGCCGCACGGCCAGCTTGTAGGCGCTTATGCCAAGGTTGTATATTGGATTCATCGTTTCGTTCTCTCTCTAAATTTCAGTGTATGTGTAAGTCTCGTTCGTTACGTTGCAAAAAAAATCAATAGATGTTGCCCAACTTGTGCCTTTGCAGCCACTTGGCGTTGCGGCGGTGGCTCCACACGGCGTTGTCGATGTAGAAGCGCACGGCCACCTGCTGCCAGAAGCCGAAGGTGCCGTCGCCCGTGGTGTGGAAGCTGAGCGTGGTGCGCACGTCGGCAAAGCGGATGCCCACTATGCGAGCCCAAATGTCGGTGCGGCTGTAGAACTTGTGGCGGTAGTAGGGGTCGCCCATGTTCAGCTCGCTGCCGAAGCGGTCGTATAGCGGATACAGGTCTTTGCCGGCCTTCACCTGCTCGGTGATGCCCAGCCAGCGCCACTGAGCGGTGGCGCTGGCCACAAAGGCGCATGGCGTGTGCCACTTGCCCTCGGCGCGGGCGCGCTGCATCTGCACCACGGCGCCTGCGCTGAAGGCGAGGCTGTCGAGCTCGGTGTGGCGGCTCAGGTCGATGCCCGCAAGGGGGTTGATGGTCACGTCGTCGTTCACGCCCTCGTCGGCAGGCGCGTCTTTGCGCTTGGCCAGGTGGTTGTATTGCAGGTGTCCGCCCAGCCACGCGGCGCGCCGGCCCGGGTGCCAGCGTCCGCTGAATATGGCGTTGAAGGCCTCGCGGCGTGTGGTGCTTTGCATCTGGCGCCAGTCGAGGGCCATCTGCCAGTAGCTGGGCCCCAGGGTGTATTGCACCAGGGCGCCACGCACGTTGGGCTGGCGGTAGGCCATGGAGTCGCTCCACAAGTACAGCGGCAGCCGCTCGCGCAGCAGTGTGCGCGGCATGGCTCCGGCGGCCATGCGCCAGTGGCGGCGCGTGTAGGTGTAGTATAGGGTGGGGTGCAGCTTGTATCCGTCCCAGTCGTCGTTGATGGGCTGATACCAGCTCACGCCCCCCTTCAGCTGGTGGCGTCCGTTCATCAGGCTCACGCCTATCTCGGGCGAGACGCGGGCGAAGAAAAACGTTTGGTCGGGCGTCTCGCCGTCGCCGCCCTCGCGGTTGTTGAGCACTGTGGAGTAGTCAACGCTCCACAGCAGCTCCTGCCCCGCGGCGGTGCAGACCATGAGCAGTGCGGCCGCAACGGCCATGAGCAGCCTATGCATTTTCGGGGGCTTTGATGTTGTCGATGCCGCGCTGTATGCGGGCTATGGTCTCGTCGCGGCCCAGCAGCTCGGTGATTTCAAACATGTGCGGGCCCTTGCACTCGCCCACCACGGTGAGGCGGAAGGCGTTCATCACGTTGCCCAGGTGGTAGCCGTGCTCCTTGATCCAGCCCAGCACCACGGGCTCGGCGGCTGCCGCGCTGAAGTCGGGCAGGGCCTTGAGCACCTCTATGAGCTGCTGCATGATTTGCGGCATGCCCTCCTTCCAGCGCTTGCGCACGTCCTTCTCGGCATAGGTGTCGGGGGCCTTGAAGTAGAAGTGGGCGTTGTCCCAAATGTCTTTGATGAACGAGATGCGGTTTTTAATGGTGCCCACGGCGCGCGCAATGTAGTCGTCGGTAAACTGCGACGCGTCCACGTGCTGCGCCAGCAGCGGCTTGAAGTCGGCGGCCAGGGTGGCGTCGTCGAGGTTCATCAGATACTCGTGGTTGAACCACTTTGCCTTCTCGAAGTCAAACTTGGCGCCGCTCTTCGAGCAGTGGTCAAACGAGAAGTCGCGTATCAGCGTGTCGATGTCCATGATCTCGCGGTCGTCGCCGGGGTTCCAGCCCAGCAGGGCCAGGAAGTTGACCACGGCCTCGGGCAGATAGCCGCTTTCGCGGTAGCCGGTGCTCACGTCGCCCGTCTTGGGGTCGTGCCACTCCAGCGGGAACACGGGGAAGCCCAGGCGGTCGCCGTCGCGCTTGCTCAGCTTGCCCTTGCCGTCGGGCTTGAGCAGCAGTGGCAGGTGCACAAACTCGGGCATGGTGTCGGCCCAGCCGAAAGCCTCATACAGCAGCACGTGCAGCGGTGCCGACGGCAGCCACTCCTCGCCGCGAATCACGTGGCTCACCTCCATCAGATGGTCGTCCACAATGTTGGCCAGGTGGTAGGTGGGCAGGTCGTCGGCGCTCTTGTAGAGCACCTTGTCGTCGAGGATGCGCGAGTTAATCTTCACGTCGCCGCGAATCAGGTCGTGCACCACGATGTCGCGGTCGGGCTCCACCTTGAAGCGCACCACATATTTCTCGCCGCCGTCGATCAGCGCCTTCACCTCGCTCTCGGGCAGGCTCAGCGAGTTGCGCATGCTCTGGCGCGTGGTGGCGTCGTACTGGAAGTTCTTCACCTCGGCGCGCTTGGCCTCAAGCTCCTGCGGGGTGTCGAACGCAATGTAGGCCTTGCCGGCGTCGAGCAGCTGGCGCACGTATTTGCGGTATATGTCGCGGCGCTCGCTCTGCTTGTAGGGGCCGTAGTTGCCGCCTTCGCGCACGCCCTCGTCGATGCCTATGCCAAGCCAAGCCAGAGCCTCGTTGATGTAGTCCTCGGCGCCGGGCACAAAGCGGTTTGAGTCGGTGTCCTCGATGCGCAGAATCATTGTGCCGTGGTTCTGGCGGGCAAACAAATAGTTGTACAGTGCCGTGCGCACTCCGCCTATGTGAAGCGGGCCCGTGGGCGACGGGGCAAAGCGCACTCTAACCTTTCTTTCCATAATTGCAGTGTTATGTGTATAAATGTAGAGTTCTTGTTACGTTCTAAAAAATCTCAAAAAAACGTCATTCGCTATGAATAACTTGCAAAGTTACTAAATCCGCCCCACATATCACCCCTTGCCAGCCACTTTATGCCACTTAGCGGCACGGCAAAGCGCGAATGAGGGGCCCGATGGGCCGAAATAAGGGCAAAAAGTTGTAAATTTGCGGTCGGTTAAGCGTCGCACTCGGCGCGGCCGCACAGCAAACATACTTTTTAAAAATAGATATGACTCAACGAAACACTGATAACAGCAATGGCGGCGGCATCCGCCTTGTGGCGCAGCAATATGTGCTGCCGTTCATACTCATCACGTCGCTCTTCTGCCTGTGGGGCGGGGCGCGTGCCATTCTCGACGTGCTCAACAAGCACTACCAGCTGATTTTGCACGTTAGCAAGACCCAGTCGGCCCTGATTCAGGCCGTGGTGTATATGGCCTACTTCCTTGGGGCCGTGCCAGCGGGAATGCTCATCAGGCGCATGGGCACGCGCGTGGGCGTCATCACTGGCCTGGTGCTGTTTGCCGTGGGCTCGTTCATGTTTATGCCCGCAGTCAGTTTCTCGGTGTTTGAATACATTCTGGCACCGCTGTTTGTGATAGGCTGCGGACTGGTGCTGCTCGAAACGGCGGCCAACCCCTACGTGACCCTGCTGGGCGACCCGCGCACCTCGGCTGGCCGTCTCAACATAGCCCAGTCGTTTAACGGCCTCGGCTGCGTGGCCGGCGCGCTGCTGGGCGGCCTCTTCTTTTTCGGCGGCGACGGCGGCGGACAGGAGGCAGCGGCCAGCATAGCCGTGCCCTACACCGTGCTGGCTGTGATGATGTTGGTGGTGGCCGCGTGCTTCGCCTTCATCAAGCTGCCCGAGGTGATTCTCGATGAGCCGCACCGCGACGAGGCTGCCGACGCCGGCAGCGGCAAGCGCCGCACTCTGGGTTTCGCCTTCTTCTTCGGTTTTGCGGCCCTCATTTGCTACGAAATCTCCGAAATATCGATCAACACGTTTTTCATCAATTTCATGACCGACGACGGCTTCATGACGCCCACCCAGGCCACTGTGGCGCTGTCGATGGGCGGTCTGCTGCTGTTCATGGCCGGCCGTGTGGTGGGCGGCCTGCTGATGAGCCGCATCAGCACCGAGCGCATATTCCTGGCCTGCGCCGTGGGCACCGTGCTCATGGTGCTGCTGGCAATGCTGCCGCTCGGGGTGCTGTCGAAGATGGCGCTCATAGTGTGCTACGTGTTCGAGAGCATCATGTTTCCCACGATATTTGCCCTGTCGATTCGCGGCCTTGGCGGACGCGACACCGAGACGGCCTCGTCAATATTGATGATGAGCGTGGTGGGCGGCGCCATAGGCCCGCTGGCCATGGGCTGGGTGGGCGACAACTGCGGCATGCGTGCCGCCCTGGGCGTGCCTCTGGCCACCTTTGCCGTGGTGCTGGCCTACGCCATCTTTGTCCGGGTAAAGTTGAAGGATTAAAGTTGAGAGATTACGGATTAAAGATTAAAGATTAAAGTTTAAGGTCGAAGGTTGAAAGATTACGGTTTAAGGCCTGAGGCCGAACCCTCCGGCCGTCGCCCCCCCCAACTCGAAACTCTAAACATTAAACCATAAACTCTCAACTATAAACCCTAAACTTTAAACTTTAAACTTTCAACTTTCAACTTTCAACCTTAAACTTTAAACTTTAAAACATTCAACTTTATGATTCTAATTACCGATGTAGACAATTGCTTTGTGTCGTGCGAGCGGCGGCGCAATCCTGAGCTTGAAGGCAAGCCCGTGATTGTGCTCAGCGCGGGCGAGGCGGCCGTGATTGCGCGCAGCAACGAGGCCAAGCAGCTGGGCATAGCCATGGGCGAGCCATATTTTAAGATGAAGGGCCGATTCTCACCCGACCAGTATATTGCGCTGCCTGCCGACCACTACTACTACAAGCAGGTGAGCGATGAACTGATGGCCCTCCTGCGCGAGGAGTGCCCCAACCTGCACCAGTATTCCATCGACGAGGCGTTTGCCGACATGGCCGGCGTCACCATCGACCTGAAGAAGTGGGGCGAACAGCTGCACCTGAAAATTCTCGAGCGCGTGGGGCTGCCGGTGAGCATCGGCATCGCGCCCAGCAAGACTCTGGCAAAAATCGCCAGCCATTTTGCCAAGCGCTATCCCGCCTACCGCCACAGCTGCATAATCGACACCGACGAGCGTCGCCTCAAGGCGCTTGCCCTCACGCCCATCAACGAGGTGTGGGGCGTGGGACGCAAATACCGCGAGCGGCTGCGGCGCCAAGGCATAGCCACCGCCCTCGACCTTGCGCAGAAACCATTGCAGTGGGTGGCTGAACGCTATCCGCAGCCCATAGTCAACACCTATCGCGAACTCAACGGCGTCGACTGCATAGCCATGCGCTCAGAGGGTCCGTCGAAGAGCGTGAGCAACACCCGCACCTTTCCCAAAATGATCGACAGCCTCGAACCGCTGGTGGCCGAGGTGAGCAATTTTGCCGCCGACTGCTCGGCCACCATGCGCCGGCAGCACACGCGCGGCAAGGCCATGATGGTGTTTGTGGAAACCAACCACTACCGCACCGACCTGCCGCAATACAGCAACCAGGCCGTGTGCCGCATCGATCCGCCCACCAACGTGTCGGCCGAGGTGGTGGCCTACGCCGTGAGGCTGCTGCGCGGCATCTACCGTCCCGGCTTCCGCTACAAACGCGCCGGCGTGAGCATCACCAGCGTGGTGAGCGAGCACGACATGCAGCGCAGCCTTTGGGAAGACGGTGCCGAGCGGCGACAGCGCCAGCAGCGCATCGACGCGGTGGCCGACAGCCTCAACAGCCACGTGGGGCGCGGCACGGTGGTGCTGGGCGCGCAACTGCGCCAAAGGTCTGATGAGGGCGGCGGCAATTAGCCCCTGCGACCCGCTCCCGCGCGCCTGCCCGGCGTAAAAGTTTGCGCTCTACCCGATTTTATAGTTGCTTGAACCATGGTGCCAATCATGGGACTATCACTTTCAATTGGCGGTGTTCATTTTCTCCAATTTTAGTGGTAAATTTGACAACTACCTAAAAGTATAGTTTTGGTTCCAAAAGGCCACAAAAGTGCGCTAAATATTTGGAAATAACCTGATTGTAGTGTTACATTTGTAATGTATTTAGTACATAATTATTTAATGTTTTTTACTTATGGCAGCCCACAAAATGGATTTAACAGAACGAGAGAAGGAGGTTTTGAAGCACCTGGTGAAGGGGCTTAACAGCCGCGAAATCTCTGAAAAACTGTTTATCTCAATAAACACAGTGCAGTATCACCGCAAGCAACTGCTTCGCAAGACCCTGTCGCGCAACGTTGCCGAGCTCATAGGCAAAGCCTACCAGTTGAACCTGCTCGAAGACTGAGATTGACCGAAGCCTGTGAAACGGCTTCACAGTTTTTCAAGACAAAAAAGTCGGTGCAAGCCACAGAGTGCAGTGATGTGCGATGCCGGCCTGCAGCCAGATTTGTTGAAAACCGCGTGTTCGCAAGGCTGTTATACTATCGAGAGATTGATTGGATTAACAGCATGCCTGAAACCAAAAACTGCCTTCACAACCCAAAACTAACGACAGGCCACTGAGACCGAGAGCGTGAATCAATAAGGTGCAATCAAAAGTGCGCCTTGGCTTTTAGACAAAAGCCGGCTGATGAACTATGCCGCCAAGGCACGGCAGCACAGTTGCGCCCTGTAGGCAAAGCACATCGGCTATGCAATGGCCTGGCGCGCCTTTGGTAAGCGCCAGGCTACACAGCGCGGTGGCCGTGAGGCAAAGAGACCCGCCCCGCCACTGTGGTGCGCATCGCAAGCACCACAGTGGCGGGGCGGCCCCTTTTTCCTCTATTAAAGTTTAAAGTTGAAAGTTGAGAGTTTAAAGTTGAGGGTTATAGTGATTGCATTTGCAGTTTGCCACAAAGCATGAAAGCACAATATTACATTAAAGCACACAAAATCAGCTATTTAGTGTAGGGACGCGGCATGCCGCGTCCAACGGGAATTCACTGCAAATCAGCCGATTATGTAGATGTGAAGTTGAATGCTGTAATAGCTAAAAGACCGAGTTGCGGCGCAGACTCGCCGTGGTGCGCGGCATGCCGAGAGCACTGAAAAAGTAACAATCCCTTTAGGGATTGGATATGTGTAGGCAGGTATGCAGCGGAGGCGCAGCC
>CAVKDU010000011.1:0-56057 GCA_963655175.1 Wujia chipingensis | reverse complement strand
TCTGAAATCTTCCACACTTTACATCATATCTTCCCCACTAAATTTCTACTGCGCCATAAAAACATTCCAGAGTTTTGTTTCTCAGCAACTGTTGAAAATTTGGAAGGAAACGGCTTCTCTCTTGTTCCAAGCAAATACATTGAGTTCGTAAACCGTGACGAGCAAGTGGATTATGAGACAAAACTCAAAACACTGCAACAAGAATTGAACGCAATACTTGCAGAAGAGGAAAAAGGACGCAAAGAATTAAAACGCGTTTTTGCTAATTTGGGATTTGATTTGGCGTGATATGAACAGAGATAATTATCAGAGGTTAGGCAAATATATCGAACAAGTTAATGTTCGCAACAGAGATTTATCTGTCACGAACCTTATGGGTGTTAGCATAGAGAAAAAATTTATCAAATCTATAGCTAATACTATTGGTACGGATTTGTCACCATACAAAATAGTAAAACCACGTCAATTTGCTTATGGACCTGTCACGTCGCGCAATGGGGACAAGATTACTATTGCATTGTATGATGGAACAGATGATTGTATTATTTCGCAAGCCTATGAAGCTTTTAAGATAACGGATGAAAACGAGCTACTGCCTGAATATCTGATGATGTGGGCAAAGCGTCCGGAGTTTGATCGATATGCGCGATATATGTCGCATGGTAGTGTGCGCGAAATGTTCACTTGGGAGGATATGTGCAACGTAATGCTTCCTGTTCCACCCATTGCCGAGCAGCGCCGCATCGTCGATGAATACCAAACGGTGGAGCGCCGCATAGCCAACAACGAAGCCCTTATCCAAAAGCTCGAAGAAACGGCACAAGCCATCTACCACCACACTTTCGTAGAAGGCATCGACAAAGAAAATCTGCCGAATGGGTGGAAAAAGAATTCACTATATGAAATTGCAGATTTTCTTAATGGGAAGCCATGCCAAAAATATACGACTAATAAATCAGACTTTATACCGGTATTAAAAATTAGAGAGTTAGGCTTAGGATTTACAGACCAAAACAGTGACAAGGTAATTAACTCTTTTCCGGAAGAATATCTTATACATTGTGGAGATTTAGTGTTCTCATGGTCAGCATCACTAATTGTGGATTTTTGGTGTTACACATCAGCTGCTTTGAATCAACATCTTTTTAAGGTGTCCTCTAAAAAGTATCCTCTTTGGTTCTGTTACTTATGGATAAAACATCATATAAATATATGGAATAACATAATTACGGCAAAAGCTGTATCAATGGGACATATAAAAATAAGTGATTTGCAGCAAGCATTAGTATTAATTCCTACAGAGAATGAAATTCATAAATTAGATATGGCGATAGCTCCTCTTTTTGAATATATGATGAATTTACGGAAAGAAAATATAACTCTTCGCAAACTTCTCACCCTTCTAACTTCTAAACTCGCATAGGATATGGGAAAGAGAAACTCTTGCGTTTGAAGGTTGAAAAGTATCACTTGAAAATGCAAACTTGAATTTTGGACGCAGTGCGTCCAAAATCTGAATAAGCATAGAGAATGAGTTGTGGCGACGATGTCTCAATTCAAAATAAGAGGAATTAACCAAATTGGGCAGACGCATCTGACCAAACATAAAATATAGATTATGGACACTTATATAGAAAAGAAGAAGGCGAATGGGGTCGTTGTTCCAAGCGACTTGCTTAATGATACTTGCAACATCGTCGAGTCGGCTCGCAACAATGCGACACGTGCTGTAAATATTGCCCTCACCATTCGAAATTGGAAATTGGGAGAAAGAATTTCCAAAGAGAATTTTGATGGAGCAGGAAGAGCCGAATATGGCAAACAAGTCATTCAGAAATTGGCAGAAGAGCTTACGGATATATTTGGTAAAGGATTGGATTTCAGTTCTCTATATAAATACACGAAGTTTTATAAGTACTTTCCAAACATTTTGGACGCAGTGAGTCCAAAATCTGAAAAAGCCGACGCAGCGCGTCAACAATTACTCCCATGGACTCATTATCGTGAACTTATACGAGTTGATAATGAAGAGGCAAGGAATTGGTATGCACAAGAAGCGGCTCGAGAAGTATGGAGTTCACGCACCCTCCACCGCAATATCTCAACCCAGTATTACTTCCGCCTCTTGCGGTCGGCCAATAAGAAGCCTGTGATAGACGAGATGCACGAGAAGACGGCAGCCCTCCAGCTCGACAAGTTTGAGTTCATCAAGAATCCTGTTGTGGCAGAATTCTTAGGCTTGCAGACGTCTTACGACGTTACGGAGTCGAAACTCGAAAGCTCCATTATCCAGCACATGCAGAAATTCATCATGGAAATGGGCAAGGGCTTTGCCTTTGTGGCCCGCCAACAGCATATACGCACCGACATGGGCGACTTCTATATCGACCTTGTGTTCTACAATTATATTCTGAAATGCTTTTTCCTCGTTGACCTGAAGACTGGAATGATTACCCATCAGGATGTGGGACAGATGGACATGTATGTGCGCATGTATGACCGGCTGAAACGCACCGACGGCGACAATCCCACCATCGGATTGCTTCTCGGCTCGGACACGAGTCAGGATATGGCTCAATACAGTGTGCTGCATGGCAGCGAACAGCTGTTTCAAGCCAAATATCTCACCTATTTGCCTACAAAAGAAGAACTGATAAGGGAGATTGAGCAGCAGAAAGAGCTCTTCCGCATGCAGCATGAGATTGAAGAGGAGAATTAAGATTTCTGGTAATTTCAACTTAAATTCCTAATAAACAGATATTTACACAATGCCAAATTTCAACGAAGCCCAACTTGAGGCATCAATAATACAGCTATTCCTCGAACAGCGATATGACTACCGCCCCGGCGACTCCATAGCCCGGCACGACAGGGCTGAGGTGCTGCAAAAGGACGATCTGCGCGCCTACCTCACAGAGCGCTATGCCAGCGAGCAAATAACCAGCTTGGAAGTGGACAACGCCATAAGGCGCATCGAGCAGAGCACCGGAGGAACGCTCTACGACGACAACCGCGACTTTATGCAGCTGCTAATGAACGGCTTCTCGATGAAGCGCGAAAATCAGTCGTTGCCCAACCTCTATATATCCTGTGGACTTCAACATAAGGCACAAAAATCCAACCACAGGCCAGCCCGATATGGACTTTAACCGCTACAGCATTGTCAACCAGCTGGAGGTGCAGGGCATAGAGCAGCGGCGCATCCCCGACGCCATCGTATATGTCAACGGCCTGCCGCTCGTGGTGCTGGAATTCAAAAACGCCATTAAGGAAAATGCCACCATCGAAGACGCCTACAGGCAGATAACCGTGCGCTATCGCCGCGACATACCGCAATTGTTCCGCTACAATGCCTTTGTGGTGATCTCTGATGGAGTGAACAACAAGTATGGCTCACTGTTTGCCGGCTACGACTTCTTTACGTCGTGGCGCAAGGTGGAGCCTAAAGACCGCCCCGTCAGCGGCATTCCATCGCTGAAAACGATGGTTGCGGGCCTGTTTGACAAAAAACGGCTGCTTGATGTGGTGCACAACTTCATATACTTTCCCGACACCACCAAGCGCGAGGAGAAAGTGGTGTGCCGCTACCCACAGTATTATGCGGCTAAAGCCCTTTATGCCAACGTGCTGCTGCACTCACGGCTCAATGCCGGCGGCGACGGAAAAGGCGGCACCTATTTCGGCGCCACTGGTTGCGGCAAGTCGTTCACAATGCTTTTTCTGTGCCGTCTGCTCATGCGCAGCAAGGCCTTGTGCTCACCCACCATACTGCTCATCACCGACCGCACCGACCTCGACGACCAGCTTTCGCGTCAGGTGCTCAACGCCAAGCACTTCATTGGAGACGACATGATAATGCAAGTGAGGAGCCGCGAACACCTGAAGACGCTTTTGCAGGGGCGCACCAGCGGCGGCGTGTTTCTCACCACCATACAGAAGTTTTCGAAAGACGTCGACCTCCTGTCGAAGCGCGCCAACATAGTCTGCATCAGCGATGAGGCACACCGCTCGCAGACGGGCGTGGACGAAAAGGTGCAGATAGCCGACGACGGAGTGAAGCGCAGCTATGGTTTTGCCAAATATTTGCACGATTCGCTGCCCAATGCCACATACGTTGGATTCACCGGCACCCCCATCGACGCCACTTTGCAGGTGTTTGGCAACATCGTGGACGAATACACGATGATTGATGCCGTTGCCGACGGAATTACCAAGAAAATTGTGTATGAAGGGCGCGCCTCACACGTTATTGTCGACTCCGACAAAGTGAAAGAGATTGAAAACTACTACAACCGCTGTGCCGACGAGGGCAGCAACAAGTATCAGATAGAGGAGTCGAAGAAGGCCATGACGCAAATGGAAAAGGTGCTTGCCAGCCCCGACCTCATCAAGCGCCTGGCTGCCGACTTTGTGCTGCACTATGAGCGCCGCGTGGAGGAGGGCACAACTGTTGAGGGTAAGGCCATGATTGTGTGCGCCAACCGAGAAATCGGGTATGCCATCTACAAGGAAATAGTAAGGTTGCGCCCAGAATGGACCGAGGTCCGCGCCTGCGCCGAGGGCGAGCAGCTGTCACGACAAGAGCAGCAGCTGATTCTCCCCATTGAAAAAATAAAAATGGTGTTTATTCGCCAAAAAGATGACCCTGAGGATCTTTATAATCTTCTTGGACCTGACGATGAGCGCAAAAAGCTTGATCTGCAGTTTAAGGAGCCTAAATCAAACTTTAAAATAGCTATTGTGGTAGACATGTGGATCACGGGCTTCGACGTGCCTTGCCTCGACACAATGTATTGCTACAAACCGCTGCAAATGCACAACCTGGTGCAGACGGTGAGCCGCGTCAACCGCAACTATCCTGACAAGGAAAAAGGCCTTATAGTAGACTATCTGGGCATTAAGAAGAACATGAACGCCGCCATGCGCCGCTATGCCAATGGCACACAGCCCGAAACCCCAACAGAGGTTGTGGGGCAGTCGCTCAGGCTGTTTCGCGACGAGCTGGATGTGCTGCGGAAAATGATTTATCCTTATGACTATTCCAAGTTCTGGAGCGGCACACCGCTGGAGCAGCTTGACTCGTTAAACCAAGGGGCTGAACTGATGCAAGCCACCAACAACAAGGAGCACCGCTTTATGAAGCATGTGGGCATTATGGTGTCGGCCTATAAGATGTGCCACAACGACGACAGCATCGAGCAGCGCGAGGTGGATGAAGAACATTATTTTGCCGGAGTGAAGAGCATCATATTCAAGCTTACTAAGGGGGAGGCGCCCGACGCCACAAAAATGAACAAGCGTGTGCTGCAGATGGTGAACGACTCTCTAATCAGCGAAGAGGTGGAACTGCTGCACAACATGGCCATGGACAATGCAGAAGAGGTTGACTTGCTTGCAAGCAGCTATATGGCCCGCATCAACCGTCTGCCGCTGAAAAACACAAAAGTGAAGCTTCTGGAACAGCTGCTGCGGCGTGTGATTAAATGTGTGATGGAAGTGAATAGGGTGAAGGGAGTGGACTTCACCAAGCGCCTCAACCAGATTGTAAAGAAGTATAACGACCGGACCGACGACCTTGTGTTTGCCGATGAGATTATCTCTGACGTTGCCGCCAAACTCACCGACTTGATCAACCAGATAAAGGAGGAAACGCAACTTCCAGATGGAATTCCCGACATTGAGGTGAAGGCTTTTTACGACATACTAAAGTCGGTGGCACAAAAGTATGAATTTGCCTGTAATTTCAGCGAAGATCAGTTCAAGCACATGGCTTTGGAGATAAAGGAAATCGTGGACGACAAAAGCAAGTTTATCGACTGGGACAAGCGTGAAGACATAAAGGCAAGCATGAAGGTGGCCATAATCATCACACTTGCCAAAGAACACTATCCGCCTTACACCAAAGACGAGGTGTTCAAAGAAATTTTCGAACAGGCCGAAAACTTTAAAAGACACCGCATCAGACGAAAATATAAAATCAGCGAGCCATCGGACTTTCGCATCGCAGCCGAACCCGAAAGCCACACCCAGGGGGCGGGGTAGTTACTGCTTCGGCTTGGGGGTGGTGAGGCGGCAGTTGCGCTGCAGCATGTCGAGGCGGGCGCGCTTGATGGCGCTGTGGGCAAAGGTGTGGCGGTAGTCCGACGGGGTCATGGCCAGCACCTGGCCGGGCGTGAGCTGCATTATGGCGTCGCTGGGCTGCAGTTCGGGCGCGCTGCACTGCACGGCGTGGCGGTTGTGCGGGCAGCACAGCTGGCACTCGTCGCACCCGTAGGCGTGGTCGCCTATCGAGGCGGCCACCCACGGCGGCAGCTCGCCGCGGTGCTCAATGGTGAGGCAGCTGAGGCAGCGGCGGGCGTCGACCGCGCCGGGGGTGCTGAGCGCTCCCGTGGGGCAGTGGCTCACGCACTCGCCGCAGTTGCCGCAGGTGAGTCGGCACGGCTCGTCGGGCGGCAGGGCAAGGGTGGTGACCACCTCGCCCAGAAAGAAGTATGACCCCTTGCCGGGAATGATGAGCGCATTGTTGCGCCCCACAAAGCCTATGCCGGCCTGCTGGGCCCAGTAGCGCTCGCGCAGTGGGGCCGAGTCGGCAAAGCAGCGCGACTGGCAGCCCGTGCGCTCGGCTATGAGCTCGGCTATGGCCCACAGCCGCCGCTTGACGGCGGTGTGGTAGTCTTCCTGCCCAAGGGCATACATGGCGATGCGCATGGCGCCGGGCGGCTGCCGCCGCGCCTGATAGTAGCCCAAGGCCACCGAAATCACCGTCTGCGCCCCCTCCACCAGCAGGCGCGGGTCGCTGCGCACGTCGCAGTTGCGGGCGGCCCACTGCATCTCGTCGTTGCACCCCTGCTCAATCCAGCGGTCGTAGCGCGCCTGCGCCTCCGCGCTCACTGGAGCGGCGGGGGCGAATCCGCAGGCCTCAAAGCCGAGTCGGGCGGCAAGGGCCTTGATGTCGCGTGCCATGGCGGCCGGGGTGGTGGCTGCGGTCATCACATGGGAATTTTGTCGAACTTATAGCCTTGCGCCATGAGCCACTCGATGGCGCGCGGCAGGGCATACTGCATGTTGCGCTGCGCCTTAAGCGAGTCGTGAAACACGATTATCGAGCCGTTGCGCGCATAGCGCTTCACGTTGTTGAGCACCTGCTCGCCGTTGAGCTTCTTGCTGTAGTCGCGCGTCACAAGGTCGTACATGATTATGGTGAAGCGCGAGCGCAGCACCCTTGACTGCCCCCAGCGCAGCAGGCCGTGGGGCGGGCGAAACAGGGTGGTGTCGATCAGCTCGTTGGCGCGGAACACGTTGTGCAGATAGGTCTTGGTGGTCACATCGCGCCCTTGCAGGTGGTTCATGGTGTGGTTGCCCACACTGTGGCCGCGGCGGCGCAACTCGGCAAACAGCTCGGGATTGCGCTGCACGTTCTCGCCCACGCAGAAAAATGTGGCCTTGATGCCGTAGTGGTCGAGCAGGTCGAGCACCCACGGGGTGACCTCGGTAATGGGGCCGTCGTCGAATGTGAGATACACCGTGTGCTCGCGCTTGTGTATGCGCCACACCGTTTCGGGAAACAGCATGCGGTAGAGCAGCGGCGGACGTTCTACTAACATAGTTTTATCTCGTTTTTCTTTTGTTTGCTGTAATCAAAAATATGCTTTAATAAAAACACACAAGGCGCGCAACACTGCTGCTGCCCGCCTTGTGCTATTGTCTTTTCGTATTTAGCGTTGCCTTAGTTGCCAAACAGCGAGCCAAGTGCGGTGTCGCCGCCAGCCGGCACAGCTGTGTCGACAGGCGCGGGCTGGGCTGCCTGCTGAGCTGCCTGCTGCTGGGCCTGCATGAAGCTGAGCGTGCGCTGCACGTTCATGCCCGTGGCGGCAAGGCGCTTGAGCAGGGCGTCAACGCCGCTGGGATTCATCTCGCCATAGGTGCGGATGATAGCTGGCATGTAACCCCTGTCGATATACTGGTCGGTGCTGTTGAGGCGGTCATACATGCTGCCGTCGAGCGACTGGTAGAAGCGCGCGTAGGTGGCAAAGCGCATAGCCTCGTCCTCTACCATCTTCACTGCCTTGGCGCTGGCAGCCTTGTCGGCAAACGTGTGGCCAATGAAGTCGTAGATCTTGGCAGCCTGCAGGCCTATCGACATTGCATAGGGGCAGGCTGCCTGCGGCATCTTCTGGTCCATGAGCTGGAGCACCTTCACTGCCTTGGCGTGGCGGTCGGCAATGAAATCCTTGATGGGTTTGCCGCGGAATGTGGTGCTGCCGCGCTTCTGGGCGTCGAGCGCAATTGCGCCCTCGTTGGCCAGGCTGCTTGCCAGCGACATCAGCGCCGAGCGGGTGGTGGTGACCATACGGCGAATGGTTTCGTCGAGGTAGAGGCTGCCCGGCTTGGCAGTGTCGAGGCTGCCCCAGCGGAACTTGGTGGTCACTATGTCATACATCTTGTCGGTGTTGCAGGGAATGTCGTCGGCACCGCTGTCGTTGAGCAGCGGAGTCACCTCATAGGCCACGCCTGTGCAGCGCAGATAGGGGGTAAGTCCCAGATAGAAGTTGTCGGGCACCGTCATTGCAAAGTAGCACGGACGCTTCCAGCCCTGGGCGATGCTTGAGGCGATGATGTCGAGCGACATCACCGAACTCGACGTCATGCCGCCGGCTCCGTTGCTGAGCAGGTTGGTGTAGAGGGCTTCCTGAATCATCGGACGGTCGGCCTCGCTCACCACGCCGGCCTTGATGGCGGCATCGGCGTTGACGGGCATAAACACGCTGGTATACTTCATCTCGGGCATGCCATAGGGGTTGTTCTTGTAGTCGGGGCCATAGAGGGCTGCAAGGCTCTTCAGGGCCGGAACTGCGGTGGTGTCGGGGTCGATGAAGTAGTTATACTGGCGGTTGTCGTACGAGAACGTGGTGGGCCCTGCCTGCATTGGCAGCGGCTTCGACTCGTAGGCAGCTCGGCGCATTTGCTGTATATACCAGTCGGTAGACAGGTAGCTGAGGTTCACCACACGCACGTCGGTGCGGTAGCCCTCCACCTCCTGCGCATACCACAGCGGGAAGGTGTCGTTGTCGCCGTTGCAGAATATCACACCGTCTTTGTCGACGCTCGACAGGTAGTTCATGCCGAAGTCGCGGGCCGGGGTGCGGCCGCTGCGGTCGTGGTCGTCCCACGTCTGACTCACCATCTGTATGGGCACCAGCAGACCCACCACAGCTGCCACTGCGGCCACGGCTTTGGTCTTGCCGTCGGTCTGTGACACCAGTGTGAGGTCGTCATCGGCTTCAGCCTTGGCTTTCTTCTTGCCACTGATGAAGTGCATCACCATCTGGAAGAGTCCGGCCACGCCCATGCCTATCCATATTGCGAAGGCATAGAACGAGCCCGCATAGGCGTAGTCGCGCTCACGCGGCTGGCTCGGAGTCTGGTTAAGGTAGAGCACAATGGCGATGCCGGTCATGAAGAAGAGGAAGAACACCACCCAGAACTGCTCGATGCCGCGCTTGTCCTTGCGGAAGGCCTGCCACAGCAGGCCGATGATGCCAAGCAGCAGCGGCAGGCAGTAGAACACGTTGTGGCCCTTGTTGCCGGTGGTGAGGTCGGCAGGCATCAGGCTCTGGTCGCCCAGGCGCAGGTTGTCGATAACCGGAATGCCAGTAATCCAGTTGCCTTGGGTAATCTCGCCCATGCCCTGAATGTCGTTCTGGCGTCCGGCGAAGTTCCACATAAAGTAGCGCCAGTACATATAGTTGAGCTGATAGTCGATGAACCAGCGGAGGTTTTCGGCAATTGTGGGCTTGATTTTCTGCTGATGCTCGATGGGGTTGCCGTCGGCATCGACCTTGGTGGTGGCATTCACTGTGGTGCCGTGCAGGTTAAGCCACTGGCGGTATTCGCTCTCGTGGCCAGCATCATAGATGCGCGGGAACAGCATGTTTTGCTCGGGGCTGTACACATAGTCCTGCACCTTGCCGGTGACCACATAGCGGTCGGGCTGGTCGGGCGATGTCTTCACCTCGCGCGCATACAGCGTGCGGCCTTCCTTCACCATAGGCTTCATGGTGCCGTCGCTCTGCGCCTGATACACGATGTCGCTGTTAAACGTCTGGCCGTAGAGCAGCGGGCTCTTGCCATACTGGTCGCGGCTCAGATAGCTGGCCAGGGCAAATGGGCTGTTGGGCGAGTTCTCGTCGAGCGGCGTGTTGGCGTCGCTGCGAATCAGCACCAGGGCATACGACGAGAAGCCGATGAATATGGTGAGGATATACAGGGTGGCGTTGGCAAAAACGCGCACAGGCACCTTTTTGAGGCGCTTGAACAGATACCATGCCAGAGCCAGCATTATCACCACGGGAATGAGCATGCTCTCGCCAATGAAGGGGATGCCCGAAAGCAGCACGCCCAGCAGGAACGACAAGCGCATGCGCATCTCGCTCTTGCCGCTGTAAAGCTCGTAGAGGCACCACACAAGGGTGGCCACAAGCAGCACGGCATAGCACAGCACGCCTGTGTTGAACGGCAGGCCGAGAGTGTTGACAAACAGCAGCTCGAAGTAGCCTGCAAGTTCCACAAAGCCAGGCTCAAGGCCGTAGAGGATGAGCACTATCAGCACAAACGACACAAGCAGCATAGCGAGCGAGCCCTTGACGGTGGTGTGCTTAACCTTGCGGTAGTAGAACACAAGTGCGATGGCCGGGATACACAGCAGGTTGAGCAGGTGCACGCCCAGCGAAATGCCAAACACGTAGGCAATGAGCACGAGCCATCTGTCGCTGCTGGGGTCGTCGGCGCGGTTTTCCCACTTGAGAATGAGCCAGAACACCAGTGCGGTGCAGAACGACGAGAAAGCATACACCTCGGCCTCAACAGCCGAGAACCAGAATGTGTCGCTCCACGTGTAGGCCAATGCGCCGGCCACGCCGCTGCCCATCACCACCAGGTATTGGGCCAGCGTCATCTCGTCTTCCTTGCCGTCGCGCACCACGAGCTTTTTCACAAGGTGCGTAATGGTCCAGAACAGCAGCAGTATGGTGGCTGCGCTGAAGAGTGCCGACATGGCGTTGATGCACTTCGACACAGCTGCCACGTCGCCGCCGGCAAAGTTGGCCGCAAAGCGGGCGGCCAGAATGAATATCGGGTTGCCCGGCGGATGGCCGATTTCCAATTTAAATCCTTGGGCAATGAATTCCGGGCAGTCCCAGAAACTTGCCGTGGGCTCGATGGTGAGCAGGTAGGTGATAGCAGCTACCACAAACACCAGCCAACCCAGAGTGTTGTTGATAATGTTGTACTTTCTCATCGTGAGTGTGTGATGATTTATTTATTAAAACCTTATATTTGCCAATAGTGCATAATACGCTACAAAGATAGTGCAAATCGCGTGCAACGCCAAATCCACAGCCCCAGCCACCGCCAAAATTAAGCCTCTTTATACGTTAACAATCAAAGGCATTGGCTTCTCTCACGAGAGGCCAATGCCCTGATTTGAATAAAAATTCTAAGAATAAGACTGCAAATATAATTTATTTCATATACCCTTATTGCCTATTTCTTGACTATACGGCGGGCCTGACCGCCGCTGGCCACAATGTAGCACCCGGAGGCAAGGCGGCTCACGTCGATCACTGCCCGGCCGCCCTCGGTGCGGCCCGTGGCCACTGTGGCGCCTGCAAGGCTTGTAATAGTCACCTGGCCGGCGCCGCCCTCAATGGTCACGCTGCCCGAGGCCACCGCGGGATACACCTTAAAAGCATCGCCTTCGGCCTCAACGCCGTCGATGGCCGTGGGCTTGGAGTCGGTGTAAACAACGGGCACCTCGGCCTCGGCCACATACCACTCGCCGCCGTCGGCGCGGCAATAGGCGCGCACGTGATAGGTGACTTCGAGCGGACTTGCCGCGGTGGGCTCGTAGGCTCCAAACATATCCTTTATCACTATTTCGGTGCCGTCGGCCGCCGAGCCGTCAACCAGCTCATAATCGTCCGCTCCGGCATCGAGACCCGCGGTGGCCACGTTAAAGCCGTCGAACCACGCCTGGCGGCAGTCGGTGCGATAGGCCTTATCGGCAATTTCCTCCACGGCCTTGCCGCCGCAGTCGCGCCACAGGCGGTATGAGCCCACCACCATGCCGTCGGCTGGCAGCGTTGTGTTGGCCTTGAGGGTGGTGCTGAAGTATCGAGCGCCCATGCGGCGGCCGTCGGCCCCTTGCAGCTGATAGTGGCTTACGTCTTTCTTCACAATCTGCGCGCTGAGCTTCACCGCGGCCGCGCTCTTAATGTCGCAGCCATAGGTGTTGGGAGTCTCGTCGCGGTTGGCGGGATATACGTGGATCACGGGCACATAGCGCTCCACCGATGTGTAGTCGTAGTCCTGACTGCTGATTTTAGCGCTGGAGCTGGTCACGCCCGTCTGCGATTCGGCTCCGCCCTTCACCTCAAACGTCGCATACTCACCGCTGGTGGTGTGCTGAGCGCGGCCTATGGCGGCGGTAGTGCCGTCGTCGCCTACGCGCAGAGCCTCATACTTCTGTATGTTGGGGTCGTTTTCCACCGCAAAACTCATAGCGGGCAGCTGGTTGCCGTCGATGGCAAGGGTGCAGCGGGTGTCGCCTTCGGCCTCGGCCTGGGTGTAGGTGGCCGAGAGCATGCGGCTGTCGTGCGTCTTATACACCTTGACGCCGAAATCGTTGCTGTAGAACTTCTCGTGCTGTCCGTCGGGGGCGAAATGCACTTTGTAGGTGTAGCGGTCGGGATGGTCGTTGCGCTCGGTTGATGCGCTGAACTGGTCGCAAATCACAAAGTTGCCGAAATTAATCACGTCGTTTGCCGCAATGGCAAAAGTGCCTGTGGTGGCCGGATATTTGGCATTGTCGGCACCGTTTTGCGCCTTATACTGTACCTTGTAGTTTATGGCGCGGGCCGATGTGCCCGTCACGCTCACCTCGGCCACCAGCGTCCTCTCGTCTTGGGCCGTGCCGGCCTTTTTGCTGATGCGGTAGAAGTTGAACTTCGACGCCGTGCCGACGCTTGCGCCGCGAATGTTGGTGCCCACGCCGTTGTTCATCATCACATAGTTGGCGTACTGGTTCACCTCCCTGGCCGCGCTGTAGCGGCTGGTGGAGCTGCCGCCTATGCCCAGAGTGAGGGTCTCATTGGGATCAAGGCCGGGAATGTCCACCTGCGCATAGTTGCTCCACACCTCGCTGAATCCGGCGCCGTTCACAGTGGGCTGCGCGGTTATCTGGTAGGTGATGCTGTAGCCGTGTTCCTTTTGCTCCACTTCATAGCCGTAGGTGTATCGGTTGGTGAGCGGGTCTTTTTCGAGCAGGGTCTTGCTGCCGTCGGCGCCAACCACATACAGTTTGAAAAGCTGATCGATTTCATTGCCCATGATTTCCTTCAGCGACGTGCTCCAGTCGAGCGTCACCGTATAGCGGTTGGTGCCGGTCACCTTGGCGGTGTCGGCGCTTAGCTTCACCGTGTAGAGGCTCACCTTGGGCGCATGGGCCTGGTTGTAGTTGGTATAGTAGTAGCCCGAAGATCCATTCTGCTTGTCGCGGTCGTCCCACGCCATGAGCCGCTTGTCGGGAATGAAAAACGTGATGTTGTCGAGCGACTTCTGCTCGGTGCTCTCGCTGCCGCTCATCGAAAACCAATGGTCGGTGGCAAGCACCGATCCGCAGTCGTGAACCACACTAAACACGTCGCCGTTCATCATTTTGCTGTAGAAGTCGGTCTCGCCCGTCGATGCATTGGTGGAAACGGGGCTGAACTCTTCATACATGCCCATAAACGGGTCGCGCTCGGCCACACTGCCATTTGTGCTTCGGGCCCGGCCTTTCGACAGGAAAAAGAATCGGTTGCCCGAGCCAGTAAGCTTATATAGCGTGCCGGGATTGGCGCCGTCGGTGAATCGCATGGCGTCGGTGAGCAGTTGCACCGACTCAATGCCGTTGGATATCTCGCTTATCACCTTGCTTTTGGTCAGGCCGTTGCTGCCCGTGGCTTGGTCTTTGCTCCAAGTGTCTTTCACCTTCACCAGCAGAGTGGTGTAGCCCTCTTGCGTTGGAGGCTCCACATCATATTTATATTCATACCATTTTCCCGTACGATTCAGTTCCCAGCCGCTCACGGTGCGCTCATAGGTCACAGCACCCTCGCGGGTGGTGCCGTCGCTCTTATATCCGCCCTGCAAAATGCCTGGCACACTGGGGTTCTTGTACACCTCGCGCAGCAAGTAGTAGATGTGGTAGGGGTCGGTGGCCACATCGGTCAGTTTGCTGGTGTGCGACTCTCCGTCGCCGCCACTCCACGTGAAAGTGATTTTTGAATAGTCGTCGGCAGTGAGGCATGTGCTTTGAGCCTGGGCGGCTACTGCCGCCGTCGCTGCCATTAGCATAGTAAGTAACGTTTTTCCTACTTTCATGATTCTACAAGTAAATAAGACTGTTAAAGTGTTTTTAGTGTTGTTTTTATTCATTGTCTGAAGGGGGCCGTAATAGCATTCCATAGCCACACACAATTGGTGCGGTGCCATGAAGCAGCGGTGCCGTGGTTTGTAACCATCAAAAAAAGCGTCTTCCTAAAAATCCAAAGAAGCGGTTCTGCCGTATTAGTGTCACGGGCGTGTGTGTTTCATTCGTTCTAATGCGATTTTTTAGGCAGCTATTTTTTCCTTGCAGGCTAATTTATGCCAAGCGGCGCCATCGGGCAAAATAATATTGTTGAATATATTTGCAATCGCAGTATATTTTCAACAATCAGTATAAGTATATTCAACACACGCGCCATTAAAACATCATCGCCGCCTCGGGTCAAATTACCAGACAAAGTCCTGCCGGCTTTTGCCATTAGCGAAATTTAAGTTAACTTTGTGCGGCAGTGGCTAACTGCGCTTGCAGCAACACAATGCGCCACCATTGCGCACGTATTTATATGTATGTATATATGAAACATTTTCGACTCTTTATCATAATGGCGGCACTCGCCATTGCAAGCATTGCCCCGGCAGCGGCACAAAACCTGCGCAACTCCAGCTATTCGCTGGTGGGTAAAATATCGGCCAACGGCACCGTGCGCGACACCAAGCTGATAACGGTGGGCTATTTCAACCCTAACGGCACCATCACCGACCGCAACCACCGCCAACTGGGGCGCGTGAGCGCCGACATGCAGGTGTATGACGCCAAAGGCACACGCATTGGCTACATCACCGTCGACGGCGCCGTGCACGACGGCGAAAGCCGCACTCTGGGCCACATCGACCGCAAAACGGGCAAGGTGACCGACGCCAGCTACAAGATCATAGGCTATGGCGAAGACCTGAACATTGTGTGGATTGCCTGCTACTTCTTCTTCGGCTTCTTCAGCTAAAGGAGTGGGGCTGCTCCACCATTTTTATTCCGCACCTACTTTTCAACCATTTTCATAACACTGCATTTTTTAATGAAACGCATTCTATTTTCTATCGCTGTGGCAGTGGCCACAGTGGCACAGTCGGTGGCCGCATCGCTGCCAGCCGACTCGGTGCTGCGCCGCTATGCCGCGCAAATGCTGATGGTGGGCTTCAAGGGCAACACCGTGGACGAGGCCAGCGACGCCGCGCGCTATGTGCGCGACCTGCATGTGGGCAGCATAGTGCTGTTTGACGTCGACCTCACTGGCTCGGCCAAAATAGGCTCGCGCAACATCACCTCGGTGAGCCAGCTGCAGGCCCTCACCTCGCAACTGCAAAAATGGACCGGCGGACGGCTGCTGATTGCCACCGACCAGGAAGGCGGACGCGTGGTGCGACTCAAGCCGCAATATGGCTACGAACCCGTGCCCTCGGCCGAATATGTGGGCCAGGCCGGCAGCGAAGACACCACCCGCCTATATGGCCGACGCATAGCCACACAGCTGGCATCGAGCGGCATCAACCTCAACCTTGCCCCCGTGGTCGACATCACCCACCCCGACTGCCCAGCAATAGGTAAGCTGCAACGCGGATTCAGCACCGACCCAGCCACCGTGGCGCGCCAAGCCGGCTGGATGATCGATGAGGCCCACAAGCAGCACGTGGCCTGCACCATCAAGCACTTTCCGGGCCACGGCAGCGCCACTGCCGACTCGCACTGGGGATTTGTGGACGTGACCAACACCTGGCAGCCGCAAGAGCTTGAGCCATTCAAGCGGCTCATAAAGCAAGGCAAGGTAGACGTGGTGATGACGGCACACATCTTCAACCGCCAACTCGACCCCGAGTATCCCGCCACACTGTCGCGCAAAATCATCGACGGCGTGCTGCGCAAGCAGCTCGGCTACGACGGCGTGGTGCTCACCGACGACATGTATATGGAAGGCATCATAAAGCAATACAGCATTCGCAAGGCCCTGATTCTGGCCATCAACGCCGGCGCCGACCTGATTTGCGTGGGCAACAACATTAGCACCGGCTTTGAGGCCGACCGCCCATTCCACCTTGTGGACATAATTGTGGATGCGGTGAAGCGCGGCCAAATTCCCTACGGACGCCTGGTGCAGTCGCACAAGCGCATCGAGCGGCTCATCAACAGCCTCCACAAGTAAACCTTTTCTATGGCGCGGGCAGCAACTTTTTAAGCTTTTTATATTGCATTTTGAAATAAATGCATTAACTTTGCACCCACAAAAAGGATTCGGGGTGTAGCACAGTTGGTTAGCGCGCCACGTTCGGGACGTGGAGGTCGGAAGTTCGAGTCCTCTCACCCCGACCAACTAAAAAGCCTTGGCAAATGCCAAGGCTTTTATTTTTTTATTAACCAATATACTTTTATGATTCGGTCACTGTTATGCATTGGGGCGGGCAGCTGCCTGGGCGGCATGGCACGCTATGCGCTGAGTCAGGCCATCGACAGCCGCTTCGGCGGCCAGCTGCCGCTGGGTACTCTTGCGGTGAATGTGCTCGGCTGCTTCGCCATAGGCGTGATCAGTGCGGCCCTCAGCCGCTGCGGCATGGGCAGCGACGCGTGGCGGCTGTTTCTCACAGTGGGCTTCTGCGGCGGCTTCACCACTTTTTCCACTTTTATCAACGAAAACCACGCGCTGCTCAGCGCGGGCCAGATGGCCGCATCGGCCGCCTACGCCGCACTGAGCCTGCTGCTTGGCCTTGCGGCGCTGTATGCCGCACTCACCCTTATGCGCCACATTCTATAGGGCAGCGAGACCGCCCTCGGCCGTCTCTTTGTAGAGCGACGGCAGGTCTTTGCCCGTCTGCTTCATCACGCGCACCACGCGGTCGAAGCTCACACGGTGGTTGCCGTCGCTGAACGAAGCATACAGGTTGGCGTCGAGTGCGCGCGCGGCTGCGTAAGCGTTGCGCTCGATGCAGGGAATCTGCACAAGACCGCACACGGGGTCGCATGTGAGGCCCAAGTGATGCTCAAGGCCCATTTCGGCGGCATACTCGATTTGCGCCGGCGTGCCGCCAAACAGCTGGCAGGCCGCAGCCGCAGCCATGGCGCAGGCCACGCCCACCTCGCCTTGGCAGCCCACCTCGGCGCCCGATATAGATGCGTTGGTCTTCACCACGTTGCCAAATATGCCCGCGGTGGCCAGGGCGCGCAATATGCGCTGCTCGCTGAACCCCTTGCTCTTGTACAACTCATAAAGCACGGCCGGCATCACAGCACACGAGCCGCAGGTGGGGGCCGTGACAATCTCGCCGCCGCTTGCATTCTCCTCGCTCACCGCCAGCGCGTAGGCATACACCAGTCCGCGGCTTCTGAGGCTGCCCGTGTAGCCCGATGCCTTCACGTAGTAGCTCACGGCCTTGCGTCTCACACCCAAGCCGCCAGGAAGCACGCCCTCAGCCTCGATGCCGCGGCCCACGGCGCGCTGCATGGCCTGCCACACCTGCGCCAGGTAGTCCCAAATGCCGTTGGCCCCCTCCTTGATGTCGACGTATTCCCAATAGGTGCGCCCGGTGCGCTTGCACCACTGCTCGATTTCGGCAATGGTGCTCATCTCATACACGTCGGGGCGTTTACTGGGCACGCCCTCCTCGGCAAGGTCGCCGCCTCCAATGGAATACACCGTCCACTCATCAATGGTGTCGCCACTCTTGCCAATGGCCTTAAACTTCATTCCATTTGGGTGAAACTTAAGAAACACGTCGGGGCGCCACTCGATGGTGGTGGATGCCACGGGGTTCATTATCTCAAGTATGGCCACATCGGTGAGGTGGCCCTTGCCGGTGGCGGCCAGCGAGCCGTAGAGCGTTACCTCAAACCTGTCCACCCCACGGCCCGCAATGCGCTTCAAAAACCTTTCGGCCGCAAACCGCGGCCCCATGGTGTGGCTGCTCGACGGGCCATGACCTATTTTGTATATTTCGCGAATCGATTCCATAAAAATATCTTTATCAACATAGTTATCAACAAGGCCAACACGCTCACTTATTGTGCATTAGCCATTACCATCAACAGGGTTATCAACAACCCAGCCGCATCTTGCTAAACATTTGCCACATCACTATGGCTGCGGTGTTGGCAATGTTGAGCGAATGCTTGGTGCCGCACTGCGGAATTTCGAGGCACACATCGCTGGCGTCGACCACCTCCTGGCTCACGCCCTTCACCTCGTTGCCCAGCACCACGGCATATTTTGCACAGGGGTAAACAATAAATTGTTCAAGACTTGTGCTGCCGTGCACTTGCTCCACAGCCAATATTTTATAACCTTTGCAGCGCAGGTCGCGCACAGCCTCGATGGCAGTCGCATAGTGGGCCCACGCCACCGAGTCTTCGGCGCCGAGCGCAGTCTTGTGAATCTCGGGCATGGGCGGTACGGCGGTGATGCCGCACAGCGCTATCTCCTCGACCACAAAGGCGTCGGCGGTGCGAAACACCGACCCCACGTTCATCTCGCTGCGCACGTTGTCGAGCACCACCACAAGTGGGATTTTACTCACATGCTTAAACTCCTCAGCATCGATGCGATGCAAATCGATCATTGACTTCTTCTTCATTGCCAGTACTTCTTTTTTACAATACAAATATAGTTATAAAAAGCACTATTCACAACTTGTTGATAACCGTGTTAAAACCGCGAAACAACTAATTCACAAAAATAGGGCGATAAATTTGGATATGGCAAAATATTGTGCGGTAACGGCATTGCGCTAAAAACCAAATTAGTTAACATTTATCTTTTATTGGCGTTTCAACATGGTTTTCATCAGTTTTTAATAGGCAGTGAGCCGTAAAATTATTAACTTTGCACATTATCCACAGGCTGTTAATAACGTGCGCAATAGGCTATAAATCAAAAGCAAAGGTTGTGAATACATTGGTTATAACCATATGGTGCCAGTAAAACAACTTAAAAAGCAAGAGATTAGGCAAAAAGTTATTGAAGTTATCAACCGGTCATTATTATCAGCATAGAAAGAGATTTTTAAGAAATAGAATAAAAAACATATATAATATGAATGTTGAAAAAGGATACGTTGACGCTCCCATTCCCGAGGGAATAGACTTGAGGCAGGAGATACTGCGGCTCAAGCGCGAGCGGAATGCCGTGATCATGGCTCACTTCTATCAGCGCGATGAAATTCAGGAAATAGCCGACTACATTGGCGACAGTCTGGCCTTGGCGCAGCTTGCGGCCAAGACCGAGGCCGACGTGATAGTGCTGTGCGGTGTCCACTTCATGGGCGAAACGGCGAAAATCCTTTGCCCCGACAAAAAGGTGATAGTGCCCGACCTGAGCGCAGGCTGCTCGCTGGCCGACAGCTGCCCTGCCGACGAGTTTAAGGCCTACCTCGACCAGAACCCCGGCTACACCGTGATTAGCTACGCCAACACCAGCGCGGCCGTCAAGGCAATGACCGATGTGATTGTAACCTCGAGCAACGCGCGCCAAATAGTGGAGAGTTTCCCTAAAGACGAGAAAATAATATTCGGTCCCGACCGCAACTTGGGCAACTACATCAACAGCCTCACCGGACGCCACATGAAGGTGTGGGACGGCGCATGCAGCGTGCACGAGAAGTTCTCGCTCGAGAAGATAATGGACCTCAAGCGGCAGTATCCCGCCGCCAAAATCCTCGTCCACCCCGAGTGCCCCAAGCCCATACGCCTTGTGGCCGATAAGATAGGCAGCACCCAGGGCCTGCTCAACTTTGCCAAGGCAAGCGATAGCAATGAGTTTATAGTGTGCACCGAGAGCGGCATCCTGTATGAGATGCGCAAGCAGTGCCCCGAGAAGACCTTCATCCCCGCTCCGCCCGACGACGGCAAGTGTGCCTGCAATGAGTGCGCATTCATGAAGCTTGTCACGCTCGAGAAGCTTTACAACTCGCTCAAATACATGGCCCCCGAAATCCTGGTCGACCCCGAGGTGTCGAAAAAGGCAGTGAAGCCCATTGAGCGCATGCTGGAGATTTCAAAGAGCCTCGGACTCATTAAATAAAAATCAGTAACACCTACTTAACAACACTATATATAATATGGAATATAAATATAAAGATATAGAGCAAAAGTGGCAGGCCTACTGGAAGGAGCACCACACCTATCAGACCGAAATAAACAAGGACAAGCCAAAATATTATGTGCTCGACATGTTTCCCTACCCCTCGGGCGCGGGACTGCATGTGGGCCACCCGCTGGGCTACATTGCCAGCGACATATTTGCGCGCTACAAGCGCCTGCGCGGCTTCAACGTGCTTCACCCCATGGGCTACGATGCCTATGGCCTGCCCGCCGAGCAGTATGCCATACAGACGGGTCAGCATCCCGAGGTGACAACAAAGAAAAACATCAGCCGCTATCGCGAGCAGCTCGACAAGATAGGCTTCTGCTACGACTGGAACCGCGAGGTGCGCACCTGCGACCCTAAATACTACAAGTGGACGCAGTGGGCTTTCCTGAAGATGTTCAAGAGCTACTACAACACCGCCCTCGACAAGGCGCGCCCAATCAGCGAGCTTGTGGAGCACTTTGAAAAGAACGGCACCGAGGGCTGCAACGCCTACACCACTGCCAAGGTGAACTTCACCGCCCAGGAGTGGAACGCCATGAGCAAGGTGGAGAAAAACGATGTGCTTATGGACTTCCGCATTGCCTACCGCGGCAATACCATGGTGAACTGGTGTGCCGAGCTGGGCACCGTGCTGGCCAACGATGAGGTGAGCGAGGGTGTGAGCGTGCGCGGCGGCTATCCCGTGGTGCAAAAAATGATGAGCCAGTGGTGTCTGCGCGTCAGCGCCTATGCAGGCCGCCTGCTGCGCGACCTCGACACCGTCGACTGGTCGGACTCCATCAAAGAGACCCAGCGCAACTGGATTGGCTACAGCGAGGGCGCTGAGATGAACTTCAAAGTGAAGGACAGCGACCTTAACCTGCTTATATTCACCACCCGCGCCGACACCATTTTCGGCGTTACATTCATGGTGCTCGCTCCCGAAAGCGAATATGTGGACCAAGTGACCACCGCCGACCAGAAGGCCGTTGTGGAGGCTTACATCAATGAGGTGAAGCACAAGACCGAGCGCGAGCGACTCATCGACAAGAAGGTGAGCGGCGTGTTCAGCGGCTCGTATGCCATCAACCCCGTCACCGGCAAGGAGATTCCTATATATATAAGCGACTATGTGCTGGCCGGATATGGCACGGGCGCCATCATGGCAGTGCCCGCCCACGACAGCCGCGACTACGCCTTTGCCAAGCACTTCGATCTGCCCATAGTGCCCCTCATCGAGGGCGCCGATGTGAGCGAGGAGAGCTTCGACGCCAAAGAGGGCACGGTGATCAACTCGTCGAACGACCGCCTGCAGCTCAACGGCCTGCAAGTGAAGGAGGCCATAGCCAAAACTAAGAAATACATTGCCGAGGCCGGCATTGGCCGCGTGAAGGTGAACTACCGCCTGCGCGACGCCATATTCAGCCGTCAGCGCTACTGGGGCGAGCCGTTCCCAATATATTACGACGAGGACAACCAGCCGCAACCGCTCGATGAGAGCGAGCTGCCGCTCGAACTGCCCGAAATCGACAAGTTCCTGCCCACCGAGAGCGGCGAGCCGCCGCTTGGCCGCGCCAAAAACTGGGTGGCACGCAACGGCCGTCCGCTGGAGCTATGCACCATGCCCGGCTTTGCAGGCTCGAGCGCATACTATCTGCGCTACATGGATCCGCACAACGACGAGGCACTGGTGTCGCGCGAGGCCGATGAATACTGGCGCCAGGTCGACCTGTATGTGGGCGGCACCGAGCATGCCACCGGCCACCTCATCTACAGCCGCTTCTGGAACAAGTTCCTTTACGACTACGGATATGTGTGCGAGCCCGAGCCGTTTAAGAAGCTCGTGAACCAGGGTATGATTCAGGGCCGCAGCAACTTTGTGTACCGCATTAAGGACACCAACACATTTGTGTCGCTCAACCTGAAAAAAGACTACGATGTGACGCCCATACACGTGGATGTGAACATTGTGAGCAACGATGTGCTCGACCTCGACAAGTTCCGCGCCTGGCGCCCCGAGTTTAAAGACGCCAAGTTTGTACTCGAGGACGGCAAATACATTTGCGGCTGGGCCATCGAGAAGATGTCGAAGTCGATGTTCAACGTGGTTAACCCCGACGACATCGTGGAGCGATACGGAGCCGACACGCTGCGCCTGTATGAGATGTTCCTTGGCCCCGTGGAGGCCAGCAAGCCTTGGGACACCAACGGCATCGACGGCGTTAACCGATTCCTTAAGCGCTTGTGGAACTTCTTCTACAAGGGCGACGAGCTGATAGTGACCGACGGCAAGCCCAGCGCCGACGAGCTGAAGTCGATTCACAAGCTCATAAAGAAGGTGACGGGCGACATCGAGACGTTCTCCTACAACACATCGGTGGCCGCTTTCATGATATGCAGCAACGAGCTTAGCTCACTCAAGTGTCACAACCGCGAGGTGCTTGAGCACTTTGTGGTGCTGCTTGCGCCGTTTGCACCCCACATTGCCGAAGAGTTGTGGCACGTGCTTGGCCACGACACCACGGTGTGCGACGCCCAGTGGCCCAAGTGGAACGAGGAGTATCTGAAGGAGAGCACTGTGAAATACACCGTGTTGTTCAACGGCAAGCCGCGATTCAACATTCAGGTGCCCGCCGGCACAGGCAAGGACGAGGTGCAGAAACTTGCCCTCACCGACGCCGCAGCCGAGAAGTGGGTGGCCGGCAAGACACCCAAGAAGGTGATTGTGGTGCCCAACAAAATTGTGAACGTGGTGATTTAACGTAACTAAAAAAATGTCCGCACCACCCCGAGTGTGCGGCACACCAATATGGAAAAAGCGAGGTATGCGTGGCTCGACTATGCACGGCTCATGAGCTTGATGCTCATAGTGCTGCTGCATGCCCAGCCACGCATGCTCGTTTTCATAGTGGGCATACTGGCGGTGTTTTTCGGCTGCTCGGGCTGTCTGTGCCACGCTGAGGACTACGGCTCGTTTTGGTCATACTTCAAGCATAGGTTGCGCCCCGTGGCGGTGCCCTATTTTGCATTCTACGCCATTTTCTACGCTCTGTGGCTTGTGGCGCAGAGGCGCATGGGCGCGGCCGATGCCGCCGCCCCGTGGTGGCAGCCGCTGTGGGAGTGCCTCATGGGGCAGCCCAAGGCCTACAGCCTGCTGGTGCTGGCTCCGTTCTGGTTCATCACCTGCCTGCTGAGCATGCAGCTCATCTACTACTGGGTGCTGAGGCTGGCGGGTCAGCGGTGGTCGCTGGCAGTGAGTGTGGCGCTGGCTGCCGTGGCGGCCCTGTGCCCGGGCACCGAGCACCTCAACTTTTGGAACATCAACTACGCCATGCTCTATATGCCGTTTTACGCCCTTGGCCACACTATGACCCGGGGCCGTGTGGAGCGCGGAGTGCGCATAGGCTGGCTCAGAGCAGCGGCTTTGGCCGTGGCCGGAGTGGCCATAATGGCGTGTGCTGCTCCCGTGGTGCAGCAAACCGAGTTGCGGTCGCTGCTGCTCACACTTGGAGGCATGGCTGTGATAATGCCGCTTGCGTGGCTTGCCACAAAGGCGGCCGACCGCTTTGGCCCGCGCCGCATTGTGGCCTTTTTTGCCGCCAACGGCATCACATGCCTTGCGCTGCAAAACTATTGCATAGGAGCCCTGCGCATTGCCATGCACAAAATAATCCCGCATGCCGACGTGCAGTCGTGGCCCGCCTCACTGGCCATAGCCGCCGCTACAATGGTGGCGGTGGGCGCCGCCGCCTGGCTCATATCCCGCCATGCGCCATGGCTGCTCGGCCGAAAAAAGGAAAAAGACTTTGAACTATAAACATTCAACATTAAACATTACAAAAAGCAATGAGAATAAAAAGCATAATTGCATCATCGATGGTGCTGCTTAGCGCCATCTGCACCGCGGCAGCAACTACCGAGGTTAAGCCCACCGACAGCCGAATCCAGTACACCGGCCGCATCAATTTCACCAATCCCGAGAGCCCGCTGTTTGTGTATCCGGCCACACAGATAGCAGTGCGCATCAGCGGCACCGGTCTTGCCATGAAGGCAAAGCCAGGCAGCGGCCAGTTTATGGTTACGGTCGACAACGGCGAGGCCCGCAAAATCAACTTTACCGACACCGATTCGGTGATAACCCTTGCCAAAGGACTGCCCGCCGGCCAGCACACAGTGAAAGTGATGCTTGCCATCGAGGGCTATGAGAAGCGCCCAGAGTTCCGAGGCCTGCTGCTCGACAGCGGCACACGTCTGCTGAAGGCTCCGCAGCGCCCCAAGCACCGCATCGAGTTCATAGGCAACTCCATTACCTGCGGCTATGGCAGCGAGGCCAAGAGCCAGTGGGTGCATTACAGCTACGACAACTCAAACCACTACTATTCCTACGCGGCCATCTTGGCGCGAGAGCTCAATGCCGAGGAAATGTGTGTGGCACGCTCTGGCATAGGCGTTTACCGCAACTATGGCGGCCATGAAGAGGGGCAGACCATGACCCGCTGGTACGACTACACCTGCCTCTACGACTCCACACAGCTGTGGGACTTCTCGCGCTTCCGTCCCGACGTGATATGCGTGAACCTTGGCACCAACGACCTTAGCACCAAGGGCTACGACATAAAGCTATACAAGAGTGCCTACAAAAAGTTTATCCAGCACCTGGCCAAGGTGCAACCCAAAGCCAAGATAGTGCTGCTCACAAGCCAGATGCTGAGCAAGACGGCCAAGCAGCTGCAAATAGCCACCCTTAAAGAAGTGTATGCCGAGCTTCACAAGCAGGGGCTCAACGTGTATTACTTCGAGCTCGACATGCAAGACCCCAAGCTGGGCTACGGAGCCGACTGGCATCCCTCGAAGGCCCAACACCAGCAGGCAGCCCGCCAGCTGCTGCCATTCTTGCGCGGCCTGCTGGGCAAAATTTGATATTCTCATATTAAACATATAAATTTGCAGTTATAATATTTACTATAGTGAATATTAAGCGGTGATTTAGCTAATAATCATTATTAAAGTGATAGATAAATAATACTATAATGGCAGATTTTTATGAATATTCTACACCAGAAATAGTGCGCTTGCTCGGCTCTCGCTTTAAGGAATATAGAATGAGGTGTAATCTCACCCAGAAAGAAGTGGCTGAACAATCGGGCATAGGATTGACCACAATTCATAAGTTTGAAAAAGGAATTGCGGGAAATATTTCTTTGTCAACATTTATTCTGCTATTGAAGGTAGTGGGTATGGTAGATGAGCTTAACAATGTTCTGCCAGAGTTGCCGGAATCCCCTTATCTGATAAGAAAGAATAACAAGAAGGCGCAACGCATTCGTCACTCTAAATAACACGCCAGCATGATAAAAACACTAAAGGTTATACTCTGGAATGATGAAGTGGGGAGGCTTATGTGGGATGACAGGCGCAGACTTTCGTATTTTACATACAACCCCGAGTTCATAAAGAAAGGGTTGGAAATTTCTCCACTTTGGGCACCCATCAGTGGAGCGAGGGCGCTATTGCCAGTGTGGGGTGAAAGTGCAAGGATATATCAAAAGCTTCCTGCCTTTGTAGCCGATTCATTGCCCGATGCTTGGGGTAATCAGTTGTTTGAACTTTGGCGTCAGCAAAAACACATTGCCAGTGCCGATGTGAATCCACTCGACAAGCTGTCGTTTATAGGCAAGCGTGGAATGGGCGCATTGGAATTTTTGCCAGATGTTTCCAATAAGCAAAAAAAAGAGGACAGCATTAATATAAAGTCGTTGTCCGACTTGGCCGAGCGTATATTTGTAGAGAGGGAAAAAGCCCGCATATTGCCAGAGGAGTCGATGACGATGCAGTCGTTGCTTTCTGTAGGAACTTCTGCAGGTGGCCGCCAACCCAAAGCCATTATAGCCATCAATCGATACACCGGAGAAATCCGCAGTGGTCAAATTGTTGGTCTTGAAGGCTTTGATTACTTTATATTGAAATTTGGCGATTCAAAACACTTTTCTGCCGAATTAGAGATGACATATTATGAGTTGGCATCTGAAGCTGGAATAAGCATGATGCCCTCAAAATTATACTCTGTAGATGGAAATAATCACTTCATCACCGAGCGTTTCGACCGAAACGGCAATAAAAAGGTGTACACGCAGACTTTGGCTGCTATATGTCCCGATGCAAACAGCTATGAGCAGTTGATTGCAGTTTGCCGCAAACTGCACGTGCCTGAGTCTGATTGCCAAGAAGTGTTTCGCAGGATGGTGTTCAATGTGTTGTCGAACAACACCGATGACCATAACAAGAATTTTTCATTCATTATGAGCGAAGACGGAAAATGGCGATTGTCTCCAGCCTACGACATCACGTATATTCTAAACAATGGTGGCTATATGCCAGATGAAAACCATTGTATGTATATCCGTGCCAAACTCAGCGGTATAACCCGTGACGATGTGATTGACTTTGCCCGCGACAACGGTATACGCAGACCCGATTCAATAATTAGCGAAGTAGTGGCGTCGTTGAAGAAAATCCGTTCTGTCGCTTTGAAAAATGGCGTGGCCAAAGAATGGATTGGTAGGGTAGAGACCACAATATTCGGTCATTTAAGAGAGTGGGGAGAATTGGATGCTGAGTGTAAGCCTGCTGCTTTTGAAATTAATGGACATGAGGTGGACTGCATTCGGCTTGAGGAATCATATAAGGGCAATTACCATTTGTGTGCATGTGTTGATGGCGTTGAGCGCAAGTTTGTGATAGGCCGGAGCAAAGATGAATTTTCAATTATTGAAAGGGCTGGTTTGCTCAATGTGACGCATGAGCAGTTAAAGGCAATGGCTCGTAAATATTTTAATCTTTAGCCATCTATTAAGGGCACTGGTGAAATAAAAGCGCGGCCTGCTGGGCAAGTGAAAAAAATGCCAACTCTCATCTTTTTTTGCTATCTTTGTGGGCAAATAGGCAACAGATGGGCACTGCCGGCCATTGCAATTGATTAAAGCGCTTGTGCAGTGACGTTTGTACCCTGTTTTATTTTGACACCAACACATTTTAATTGATGTATAGTCATATGGACGTTAAGCAAACGATGAAAAGTATTCTGGAGGCCGAAAGCAACGCCGTAAAGAATATCCCCGTAACCGATGAATATAACAAGGCGGTTAGCCTCATAGTGGAGCAAGTGCACAACAAGGGCGGCAAGCTCGTTACCTCTGGTATGGGCAAGTGTGGCCAGATTGCCGAAAACATTGCCACCACTTTCTCGTCGACCGGCATTCCGGCTGTGTTTCTGCACCCCAGTGAGGCGCAGCACGGCGACTTGGGTGTGCTGCAGCCCAACGATGTGATGCTGCTGCTGAGCAACTCGGGCAAGACCAACGAGATTCTGGCCCTCGTCGACCTGGCCCACGCCCTGTATCCACAACTCAAATTCATTGTAATCACCGGCAACAACCAGAGCGAGCTTGCGCGTCTTGCCGACATATGCCTCTGGACCGGAGGCGCGCCCGAGGTGTGCCCGCTTGGCCTCACTCCCACCACTTCCACCACCATGATGACGGTGATGGGCGATGTGCTGGTGGTGGGCTCGATGCAGGCCACCGGCTTCACCAAGCGCGACTACGCCATGCGCCACCACGGCGGCTACTTGGGCGTGAAGAGCCGCAGCTAATGCGGCGGGCCTGAATAAAAAGGGAAATTTAAGAAAAAAACGATATAAAGAAATGCGCAAAATCATTGCAATAGGCGAATCGGTGGTCGACACCGTGTTCAGCGGCGGCAAGCCGCTTGCCGCCTTCATAGGCGGCCGCATAGCCAACACAGCTGCCTCGCTCGGAGCCATGGGGCTGCCTGTGAGCATGGTGAGCGAGTGCGGCACCGACAGTGTGGGCCAAATGGTGGTCGACTTTTTGTCGGAGCACAGCGTGGATGCGAAGTCGATCGACCGCTTCACAGAAGGCTCCACGGCTTTCTCGGCAATATTCAAAACGCCTGGCGAGGCCGACAAAATAGTGAACTACGGCAACTATCCCAACGACCGCTTCGACGTGATTTGGCCCCGCATCGACGAGGGCGACATTGTGGTGTTTGGCTCGCTGTATGCCATCGACCTGCCGCAGCGCGAGCGGCTGTTTGAGCTTGTGAGCTATGCCTCCGAGCGCAAGGCCATAATCATCTACCTGCCCGGATTCCAGCACGGCATCAACTTCCGCATAACTCGCGTGATGCCCAACATTCTTGAGAATCTTGAGATCTCCGACATTGTGATAGCCCACAGCCGCGACATCAACGACATCTTCCCCGGCGAAAGCTGCGAGGAGGCGTTTCGCAACCACATTGAGTTTTACTGCTCAAACTACATGCACATCAATCCCGACCTCAGCCTCAGCCGATTCAGCACCGGCCAGCGCCACGATGTGGCCAACCAGGGCGGCGCCAGCGCCAACCTGCTGGGCTGGCAGGCTGGATTCACGGCGGGCATAGTGAGCGAGCTGTGCAGCCTGGGCATAGGCCGCGACGAGCTTAAGACGCTCGACGACGAGGCTTGGCAGGGCATAACGGCGGCTGCCTTCAAGTGTGCCGCAGTGTGTGCCGCGCAGCCCGACAACTGCGTCACGGCCGAGTTTGCGGCCGAGTGCCGCAGCCAGCTGGCCCAGGCCGAAGCCGAGCGGCAGAAACAGTGACACACATTAAACACTCAATCTCATGGATAAAGCGATGGAAGTAAAAGACGACGAGCAGCCAATAAAGGGATTGCTCATTGAAACGTCGTTTCCGGCTTTGGCCAACGACATCACCATAGCCAAGGCGCAGATCGAGGCCAGCGGCAGCATGCCGCCAGCCGACGGACTCAGCGAGGCCGTGGCCCTCGACGTGAGGCTGTGGTATGTGGTCTACCTTATGCAGCACGGCCGCAGCCGCGACGCGGCCATGGAGATTGACCGCTGCGTGTTTAGCGACGTGGCCCACAAGCTGCCGCCGCTGCACCTGGCATGGCTGTGGCTGGCCCGCATGACCATATTTGTGGAGGGGGCCGACTACATGCTGGCCCTTGGCTCGGCCGAGAACGCGTTGGGTGTGATGTCGCAAATCAATGGCAAAAAGACCAACGACTTCCTGGCCATAGTGGCCTCGCTGCTCTACAATCTGGCCGTGGCCCACAATGCGCTGGGCGACAGCAGCCGCGCCACCAAGGAGCTGACCAAGGCCCAAAGGCTGCTCGAGCGGCTATCGCACAAAGACGGCGCGCGCTTCTCGGCCATGCTGCTGTGTGCCGTCGAAGCCAGCGCACACATATTCAAGTCGCGCAACAAGCAGATGGAGGTGTATGCACACTACCAGCAGATGACCGAAATCTACACTTCGATGCTCGACCGTGCCCCCGACACCGCCAAGGCCCGCTCGGCCCTGCGCAACCTCATTCACTCGCTTAAGAAGGAGGGCGACATAATGCTTGAAACGGGCAACGGACGCAACGCCGTGCGCTACTACACCAAGGCGCTGCGCTACCAGAAGAAGCTGAGCGACACGCTGGGCTACGACGAGCTGGTGCTGTCGATAGGCCTTGCCAAGGCGCTTATGCGACTAATTAACCGCCGTGCCGCCGCCGAGCAGCTGCTGCAGTCGCTGCTGCCGCTGGCCAAGCGGCTCAGCGCCAATGCCGAAATAGTGGAAATAGAAAACCTCTTAAATAACAAAAATAAAAACTTTAATATTATGACATTACTGAAAAGTATTTTCACCGCTGCCATTCTGCTGGCAACGTCGCTGGGCCTTAACGCGCAGCAAATCGTAGGTCACCGCGGCTCGGTGTGGGGCGTGGAGAACACTGAGGCCGCATTCCGCAACGGCGCCGCTTCGGGCGCTTGGGGACTTGAGTGCGACATCCACCTCACCAAAGACGGTGCCTGGGTGGTGTGCCACGACGGCGACATGAAGCGCGTGGGCGGCCCCGCCACCGGCTTCTCGCAGATGAACCTCGACGAGGTGCTCTCAACTCCGCTCAGGCAGGTGCGCAAAGGCGTCACCTATGTGGGCCACCTCATGAGCCTTGGCCAGTATCTGGACCTGTGCCGCGAGCTGGGCAAGGTGCCTGTGATTGAAATAAAGGCCGAGGAGTGCGTGTCGATTCACTCGCAGAGCGACAAAGACCCCGAAAACACTTGCTTCGACGGTGTGCCGGCACTGATGAACCTGATAGCTCAAAAGGGCTACACCGACGATGCCATCATCATCTCGTTTATGCCCGAAGTGATTGAATACATACACAAGCAGTATCCCAAATTCAAGGTGCAGGCTCTGGCCGGCGGCAAGGAAGACCCGCAGAAGTGGATCAAGTGGTGCAAGAAGCGCCACATCGACCTTGACGCAAGCTACAAGCTCATCAGCCCCGAACTGGTGAAGGAACTGCACGAGGCAGGACTCAAGGTGAACTGCTGGACGGTGGACAACCCCGAAATCTTCAACCGCATGAAGGAGTGCGGCGTGGACTTCATCACCACCAACATGCTTTTCCCCGAGCCCGTGAGCAAGAGCAAGTCGAAATCAATTTACTAAAAAACAATATAGCAATATGTCAACTGAACTAAGAAGCAGCGACCGCGGCGCGGCTGTGAAGCTGCCCCACGTGCCCGGACTCAAGGTGGGCGTGGTGGCAGCCGAGTGGAACGCCGAAGTGACCGATGCCCTGCTCAAGGGCGTAACCGACCGTCTGGCCGAACTCGGCTATCCGGCCGACGCGGTGGAGACGCACCGCGTGCCCGGCACGGTGGAACTCACCTTCGGAGCCTCGCAACTGGCCCGCACAGGCCGCTTCAGCGCTGTGATAATGATAGGCTGCGTGATTCGCGGCGGCACTCCGCACTTCGACTATGTGTGCGACAATGCCACCCAAGGCTGCGCCTACCTTAACGCCACTGGCAATGTGCCCGTGATATTCTGTGTGCTCACCACCGAAAACCAGCAGCAGGCCATCGACCGCGCTGGCGGCGCGCTGGGCAACAAGGGCACCGAGGCGGCCGACGCCGCTGTGCAGATGGCGGCCTTCAAGCAGTCGCTGAAGTAAAGCAGCTTCCTAACCTCACATGTGCGTCCCGGCCACGCCTTGCAAGTGGCCCGGACGCATTTTTTGTGCCCGCCGGCGGCGGCGGGCCGCAATTTTATTGTAAATTTGTGAAACATTAAAAAGACCACAGCAATGCTTAATTTCACCCCAATAATGCGAAGCTACACAGCCGGCCGGCTGCGTCAGCACTTGCTCTACATCGACCACGCCGACAGCGTGCAGCAGGGCCAGCTGGTGAAGCTCATCGAACGCGCGTCGCTCACCGAGATAGGCCGCCACTACGACTTTTCGAGCATTCGCACCTACCGCCAGTTTGCCTCCACAGTTCCGCTCTACCGCTACGAGGATCTGCGCCCGCAGATAATGCGCATGGTCGACGGCGAGAAAGACGTGCTGTGGCCGGGGCGGTGCATAAATTTCGCCCAGTCGTCGGGCACGAGCGACGGTAAGAGCAAATACATTCCCATCACTCCCGAGTCGTTCAGGCTCAACCACTATCGCGGAGCCACCGACGTGGTGGCCCACTACCTGAATCTGGTGCCCGACAGCCGCATTTTTTCGGGCAAGGGATTCATTTTGGGCGGCAGCTTTGCCAACGAGCTTAATCTGAAGCCCGGAGTGCGCGTGGGCGACCTCTCGGCCAACCTGATTGAAAACATCAATCCCGTGGTCAACCTGTTTCGCGTGCCCGGCAAGAAGGTGGCCCTTATGCAGGACTGGAGCCAGAAGCTGCCGGCGCTGGTGGAGGCCAGCATAGGTCAGGACGTGACCAACATATCGGGAGTGCCCTCGTGGTTTCTCACGGTGATAAAGCGTGTGCTCGAGCGCACAGGCGCCAGCTGCATACACGAGGTGTGGCCGCACCTTGAGGTGTTTTTCCACGGTGGCATCGCCTTTGCCCCCTACCGAGCCCAGTATGAGCAGTTGTGCGACATGAGTCGCATGCACTTTCTCGACACCTACAACGCCAGCGAGGGATTCTTTGCCGTGCAGTCGTCGTGGGAAACCACGGCCATGCTGCTGCTGCTCGACGCGGGCGTGTTCTTTGAATTCCTGCCGATAGAAGACTCTGGCAGCCTGCATCCCGAGGTGTATCCAATATGGGAGATAGAGCAGGGCCGCACCTACGAGCTTGTGATAACGGCATGCAACGGCCTGTGGCGCTACCGCATAGGCGACACCGTGACCATAGAGCAGCTGAATCCTGTGAAAATTAAGATTGCCGGGCGCACGCGCAGCTTCATCAACGCCTTTGGCGAGGAACTGATGGTGTATAACGCCGACCATGCCATAGCCGAGGCGCAGCGCGTCACCGGGGCGCAGGTGCTCAACTACACCGCGGCTCCCGTCTATGCCGCCGAGGGGCGCAAAGGCCGCCACCAGTGGCTCATAGAGTTTGCCGAGCCGCCGCGCAGCCTCGAGCAGTTTGCCGATGTGCTCGACAGCAGCCTGCGCGCTGTGAACAGCGACTACGACGCCAAGCGCAGCGGCGACATATTTCTCGACCGTCCGGCGGTGGTTGTGGCCCGTGCGGGTCTCTTCGACGAGTGGCTGGCCCGCGACGGCGGCAAGCTGGGCGGACAGCGCAAAATTCCGCGCCTGAGCAACGACCGGTCGATCATCGACCCGATGCTCACCCTTAACCGCTCGATGCCGGCGGACAAATAAAGAAAAATCAGCTTACTTTTGGAATTTCGATGGCAAATGTGGTGCCCTTGCCCAGCTCCGACTCCTTGACGTAGATTTTGCCGCCGTGATACTCCTCGATGATGCGCTTCACCAGAGTGAGGCCAAGGCCCCATCCGCGCTTTTTGGTGGTGAAGCCGGGGGTGAACACGTTTTTGAAGTTTTTGCGGGCTATGCCCTTGCCGCTGTCGCGCACCAGAATTATGGCGTTAGAGTCGTCGCAGCCCACCGTTATGGTCAGGTCGCCCTCGCCCTCCATGGCGTCGACGGCGTTTTTGGTGAGGTTTTCCATCACCCACTCAAACAGCGACTGGCACAGCATCACGCCGCAGTTGTGGGCGTCGTCGGTGACCACGCTCAGATGCACGTGGCGCGGAATGCGCGAACTCATGTAGTCGAGGCTGCGCTCCACGGCCTCGTTGATGAAGGTGAGCTCCTTGTCGGGCATCGAGCCTATTTTCGAGAAGCGGTCGGCAATCACCGACAGGCGGTGTACATCCTTGTCCATGTCGGCCACCACATCGGCGTCGACTCCCATTTGCTGCAGAATCTGCGTCCAGGCCATGAGCGACGATATGGGCGTGCCCAGCTGGTGTGCCGTCTCTTTCGAGAGGCCCACCCACACCTTGTTTTGCTCGGCCTTTTTCACGCTTATCAGGGCAAAGTAGGCCACGGCTATGAATATTAGCAGCACCGCCAGCTGAATGTAGGGGTAGTAGGCCAGGCGGCGCAGCACGGTGGAGTCTTCGTAGTAGAGCCACTGCGTGGTGTGGTTGTCGATTTTTATCTCAATCTTGTTTTGGGTGGTCTTGAGGTGTGCCAGCCGCTCCTTAAGAAACTGCATGTTGCGCGGCGATATGCTGTAGGGCGACATGCTGTCGACGGCCTCTGGCAGGCGGAAGTTGCGGTTGAGCAATATGCTGTCGCGGTCGTCAACCAGCAGCACCGGAATGTTGTGGTTGCGCTCGATGATGTTGAGCAGAAAGTCGACGTCGGTGGGCATGGCCGGCTCGCCCGTGGCTGTCTCGCTGCCCATGGCGGCAAGCTCGCGCGTGGCGTTGGCCCAAATCTCCATGCGGTCGCGCTCCTGCTCGGCCAGGTCTTTCACCAGATTGTTCGATATGTAGAGAAAAACGCCCACCATGGCCACCGACACTGCCATCAGTGCCAGCTTCCAGATGCGCCGCTTGTCGTAGATGTTGCGCATCGTCACCACATTTCGCATAATAGGCTTTTTCTTCATTGCAATTTATACGCTTGAGTTTTTCAGTCGGTGTCGAGCCCCATGTCGGTGCAAATCCAGCGGGCCACGCTGTCGGCATTGTTGGTTCCGGTGATTTCGCTCGCCGCCTCTTTCACGGCCGGAATGGCGTTGGCCACGGCCACGCTGTGGGTGGCGGCGCGCATCATGGCCAGGTCGTTGCCGTTGTCGCCAAACACCACCGTGCGCTCAGCTCCCACCTGCCGGGCCAGCCTGCTGATGGCCTGCGCCTTGGTGCAGCCTGCGCGGTATATTTCGATGAAGCCCGAAGTGGGGTCGAAAATGTCGGGGTAGAACATCACCGAGCAGTTGGGGTTGCTCTTTATTTCGTTGTACACGGGCTTAAGGCGGTCGAGCTTCTGCATTGAAAACAGCAGCACAGCCTCGCCGTCGGCCACGTCGCGGTATTGCCGCTCGCTGTCGTCGAGGTAGAATCGCTTAAGCTCAAGCCCAGTGCGCTCGGCCACAAACTGCTGCTCTTGCGGCGACAGCTGTCCGCAGTGGCGCACGTGCAGCATTCCGCCGTGGCGGCGGTAGATGAGTGGGTGCAGCCCGTGGCGTTCAAACACATCTGCAATCTCGTTCACGGTGTCGCCGTCGATGGTCTGTACATCGCTGTAGGTGCGCTCGGCATCGTGCCACATTGCGGCCCCTGCCAGCACTATCATGGGCAGCTTCACGTCCACGCGGCTCATGAGGGTGGTTACCGTGGCCGGAGTGCGGGCCGTGGCCACTGTGAACATTGCCCCGTGGGCAATGGCCTTGTTGAGCAGCCTCACCGTGGTGTCGCTGAGGCGCGTGTCGCTGTTGAGCAGCGTGCCGTCGAGGTCGCTCACATACAGCGTGGCGGCCTTATGGTGATTGTTGTCGTTGTTAGTTAGCATGCACACAAAATTAATAAAATGCGGCCTCTTGTGCAAGAGGCCGCGGGCTTTGGCTCAGTTCTTTTGTGCCAGGAATGCTGCCAGCCGCGCCACAGCGCGGCCGCGGTGGCTTATGGCGTTTTTCTGGTCGGCGCTCATTTCGGCAAAAGTGCAGTCGGCCTCGTCGGGCTTGAAAATGCTGTCGTATCCGAATCCGCCCGTGCCGTGGCGCTCGGTGAGAATGGTGCCGCGCACCTCGCCCTCGAATATGTGTGTTTGCCCGCCAGCAATCAGCGCAATGGCCGTGCGGAACCGCGCGCGGCGGTTGGCTTGGCCCTGCATTTTGCTCAGCACCTTGCTGATGTTGCGCTCGCTGTCGTGGGCCACACCGCCATAGCGCGCCGACATCACACCAGGCTCGCCCCCAAGCGCCTCTATCTCAAGGCCGGTGTCATCGCTGAAGCAGTCCATGCCATAGTGCTCGCTCACATATTGCGCCTTGAGCAGCGCGTTGCCCTCGATGGTGTCGGCCGTCTCGGGAATGTCGTCGTGGCAGCCTATGTCGGCAAGGCCCACCACATCATATAGTCCGTCCATTATTTGCCGCAACTCTTGCAGCTTGTGCGCATTGTTGGTGGCAAAAACAATTTTCTTCATGTTGCTGTGATTATGATTTGCAATCCGTTTTTTTTTACTTGCTGCAAAGTTACTAAATCCGCCCGAAACACCCCTGCCACTAATGGTGATAAAGGGCAAAAAACATTTTTTTACTTACAAAATTTCACTGTTTTGATAATATTTATTAATTTTGCGGCCAATTTATCAATCAAACTGTTACTGTTATGAAGAAAACTTTTACTCTGTTATTAGCGGCCACGGCAGTGGCCACAGCCACAGCGGGTTATGTGAGCGATGGCTCTAAAAAGGTGTATACATTCGAATCACTCAGCCAAATAGACACCAGCGGTGTGAAGAAGGTGGACGGCGCATATGTGGTGAACGAGGGCATAACCATTGCCGACGGCGACACCCTGCGCCTGCAAAGCGGCGATGTGGTGAAACTGGCCGACGGCGTGCAGGTGAACATCGACGGCTATGCCGACCTGGCCCCGAGCGACACGGCCACTGTGACCCGTTCGGCAGCCGATGCCAACCCCAAGGGTATCCGCATTTATGGCGACAATGCCTCGGCTGTGCTGAAAAACGTGACTTTTGAATATGCCGGCGTGGCATTTGGCAGCGACAACGGCAACCTCAAGGCCGACAACTGCACATTCAGCTACTACAACGGCAAGCAGGTGAGTGCGGCTGCCCTCAACTTCAGCCGCTCGTCGGTGGGCAACGAGGTGAAGAACTGCCGCTTCATCGAGAGCACCACCGGTGCAATAGGCAACGGCGCCAATGTGCCTGTGGGCATTGTGATTAAGGACAACTATCTGTATCACAACAACACCAGCAACAGCAACCGCCCGCAAATCAACCTCACTTGCGGCGGCCCCGATGCGTCGTATAATGTGGAAATCACCGGCAACAAGGTGATTGGCGGCCAGTATACCAAGGTGGGCGGCATCGGCGTGAGCAACATGCTCAACCTGGTGCACAACTGCAAGGTGACTATCAAGGACAACGACGTGGAGGACAACCGCTATGGCGTTACGGTGATTGGCTCGGTGGATGTGACTATCGAGGACAACAAGCTGATCAACAACAAATATGAAACCAACGCCAACAATGGCGGCAGTGGCATCAGCATCTATGGCAACGGCGCTGCAACATATGCCAAGGGCAACGTGATCGACGGCAACCTGTGGGGCGTGACGCTGATTGGCTCAAGCAAGAACATGAACTTCGGCAAGGTGGCCGACAAGAGTGCCGACGACTACAACCCCGGCGGCAACGTGTTCCGCAACAATGGCAACGGCGGCGTGCTGTATGACCTGTATAACAACACTACCGAGACGGTGTATGCCCAGGGCAACGTGTGGAACGTGGCCACTCAGGACAGCGTGAGCATCGAGAAGGTGGTGTTCCACAAGGCCGACAAAGCCAGCCTTGGCCAGGTGATATTCATGCCTGCCGGCAAAGCCACTGGCGTTGAGACTGTGAACGTGAAGGCAAAGGCCGTCTACAGCCCCGCCATTCAGGCAGTGGTGCTGCCCGAGGCACAGCAGGTTGCAGTCTACACAATGGCTGGCAGCCTTGTGGCAGCCTCGCAGGGCAATGTGAGCGCACTCAGCGTTGAGGACCTCGCTCCCGGCGTGTATGTGGCCCGCACAGCCACCCAGTCGCTCAAGTTCATCAAGAAGTAAAGCGGCACATAACTTAGCATAAAAATATAACTAATCCGCCCGGTGCCATCTTTGCTTGGAGCCGAGCGGATTGCTTTTATTGCGCAAGCCAGCGTTGTGTTTAGTAGTGGAAGCTGCTGCCGCCCAAAAACTCGCGCAGCAGGCTGGTGCTGGGCACGTCGCGCTCGGCCAGCGGCTCGAAGTAGCTCATGAACTGCAGCAGGCGGTGGGCTTCGGAAAACTCGGGGCAGTTGTTGGGCACCTGCCGCAGCACGGGCTCAACGTAGCTCTTCATCACCGCCAGCTCAAACAGCAGTGATGAGTTGAATGTGGCGTCGGCATTCTCCTGATAGGGGAAAATCCACTTCTCCTCGCCGCGGCGCACGCTGCCCCAGCGGGCAATGGTGTCGCGCGCGCTCACGGCGCGGTATTTGTAGTCGCGCACTATGCGGCGCAGCAGGCGGTTGTCGGAGGTGGGTATCCAGTTGTGGTCGTCGATATTGAGCGTGGTGAGTGCCGACACAAACAGGCGGTACTTCATCTCGTCGGGTATGTGGGCCGTGAGCTCGGGGTTGAGGCCGTGTATGCCCTCCATCAGCAGAATGTTGTTCTTCTCAAGTTTCAGAGTGTTGCCGCGGTATTCGCGCTGCCCCGTTTCAAAGTTGTAGGTGGGCATTTTCACCTCTTTGCCGGCTATCAGGTCGGTGATGTCGGCGTTAAACTGGTCGAGGTCGAGCGCGTGCAGGGCCTCGTAGTCGTAGTCGCCGTTCTCGTCGCGCGGCGTGTGGGCGCGGTCAACGAAGTAGTTGTCGAGCGAAATCACCTTGGGCACTATGTAGTTGGTGATGAGCTGAATGGCCAGTCGCTTCGACGATGTGGTCTTGCCCGACGACGACGGGCCGGCAATGAGCACCACGCGCGCTCCGCCCTGGCGGTAGCGGTTGGCGATGTCGTCGGCTATTTTGGCAAACATCTTGTTGTGCAGCGCTTCGGCCACATTAATCAGCTCGGAGGCGCGGTGGTCGGCAATGGCGCGGTTCAGCTCGCCCACGTCGCCCACGCCAATCACGCAGTTGAAGTTCACATAGTCGGTGAAGGCCTGAAACATTTTCTCCTGCTTCACAGGCTTGGCGGGCTTGCTCATGTCGTTGCGGTCGGGGCCAAGCAGCAGCATTCCGTCCTTGTAGGGCACGAGGTCGAACACCTTGATGTAGCCCGTTGACGGGGCCAGCGGGCCGTAGTAGCTGTCGATCACGTTGTCGAGCTTGTAGTAGGTGGTGTAGATGTCGTGCTTGCTTTCAAGCAGGCGCACCTTGTCGGGCATCGACTGCTTGCGGAACATCTCTGTGACGTCGGCCGTGAGCCTCTCGCGCCTCACCCACTTGATGTCGGCTTCGGCAATCTGGCGCATGCGCTCCTTTATGGCATTCACCACATCGGTGCTCACGGGGTCTGCCTCGTGCTTGAATATGCAGTAGTAGCCGTTGCTCACGCTGTGGTCAATCAGCAGCCGCTTGCCCGGATACAGGTCGGTTATGGCCTTGTAGAGCATCATGCACAGCGAGCGTATGTACACCCGCCGGCCCGTGGCCGTGTCGGTGCCGAGATATTCCACCAGCTTTGGCCGGTAGATGGCGAAGTGCATGTCTTGCGTCACATTGTTCACGCGGGCGCATATGGGCTTCATGCCGAGGCGACCGCTCAGGGTGTCGTACACGTCCTGCAGCGTGTCGCCGCCGTCAACGTCGATATACTCGTTGGTGTTCTTGCAGAAAATCTGTATGCTGTTGTCGTTGTCTTTCATTGTGTTGCTTGTGAATTTTAGAGCATGCGCTAAAATACGCAAAAAAGCGCAATGCCGCGTAATAATGCGGTTAAATTTAAGCGCAATTGTGGCCGCAATGCCACCTTTGGGGCGAAAATGACCACTCCTAACCCCAAAAAGCGTTATATTTGCAATATAGTATTTTATTTTTGCAAACCAATCAACCGCATTTCTGTCACGCGTTATGAAAAATTCCAGCCGTCCTCCCGTGCGCTACCGCCTGCTGGTGGGCGCCACCATAGTCCCGCTGCTGCTGTGGCCGTGGCTGCTGTCGGTGCTGCCCGTGGCCGACGGCGACGACACCCTGCGCCTGTTGCTGCTGTGCCTGCCGGCCTATGTGCTGCTCAGCTGCTATGCGGCCTACCGCACCCGGCGCGATCGTCCCGATGTGTCGTGGGTGCTGCTGGCGCTGTGCTGGGTTTCCTACGTGATGCTGGCCATGCTGGCCGCCGTGGCGTTGAGGCCGTGATGCATGCGCTGAATGGTTTTAGTAAACGTTTTAATATACAGCTATGACACCTATCACCACACCACACATAACCATGCTCGGCACTGGCAACGCCATGTGCACGCGCTGCTACAACACCTGCTTCTGGCTGCGGTCGCCGCAAGGCGCCCTGATGGTGGACGCGGGCGGCGGCAACGGCATCTTCCGCCAGCTGCACCGCGCCGGTATCGCGTTCGATGAAATACACCACATGATAGTGACCCATGCCCACACCGACCACATTCTGGGCGTTATATGGATGATACGCAAAATTTCGCCCATGATAAATCATGGCCGCTATCAGCCGCCGTTCACCATCTACTGCCACAACGAGGTGGCCCACGCGCTGCGCACCATTTGCAGTCTGCTGATTCCGGCAAAGATATGCCGCGCCCTCGACGACGGCTCGATAGTGATACGCGAGGTGACCGACGGCGAGTGCCTTAAAATCGACGACATGGACGTGACCTTTTTCGACATAGGCTCTACCAAGACCAAGCAATTCGGCTTCTCGGCCCTGCTGCCCGACGGCCGCCGTGTGACCTGCCTCGGCGACGAGCCCTACAACGAGCGCGCCGAGCGGTGGGTGCGCGGCTGCGACTGGCTGCTGTGCGAGGCCTTCTGCCTATATAAGGACCGCGAGCAGTTCCGCCCCTATGAGAAGCACCACAGCACGGCGCTCGACGCCGGCCGCCTGGCGCAGGAGCTTGGGGTGAAAAACTTGCTGATCTACCACACCGAAGACACCCATCTGGCCACGCGCCGCGAAAACTACACGGCCGAGGCTAAGCGTAACTTCACTGGCCGCGTCGAGGTGCCCGACGACATTGAGACCGTGAACTTGTAAAACAATTTGAGCCTTTACGGCCAAAGCACTGAAAAAAGTGATTTTTTTAACGCCACGCTGCGTGCAATGTTGCGCATGGCCGGTTGTTTACAAGGTGCATAGAAAAATAAATGGGCGCGCCACGCAACACATCATGCGACGATGAGCAGACACTTGCGCACAGCATAGCGCAAGGCGACGCAGGGGCCATGAGGCTCCTGTATGACCGCTATATGCCTTCGCTTGCCTCGGTGTGCATGCGCTACATTGCCGACGACAGCGAGGCCAAAGATGTGCTGCAAGACAGTTTTGTGTCGATATTCACATCCATTGGCGGCTTCAGCTACAAGGGCGAGGGCTCGCTGCGCGCGTGGATGACGCGCATCGTTATCAACAAGGCCATCAACAGCCTGAAGAAGAGCATGCGCCTCAGCCAAATCGAAACACCCGGTCAGGTGCCCGATGTGCCCGACGACGATGGCGACGGCGAGGTGGAGGCCGGCCGCGTGCCCATCGACGTGATACACGGCTTCATTAGGCAGCTGCCCGACGGCTACCGTACGGTGTTCAACATGAGCGTGATTGAGCACCGCAGCCACAGCGAGATAGCCGCCGCGCTGGGCATAAAAAAGGAGACGTCGGCCTCGCAGCTGCACCGCGCCAAGGCCGTGCTGGCGCGACAAATTAAGGACTATGTGAACACGCACGACTGCTGAAAAAATCAATGTGAAATGAAAAATAAGCTGATTATGGACAACGACTGGACCAAGGACTTAAGCAAGCGACTCGAGGAGCACAGGCTCGACGGGTTTGCCCCTGGCATGTGGCCCGACATCGAGAAAGCCGTGCTTGCGCAGCAGGCGGCCAAGAAGCGGCGGCTGGTGTGGCTTAGGCGCACGGCAGCGGTCACGGCGGCTGCTGCGGCAGTTGCCGCTGTGGTGTGGCTCTCCAACGGCACCAGCGATGTGGCCCGCCAAGTCCAGTCGGCGGTGTCAAGGCAGCCGTTGGCCGCAGCCAGCACTGCTCAGCCGGCGGCGAATGGCGTTGGCGCAGCGTCAAGCACAGCCGCTATGCCGGCAGCCATCTATGCCCACCGCCCCGCCATGTCGCAGCAGCCTGTGGGCAAAAAGGCCGAGCCGCAGCCTATTTTGGCAGAATCGGCTGCAGTCCAGCCAGCGGCAGCCGCGGCGCCCGACACAGCATTGGCCGCTGTCCGTCAGCCAGAATCACAACCAGCTAAAAAGAAGGCTGAAAGCGTGGCCCGCGCAAACGGTACATACAACGCAGCCAGCGAGGCGGCACTTCCGCAGCCCCGACACAGCGCAAACAAATGGAGTGTGGGCCTTTACGCCTTCAATTCGCCGTCGAAAATCAGTTTGGGCGACGGCGGGGACGACGGCAGCGTCATGGCCAACGGCAAACTGCATGATGCCTTCTATGGCGACGCCAATGCCGTGGCCCCATCGATAGGCGTGGCCGATGTGGAGATGCACCACAAGCAGCCCGTGAGCTTCGGCGCCACAGCCCGCTACAAGATGAACCGCTGGCTCAGCGTGGAGGCCGGACTCGCCTACACCTACCTCAGTGCCGACTATGCCGACGAATACATGAGCTGCGAGCAGCGGCTGCACTATGTGGGCGTGCCCGTGAAGCTCAACTGCGACCTTTACAGCGGCCATCGCATCGACGTGTATGTGACGGCAGGAATCATGGCCGAGAAACTGGTGAGTGGCCGCCGCAAGACGGTGTATCCCGCCGCGCCCAGCCACAACGTGAACAGCGATGTGCGCGAAGGAGGCTTGCAGTGGTCAGTGAAGGGCGCACTGGGCTTTGCCTTCAACGCCACGCCGTCGATGGCAGTGTATGTGGAGCCAGGCGTGGGCCACTACATCGACAACGGCACCCATGTGCAAAACTTCTACAAGTCGTCGCCCACCTGCTTCAACCTGCTCGTGGGCATCCGCTTCACCCCCACCCGCTAAGAAAGGCTGTGCAATCCATGCTTACAATAGCGGAGTCATGTAAAGTGGAAGATAGGTGACGCCATCAACTTCCTTATAGTCCGCAGCATGCAAAACAGTTGGGGTAGTCACATACCCTCTAAACCTTTTCATACACTTCATTAGGGAAGATAGCGTATAGTTTTTCCCGCTTTTAACTTCTATTGGACGGATATTATGGCGGCTTGTCACTTTGTCTTTTTGCAGCAAGAAGTCGAGTTCCATACGTTCTTCAGATTCTTCCGATGATTTACTATAGAAAAAGAGTTTGTTGCCGCTGGCTGTTAGCATTTGGGCTACAATATTCTCAATGATCATTCCTTCGTTCACCTCCAGTTTACCAAAGAGTAACTTTTGATAAATCTCTGATGCAACGATGCCCTTTTCATCAAAAGAGTGGCTGATTAACAAACCAGTATCGTTCATATAGCATTTCAATGTGGTGCGGTCTTCATTCATCTTCAGTCCTATGTTGGGCTCTGTGGAGTTGTAGCAGATGTTGACCACTTTTGCGTCATTAAGCCAAAAGAATGCATCGTCCCAATCGCGATATTTAGCACCTGGTTTCAGAGCCGACAGTCGAAACTTTTTTTCGTGCTTAGATAGCTGAGCAGGAATCTGGTCGAAAATAGATACTACCTTGTTGGCAATCTCACCTGAGTAATTGAAAATATCGTTACGGTAGATGGACAGCACATCGCGTTTAGCGTTGTCCACAGCATCGAAATCTTTCGTTTCCACATACTTTTTTACGGCTTGTGGCATGCCTCCAACTATCAGATACAGGCGGAAAGCATCCATAGCCTGGCGATGAAAGACCTGTCCCATTGGCTTCCGTTCGGCATACATTTTCCGTATCATGTCCATCAACATATCGTTACCAGTAGCCCATAGGAACTCTTCAAAATCCATAGGGTACATTTGTATAGGACGCTCTTCCGATGGCAGTACAATGCCCTGTGTGTTTTTCTTAATGCTTACCAATGATCCAGTCTCAATATAATCATATCGACCGTCTGCCACCAAAAACTTTATGGCAGCTCTTGCTCTGGGACACAACTGTACTTCATCGAGAATGATAAGTGACTTACGTTTATGTAGTCTCACCTTGTAGTGCTGACTCAGATAGAGGAATAGCGTGTCAAGGTCTTCCAGATATAAGTCGAACCAGTCTCTTACCATCTGTGGAGCCTTATTGAAGTCGATGAGGATGTATGATTCGTATTCATTTTTACCAAACTCCTCTACTATGTAACTTTTACCAATGCGTCGTGCCCCCCTCTATGAGTAGTGCCACTTCACCATTTCTTTTCTCCTTCCAGTCAAGAAGTTGCTGATATATTTTTCTCTTCATGCCCATTTTAAATACACCTTTTTGAGATTTTTACATAGTGCAATAATACACCTTTTTGAGATTTTTATTAAAAAAACACTGGAGATTCAAGATAAAAAATGAGGGCTTTCCTGATGGGGAAAGCCCTCACTGTGCCGCCGCACCCGCTTGTTGCACATTCACATGCTCACAGCCAATGAGGCAGCGTAGGGAAATTTAGACTAAATGATTTTGTGATAGTGTGACGTAATCAACCTGCCGCCACACTACTTTGAAAGAGCTTGTAGCGCTATTTCGATGGCAAAGTTAATAAAACTTTTAATTGGTTGGCTAACAAATTTATATGTTACTAAACATGTTTATGCGCCCAGCCACTCCTGCCACCCCACTAATTCAGGTAAGCGCCGCTCAGAATTTGCCCAATTTAATGCGTATATTTTTTACGCAATAGAGGAGCATATCTTCGGCACACAAGCACTGCATGCTTAAATGGCGTTGGCTGCAGCCTATTGGACTACATTAAGTGGTAGGAAATGTGCAGAAAGTGGTGTCGTATTGAATAAAAAAGTACTGATTTTATTCAATACGGATGATTAATTGAATAAAATCGGGTTGCGGTAGCTTGGTGAGGGTGGGGGGATGTTACCGCATTGTGACGCTAATTCACACCGCTGTTATAGCCGTGTGAGGTGCAAGGGCTAACTTTGCCGTCAGAATTAGGGATATGCTTAACTTTTTAAGTTGAGGTTTTAAAGAAACAAGCAAGCATTAGAGAAACAACGATTTTAGAGATACCATTAATTTTGGTTATGGTAAGGGCGTGACGCGCTTTTGTGAAAAAGCTCATCACGCCGATTTTTTTTGTGTAGAGGTTGGAGGTGTGTGCGTCAGTCGAACAGCGACGGCTGCTTCAGCAGCCTGAACGACATGCGGTGGTAGGGCGATGTGCCGAATTCGGCAATGGCCGCGCGGTGGTCGCGCGTGGGGTAGCCCTTGTTTTTGTCCCAGCCATATTGCGGATATTCGCTGGCAATGCGGCGCATATACTCGTCGCGGTGGGTCTTGGCCAGAATCGATGCGGCTGCTATGCACATCATTTTTGAGTCGCCCTTCACTATGGTGGTGTGCGGAATGCCGGGGTAGGGCTTGAAGCGGTTGCCGTCGATGAGCAGCGCCTCGGGGCGCACCTTAAGTTGGCCGATGGCGCGGTGCATGGCCAGAATGGAGGCATTGAGAATGTTGATGCGGTCGATTTCGGCAGGGTCGATCATTGCCACGGCCCATGCCACGGCTTCGCGCTCAATGATGGGTCGCAGCGCGTCGCGCTGGTGCTCGGTGAGTTGCTTGCTGTCGTTAATCAGGTCGTTGCTGAAGTGCGGCGGCAGAATCACCGCCGCTGCGGTCACAGGGCCTGCGAGGCATCCGCGTCCGGCTTCGTCGCAGCCAGCCTCAATGCGTCCGTCGATAAGGAATTGTTGCAGCATGGTCACCTCACTTTTTGCGCTCAATTATGTAGCGGAATATCAGCTTGAAGGCGTCGATGGTTTCGCACGGCTCATAGCTGTTGAGCACCTCGTCGGCCTCAAGGCGCAGGCGCTCCATGGTGCTGTAGGCATATTCAATGCCGCCGTTTTGCTTGGCAAACTCAATGAGGCGGTCGATTTCGGCAGTGTTGAGCTCGCTTTTGTGCGCCAGGGCCAGCATCTGGTCGTGCTCGGGCAGGCTGGTTTGCGACAGGGCGTAGATGAGCGGCAGCGTCACCTTGCCCTCGCGCAGGTCGTTGCCCGTGGGCTTGCCTATTGCGGGGTCGTTGTAGTAGTCAAATGTGTCGTCCTTTATTTGGAAGCACATGCCCAGCAGCTTGGCATAGCGCTTTAGCGGCTCGATTTGGGCTCCGTCGGCTCCGGCGGCGAGGCCGCCCACCGCCACACAGCTGGTGAACAGCGATGCTGTCTTGTGGCTGATGATGTCGAAGTAGTGCGCCTCGGTGATGCTGTGGTTGCGCGCGTTGTCAAACTGGTCGATTTCTCCAAGGGCGAGGTCGGCGCCGAGGCGGGCCATGGTGTTGAGAATCTCCACGCTGCTGGTGTGTGTGGCGCAAGCCAGGGCTCCGCTCACAAAGAAGTCGCCCACCAGCACGGCAATGTGGTTGTCCCAGGTGCTGTTGATGGTGTCGATGCCGCGGCGCTCCTTGCTGCGGTCAATCACGTCGTCGTGAATCAGCGACGCGTTGTGCAGCATCTCGATGGCCGCTCCGGCGTGCAGCACGCTGCTGTTGACGCTGCCAAACAGGCGTCCGCTGAGCAGCACCAGTATGGGGCGCAGCTGCTTGCCCTTCACCTTCAGATAGTTGCTCACTATCTGATTCATGAGCGGGCTGGAGCTGTGCAGCGTTTTGTCGATGATGGCGTTCAGCGTGGCCAAGTCGGGGCCTATGGAGTGTTGTATGTCTTCGAGTTTGATCATGAGCCTATAATGAAGTGCAAAATTAGCAATAATATTCGCTAAAGCCGAAATTTAGCTCCAAATATTTCCAAATGCGAGTTAAAAGCCCTAATTTTATCTGATAATAACCGCGCAGGTGCCGCAAGCGGCATTTGCCGCTATAATTTTATGCACAACACTCACACTGACGACGATATGAACAACAGACTGTTTTTGCTCGACGCCTATGCGCTCATATTCCGCGCCTACTACGCCCTGATGCGCAATCCGCGCTTTGCGGCCGGCGGACTCAACACATCGGCCATATTCGGCTTTGTCAATACCCTTCAAGACTTGCTCAAGCGCGAGTCGCCCACACACATAGCAGTGTGCTTCGACCCGCCGGGCGGCACATTCCGCCACGAGGCCTATGAGGAATACAAGGCCCAGCGCGAGGCCACGCCCGAAGGCATAAAGCAGGCTGTGCCCTACATTAAGCGCATAGTCGAGGCCTACCGCATACCCATCTACGAGGTGGCCGGCTATGAGGCCGATGACGTGATAGGCACTCTGGCCCACAAGGGTGCGGAGGCTGGCTTTGAAACCTATATGGTGACTGGCGACAAGGACTTCGGACAGCTGGTGGCGCCCGGTGTGAAAATCTACAACCCCGCAAAGGGCATCATCGAGGGCGTTGACGAGATAAAGGCCAAGTATGGCATCGACAGTCCGCTGCAGGTGATCGACCTGCTCGGACTCATGGGCGACGCCGCCGACAACATTCCCGGATGCCCAGGCGTTGGGCCGAAGACGGCCGAAAAGCTGATACACCAGTTCGGGTCGATTGAAAACCTGCTCGACCACACTGATGAGGTGAAGGGTGCGCTGAAGAATAAGATTGCCGACAATGCCGAGCAAATCAGGTTCTCGAAGTTCCTGGCCACCATCAAGACCGACGTGCCGGTGGAGTTTGACGAGCAAAAGCTGCGCCGCGTGTCCGTGGACTACACCGAGCTGCGCAGCCTGTTCAACGAGCTTGAGTTCCGCTCTCTGGCCAAGCGCATCATCGACCAGGGCGAGGCCAACGTGGGCCTTGAGTGCTGCGCTCCGCCGGCGCAGCCCGCCAAGGTGGCGGTGGCGCAGCAGCAGTCGCTGTTCGACGCTGCCGAGGTGCAGCAGTCTGCCGCCGACGGGGCCGCTCCCATTGAGCGCCGCACTCTGGCACAGATGCCACACGACTACCGCCTGGTGGTCGACACCAGCGAGGCCGCAGGCATAGTGGAGCGCCTTGCCCGGCAGCCGCGTGTGGCGGTGCACATTGTGGCAGCCGGCGACGAGGCCATGCGGGCCACAATGCTGGGCTTGGCAGTGTGTGCTGAGGGTGGCGAGGCCTACTATATGCCGCTCGACGGGTTCGGACTTATGCTGGGCGCAGTGGCGCCGCTGTTCACCGGCAAGACGTGCATCGTGAGTGCCGACGTGAAGCGCGACATGGTGATGCTGGGCGCGCACGGAGTGCCATTCATCGCGCCATACTACGACACTGGCGTGGCCCACTATCTGGTGCAGCCCGAGCGCAGCCACGACACCCGCAGCGTGGCCGCCGACGAGCTTCACCACGACGCCATTGCCCCCGAGGCCATTCTCGGCCCCAAAGGCCGCGGACAGCTGAAGCTGGGACAAGTGTCGTCCGAGCGCATGACCGACCCTGCCTGCGAGCTTGCGCAGCTTACACTTGAGCTGCCGCCCGTGCTCGACGGCCAAATTAAGGCCAACGGCATGGAGCATTTGCTGGCCGACATCGAGATGCCGCTGGTGGCTGTGCTGGCACGCATGGAGCTGGCCGGCGCGCGCATCGATGTGAAGGCGCTCAGCGACTACTCGGTGCAGCTCACGGCGCGCATGCAGCGGCTTGAGGCCGAGTGCTGCCAGCTGGCTGGGGTGCAGTTTAACACCGCATCGCCGATGCAGGTGGGCGAGGTGCTCTTCGACCGGCTTAAGCTCGACGAGAAGGCCAAGAAGACCAAGAGCGGGCAGTATTCCACCACCGAAGAGATTCTGCTCAAACTGCAGGACCGCCACCCGCTGGTGGGCAAAATACTTGAGCTGCGCGGCATACGCAAGCTGCTGTCGACCTACGTCAACGCGCTGCCGCAGCTCATTAATCCGCGCACCGGGCGCATCCACACCACATTCAACCAGACGGTGACCGCCACCGGGCGCCTGTCGTCGACCAACCCCAATCTGCAAAACATTCCCGTGCGCACCGACGAGGGCCGCGAAATTCGCAAGGCCTTCATTCCCAGCGACGGCAACGTGTTTTTCTCGGCCGACTACTCGCAAATAGAGCTGCGCCTTGTGGCCGACCTAAGCGGTGACGCCACCATGCTCGACGCCTTCAGCCACGGCCACGACATCCACGCCATCACGGCGGCTAAAATCTATCACGAGAGCCTCGACAGCGTCACACCCGACCAGCGCCGCAAGGCCAAGACGGCCAACTTCGGCATTCTGTATGGCATTTCGGCCTTCGGCCTGTCGGAGCGGCTGTCGATACCGCGTGCTGAGGCCAAGATGCTCATCGACGGCTACTTCACCACATTCCCGCAAGTGCGCCAATACATCGACCGCAGCATCGCAGCCGCCAAGGAGAAGGGCTATGTGACCACCCTATATGGCCGCCGCCGCATGCTGCCCGACATCAACTCGCGCAACGCGGTAGTGCGCAGTTTCAGCGAGCGCAACGCCATCAACGCCCCCATTCAGGGCACGGCCGCCGACATCATCAAGATTGCCATGATAGCCATCGACCGCCGGTTTGCCGCCGAGGGCATAATGTCGAAGATGATATTGCAGGTGCACGATGAATTGAACTTCGACGTGCTGCCCGGCGAGCTCGACCGCGTGCGCCAGATAGTGGTGAGCGAGATGGAGAACGCCTATCACGGCCACGTGCGCCTCACTGCCAGCCACGGCGAGGGGGCCAACTGGCTCGATGCCCATTGATGCCGGAAGAAAAATTTTTTGAAAAAAGCTGATTTTGCGTGAGTGATTCACGCCCCTATGGGGTGCTATATGTAGAAAACAGATATTTAGGAATGAACTACGATGACTATATAGAGCACCTCTTCAAGCTGCATTACGCCCGTTTGGTGGCCGTTGCGCAAAGCATGCTGCGCGATGCCGACGAGAGCCGCGATGTGGTGAGCGATGTGTTTGCCCTGATGTGGGAGCGCAAGCAGCGCCTGCTGTCCGATGCCGAATGGCAATATCTGGCGGTGAGCGTGCGCAACCGCTGCTTAAAGCGCCTGGCGCACGCCAAGGCCGAGCAGCGCGCCCAGTTGCTGTATCCCATCGAGTTGTCGGCATACGGCGCCGACGAGTGGCACCGGAACCGGCTTGAGGCGCTGCCCCGAGCCATTGCGTCGAGCCTCGACGAGCAGCAGCGTGAGGCCTTGGACTTGTGCTTTGGTCAGGGGCTGACGCAAAGCCAGGCGGCCGGACGCATGGGCCTTAGCTTGGCCACGGTGGGGCGGCGCATAGTGAGTGCAGTGAGAATATTGAAAGAAACCCTTAAAAAATCAGCAGAATGAATGCGAATAACCTAAACCAAACCAAAGATGAGCTGGTGGCGCGCCTCATCGACCATCCCGAATCGTTCACCGAGAGCGAGATTAGCCAAATACTTGCCGACGAGGAGTGCCGCCAACTCTACGATGCGGCGCTTGAGCTGAAGTGCATGATGCGAGAGCGGCAAGTGACCAAAGAGGATACCGATGCCGCATGGCGGCAGCTGAAGCGGCGCCACAACACGCACCGCGCATGGTGGCGCATGGCAGCAGCTGTGGCCGCTGTGGTGGCGCTGAGCGGCATTGCCTACGCCACAATCAGCAGCATTGGCCTGACGGCCGGCCGCGCCGACGGCCAGAGTGCCGAGATGGCGCAGACCGCTCCATCGGCTGCCGCCAATTCCGGGCAGCAGGCAGCTATGCAGGCAGCAGGGGCCGACAGCGTGGGTGCGGCAGCCAAGCAGGCACCCGACACTGTCACATTCACCAACGCTCCGCTCAGCTCCATAGTTGAGCAGGTGGCCGCCAGCCACAGAATGAAGGCCGATGTGCGCAATGCCTCGGCTGCCTCGGTGCGCATATATTATGTGTGGGCCGTGGCCGACAACCTCGAAAAGGTGGTGGGCGACCTCAACACCTTCGAGCACGTGAAGATTACCATTACCGACGACAAACTGATAATAGACTGATTACTTATGAGAACCATAGCAATAGTGGCGGCCATGCTGATCGCCTTGGCCGCCAGCGCTCAGCAGCGCGTGAGCAAATACTTCAGCAACGAGTCGCTGGCCAAGGCCCTCGTTGAGCTCGACGGCCTGTCGAAGGGCCAGCACATAAGTTTTGTGTATAATGAATTGGAAGACTTTGTGGTGACAACCAGCGTGGAAAACAAGACCCTGCTCGAGGCAGTGAAGCAGGTGGTGGGGTTCTACCCGATGGAAATCACCGTGAAAGACGGCAACATATTCGTTGAGTGCATCCAGAAGGCCAAGGCCAAGATGCGCGGACGCGTGGTGGACGAAAACGGCCAGTCGCTGTCGTTTGCCAACGTGAGCCTGCTCAATCCCGCCGACTCGGCGGTGCTCAACCACGGCGTGGCCAATGAAAACGGGCAGTTTGTGGTGCCTTGCGACGCCCCGCGCGCCATAGTGAAAATCACCTTTGTGGGCTACAGGACGCTGCTGCGCACCTGCCACACGGGCGACCTTGGCACCGTGCGCATGCGCCCCGACAAAAAGGTGCTCAAAACCTCGGTGGTGGAGGGCACGCGGCTGGTGCAGAAGCCCGACGGCTACACCATCACGCCCGATGCCGCGCTGCTGAAGCGCTCGCTGAGCGCGATAGAGGTGCTCAACGGCCTGCGCCTACCTGGCCTCGACGTGGACATGGTCACTAAAAATGCCACCATCAACGACCGCAGCATAGTGTATAAAATCAACGGAGTGCCCAAGAACCAGAACGATGTGCTCAACATCGACCCCAGCCGCATTGCCCGCATCGACTACAGCGACAACCCATCGGTGCGCTATGTGACGAGCGGCGTGGGCGGCGTTGTGAACATCATTCTTAAGGAGCGCGTGAGCGGCGGCTCGGTGCGCAACGACGGCTCGAAAGCGGTGACCACCGGCATGTTCGACAACAGCCTGTCGGCTTCATACAACTACAAGCAGTCGGAGTTTGGCGTGGGCTGGTATGCGTCCAACCGCAACTATCACCGCGAGTTCCACAACGGCATGGAGCGCTACACTGGCGGAGGCGACACCATAGTGCGCAGCAGCGTCAGCGACGCCGCCAAGTTCCACTACTGGCAGCATAACATTAATGCAAGCTATGTGTGGCAGCGCGACGAGCACACCATGTTCAGCGCCCGCTACTCGTTGAACACGTATATTGCGCCGCGCACCTATCCCAACAACTATGTGGAGACGGTGAACTCCACCATCACCGACAGTTTCGCGTCGCACTACCACGCCCTTAACAAGTATTACGGCCACAGCATCGACGCGTTTTTCCGCCGCGACTTCAACGCCAACAACTCGCTCGAGGTGAATGTGGTAGGCGCATACACGCGGTTTAACAACCGCCGCGACCAGACCTACACCTACACCGACGGCCACCAGCAGATTAACAACAGCGGTGTGGACAACAACCGCCGCGCCATCACGGCCGAAGCCGTGTTTGAGCACCGCATGCAGTGGGCGGTGTGGCGCCTGGGCATGAACAACCAGTATTCCAACAACCACAACAACTATCTCGAAGGCTCGCGCTCGCGCCTGGCCGACAACACCAACTACAGCTACACCGAGCTGGCCGGCCGCTTCAACAGCGACTACGGCTACAGCATAGGCACCGGCCTTAAGGTGTTCTCGGTCGACAACAACTCGCTGAGCCACACTTGGGTGACCAACAACACCGTGCTGCGCCTGTTTGGCAAAACGCCGGTCAAAGGGCTCACATTCGACGCCATTGGCCTGATAATGCCCAACCTGCCAAGCATAGGCAGCATGGACAGCATCATCCAGCGTGTGGACAGCTATGAGGTGATGGCCGGCAACCCCGGCCTGCGGCCCGCCCACGAATATTATGGCCGCGTGCTGCTGCGCTATGGCTACCGCCACCTGAGCATGAGCACGCAGTGGGCCTATGAGTATACCAAAAATCCCATCTACAGCAATGTGTACAGCTACGACGACGGTCTGCACTCGTTTGTGAGGCGCTCGGTCAACGGCAAGTATTACCGCCGCCTCGAGAACCAAAACCGCATAGGCCTTTACGGACTGCTTGGCCACATCGACATGTCGGCTAAAATGATGTGGAAGCGCTACGACTGCATGGTCACCGACTATGGCAACAAACTTAGCACCGTCTCATTCTCGGTCGACGCGTCGGCCTACTGGGGCAAGTGGAGCCTGTGGTTCCAGTACAAAACCCGCGAGAAGTCGCTTGCCAACGGGCAGACCGTGTCCGTGGCAGGCGGGCGCACCGACATTCAACTGTCGTTCCGGCTCAACAACAACTGGCAGTTCTATGCAGCCAGCTACTGGCTGATGGGCCGCGGCGACTACTACGAGAACACAACCAACTCTCCCACATATTCAAGTCACAGCACGCAAGTGATTCGCGACAATGCCACCACCGTGGAAGTCGGATTTGTATTTAACCTTAATTTTGGACGAAGATTTAAGCAAGCAAAGCGCAGCCTGAATAATCGGGACGGTGGCAGCAGCGGCAGTGCAATATCGCTGTAGCGCTTAAACACACACACTACACAACCAACTTTACAGAGACAATGGCTTTATGCAGGCGCGCCGACCGCTGACGGTGTGGCGCGCCTGCCTTTTTTATTGGCAACGCTGCGACTTGATACTGAAATAGGTCGCAATTTATATCTTAAAAATCTTATTTATTGCATTGTTGTTATTGGTATTCAGAATATAATCATTACTTTTGCATATAATCTTCATGGAGTGATTATGTGCAAAAGTAATGATTATATAAAAAGCACAGCCACCTATATAGCTTCTGTTTTAGGTGATAATGTAGTGGTGAAACCTGTATGCAAAAGTATGCAGGATAAATTGCCTATATCCATTGTTGGTAACTTTGAGTTATATGGTGGGCAAATATTAGGAAAGAATATCCTTTTTGCTTTTATAGACGATGGAAATATAATAACTCCAGTTCAGGCTAAGAAGCAATTGGACATTATTCAACGAATCACAGGAATGATTGCCATTCTTGTACCTGTGCACCTATACTCCTATAATATAAGCAGGTTGATTGCTCAAAAGGTGAATTTTGTCATACCGAATAAGCAAATGTTTATTCCTTCGTTATTGTTGGACCTGACAGTTGCTAATACAATGAATGAAGAAAGCAAGAAGGATGCCATTGCACCTTTGACACAATGCTTGCTGTTGTATCATTTGGAATCAGAGTCGTTGTCAGGAAGGACAAGCTATGAACTTGCCAACAAGCTGTCTGTTTCATACGCTTCTGTTAATCGAGCATTGCGTTGGCTTGTTTCCAACGACCTGATAAAACTGGAGGGTGTAAAGACCAAGACTGTGCAAATAGAGTTAAGCAATATGGAACTTTGGGATAAGGCTCTGCCTATGTTGGTCTCTCCAATAGAGCAGCTTTATTATACGGATGCTGCCATAGAAGGGCAGATGACGAGTGGCGTGAATGCCTTGGCTTCCTACACTATGCTTAACGACGAATCAAGGCAATGTTGCGCTGTTTCAAAGAAAGACTTCAAGGCTTTGAAGATAATAGCAAACAAGCAGTTCGGACAAAACGAGATACAGGTGTGGAAATATAATCCGCGAATGCTAAGTTCTACAGGAGCGGTTGACAAATTGTCGCTTTATCTTTCATTGAGAGATAACGAAGACGAGCGAATACAAATAGAGTTGGAACGATTGATAAATGAAATGCCATGGTAAGAGGAATAGAGACATTCAAGCAGTTCTTTAAGGGCTTTGAAGACAATTATGTTATTATCGGTGGAACGGCATGCGAAATTCATGAGGATTTGTATGCCCAAACGCCTCGTGCAACAAAGGATATAGACATCATCTTGATTGTTGAGGCTTTGACAGCCGAGTTTGTCGCAAAATTCTGGGAGTTTGTGAAGAAGGGCAATTATGAGCAGCGTAACAAGGGCGTAAATGTGAATGTGGAACCAAGACATGAGTATTTTCGCTTCATGCGACCTTCCGACCCAGATTATCCATATCAAGTAGAACTATTCTCACGCAGTCTTGGCCTAATGAATTTTCCCGAGGAAGCCCGCATCACGCCGATTCCTATAGATGAAGACCTTTCAAGTCTGTCGGCAATACTAATGGATGATGACTATTATCGTTTTACGATAGAGCATAGCTTGCAAGAAGATGATGTGCATATAGCTAACATAGAAAGCCTGATCTGCTTGAAAAGCAAGGCATTCTTGGATTTGAGCCAAAGAAAAGCCAAAGGCGAAAGTGTGGACAGCAAGCATATCGCAAAGCATAAGAAGGACGTCTTGCGCCTTGCAGCCATGCTTGCTCCAGCGAGCAGATATGAATTGCCCGACACGTTAAAAGCAGATGTCGATAGCTTTTGTGCTGCCATTATGCAGGATTTGCCAAATGCTGATTTTATCAAATCGGCAGGACTTGGCAATGTCACGAGCCGTCAGATTATAGAGCAACTTAAGAAATCAATGTTGTAGTTATGGTTAAGATACAATATGCCTCCGACTTACATTTAGAGTTTATGGAGAATACTTTGTACTTGGAGAGCCATCCAATTCAACCGGTTGCCGACATTCTGGTTTTGGCTGGTGATGTGGGATATTTGGGTGATGAAAGTTTTCTCAAGCATCCTTTTTGGGATTGGGCGTCCGAGCATTTCATGCAGGTAGTGGTCGTGCCTGGCAATCATGAGTTCTACAAGGGTTTTGACTTGGGCCGGCTCAATAATGGGTGGTGCTTGGCAGTGCGTTCCAATGTGAAATATTATTATAATGCTGTCATACCTCTTTCTGAAGATACTGACCTTATAGTTACAACTCTTTGGGGGCATATAGAACCACAGAATGCTTTTGCAGCAGAGCGATGTGTGAATGATTTCTACCGTATTAATGCCAATGGCGTTGTGATTAATAGCGAACGATTCAATGTGGAGCACGACAAGTGCCGTGATTTCATTAAGAACGCAGTAGATGCGAGCAAAGCAAAGCACATTGTTGTGGCAACGCATCATGTGCCATCATATGAATTGGTTTCTCCAGATTTCAAGGGAAGCCCGATAAACGGTGCCTTTACAGCCGAACTTGGAAATTTTATTGCCCATAGCCGCATAGACTATTGGATATATGGCCATTCCCATCGAAACATCGACAAGATGATAGGACAGACAAAATGTGTCTCTAATTATTGCTGTCCGGTAAAAGTTTTTTAGGGCAAAAAGATATGGCTGACTCTTCTCA
>CAVKDU010000010.1:0-61965 GCA_963655175.1 Wujia chipingensis | reverse complement strand
TCCGCGCCCGTCTGTTCGGGCTTATAGGCCGGGGGAGTTAGAAAGTTTGACATGTTAGTATAATGCTTTTAATTGTTTTGTTAATTGAGAATTATCCAGTGAAAAAGTGTTGCCTTATGCGGGGGGGCTATTGCTGCAATAGGCGCGCCGTCCAAGCGTTGCGGCGCGCATGTTGCAGCCGACTGTTGTCTAACACCCCAGCCAGGGCTTGCGCCGCGGCTGGCAACCCCTTGCGGTGAATCACCGCGCAGGCACTAATCTTGCTATCGTTTGATATGTTTGCGTCACGCCTAATCGTTTTCATAAAAAAGAGCAGCGCAAGTTTTCGCCGATTGCCAGTGAATGCAGTTGCCGCAACGCCCCAACGGGCGTATGTGCTTCTGCAATACTATTAGCTTTTTAAGTAATTGTTTTTTAGTTTTTAAATCAAATGGATTCGTTAAATCTCCATAAAGGCAACCCTACCAATTCACGTAACCTTTATGGTGTTGCAAATTTATCGACATTTTCGTAACGAAACAAATTTCAAACAAAAAATTTCGTCATAGACCTGTTTTTTTTCAGCGCAAAAGCCAAACTGCGGCATAAAAAACTATTTCTGATCTTGAAAAAACAGCAACTAATTACCAACAATAGCAGTGCCTGATTGGCATTCTCGGCAAAAAAATGGCGATAACCGGCAGAGTGGGCATAAATGTTACTGTTTTGTTATACTGGGCCGTCGTCTGAATGCTACCTTTGCAGTGTGAAAAAACTAATGCGCACATCTGTGAGTGCGCAAGAAATAAATCCAGAATTCGTTACTTTCATAAAAAGACATACTAATCTATCCTATGGGAAAACTGTTTCTTTTGCCGCCGCGGCAGGCAGCAAGCCCCGCAAGATTATTTGAGCATGGGGCACGAGCTGATGTCACATTCCTGTGTGGGCGACAACAGGCGGATAATGCTGACACATAAATTATTAGGTCACTGTAGCGTGCAGGGCGGCAGCAGTCGCATTCCTTTGGAATGCACTGGCTGAGGAGGACGCTTAGCAGGCATTTCGCGTCGGCTGAGCCGCCGCTGCATACCTGCCTACACATATCCAATCCCTAAAGGGATTGCCACGTTCCTACTGTGGCGCATTTATACCCGCCAACTTGCCGGAATTACTGCCCGGATAAACGCAGCAGTCCCCGGGGGCGAGGCCCTCGGGGACTGCTTTATGATGCTATGTGTGGAGTGCGATTAGCGGTACTCCACTTTCACGTTGTCGAAGAACATGCGGTTCTTGCCTTTGCCCACGCCCTTGAGGGCTGTGTCGAAGAGGCCGCCAAACAGGGCGATGCGAGTCTGGCTGGTGGCACCCTCGATGTACACTGTGTAGTGGGTGAACGGCTCGTCCCAGATCTTAAGACCGGTGGGGTCGATGTTCTGGTTGAACTGGTTGTCGGCATGCAGTGTGGCGTGTGCCACGCCCAAGAGTTCGATGGGGCTGCCATTCTCGTCGCAGTAGTTGAATGAGCGCTCCACGCTGTTTTTGCTTTCATCGCCGCCGGTGATGCCAACCACCTTGCCGCCGCCAATCACGCCCACATAGAGCTCCTTGTCGTCGACAGCGCCAGTGGCGGCCGCATAGGCCACAGCCTGGAAGCTAACCTTGATGTCGCGTGTGCCCTCGATCTTGGTGAGCGCGGGCGACAGCACTTCGCCGCCAAAGTTGGTGCGGCCCACCTTAACGAAGCCCTTCATTGAGTAGGCTGCGGGCACCTTCTTCGACATGAGGCCGCTGCGCGACTCCCAGCCGTGCGACTTCTCGTCGGCGCTCCATGCGTCGATGCGCAGGCACTTGTCGTATTCCCAACCCACGAGCGGGTAGTCGACGCCGGCCTCGCTCTTCACGAGCCAGCTGAAGTTTTCATACAGCAGCACCTCGCCAAGCTGTGTGATGGGAATGTCGAGCTGCAGGTTGCTGAAGTCGCCCTCGCCCTGCACGTGCAGAGTGGCGTTGCGCTCGGCGCCAGGGGTGTTGTAGAGGCAGTTGAGCTTGATCACGCCCTCGCTGTCGAGAGTGGCGGTAACCCAATCGCTATTCTCGCCCTGGATTTCAAAAGTGAAGGGCACGTTGGTGACGATGGGAATGAGCACGTCGCCACCCTCGCGGGCCACCTGAACCAGATTGGACGACGCGCGCATGTAGGGCTCGCTGAGCTTTTGCATGACGGTCACCGTCTGGCCGCAGTCCTCGCCGTCGAGCAGCACCTTGAACTTGAGCTCACGGTTGACGGGCTTCACGTTTTCGAGCGATGACACGCGAATGATGCCGTCGCCGTCGCCCTCAGAGGGAAACACGCGCACCCAACCGTTTTCGCCCTGGGCCACAAGCTTCCATGGGCGGTTGGAGCGGACCACGAATTTCTTGGCCGCCGAGTAGGATGTGGTGTCGATTGCCACGTTTTCGAGCACGATGGTGCCGTCGGAGAGCCCCTCAAGGTTGAAGTATGGGTCGCCGTCATATTTGTCGTCTTTGCACGAAGTGAAGCCGAAGGCCAGTGCGGCGACGAGTGCCAGCAGGCTAAGAGCCCTGACACGATTCAGAATATTTGTCTTAAATGTTTTCATTGTTGATCACCTCTTTTGAATAATAACTGGCCAGTGATGGCTTGCTTGCTCCACCAGATGGGAGTGCGCATATTGTTTTCGCCGCCCATGCGCGTGAGAGCCTCTTCAACGTTTGCGCGGTTGTTGGCCACGGTGGTGTTGGGATAGCCGAAGCGCTGCGGATACTCATAGTCGTTATACTCTGTGCCGTTGCCAATCTTGAGCACGGGGTAGCCTGTGCGGCGCACCTCGTGGTAGGCCTCCATGCCGGTCCAGAAGAGCGCCAGCCACTTTTGGTTGCCGATGAGCAGTGCGTGGTCGTCGTTGAGGTCCCAGTTGGCAAGTTTAGAGTTCATGTACTCATCGATGTCCTCAGGTGTGATGGTGCAGGGGCGGTCGCTGAACTGGCCCAGGGGAGCCCACTTCTCGAGCGAAGCGCGAACGCCCGACTCGTAGAAGCTGCGCGCGGCAGTCTCGCCGCCCTCAATCTCATTCTTCAGAGCCATTTCGGCCAGAATGAAGTTGACCTCGGCATAGTCCATGTAGAACACCTGGCAGTCGGGGCGCGCCAGCACGGGGAAGTTGAGGCGCGCTGCGCCGCGGTTGCTCTCGTTGCGGTCCTCGGGCAGGCAGCCTGCAATGGCGCCCTTCCAACCCTCGCTGCCGGGCACTGCCCAGATGTCGAGGCGCGGATCGTAGTAGCTTTGGAGGCCCACCTCGTTGTATTCCACAGTGAGTTTCACCATCTGCTCGGAAATGTGGTAGGAGTTGGTGGTGAAGTCGCTCTCCTTGGTGGTGGAGAAGTAGCTGCGGTAGGGAGCTACGCCGCTATACTTGATGGTGGCGTTGTCGTCGTTGCTGGTGAAGATGGGATACTTGCTGGGGTTGTCGATGATTTTCTGCACCAGAGCTCCAGCGTTCATCTCGGCACGGCCACTCACGCGGCACAGCAGGCGCAGCATGAGCGAGTTGTTGAACTTGCGCCATTTGGTCATATCACCGCCATACATGCAGTCCATAGCGGGCTTCTTGAACTCGGGGTTCTTGGCATAGAGGCTGTTGGCGCTGTCGAGGTCGGCAAGCATGAGGTTGTAGACTTCTTCCTGAGAGTCGAACTTGGGCTTTGTGATGCCCTCGCTGCGGGCCTTGAATGCCTCGCGGTAGGGGATGTCGCCATACATGTCGGTGAGGTTGCTCATGAGCAGCACCTTGTAGGTGGTGGCCACTGCCTTGGCAGCGGGGTCCTTGAACTTGTCGGCCTGCTCCAGCATGTGCTGGGCGTCGTTGGCATAGCCGGAATATGCGTTCCAGAGGCTCGACCAGTTGGCGTCGCCAATTTTGTAGCGGTGTTCCTCGCGGGTGGTGCCGCCGCTGAATGCTGTGTACTGGGCCAACTCGTCGTTCCACATATAAGTGTAGTTTTCCCACATCGACTTGGCTGTCTTGTAGAACAGTGGCTCGAACAGGCTGTAGGGGTCAATGTCGCCCACCACCATGGTGTTCGGGTTTTTGTTGGTCTCCTCAAAGTCGTGGGTGCACGAACTCATGCCAGCCACGGTGAGCGTGGCGAGTGCAGCCAGACCTAAGTGTTTTATTGATTTGTTCATTGTTTACTCTACTTAATTAATTTTTCAAATAAATCGTCTTGCACATCAGAAGCCGAGCTTGATGTTGACGCCATAGGTGCGGGTCATCGGGAACGACATGGCCTCGATGCCGCCTGTGATGCTGGCGCCGTTGAGCATACCGGCCTCAGGATCGTATTGCGGCCAGCTGGTGATGCAGAACACGTTGGTAGCATACACGCCGAGTGATGCGCTTTGCAGCACGCGGGTCTTGGCAAGCACGTTTTTGGGCAGCGCGTAGTCGAGGCGCAGCTCTTTGAGCTTGAGGAAGTCGGTCTTGAAGGTGTTCTCCTCCACGTTGTCGCGGATATACTTGTAAGAACCGTAGTAGGTCTGGATGTTTTCGGTGACAGTGGTGTTCTTAGTGTAGCTGGTGGTGCCGTCGGCATTCTTCACTGCGTTGACACCACTCACCACAAGGCCGTCGTAGCGGCCGGGCAGTGTGGCCTTGATCTTGCCCAGGTAGCCCAAGGCGAAGTTGGTCACCGAGTAGCAGTGGCCGCCCATCTGAGCGGTGAACGAAGCACTCAGGGTGAAGCCCTTGTAGCTGAAGCGGTGGGTCATACCGCCGCGCCAAGTGGGGTTAACCTTGCCGATGCGGCGGTTGGCCTGCTGGTCGAGCAGAGGATAGCCGTTTTTGGCGTTGACGAGGATTTGGCCCGAGCAGTCAACCTGGTTGCCGTTCTCGTCGGTGTAGAACGAGCCTTTGGGAGCGCGCTGATAGCCCTTACCATAGATCCAGTTCATTTCCTCGCCCACGAATGAGTAGATATACACACGGTTGCCAATGGTGGTGCCGTTGTTGGCGAGCTGGAGCGGAGTTTCGGGATCCCAGCCGTCGAGATAGCTGACGAGCTTATTCCAGTTGCGCGACCAGTTCACGTCCATCGACCACTCAAATCCGTGAGTGCGCACGGGCACGATGTGGGCCGAGATTTCGATACCGCGGTTGCGGATTTCGCCGGCGTTGACGCGCATCGAGCTTGCGCCGATAATGGGGTCGGTCTTGGCCGAGATAATCTGGTCGGTGGTGCTTGAGTTGTAGAACGCGAAGTCGAGCGAGAAGCGGTTTTTCAGGAAGATTGCTTCCAGACCGGCCTCCCAACTCTCTACGTTTTCAGGTTTGATCCAGCGGTTGGCGATTGACGAAGGCATCGAGTAGCCGCCAGAATAGTCGTTTTCGGTCTTGTAGTAGTCCTCGGTGGTGTAGGGGTCGGTGTCGTTACCCACATTGGCCCACGACAGACGCACCTTGAGCATATCGATCCAGCGGGCTTTTTCTTTGAGGCCAAACACCTTGTCGAGCAGCACGCTGGCGCTGACGCTGGGGTAGAAGAACGACCAGTTGCCGCGTGTGAGCGCGCTCGACCAGTCGTTGCGGCCGGTGATGTCGAGGAAGTAGGTGTTGTCCCAACTTGCCGAAGCGAAGCCGTAGAAGCTGTTCACAATCTTCTTGCTGCGGTAATCGTAGGGGACAGCTGGCACATCGACGGGAGCGTTGTTGACGTTGTAGACGCCTTCCACGCCCAGCTCGTTGAGAGTGACGTAGTGGCGGAAAGTTTTCTGAGTCATGGTGTTGCCACCGAAAGCCACGTTGAAGCCGAGGCGTTTGTCCACCCAGTCGTTGTTAACGTATCGCAGCAGGAAGTCGGTGTTGAACTCGTTGTAGCGAATGGTCTGCTCGCGGTAGTAGCCCTTGAGGTAGCTGGGGGTGTTCACGGGGCGCTTGATGCGGCGGAATTCGTCGCTCATGTCGAGACCCGAACGGAGGTCGAGGGTAAGGCCCTTGACAGGGAACTTGATGGTGGCAGTCACGTTGCCATACACGCGGTCCTTGGTCGAGGCGTTGGTGGCCTCATAGAGGTTGCGGTAGGGGTTGTAGGGGGTGCCAGGGTTCACAAGGCTGTGGCCGTTGTTGCCGCCGCCGTTGATGTTCTCGTCGGTGTAGCGGCCCTGAAAGTACTCATCTTTATATACGCTGATGGGGTTGCAAGAGAAACCCCAGGTGAGGAGGTACAGCGGGTTGTAGCTGCCGTAGCCGCTCACGGGCATGTTGTCGCTCTTGCGGTGGTTATAGTTGACCTTGGCCGAAACCTTGATCCACTTGTTGAGGTCGGTTGTGCCCGAGAACGACACATTCTGCTTCTGGTAGCCAGTGTTGGGCAGAATCCAGTCGTTGTGGGTGTCGGTAACGCTCAGGCGGGCGTTGCCACCCTTGCCGTTACCGCCGTCGATGGTGACGGTGTTGTTGAATGTGGTACCGGTCTCAAAGATGCCGGTGTACCAGTCGTCCTGGTAAACCCAAGGCATTTTGGTGAATTCGCCAGTCTCCCAGTTCTTGCTTGAATAGAGGTAGCGATACTGGTTGGGGTCGTATTTGGCGCCGAAGCCGGTGCGCGAGTAGTTGCGGCTCTGCGCAATGCCGTCGGGGGCGTCTTCGGCAGTGATGTTCCACAGGCTGAAGTCGTTGTAGCCCAGGTCGCCGCCGTTGCCATACTCGGTCTGGAAATCGGGGAAGTAGCTTGCCTTCTCAAACACCACCGATGAGTTGACGGTGACGCCCACGCCTTTCTGTTTGCGGCCGTTCTTGGTGGTGATGATGATAGCGCCATTGGCTGCGCGCGAACCGTAGAGTGCGGTTGCCGACGGGCCTTTGAGCACGCTCACGCTTTCCACGTCTTCGGGGTTGATGTCGGCTGCGCCGTTACCGAAGTCGGCCGATGCGGCGTCGTTGCTATAGGCGCTGCCGCTGCCTGAGGCCACCGAGCCGTTGGAGATGGGCACACCATCTACTACAAACAGGGCCTCGTTGCTGCCGTAGTTGAGCGACTGCTCGCCACGCAGCACCACGCGGAGAGAACCGGTGGGGCCTGTGCCGGCGCCGCTGATGCTAAGGCCGGCCACCTTGCCGCTGAGGGAGTTCAGCCAGTTGCCCGACGAGGTTTTGGTGAGCTCGCTGTTGTCGACCTTCGACACGGCGTAGCCCAGCGACTTCTGCTCGCGGGTGATACCGAGGGCGGTCACCACCACGTCGTTGAGCAGCACGCCCGACTCCTTCATTGTGATTGTCACGGTGTTGCCTTTGGCGGCCACCTCTTGCTTGGCGTAGCCCACCGACTGGAACACGAGCACAGGGTTTTTGCCTGTTACTTTCAGAGAGAATTTGCCATCAATGTCGGTGCTGGTGCCATTGGTGGTGCCCTTCTGCATGATGGTCGCGCCCACCATGGGGGTCTTGCCATCCGACTCATAGACAGTGCCGGTCACCTTTGTTTGTGCCGACACTGCTGTCGAGACCACAAGCAAAATGAGTAACCAAACCGTCCTTAAGACTCGTTTAAAATCCATAAATGTTTAGTTAAGTTGGTTTATATTTAATAAGTATTGCTTCTTTTCCTTGCTAGGGTGGAAGTCAATGGAATTTTTTAATTTGTTTTATTGGCCACTGTTAATAAGTGATAAACAAAATTAGTCACTCTCGGTGTAACAGACAAATAATTTCGCAAATTTTTTCCACATTGTTATGCTTCGATTATACTCGCAATTCCAGTCGCAGCACAAACGAAAGCAACTCAATTTCAACACGAAACAAAACAGCCTTGGCGACACTTTCAAGCATTTCGTTCGCACGCCATGTTATAAAACATACTTTTACCAGCAAATGCGTATCAAAATGCCATTTGCAGTAGGAACAGACTTGGAGGCGGGCACGCCGCGGCAGTGTGCGGCACAGACCGAATGGCGGTGCTTCAAGACGAAGCCCCACAGAAGTGTGATAATTTAATAAAATTCACAGTAATTTAATAATCGCAACAAGAACTCAACACACAACGTGCAACCTCAGCTAATCAAAGTGATAAATTTGAGTCCTAAACTTGCACACATTGGCCAATTTAGATATTTTTGCAATACGACATTGACAGTCTGGCAGCAAAGCCACACAATGGACTTCACACTAAAAAACAGACCACACACTTATGAAATGCAAATCGTGCAACCGAGAGATTAACGACGCAGTGGCCTTCTGCCCATACTGCGGCAAGCCCGTGGGCGGCGAGCAAACGCCTCCCCCACCCCCGCTAACGCCACCAGTGCAACCGCCACACCCGCCCGTGCCGCAGCAACCTGTGCGGCAGTCTGCGCCATCGTCATCGGTCAAAAATGTGATGATAGTGATGTCCGGCCTTGTGGTGATTGCCCTGATTGCCGGCATCACCGTGATGTGGGTGAACCGAGGCGGCAGCAAGGCCGACCAGCCCATAGTGACCCAGACCGCCGCGCCCGACACCGTGGTGAAGCACGACACGGTGGTGATAAAGCAGGAAGTGGTGCACGAGGTGCGCAACCACTATGCCACGCCCGCCAATCCCACGCAAGTGGTGGTGACCGGGCAGAACGTGAGGCTGCGGCTGGCCCCGTCGCTCACGTCGGCCACGCTCACCTACACCGACGGCACCAACGTGCATCCGCGCCGTGGCCAAGTGCTGACCTACGTGGGCGAGGAGGGCGACTTCTATATGGTGAACTACCGCGGCTATAACGTGTATATATCCAAGCAATTCTCGTATGCCCGATAGCGCACCACCGCTATGGGCACACATTATATATAATAAAGACCACATGACAACAGTAATCAAAGCAATACGGGCACTGGTCCTGGCGGCAGCCATAGGCCTCACGCCAGCCGCCGCACATGCCGCGCAGCAGTCGAAAGCCGCTCCGGCGGTGAAGCACAACACGCTGATAGTGATTTCGAAGCGCGACCTCAACCTTAAGGTGTATAGCGCCGAGAATGGCGACACCACACTGCTGGCCACCTACCCTGCCTGCCTGAGCAAGAACAAGGGGCAGAAGCAGCGGCGCGGCGACATGCGCACGCCCGAGTCGACGCAGGGACGACCGTTTAAAATAGTGTCGATTGAAAACTCCAAGGCGTGGAAGCACGACTTCGGCGACGGACGCGGCTCGATTCTGGCCTACGGCCACTGGTTTCTGCGCCTGCTCACGCCCGGACACTCGGGCATAGGCATTCACGGCAGCACCAACAATGAGGGCACTGTGCCAGGACGTGCCAGCGAGGGCTGCATACGCCTGCGCGACACCGACATCATAAAACTGAAGCAGACCTACGCCTGGGTGGGCATGCCAGTGATAATCAAGGCCGAAGGCCAAGAACTGCTGCCGTGGGAGGCAAAAGCAGATGCCAAGGCCGGGCACAACAATCAAGCCACAAAATGAACATTCTGAAGCACACCATAGTGGCCGCCACGGCCACGCTGCTGGCCGCATGCGGCCATGGCGGCAGCAACAGCGCCGAAAAGGCATCGGGAGTGAACCCGGCAATGGCGGCCGACACCACTGCGGCTGCCACAGGCCAGAGCACATACCGCCCCGACACAGCGCGCGTGTATTGCACCGACGCCGACATCGACACCAGTTCGGAATTCATAGTGATTTCGAAAAAGGAGCTGCGCCTCAAGGTGTATGCACGCCAGACGAATGGCGGCGACACCGTGCTGGTGGCTCGCTACCCGGTGTGCCTGAGCCGTGCGCTGGGGCAGAAGCACGGCAGCGGCGACATGCGCACACCCGAGTCGGAACCCGGCAAGCCATTCAAAATAAAGCAGATACAGGACGCCAGCGACTGGCATCACGACTTTGGCGACGGACGCGGCTCAATTCTGAGCTACGGCCACTGGTTTATGCGGCTTGAAACGCCGTTCAGCGGCATAGGCATTCACGGCAGCACCAACAACGAAGACAAGATGCCGGGACGCGACAGCGAGGGCTGCATACGCCTGCGCGATGGCGACCTGCTGCATCTGGTGGCCAACTATGCGCGACCGGGAATGACGGTGATAATCAAGACCGAGACACAAGGACAGCTGCCATTTGAATCGCGGCTGGCCAACGGCTCCGCCATCGGGCACAGGCTCGACCCCGCCGCAGCAGCCAACGCGGCCGATGAGAAACCCATTAAATCGCCACACTGACCCACACGCATATGAGCAGGATATTTTGCCCCAACTGCGGAGCCACACTCGAAGCGCAGCCAGGCTCCACACAGCACCGATGCCCACACTGTGGGCACGAGTTTGCCTACAACGCAGGAGGCCAGCAGGCCGACTCCCCCACCCCGCCACCACTGGCACCACCCTTGCCAGCCACGCCGCCCGCGCAGCCACAGCAGCCGCGAAAAAGCGGAGGCAATGCCGCGATGGTGGCCATTATTGCCATAGCCGTGATTCTGCTGCTGGCGGCTGCTGCCTTTGCGGGCTACCACTATGCCGCGCGGCAAAATGACGCAGCCATTGCCGCCGACACCATCGTAACAACGTCGACGGCCACCGACTCTGCAGCCGGCTCCACTCCCTACTACGGCGACGAGGTGGTGGTGAGCCCCGAGCTCGATGCGGCCGTGATGCAGCGCGAACTCACCGAGAGCGAACTCAACGGGCTGACGCAGTGGCAGCTGAAGCTGCTGCGCAACGAGGTGTTTGCCCGTCACGGCTACATATTCCAGACGGCCGACATGCAGCGGGTATTTTCGCAATACAGCTGGTACACGCCCGCCTACAGCGACGTGACCTCGATGCTAAGCCACACCGAGCAATACAACGTGACCCTAATCAAGCGCCACGAAGAGATGTAGACAGTGTTGGTTTCGGAATCAATATGCTTTTGCCGGCAAAAGCATATAAAAAACAAGACCCGATAGCTTGACAAGTCAGAGGCTACCGGGAATCAACGCAACGAAGTTAGTGCTTTTTCTTGTCACAGTCAAGCAAATGAGTAGATATTTATGGAATATTTTGAATTTGAACGAATTTTATCCGTCAAACGAATGCAAAGATACAAAGAAGCGGCAAACGGAGACACTCGTAAGGCAATGGCATTGTATCGCTACAATTTGCGTTTGTCGCAGGAGATGTTTACAATAGTCAGTTGCTTCGAGGTCGCTCTGCGTAATGCCATTGATTGTCTTTTGGTTCCTGTCTTGGGAGAAAATTGGTTAAAAGATTCTGTTCAAGACAATGGAATATTCTCCAATGGACGCATGAACGAAACGAGAAAAATCATAGAAAAAGCATACTACCGATTGAACAGACATGGGGCATACACTCATTCTAAACTGATTGCAGAAATGGAATTCGGTGTATGGAAATACATGTACTCCTCTTTACAATATCGTGCAACAGGACAATGCTTATTGAGAGCCTTTCCAAACAAGCCCCGTTCATCGGCAGCTACCCAATACAACAACACCTACATCTTCAACGAACTTGACAAGGTGAATAGCTTAAGAAACCGAATTGCACACCATGAGCCCATCTGCTTCAGACTTCATGCGTCGGAAATAGACACAAGCTATATTGTCAATGAATACCAAAAAATCCAGACATTGTTTTCGTGGATGGGTATAGACTCCAGATCTATGTTATATGGACTTGACCATGTGCAAAGCGTTTGTGCAAAGATTAATAGTTTAAAGGGGTTATAATGCTGTTGGGCAGTTGTTCAGGCTTTGTGTAGATGGTTGGATTCTGGCAGGGGCGGGACTACACAAATCGATAAATTTCTGTTGTGGGCGAGAAAAAAAGTTAAGCCCGCAGCATTTTTTCAATAATTTACCTTTATTTTGTCATTGTCCTTGACTGCGGCAAAAGCCGGCTTTTATTTGCGGCACTCAGCCCGCTTAGCCACACGTCATGGGCATAACGGGGTCGCAACTGCGCCCCGCCACCAAACAGAGAACATAGACCACAAGTGCCGCAGCACCAACAGTTTACAGTTATATGAATAAAGCCTTTACCCTGTTGTGCGCGCTGGCTCTCATGGCTGGCCACGCAACCAGTGCTTTGGCACAAGACACGAGCGGTTGGCAAGGAGCCGGCACAGCAGCCGACCCATACCAAATAAGGCAGGCGTCCGACCTGGCCTTGCTGGCCACACGCGTCAACGGCTATAGTGGCGGCGCCACCTCGGCAAGCGAGGTGAACGCCTACACGGGCACCTACTTTAAGCTGATGAACGACATCGACATGCAGGGCGCCACGTTCACGCCCATTGGCAACGATGCCCACCAGACGTTTAACGGCCAATTTGACGGCGACGGCCACACCGTCACCAACCTCAAGGTGAACAACGCGGGCTATGCCGGCCTGTTTGGCCACATTGGCACCAAAGCCGCCATTCAAAACCTCACACTAAGCAATGCCACTGTGGCAAGCACATCCTACTTCACCGGTGCGGTGGTGGGTTTTGCCAAGGGCAAGATTAGCAATGTGCACGTGGTGGGTTCAATCATAGTGTCGGCCGACGCCGCTGTGGGCGGCATTGGCGGCACCATGGACGTGACCGAGAACTGCTCGGTAAGCCGCACCACGGTGACCGGCCTCGGCGGATATGTGGGCGGCATTGCCGGCGAGCTGTCATCGGGCCACATTACGCACTGCCACGCCACAGCCACCACCGTCAACGGAGCCGGAGCGGCGAGTCTGCCAATCGGCGGCATCGTGGGCAACCTGTCGGAAGCCAACGCCAGCTACTGCTACTTCACAGGCACGGTGAACGCAGCCTACAACGGAGCCACCAACATGACCGGAGGCGGCGTGATGGGCCGCGCCGTGAACTGCAACGTGGACCGCTGCTTCAGCCGCGCCACGGTGATAGCAAGCTACGACAAGTCGCTGGTGGGCGGCGTGGTGGGCGCCATATATGGCGCATCGGTCACCAACAGCTACTCGACGGGACGTGTAGACTGCGCCGCTGCCACCAACGTGGGCGGCATAGTGGGCTTCGTCACCTCGTATAAAGACAAGTCGGGTGCCACATTCCAGTCTAACCTGCAAAACTGCTACACTGCGGGCACCATCAACGCCAGCACCTACCAGTATGACCCCAGCGGATGGCCGCGCGAGGCCATTGGCGGTGTTGACAGCGGCGCCGAGCTGACAGTGAGCAACATATATTTCGACAACCAAATGGCCGACCTCGGCTCGAAGAACTACGGTGCCAGCACCAAGACGCTGACCGCAGCCGCAGGCCCCGAAGGCTTCACAGCCGACGTGTGGACACTGGCCGCAGGCAGCTATCCGCGCATCAAGGGCATCGACACCGGCGAGGCTGCCAGCTACAGCGCGTCGGCCCTGACCCTCTATGGCATCGACAAGCTCGACAACGTGGCCCGCAACGCCGGCATCCACGCGCTGGGCGCCACCAAGTTTGAGTTGCTGAACGGCGGCACACCCAAGGCTCAGGGGCACAACTGCACCATTGCGGCCGACAGCCTGGTGCTGAGCGGCACCTATGGCACCGACACCCTGCTGGTGACCAACTCGGGCGACACCAGCACATATTGTCTAAAAATTGCCCCCGTGGCATTTGAGGGCGAGGGCAGCCAAGCCAGCCCCTACCTACTGAAGAGCAAAGACGATATGGTGGCGCTGTCGCGCATCACCACCGACCAGAAGATATACTTCCCAGGCACATACTTCAAGGTGGCCAACGACATCGACATGCAGTATACCACCGACTTCAAGGGCATCTGCTTCACTCCCGATGACGTGAACGCGCGGTTTGCCGGCATCATCGACGGCGACGGCCACACCCTGCACCACCTGGCACTCGCCACCTTTGTGAAGTGGAAGACCGAGCCCGCCGACCACTTCGGCGACGGCACAGGCGTGCCCAGCACGGGCACTGGCGACGGCGTGTGCAAGATTGCCAACGGCCTCATTGGCCGCCTCGACGCCACCGGCGTGCTGAAGAACCTGAACATTGCCAGCGACGCCCGCATCGAGCTGTTCTCACAGGCAGGCGCATTTGTGGGCTACAACCACGGCCTGGTGGAAAACTGCAAGAACTACGCCAAGGTGCAGGCCATAAGCGCATATGTGGGCGGCATAGTGGGCCGCAACGAGAAGGGCGGCATCATCAGAGACTGCTTCAACGCAGGCGAGGTGGTGTCGGGCTCGCAGAATGCGGGCGGCATAGCCGGCGCATGCTACGGCACCATTGAAAACTGTATGAACACCGGCCATGTGACCGTGCGCCAGCTGTCGGAGCAGAGCAAGCGCAACTTTAAGTTTGCCGGCGGCATCACCAGCCAGGCCGGCGGCTACATAGTGCGCAACTGCCTCAACACCGGCACAGTGGAGGCCGCCGACGCCATTGCGGGCGGCATTTCGGCCACACTGGGCAACGCCCTGAGCTCGGGCACGGGCAAGAACGACATCTACAACTCGCTGTCGTATGGCACCATCATCACCGGCGACGCCACCCAGACGGGCGGTCTGGCCGGCACATCGGGCACCAAGGGCACAATCCAGGGCGCATACTGGGACAGCCAGATGGCACCCTTCAAGGCCCACGGCAACACCGACCTGGCCGGAGCCAGCGGCGTGACCACCAGCACACTCACCAGCGGCGATGCCCTCAGCGGATTTGACACCAGCGTGTGGGACTTCGCCAGCGGACTGTATCCCACGCTCAAGCAGTTTGCCAGCGAGCCGTCGGCCATCCAGGCCCGCCAGACGCAACTGGTGATTGGCAGCGACGAGAACGCATATGCCATTAAGAGCAACGCCACACTGCGCACCCCCAGCCAGGCCACTGCCAAGCTGACAGTGGGCAGCGACTACAGCATTCAGGGCAGCACCCTGAGCGTGCCGCAGAACCCCACCAAGCTCATCAAGGACACCCTGACGGTGACCAGCAGCGACTACGTGAAGGTGATTCCGCTGAAGACGCCCTACGAGCTGACACTCGCAGGCAACGGCACCAAGGAAAGCCCCTTCCTGATAGGCAGCGCCAACGACTGGGTGACACTGGCCCGCTTCATGGCCGAGTGCGAAAAAGACCTTGAGGGACAGTATGTGAAAGTCACAGCCAACATCGACTTCACCGGCGTGGAATTTGTGCCCATCGGCTACGACAAGGTGCACTTCATGCAAGGCGACTTCGACGGCGGCGGCCACACGGTGAAGGGAATAAGCTACAAGCCCACAAGCTCATACGAGGGCGCATTCACCACAGTGGGCGAGAAAGCCACCGTTCACGACCTCACCCTTGAGGGAGAAATCACCACCGACCAGACCTACACGGCAGGATTTGTGGGCGCCGCACGCGGCACCATGGTGAACTGCACCAACAAGATAGCCGTGACCAGCACGCGCACCAACGCGGCTGGCTTTGCAGCCAACGCCTACGGCACCGCACGCTTCACCGGCTGCGCCAACGAGGCAGCCGTGAGCGGCAGCCAGAACTACACCGCCGGATTTGTGAGCAACGTGGCGCAGGGCGCTGAGTTTGTGAACTGCACCAACAGCGGCACAGTGACCAACAGCGGCACAGCCGGCTACACGGGCGGCTTTGCAGCCGCTTCAGAGCCAGCAAAATACATCGAGGTGAGCAACACTGGCGCCATAGTCACCGCCAACCCGCAAAAGGCCACCAACGTGGCCGGCCTGTGCAGCAAGATGCAGCCCGGCACCTCCACAGCCCGATATGAGCTGAAGAAGTGCTTCAACACAGCCGACATCACCGCCACCGGCGTGGTGGGCGGCCTGTTCACATGCTCGTCGTCGGCCAACTTCAGCCTCGACATGGACAGCTGCTACAACACGGGCAGCATCCATGCCGTGGAAGGCGTGAAGAGCGGCGGCGTGGCCGGCATCGCTCCATTCTATCCCGTGAACTCCACCTACACCAACTGCTGGAACTCGGGCAACGTGACAAGCGACAAGATAACCTATGCCGGCGGCGCATTTGGCAAAAACAGCACATCGGGCAACGCCAGCAAGCGCACCCAGATGACCAACTGCTGGAACTCGGGCAACGTGAGCGCAGGCGGCGGACAGGGCGCAGGCCTTGTGGTGCTGCTGCCCGACTACGCAACGGTTGACCACTGCCACAACACAGGCGACGTGACGGGCACCAACCGCCTCGCAGGCCTCGTGGTGAGCCCCACAGGCGTGAACGACGTGATCACCAACAGCTATAACGCAGGCAACGTGACCGCTGCCACCAACCGTGCCGGCGGATTGCAGTCGTATGGCATAGCCGCCATGCACTTCGAAAACTGCTTCAACGTGGGCAATGTGACCAGCCTCAGCCAGACGCAGGGCACAGCCGAGGCCAACGGCTGCTACATTGGCGGCCTGGCCGGCACATCGGGCGCCGTGTTCACCAACTGCTACAACGCAGGCCAAGTGACCGGAGCCACCCAGGTGGGCGGCCTGAGCGGCGGCACCACCGCCAACAAGACCTCGTTTATCAACTGCTACAACGCAGGCCAGGTGACAGCTCCCGACAGCGTGTGCGGCGGCATTGTGGGCATCGACCCCAGCAGCACACGCGACTGGAACAGCGGCAACGCAGTGACCAACACATTCTTTGCCACCGACTTCAGCCCCTACAAATATGTGGTGGGCGAAGGCAAATCGATGCTTGAGCTGTGCAGCGCAGAGATGGGCGACGACTACGCCACCATAGGCGACTACATGTTGCCCGTGCTGCCCGAGTTCAAGGACAGCGCCGTGGCACGGCTGTTTGCCGCAGCCGTGACCGTGAAACCGGCCGACACATACAGCAGCGTGACCGGCGACGTGCACATCGGCACCGAGGGCGGCGTGAAGTGGACAGCCACCCCCGAGGGCGTTGTGACCATCGACGGCAACAACGTGCTGTTCAAGACCCCCTACACCGGCGAACTCACACTGCAGGCCACCCTTGGCCGCTGGAGCAGAACGGTGAAGCTGCAGTGCGTGAACGCCATCACCACCGGCATTGAGCAGCCCACAGCCGCCAAGCAGGTGAAGAGCGTGCGCTACTACAACACATGCGGCCAGGCAAGCGAGCGTCCGTTCAGCGGCGTAAACATATGCGTCACCCGCTACACCGACGGCACCACAAGCGTGGCTAAGAAGATTTGCAAATAGCGCACATCAAGCGCACACAGATAAATAGAGAGCCGCAGCTGCCCGACGGGGCGACTGCGGCTCTCTTTGTGCATTTATATTATGTGCTGCCGGGCGGTTACTTCTTCACAACCACCTTCTTAGAGTGGCAGTCGGCGCTAACCACATACACGCCCGCAGGCAGTGCCACTGTGGTGGCGGTGGCCAGCGTGCCGCTAAACACGGTGCGCGCCGCCATGTCGTAGACGGCAAACTGCGTAGCGCTGGCTGTAGCCGGGGTGAGCGTGATGCCGCCGTTGGCAGGACAGGCGTCCCAAGCGCGGCCGGCGTCAACGCCAATCAAGCCCGAAGTGTAGTCGGTGATGGCAATGTTGTCGATGTTGACGCGCTTGCCGCCGGTGCGGGTCCACTTGAAGCGCACGTTGCCCGTGATTCCGCCAGTGGCGCACGAATAGCTGTTGAGGTTGCCGCCATCGGCGCGGCCCACGGTGAACGTGCTGAGCAGCGTCCAGTTGGCGCCCGCGTCGGTTGAGTAGCTGAGTTCCAGCTCGGCATTGGAGTCGGAGCCATACGCGGCGGCTTTGAAGGTCACAGTGCCAGCGCCGGTGGTCTTATCGTCGGCCATGGCAATCGAAGAGGCGCCGCTCTTGCCCATGCGCACGCAGCGGGTGTCGATGGGATGGTCGTTGCTGTCGCCCCACACGCCGGCATTTTCAAAGTTCCAGCGGCAGGCCGAGCCTTCCTTCAGGCCGGTCCAGTAGCCGCCCGTGCCAGTGGCCTCAAAGTCTTCAAAGAACGATTGCGGAGCGCCCACAGTGGCATTGACGTCGGCCTCCTCGCCATCGATGTGCTCGGTGCCAAGGGCAAGAGTGCCGGTGAAGTTGCCCTCGGTCTTGGTGTCGGCAATGCGCAGGTAGAAGTTCTCGCCGTCGGCATCGAGGGTGAGGCGCTTGCTCCAGTCAGATTTGTTAAGACTCAGCTCAAAGTTGCCGTCGACGGTGAGAATCACGGGCTCATTAACATGCTCGGTGTAGACGCCCGCCTCAATCACAGGACTTTCGCTGCCAGGAGTGCAGCTCAGGTTGAAGCCGCCCACAGGCTGCGTGAACGCCAATATGGGAGTCGGGGCAATGGTGCTGACGCTCACCACATTGCTCTTGCGGCCATCGGTGGCCGAGAGCTGATAGGTGTAGGCGGCGCCAGCCTCAAGGCCCTCGACAGCGTGCTGCTGGGCAGCGGCGCTCACCTGCAGCGGATAGCCGCTCACGGCCAGGCCGTCGGCGGCGCGGTTCACAGCCAGTGTGTAGCTGGTGCCATCGGCGTCAACATCGATCCAGCGGGCCACAAACGACTCGGTTGTAACATCGCTGGCGTCAAGGGCGGGAATGCCGCTGGTGGCGCTGGCCTTGAGCGCAACGGTGACGCTGGCCTCACTGCTTGCCAGAGTGAGCGTGCCAGTGGCGGCGGTGGCGGGAGTGGCGCTGATGTAGGAAATCTCAATTTCGGTGCCTGCATTGGCCTGGGCGGCGGTTATGGCCGAGGTGCTGGCGGCAAATCCGCTGCCGGCCACGGTGACGGTGAGCGGCTGCGTGAGCTGCGAGCCCTTGACGGTGAGGCGTGCCTTAGCCGCCTTGCCAGTGGCGGTGAGGCCAAGGTCGAGCGTGGTGCCATTCACCGGTTCGGCAAGCACGGGCTTCTGCACGCCGCCGGGAGTCCAGCCCTGGCCCACGCTGTTGCCCCAAATGTATTCCACCAGTTCAGGGTGGTCGATGAAGGGGTTGCGGTTGTGCTGCGCGGCATACACGGCATTGTTGCGGTCAATCTCCTTCTGGCTCACGGGGTCTTGGCGGCTCCACTTGAGCAGCAGGTTGATGGCCCACGACGAGAATGCGGGATAGCTGTTGCCGGCCAGCATGTCGCTGTGCCACGAGCCGATGCGGCTGTTGTAGGCGGCAGCCATGTAGAAGTAGTTGCGGGCAAAGTCGCCCTTATACTGGTCGTCGGGCTCAAACACCGTGCCGGTGTAGCCAGGGAAGGTGCTTTTGCCCAGCTTGCCAAGGGCGCGCACGTTGCCGCTGGAGCTGAGCGTGTTGCCGTTGGCGCACTCGCCATAGGGGTAGTTGCTGCGCTGGCCGTTCACCTTGCCGTCGGTGGGCACGATGTGGAAGGCGTCGCTCACCATGGGCGAGGCGTCGTTGAACCAGCTCTTGGGGAACGAGTGCTCGCGGTTGTAGCAGTCGCCCACGGCGTTGTATGATCCGCACTGCTGCTTGCCGGGGGTGAACTTGGCGGTGGAATACATGTCCCAGATGTAGCCGTCGGCCGTGACATCGCTCTTTTTGTAGAGGCTCCACAGGCCGTTGTAGCCCACATTGGTGTGCTCGCCCACAATCGACTCAAGGGCTTTGAGCAGGTCGGCGCCGCTTTTGCCCTCGGCTGCGCTGTAGTAGCCGCTGGGCGCCTGGGCCAAGGCGGCAAACTGCGCCGCCAGGGCCATCGCGGCGGCCGCAAACAGTTGTTTTATAGTAAGTTTCATTTCAATTGTGATGTTGGTTTATTGCTTTTTCTTCTTGGCATCGGCCTCGGCATTGGCGTCATTGACCTTGCCGGCCAGCATGCCGCAGGCGGCCTCGATGTCCTCGCCGCGGCTGCGGCGAATGGTGCAGGTCACGCCGTGGCTGTTAAGGTAGTCGCGGAACTGGGCCATGCGCTCGTCGCTGGAAGTGCGCAGCTTGGGAATGCCGGGAATCATGTGGTAGCGGATGAGGTTGACGCGCACATGCTCGTTGGGGATGATTTCGCGCAGAGCCTCGGCGTGGCGTATGTCGTCGTTGAACCACTGCCACATGATGTATTCAATCGAGAGGCGGCGCTGGTGGGCGAAGTCATACTTGCCCAGCATTTCGAGCACCTGCTTCACAGGGAAAGGCTTCTCGACGGGCATCATCTGCAGGCGCTCGTCGGGAATGGCGTTGTGCACGCTCAGGGCAATGTGCACGCTTGTCTTCTCCACAATCTCCTTAAGGCCGATCTTCGAACCCACACTCGACACCGTGACGCGCTTCGGGCTCCAGCCCAAGCCCCAGTCGGAAGTGAGGATTTCAATCACCTTAAGCACATTCTCCACATTGTCGGTGGGCTCGCCCATGCCCATAAACACCACATTGGTGAGCGAGTGCGTTTCGGGCACGCTCAGCACCTGGTTGATGATTTGGTTGGCGGTGAGGTTGCCGTGAAAGCCCTGCCGCCCGGTCTGGCAGAAGTAGCAGTTCATGCGGCAGCCCTTTTGCGACGAAATGCACAGCGTGGCGCGGTCGTCCTCGGGGATGTAGACGCTCTCCACAGCCTTGTCGTCGCCCACGGCAAACAGGAATTTCACCGTGCCGTCGGCGCTGCGCTGCGCGCTTGCGGGCGGCTCAAGGCCCACGCGGTATTGCTTGGCCAGCAGCTCGCGGTTGGCCTTGGAAATGTTACGCATCTCTTCAAACGATCCGGCGCGCTTGCCATAGATCCATTGTGCCAGCTGAGTGGCCACAAAGCGCGGCATGCCCAGGTCGGCCGTCACCTTGCGCAAGTCGTTGAGAGTCATGCCGGCCAGCGGCTTCAGTTGTTTATTCTTCAGTGCCTCCATATAGTGTGATGATTTTGTGATTGTTGTTCTAAATAAAAGTGAGTGCTGCAATGCCCCTCGGGGCTAATGCATATAGGAGTGCAAAGTTACAACATTTTCGCCAACACCGCGGCATAACCGCCGCAAAATCACCCCATGTAGCGCGCCAAGGGGGCGCTTTGGACGTAAAATGCTGGCGGAGTGGTGCGATTGTGGGCCGCGATTGACCATTTACGCCGATTTTTTTGTAATTTTGCCATCTGTATTATAGTTTGAACTCAAAAACACTGTTTATACACAAGAATATGAACACACTTGCAACGAAGTACGACCCCAAAGAGGTCGAGGACAAATGGTATAAGTATTGGATGGACCACGACCTGTTCAAGTCTGTCCCCGACGAGCGTGAACCCTACACCATAGTGATTCCGCCGCCAAACGTGACCGGCGTGCTGCACATGGGCCACATGCTCAACGAGACCATTCAGGACATTCTCATTCGCCACGCGCGCATGGAGGGCAAAAACGCCCTGTGGGTGCCCGGCACCGACCACGCTTCGATTGCAACCGAGGCCAAGGTAGTGAACCGCCTGGCGCAGAAGGGTATCAAGAAGACCGACCTGACGCGCGACGAATTCTTGAAGCACGCGTGGGACTGGACCCACGAGCACGGCGGCATCATTCTGGAGCAGCTGAAGAAGATAGGCGCCTCGTGCGACTGGAGCCGCACGGCCTTCACCATGGACGAGGTGCGCTCGCGCTCGGTGATAAAGGTGTTTGTCGACCTCTACCGCAAGGGGCTCATCTACCGCGGCGTGCGCATGGTGAACTGGGACCCTAAGGCCCTGACCGCGCTCAGCGACGAGGAGGTGGTGTATAAGGAGGAGCACAGCAAGCTCTACTACCTGCGCTACAAAATAGTGGGCGAAGACGGATATGCCATTGTGGCCACCACCCGCCCCGAGACCATTATGGGCGACACGGCCATGTGCATCAACCCCAAAGACCCCAAGAACCAGCACCTGCGCGGCAAGCGCGTGATAGTGCCGCTGGTGGGCCGCGAGATTCCCGTGATCGAAGACGAGTATGTGGACATTGAGTTTGGCACGGGCTGCCTCAAGGTGACCCCCGCCCACGACGTGAACGACCACATGCTGGGCGAGAAGTACAACCTGCCCAGCATCGACATATTCAACGACAACGGCACCATAAGCGAGGCCGCGGGCATGTATGTGGGCATGGACCGCTTTGCCGTGCGCGAGCAGATTGAGAAAGACCTTGCCGCAGCCGGCCTGCTCGAGAAGGTGGAGGCCTATGTGAACAATGTGGGCTTCAGCGAGCGCACCAACGTGCCCATCGAGCCCAAGCTGTCGATGCAGTGGTTCCTGAAGATGACCGACCTCGTGAAGCCCGCCCTGAAGGCGGTGATGGACGATGACATCAAGTTCTTCCCGGCCAAGTTCAAAAACACCTACCGCCACTGGATGACCGACACCAAGGACTGGTGCATTTCGCGCCAGCTGTGGTGGGGACACCGCATTCCGGCCTACTTCCTGCCCAAGGGCGGATATGTGGTGGCCGAGAGCGACGAAGAGGCACTGCAGGAGGCCCGCCGCAAGACTGGCGACGACAGCCTGCAGCTGAGCGACCTGCGCCAGGACGAAGACTGCCTCGACACCTGGTTCTCGTCGTGGCTGTGGCCCATTTCGCTGTTCGACGGCATCTGCCACCCCGACAATCCCGAGATAAAATACTACTACCCCACCAGCGACCTTGTGACCGGCCCCGACATCATATTCTTCTGGGTGGCCCGCATGATCATAGCCGGCTATGAGTATATGGGCGACAAGCCCTTCCGCAACGTGTATTTCACCGGCATCGTGCGCGACAAGCTGGGCCGCAAAATGTCGAAGTCGCTGGGCAACTCGCCCGACCCGCTGGAGCTGATCGACCGCTTCGGCGCCGACGGCGTGCGCATGGGCCTGATGCTGGCCGCCCCGGCCGGCAACGACATCCTCTACGACGACGCGCTGTGTGAGCAGGGCCGCAACTTCAACAACAAGATTTGGAACGCCTTCCGCCTGGTGAAGGGCTGGGAGGTGAGCGCCGAGGCCGAACAGCCCGAGCACTCGCGCCTGGCCGTGAAGTGGTTCGACAGCGTGCTCAGCAGCACTCTGGCCGAGGTTGAAGACCTGTTTGGCAAGTTCCGCCTCAGCGAGGCCCTGATGGCCATCTACCGCCTCTTCTGGGAGGAGTTCTCGGCATGGTACCTCGAGACGGTGAAGCCCGCCTACGGCCAGCCCGTGGACAAGGCCACACTCGGCGCCACGCTGGGCTTCTTCGACACCCTGCTGCGCCTGCTGCACCCCTTCATGCCCTTCATCACCGAGGAGCTGTGGCAGCATATCAGCGACCGCGCCGACGGCGAGAGCATAATGATGGCGCAGCTGCCCAAGCCCGGCAAGGTGGACGAGGCGCTGCTCAAGGCCATGGCCGAGGCCAAGGAGATAGTGAGCGGCGTGCGCGCCGTGCGCACCGGCAAGAACATACCCGTAAAGAACAAACTGTCGCTGCAGGCGCTGGGCGGCTTTGCCAACCCCTGCGAGAGCGTGATAGTGAAGCTGGCCAACCTCGACGGCATAAGCGCGGTGAAGGCCAAAGACGCCACCGCGGCCGCCTTCCTGGTGGGCGCCACCGAATATGCAGTGCCGCTGCAGGGCAGCATCAACGTGGACGAGGAGCTGGCCAAGCTCAAAAAGGAGCTTGACTACGAGCGCGGCTTCCTGGCTTCGGTTGAGAAGAAGCTGAGCAACGAGAAGTTTGTGGCCCACGCCCCCGAGGCCGTCGTGGCCGCCGAGCGCAAGAAGCAGGCCGACGCCAAGGCCAAAATTGCCACCCTCGAGTCGTCGATAGCCGCACTCGAGAAGTAGCGCACCCACACACACAACCGACACACAGCGCGCCCGCCCCCACACTTCGGGGAGCGGGCGCGCCGCGTTTGTATGCGGGCGATTATCAAGTTGATATTTATCACGATATGATAAACTTTTATCTTTTTTTGTTATCTTTGTAAACTAATTTCATTCATAGTATGGCAGAATGCTCAATAAATCGAATAAGGGTCGTTTTGGCCGAACGTAACAAGACAAACCGTTGGCTGGCAGGACAAATGGATAAATCCGAGATTACAATAAGTCGTTGGGTACAGAATAAGTCCCAACCTTCTCTGGAGCAACTTTTACAAGTTGCCAAATTGCTATCAATAAGCCCCAAGGACTTAATTAATGACATCAACAACTGTGGGACAAACAATGTTTAGATATATAGAGAATAAAGACAGGACTTTTCTTTTCGGTGCATATCGAGGAGAAAAATCTCAGCTGGACTGGATATTGGGAGAAAAGACTCAACGATACGAGAAGCTATACAATATTCGTTTCAACCAAGATTTGTTTTCTCAAAGAAATGGCGGGACACTTTCTAAAGTCCTACCTGATTATGTTTTAATCTACAATACCCAAAATCCGCAAGAGGGTTATCATCTATTCCCTTGTATAAACTCTTCAATAAAAGGACAAGAAGAAATGGAGCTATTGAAATATCCAGACCCCAATGGCTCTTACGTTGTTTTTTCTTTAGGGGAAGAATTGACTGCCGAGCCTTTGGACATAAAAGGGCTTATGAAAGAGGTCATTTCTAAAGACGACAAAAAAATACCATTTGCCCCTAAAATACTCACAGGAGAGGATATAGCAAATGCAGTTAACAAGTCCCTAAAACAACCTAAAGTAGCAGTGTGCAATCAGCAAAATGTTTTGCGATTCATAGATTTGTTTGCTGGTATTGGTGGCATTCGTTGTGGCCTTGAATTGGCCGCAAAAGAAAAAGGGTTGAAGCCTATTTGCGTCTTCACTTCTGAAATAAAGCCATATGCAGTTAAGGTTTTGCAGGAAAACCACCCAGGAGAAACCATCACTGGTGACATCACAAAAGTTGACACAAAGAACATTCCTGATTTTGACATTCTTTGTGCAGGTTTCCCATGCCAAGCATTTAGCTCTGCAGGTAAAAGACAAGGTTTTGCCGACACTCGCGGAACTATGTTTTTTGAGGTTGAGCGCATATTAAGAGACAAACGTCCAAAAGGTTTTATTCTTGAGAATGTTGAAGGGCTTGTAAATCATGATGGAGGTAAGACGTTACAAGTTATTGTTGATAGACTTGCTGCGTTAGATTACAAGTTTGACTTCCGCGTACTCAACTCTAAATATTTTGGAGTTCCACAGGAGCGTAAAAGAATATATATTGTAGGTAGCGTCAATAAGAAACCAAACCTTGATAATTTCCCAATAAAGGAAAGCAAATTAGGAGACATACTTGAAGCTGGCTTACCAACGGCAGACACCCCTTTTACAAGAACTCTACTAAGACACTTTACAATTAAGCAATTGTATGGCAAATCCATAAAGGATAAAAGGGGCGGAGACACCAACATCCATAGCTGGGATTTGGAAATCAAAGGTTCGGTTACGCCTGAGCAAAAACGACTTCTTGATACCATATTGACGGAGCGTCGAAAAAAGAAATGGGCTGAAATTATCGGTATTGATTGGATGGATGGTATGCCATTGACTTTAGGACAGATCCGCACATTCTTTAATTCTTCCAAACTCAAAGAAATGTTGGAAGATTTGACGCAAAAGGGGTATCTGAAATTTGAACACCCCAAAAAGCTCATTCGCGAGACAAATGAAAATGGGGTTGTTACCACCCATAGAGAATATGATGCAACGAAGCCCAAAGGCTACAACATTGTTGCGGGTAAATTGAGTTTTGAAATCAACAAAGTCATGTCTCCAGACGAGATTGCCCCAACCCTTGTCGCCATGGATATGCAAAAGCTCTATGTTGGAGATAATGGCGGATTGAGAAAACTATCACTTCGAGAAGGATTGCGACTTTGTGGCTACCCCGATAACATAAAGTTCAATGTGAGTGAAAAAGAAGGTTTTGACCTATTAGGTAATACTGTTGTTGTACCTGTCATCAAAGCAGTAGCAAGCCGATTATTGGAATGTATAAATATAAAGTAAACGTTTATGAAAATGACAGCAACAGAAGTTTACAACAAACTTCTTAATAATGATAAAATATTAACACAGCAAGGCCGTATAACATTTAAATTTAGCGATGTTGACATAATCGTTAAACAGAGGGACGTTGTTGGTAACATTATGCAGGAGTGGCTCGAAGGTTGGCTTCGCCACAATGACGTAGAATATGCTCCAAATGAAAACACCCAAATGCCACCAGACGTGTTTCTTGACCCGCAAGACAAAAAACACGATCTTATGGAAGTGAAAGCCTTTAACTATGCCGCTAATCCAGGGTTTGATATTGCGGATTTTCGCATGTATGAGCGAGAGATCAAGGAGAAACCATGGATGCTTGATGTAGATTACCTCATCTTCGGATATGATATGAGCGAAGATGGTTTGGTTACTGTTAGAAATCTGTGGCTAAAAAAGGTTTGGGAAATTTGCCGCCCAATGTTATCCGGCTCTGGCAAGAACAAGGTTGTTTGGCCATTAAACCTACAAATCAAGCAAGGGGTCGTTCATAAAATTCGTCCTGCCAAATGGTATGGAGCATCAAAGATTTTCAAAACATTTGAATGCATTGAAGATTTTCTCGCGGCTGTAGAGGAGACTGTTTACAAGAACAAAGACACTCGTGATGATGGCCCAAGTTGGCTTGATGGCGCTCTGAGGAATTATGAAGCATTCTATGGAAAGCAGCTTCGTGTACCGCGCTGGTATGAAATAGAGAATAAATACTACCTGAAAAAGTAGCGCAAACCACCAGTCAAAAATCAATGAAGTTTCTGGCAACACAACAAAGGGACTGAATTGATTGGAAACTACAATCTTAAACACATCAAAAAGCAGCATTGATTGCAAGTAATAGCCACTTTTATGTGTCATTAGAGTTTTAAGCCCTTTTCGCTGAAAATAGAGCTATGGCGCGGGCGGGTGCGTGAATTTGCAGGTGTGGCAAAAATGCGCTATCTTTACGAGTTATTTATAATGGGCTGGTGTGCCATGACGCGTGTGCCACGGGGCCGCGCGGCGGGGTGCAGTGGCCGCAAACGATTGATATTTAATGGCTAATAATAAAAAAATACGCGTTGGCATTACCCAAGGGGACACCAACGGAATCGGATATGAGGTGATACTCAAGGCTCTTGCCAATCCGCAAATGATGGAGCTTTGCACTCCTGTGATCTACGGCTCGGCAAAAATTCTGGCCTATCACCGCAAGGCCATCGAGATGCAGGCTTACCAAATAAACAACACGCGCTCGGTGGACAACATTAAGGACACGCTGCCCAACCTGGTGGAGGTGTGCCAAGACACCGAGATAAAAGTGGAGCTTGGCCAGCCGAGCAAGCAGGCCGGACGCGCCGCATTCCTCGCGCTCGAGGCCGCCGTGAGCGACCTGAAAAACGGCAAGATCGACGTGCTGGTGACCGCCCCCATCAACAAGGACAACATTCAAAGCGAGGAGTTCTCGTTCCCCGGCCACACCGAATATTTGGAGGCAAGTCTGGGCGACGGGGGCAAGGCGCTGATGATAATGTGCAACGAGAACCTGCGCGTGGCTCTGGTGACCACTCACATGCCGCTGGCGCAGGTGCCGCAGGCGGTGACCGTGGACAATGTGCTCGACAAGCTGCGCGTGTTCAACGACTCGCTGCGCCGCGACTTCGGCATAGTGAAGCCGCGCATAGCCGTGCTGTCGCTCAACCCCCACGCCGGCGAAAATGGCATGCTGGGCAAGGAGGAGCAGACGGTGATAAAGCCGGCCATCGACAAGGCCAACGACGAAGAGCGCATTCTGTGCTTCGGCCCCTATGCCGCCGACGGATTCTTTGGCAACAGCCAATACCGCCACTTCGACGGCGTGCTGGCCATGTATCACGACCAGGGTCTGGCGCCGTTTAAGACGCTGGCCATGAACGACGGCGTGAACTTCACCGCGGGCTTGCCATATGTGCGCACCAGCCCCGACCACGGCACGGGCTACGACATAGTGGGCAAGGGCGTGGCCAGCGAAAACTCGCTGCGCCAGGCCATATATGCCGCCATCGACATATTCCGCAACCGCCAGCGCAACGACGAGATGTATCGCAACCCGCTGCGCCGCCAGTATTTCGACCACAGCAAGGACAATGTGGTGCTCGACCTCACCAAGGACGATGACGACGACATAGCGGCAAAGTAATGCACTGAAAAAGAAACAAAACGACACTTGATATGAACTACGCGATAATTGCAGCGGGCGAAGGCTCGCGTCTGGCACAGGAGGGCGTGGCCAAGCCCAAGCCGCTGGTGGACCTCAACGGCGAGCCCATGGTGGAGCGGCTGATGCGCATATTCGAGCGGTGCAACGCCGAGAGCATCAGCATCATAGTGAACGAATACATGACCGAGGTGCGCCAATTCCTCGACACGGTGAAGCTGCGCCAGGGCGTGGAGCTGAACGTGGTGGTGAAGACTACGCCAAGCTCGATGCACAGCTTTTGGGAGCTGAGCCGCGTGATGAAGCCGGGCAAGTTTTGCCTCACCACGGTCGACACCATATTCCGCGAGCAGGACTTCGCGCGCTACATAGCGGCCTTTGAGGCCGACACCGAGCACGACGGCATGTGGGCCGTGACCCCGTTTGTGGAAGACGAAAAGCCGCTGTGGGTGGCCACCGACAGCGACATGCGCATCACCGCGTTCCGCGACCAGAGCTGGCCCGGGGCAAAATATGTGAGCGGCGGCGTGTATGCCATGACCGACGCAGCATTCAAGGTGCTCGACAAGTGCATAGAGAGCGGGGTGCAGCGCATGCGCAACTTCCAGCGCGCGCTGGTGGACGCCGGCTTCAACCTGGCGGCCTACTCCATCGACAAAATCATCGACGTGGACCACGCGAGCGACATCGAGGTGGCCGGGCGGTTCATAAAATCATAGTAACACAACACTTATACACACATAACTATATGGCAGAGATTAAAATAGCCGGAATCATGCGCGCAGGCGCCTACTCGCCCAACCACATTGGCAACGACACCGCCATTTTCAACGCGGCCGCCGAGCAGCTGCGCAAGCGCGGATGCCTGGTGAACATCTACAGCGAGGAGCAGTTTAACGGCGCGGGCGTGAGTGAGGACATAATTCTGAACATGTGCCGCGAGCGCGAAAGCATCGAGCGCCTGCAGCGCCTTGAGGACGAGGGCCGCCTGGTGGTGAACTCGGGCTACGGCATTGAAAACTGCACCCGCGAGCGCATGACGCGCATTCTGCTGGGCAACGGCATCCCCTACCCCGACAGCCTGATTGTGGACACCGACGAGGCGGTGAAGCCCATGCTGAAGAAGAGCGGCTTCAAGAGCTGTTGGATTAAGCGCGGCGACTTCCACGCCATGCACAAGGAGGACGTGAGCTATGTGCGCCACCCCGAGGAGGCGCAAGAGGTGCTGCAGGAATACTTTTTGCGCGGCATAAAGCGCGCGGTGATCAACGTGCATCTGGAGGGCGACCTGATTAAGTTCTACGGCGTGCGTGGCACCCAGTTTTTCTACTGGTTCTACCCCTTCGACGCGGGCCACAGCAAGTATGGCTACGAGGCCGTTAACGGCAAGTCGCAGGGCCTGAAGTTTGACGAGCAGGAGCTGAAGGACATATGCAACCGCGCCGCCGACGAGCTCAACGTGGAGGTGTATGGCGGCGACTGCATTGTGGGCGCCGACGGCAAGATGCGCATCATCGACTTCAACGACTGGCCCAGCTTTGCGCCGTGCCGCGCCGAGGCCGCGCCGCACATTGCCAAGCGCGTGCTGGCCATGGTCAAGGAGTGGGAGCAGAAGCGCAAATAGCCACCCATGCCGGGGGGCCGGGTGTGCCGTGAGGCACACGCGCCACCGCCCCGGCGCGTATGAGAAGACGAACTGTTTCAAAGATTTATACACATATATAAATAGTGATTAGATGAATTTTCAGGAAATAAAGCGGCAATACAAGCAGTCGCTCAAGTCGATGGACACCGAGGAGCACATCGACCTGTTTTTCTACCGCCCTCTGGGCTACGCGTGGGCACTGCTGTGCGCGCGCCTGGGCATTACGCCCAACGCCATCACCATAGCCTCGATTTTCCTCGGCGTGGCTGGCGGTGTGCTGCTCTACTTCGGGGCGCAGCCGCTGGTGTGGCTCAACTATGTGGGCATATTCCTAATAGTGTGGGCCAACACGTTTGACAGCGCCGACGGCCAGCTGGCGCGGCTCACCAAGCAGTATTCGCGCCTGGGGCGCATACTCGACGGCGTGAGCGGCGACTTCTGGTTTGTGGCCATATACTTTGCCCTGGTGTTTCGCGAAATCAACTTTGGCGACAACCTGCTGGGCACCTTCTTCGCCGACCACAAGTGGGTGATATGGCTGCTGGCGGTATGCGCCGGCGGCTGCCACGCCAAGCAGGCCGCCATGGCCGACTACTACCGCCAGTTCCACCTCTACTTCCTTAAAGGCAAGGACGGCAGCGAGCTCGACAGCACCGAGCAGCTCGACGAGCAGCTGCGCCAAATGCCGTGGAAGGGCAACCTGATGAAGCGGCTCACGCTGGCCGTGTATCGCAACTACACGGCCAACCAGGAGGTGATGACGCCCTGCATGCAGCGTCTGCGCCGGGCTTTGCGCAGCCGCTATGGCGACGATGTGCCGCAAAGCTTCCGCGACGCGTTCCGCCGCAAGAGTCTGCCCATGATGAAGTATACCAACATGCTGTCGTTCAACACGCGCATCATTGCCATGTTCATTTCGGTGATCATAAAGATGCCGTGGCTCTACTTTGCCTTCGAGCTGGTGGTGCTCAACCTGATGATGGTGTACATGATTCTGTGCCACGAGCGCTTCTGCCGCAAATTCACCGCCGAATTGGAAGGCGGGCGGTAAAGTTGAAAGTTGAAAGATTACAGATTACAGTAGAAAGATTACGGATTAAGGTTGAAAGATTACACATGCCCTATAGCGGACTGATGCCATACTAAAGCTGTATCAGGAATCCAACGCTCAACATTAAACCACCAACTCTCAACTTTCAACACTAATCTGCAAACATTAATCTTTAAACTTTAAACATTAATCTTTAAACTTTAAACATTAAACTTTATGATAAAGGGAATAATATTTGACTACGGCGGCACCATCGACAGCCGCGGAGTGCACTGGAGCGAAGTGATTTGGCAAGGCTATGAGGCCGCCGGCGTGGGAGTGGGCAAGGACGACTTCCGCCAAAGCTATGTGGTGGCCGAGCGCGAACTGGCCCGGGTGCGCCACATATTGCCGGGCGACGACTTTCACACGCTGCTGCTGAAGAAGATGCGCATCGAGCTGGCCGACCTGGCCGAACGCGGACTGGTGGCTGCCGACAAGGTGGAGCCGCTGGCCGTCGAGGTGGCCGCGTTTTGCGACCGCGCTGCACGCAGCGCGGTCGAGGAGGCCCGCCCCGTGCTTGAACTGCTGAGCCGGCACTACCCCATGATGCTGGTGAGCAACTTCTATGGCAATGTGGACTCGGTGCTGCGCGCCTACGACCTGCGCCGCTACTTCAAGGGTGTGATTGAGAGCGCCGTGGTGGGCGTGCGCAAGCCCAACCCCACGCTGTTCCGCCTGGGCGTTGACGCGCTCGAGCTCGAGCCGCAGCAGGTGCTGGTGGTGGGCGACAGTCTGCGCAAAGACATATTGCCGGCCGAGTCGCTGGGCTGCAGCACGCTGTGGCTCAAGGGCAAGGGTTGGACTGCCGAGGAAGACGCGCAGACCCACCCGGGCATCATCAAGAGTCTGGCCGAGGTGCCTGCTGCCCTTGGCCTGCAGCAATAGCAACGTTGCTGCAAACACACACGCCACGCATATGGGCGCGCCGCTCTGGCAAGGAGTGGCGCGCCTTTTTATTGGCCCCTGCGCGCGAGAGCTTAACAAGTGTTAAACGTGCCGGTTTTTAAAAAGTTTTATTCGGGCCTGCGCGGGTGGCTGCGGTGGCGCTTTGGCCGCCGAATGGGGTCGAAATCGGGGCAAACCGGCAAAGCCCGCTTTGCATTCATTAACTCTTAATTATCAGTTTCGGTTAATATTTCATCTAAATTCACTATATTAGCAAAAAATCAGCGTATTTTAACTAAAAATAGACTTCTTTTTGTTTTGCGGTTCAATAAAAGGTTGTACTTTTGGGGGCAATTTTACAAAAACGGAAACAAAAAACATTTAACGCATAAAACTTATTATTATGGCAAAAGCAACACCGGCTACCGGTAAATTAGGCATTATGGTTGTGGGCTGCGGCGCAGTGGCAACCACTTTCATGACAGGCGTTCTTATGGCACGCAAAGGTCTGGCAAAGCCTGTGGGCTCAATGACCCAATACGACAAAATCCGCGTGGGCCAGGGCAAGGACAAGAAATATCTGCATTATGGCGAAATAGCTCCGCTGGCTAAGCTCGACGACATCGAGTTTGGCTGCTGGGACGTGTATCCGCAGAACGCTTACCAGAGCGCAATGTACTGCGAGGTGCTGAAGGAGAAAGACATCAACCCCGTGCGCGACGAGCTGGAGAAGATTGTGCCCATGAAGGCCGCCTTCGACCACAACTACGCTAAGCGTCTCGACGGCGACAACGTGAAGGACTGCAAGACCCGCTGGGAAATGGTGGAGGCTCTGCGCGAAGACATCCGCAACTTCAAGAAGGAGCACAACTGCGAGCGCATCGTGGTGATCTGGGCAGCTTCTACCGAAATCTACGTGCCCGTTTACGAGCCGGTGCACAGCACTCTGGCCGCCCTTGAGAAGGCTATGAAGGACGACGACCGCGAGCACGTGGCTCCGTCGATGTGCTACGCCTACGCAGCACTGGCCGAGGGCGCTCCCTTCATTATGGGTGCCCCCAACACTACAGTCGACATCCCCGCAATGTGGGAGATGGCCGAGAAGACCAAGATGCCTATCGCCGGCAAGGACTTCAAGACTGGCCAAACTCTGGTGAAGTCGGGCTTCGCCCCCATCATCGGCACCCGCTGCCTGGGCCTGAACGGCTGGTTCTCGACCAACATTTTGGGCAACCGCGACGGTCTGGTGCTCGACGACCCCGCAAACTTCCGCACCAAGGAGGTGAGCAAGCTCTCTACGCTTGAAACCATCCTCGAGGCCGACAAGCAGCCCGACCTCTACAGCAACTACTACCACAAGGTGCGCATCAACTACTACCCGCCGCGCAACGACAACAAGGAGGGCTGGGACAACATCGACATCTTTGGCTGGATGGGCTACCCCATGCAGATCAAGATTAACTTCCTGTGCCGCGACTCCATTCTCGCCGCTCCGCTGCTGCTCGACCTCACTCTGCTGAGCGACCTCGCAGCCCGCGCCGGCCGCTATGGCATACAGCGCTTCCTCAGCTTCTTCCTCAAGTGCCCGATGCACGACTACACCAAGGGTGAAGAGGCCGTCAACAACCTCTTCGACCAGTATGTGATGCTGAAGAACGCCATCCGCGAGATGGGCGGCTACGAGGCCGACCAGCTCATCGACTAAGCGACGGCTGAAAAGGAAAATTCATCTTTTCACATAAATCTTTGAACATCAGTCCCTGCCGACAGGCCCCAAGCCCCGTCGGCAGGGATTTTTTTATTCTCACCCCCACAGATGCTTTTTTTATGGCTTCCACAGATGCTTTTTCATTAGGACTCCCACAGATTCACACAGATTTACACAGATCTTTTTTGTTTTCACGGATTTTATTCCATCCAACCCTGTAAATCTGTGACAATCTGTGTAAATCTGTGGGAGATAGAAAAGCAGCCAATCTGCGCAAATAAAAAATCTGTGATAATCTGTGTTAATCTGTGGGAGATAAAAAGCAGCCAATCTGCGCAAACAAAAAAAATCTGTGGGAGATAAAAGAGCAGCCAATCTGTGCAAATAAAAAATCTGTGACAATCTGTGTTAATCTGTGGGAGATAAAAAGCAGCCAATCTGCGCAAACAAAAAAAATCTGTGGGAGATAAAAGAGCAGCCAATCTGTGCAAATAAAAAATCTGTGACAATCTGTGTTAATCTGTGGGAGATAAAAAGCAGCCAATCTGCGCAAACAAAAAAAATCTGTGGGAGATAAAAGAGCAGCCAATCTGTGGGAAGCGGGGGGTGTTGAATGATTGTCGGCAGGGGGCGTTGGCGCTTTGGGGCAAATGTTGTATCTTTGCACGTGGAAATTCTACTTCTCGGAATAGTATGATTCCATACGGGCAAAGGAAAGACTAAGCAACTCTCTGTGAGACTTTGAGCGCTGCCGCGGTGCCTCGCGCCGCGACGGGCTTCGTCGCCTCTCAGCACTTGCGCGCCCGCAAACTCTTTTAAGCACTATGCACCACTGCGATTACTGCGACAGTATCGATAGGAGCACAGCCCGCCACAGCGTTGACGCCGGAGCAGCAACAAGCGCCGGTGACCCCAAGATTTTGTCCGAACCCAAGCGCGATGCCGGCCCCTGGCTGGCCTTCGACTCGCTGCGCTACCCCATGGCCGTGCTGGTGGTGATTATCCACTACAACCTGCTCACGTTCAAGCACATCCCCTACGGACAGGTGGAGCTGAGCATAAGGCACTGCGCCACGTGGGCGCAGATGGCGCTGTCGTATGTGGCGTGCATAGCGGCCGACGTGGCCGTGCCCACGTTTTTCCTCATATCGGGCTACCTGATGTTTTACCGCGTGGAGCGCTTCGACCGCGCCACCTACGCCGCCAAGCTGCGCCGCCGCGCGCGGTCGCTGCTGGTGCCCTACGTGGTGTGGAACCTGATTGCCTACTTTGCGCTGCACAGCAGCTACAGCCTCAAGGCGCTGCTGCTGTCGTTCAGTTTCTATTCGCTCGACGCCTACGGGCTCAACCACCCCGCCGACCTGCCGCTGTGGTTTGTGCGCGACCTGATGGCGCTCAGCCTGGCCGCGCCGCTGGTGTGGGTGGCCGTGAAGCGCTGGAGGTGCGCGCTGCCGCTGGCCGCGCTGGCCTTCTGGTGGGTGGGCCGCGGCCCGATATGGGTGATAGGGTTTAGCAGCGTGGCCGTGTGCTTCTACAGCTTGGGGGCGTGGGCCGCCATAGGTGGCCGCAGCGTCACCCGGTGGGCCGCACAGCCGCGGGTGCTCGCTGCAGCCGCCGTGGTGTGGATGGCGGCCAGCGCGGCCGACCTGGCCACGTTTCACTACGTGGCGCGCCCCATGGGCTTTGGCAAACTCAACATCGACTGGCTGCACCACACCGCCATACTGGCCGGCGTGGCGCTGGCATTGGGGCTGGCCAGCCGCGCCGCCCAGAGCCGCAGCCGCACGCTCACCTCGCCGCTGGCGCGCCACAGCTTCATGGTGTTTGCGCTGCACATAGTGCTGCTGCCCCACCTTATGAAGGCGGTGGGCCGACTGGCCGGCATGGCGGCCCCCTACTCGGGCTCCATGCTGCTGGCCATGAACGCTGCCATGGTGCTGCTGGCCGTGCTGCTGTGCACCGCCGCCTCGGCCCTGACGGCCCGCGTGTCCCTGCTGAGCCGCCTCCTCACCGGCGGCCGCTAACCCCCTCTCCGCCCCCACGATATCCAGACATATTGCAGCAGACTGATTTTGAACGAAAAGTCGCAAAGAGGGCTGGTAGATTTTCGACATAAAGACATAAAGACACAGAGTGGCCGTTTGTTTTTCGACAGAAAGACAGAAAGACATATTTTATTTGAGTGAAATATTTTTGGCTATTATCGTTTTCTTTTTGTCTTTAAATATTTGTCTTTATGTCTTTTTTGTCTAATCACTTGTCTTTTTGTCTTTATGTCTTTTTGTCGAAAAGATAAAACAACGGAACGGAAATGACCGACGCCCAAGCAAACAACCGCCACATCGCCCGCAACACCCTCATTTTATATTTTAGGATGTTGCTTATAATGTCTATTGGGCTTTATACATCCCGCAAATTGTTGTTTGAACTGGGTGTTACTGACTATGGAATTTGCAATGTTGTAGGCGGATTAGTATCTATGTTTTTAATGGTTTCTGACTCACTATCTCTCGCTATAAGCAGGTTCCTGACTTATAGCATAGGTAAGGATAACGAGACAAAAAGAAACGCCGTTTTTTGCTCTACAATTATTGTACAACTGGCTCTAATCATTTTATTTATAATCATATCAGAGACATTGGGCCTATGGTTTTTTAATAACAAGTTGAACATTCCTGCAGACAGAGTCAATGCGAGTATGATTCTATACCAATTATCAATCGTTTCATTCTGTATCAATCTAATCAGCGTCCCATATAACGCTGTCATAGTTGCACATGAAAAAATGTCTGCATTCGCATTCATTTCATTATATGAGGCCTCCATGAAATTAGCTATTGTATTTGTCTTAAGCCTCACATCTGTAGACAAACTGGTAATGTTCGCTATTCTAAGCTGCCTTATTGGATTATCCGTCAGGATGATTTATGGTCTATACTGCAAAAGGAATTTCAAGGAGTGTCAATTTCACTTCATATTTGAACGAAACACCCTATCCGAACTGCTCAAGTTTTCAAGCTGGAATTTTTTGGGCACAAGTTCAGTTATTCTTCGTGTACAGGGAGGAAACATTCTATTGAACATTTTTTTTGGACCGGCAGTAAATGCAGCGAAAGGTATATCAAATCAAGTTAATTCTATGCTGCATAGTTTTGTCGCCAACTTTATGACCGCAATAAACCCTCAAATCATAAAAAGTTTTGCAAGCAACGAGACGCAACACATGAATGACTTAATGCTATATGGAGCTAAGTTCTCATGCTTCACTATGATTCTACTTGGCACCCCATTCATTATTGACATTGATTACATCTTGCATCTATGGTTGGGTAACGCGCCAGAACATTCAGCATTATTCTTACGCCTAATAATCATTTACACATTATTTGAAACATTATCTGTACCGATAGCCACAGGAATAATAGCTACAGGAAAGATTAAATATTACGAGATGACAACATCTTGTGTTGAATTATTAAATCTCCCTCTGGCATATATACTATTCCGTTTCGGATTTATTCCAGAAACTATAACTATAGTATTCATAATAATTGCTCAATTCACAATAATAGTTAAGCTATATTTTATACACAAAGCAACTGGCTTCTCTATAACGGAATATCTAAAGAATGTTTACTTAAGATGTATAATTGTAGCCGTTATGTCTTGTTTAGCACCATTCATAGCATACAATATAATGGCTTGCTCTTTTATAAGATTAGTCATAATATGTTTGGTATCTTGGCTTTCTTCTTGTCTCTTGATATATTTTTTGGGATGCGGGAAAAAAGAACGAGAAGTAATTAATGGCAAAGCAAAACAAATTTATCTAAAATTCAAACCCATATGAATATTCGGAAGCGCCTACGAAAATGGAGGCAAATGTACGATTTTTTATACACATTAGCTGTTGGCAACAGTTGTCCCGATAATTTCAAAAAAGCAGGAAAAGAATGCCAAATTGGCGAGAATCAAACATTACACCCTGAATTAATATCCCTCGACAACTGGTCACGATTACAAAACAACAACAATGTGATAGCCCTTTCAGGCCATCTCATAATAAAGAAATTTGCCGCTGTTAGCTCTCAATGTATAATCATACCTGAAGCACACACTCCAACTGTTGGATTACCACAATTTTTATCCATCACACACATCAATGATAAGATTAGGGACATTGTTGTTAATGAGGATGCATGGGTAGGTGCGGGTTGTATTTTAATGTCCAAGTGTGAAATTGGAAGAGGAGCAGTTATTGGGTCTGGTTCTATTGTCACAAAAAAAATTCCACCATATGCAGTTGCGTTAGGTTCTCCAGCCAAAATTGTTGCTGTTAGATTTTCAATAGACCAAATTTTAAGGCATGAAGAGATTCTATACCCCCCAGAAGAAAGGCTCAGTAAAGATTTCTTGCTTGAACTATTCGCTAAATACTTTGACGGATTGAAGACTATTGGAACATCTGAAATATCTGAAAAAGATCAAATTAAACTCGAACGAGCAAGGCAAAAATATGGCATTGTTGATCATTCTAAATCTCATTTATGAAATTTACCATCGCTATTCCTGCTTACAAAGCCCAATACCTTCGGGAGTGTATTGAAAGCGTACTAAGTCAAGACTACTCCAATTTTGAAGTTGTTATTGTTAACGATAACTCCCCTCAAGACATTGATTCTATAGTAAGCTCTTTTGAGGGCGACAGCCGAATCAGATACTATAAAAACACCATTGGTTTTGGTGGCTACAATGTAGTTAACAATTGGAATAAGTGTTTAAGCCTTGCTACTGGTGAGTATATAATATGCATGGGAGATGACGATAAATTGTCTCCAAGTTGCCTATCGAATTACCTAAAATTAATTGAGCGGCATCCGACTTTGGATGTTTTTCACACACGCACACTTATCATTGATGAAGAATCATCGGTAGTAGACATTCAGGAGCCAAGACCAAGTTTTGAATCCGTTTACTCAATGATGTGGTTTTTGTGGAAGGGACGAGACCAATTCATTGGAGATTTCCTATTTCGGACAAAAAGGCTTAAAGACATTGGAGGTTTTTATTTTTTACCCTATGCATGGTCTTCAGATAAAATAACTGCTTTTTTAATGGCCTCTAACAAAGGTATAGCAAACACTGAATCTATCGGGTTCCTGTATAGAAGGAGCTCAATAACAATAACAAATAGTAGCAAGAATCAAATTGATCGTTACAAGGCTCTGTTGCAAGAAAGGCAATGGTATTTCCAGTTTTTAAAAAAGGAACTGGGAATGACGACACAAATAGATAGAGATTTATATCGACTTTGTCATGACAACATCGACCACTATATGCAACCACAACTAAGATCAATGTGCCTTTGGGATTTACAGGACAACCCAAAACATCTTTTCTATTGGTTGCACAACAAGAACAAGTATAACTTCAATGGTACTACATGCATAAAACTGGTCCTACATTCAGCAAAAGCCGTCACATACAATATTAGACACATCTTTAAACGAGGTAGAAATGTTTGATTTCAAGCAGAGAATACATAATTATTTCAACTACATACTTGATGAGCAGAGAAAAAAGGCCATTTTTGACCTGCATTCCACTAAATTGAAATATAGTTCATTAACATCTAACAAAATTGGCACATGTCAAGCCCAATATTATGGCGACCAAACGCAAGTTATTGTTAGCCTAACAACATACGGCTTACGCATATTCGATGTATACCTTACGATTGAATCTTTGCTTAACCAGACATATCCGCCGAATAGGATTATACTTTGGTTATCCGAAAAGGAGAAAGGCAACGACCTCCCGGAACTATTATTAAAGCAACAGCGCAGAGGGCTTGAGATAATGTATTGCAAAGACATTCTGTCATATAAGAAATTAATTCCAAGCCTGAAATTATTTCCAAATGATGTCATAATTACTGTGGACGATGATGTGATTTATAACGTAGACACATTGGAGTTCCTAATAAAAAGCAGTAGAGCTAACCCTAATTGTATTTGTGCAAATTGGTGTATGAAAATCAAATTAAACTCCACTGGCGTTCCAGAATCTTACAGGCATTGGAATCCAATTGGATCTACGGATAAGCCATCCAAATTAAATTTCCCTATAGGCTGTGCTGGCGTTCTGTATCCTCCACACTGTTTAAGCAATCATGTCTTTGACGAATCTACATTTATGCGCATCTGCAAATTTGCAGATGACATATGGTTTAAGGCAATGGCCCTAATGAATGACACAAAGAGCATTATGACCACTCATAACGCACATGAATTCACTTACTATGACAACCCATTATGGCAAGATAAAGGACTCACCCAAAAAAACATCAAATTAGACATGAATGATACGCAACTAAAGGCGATTCTTGACAATTTTGATTTGTACCCTAAACTTGCTACTAAATGAAAAAGATTCTTTTTTATTATGGACAAATGGGCCCTGGTGGAGCGGAAAGGGTACTCATAAATGTATTGACCTCCCTTAGCAAAGAAAAGTTTGACGTGTATTTGGCACTCATTGATGCCAAGAACGGCGAAACCCTTAAGTATATACCAAGCGATGTCAAAATAATTCCCCTTTGGGATGGATACTCTCTAAGCTACAGGTTATCTCATTGGATTTCTAAAAAATTGGGCATCAACTATTTCTTGAAGCATCACATAAACAAGAAGCTCGAGCATGACTTTGATATAGAGATCTCTTTTTTAGAGGGAATGCCATTAAAGTTACACTATCTGCATACGAATAACGCATTAAATGTCAGTTGGGTACACATTGATCTTATGCAATTCAACTATACATCGTATGCTTTCCATAAACAAGAAGAGCGTAAAGCCTATGGTCGAATGGACAAGATTGTTTGTGTGTCATCAGATACGAGAACATCTTTTTTGAAATTATACCCTGAATTCAAAAGCAACACAATTGTAGTAAACAACTCAATTGATACTGATATTATAAAGCAGAAATCAAATGCTACAAATATAGAGAACAATTTCTTCACATCGATAACAGCATGCAGGCTTACAAAGCAAAAGGGATTGGATAGGTTGATAAGGGTGGCAAAAAAATGTAAAGACCACAATATCCAAATAAAATTTCAAGTAATCGGAGAAGGGCCACTACGTTTCGAGTTAGAAAAGATGTCACATGAATATGATGTCAATGAAATGGTATTTTTTATGGGATACATAGAAAATCCTTATCCATACATCAAAGCTGCTGATATTATGCTGAGTACTTCTGTCGCAGAAGGATTCGGTTTGTCTGTATGTGAAGCTATGGCATTGGGCACTCCCGTTATTTCAACGAAAGTTTCTGGACCATCTGAAATCATAGGAGACAATGAGTTTGGAATCATTTGCGAACAATCAGACGAAGACATCTTCAATGCAATAATAAAACTAAAAATGGATGCACGCCTAAGAGCGCATTATGCGGATAAGGGCCTTCAACGGGTTAAAATATTTGATTCTAAATTCATCAATGAGCAAATTGAGAATATGTTAACTTCATAAACAGTTGATATGATGCGGATAGTTGAAGTTACTTTGTTGACGCCTACGGCGGAGAACTATCGGGGGGCTACGGCGCTTGGCTACCACTTAGCCAAGTATCGCAGCAGCGGCATTGAGTTGCACATATTCACGCTCAACTACAATGGTGTGAGCCAGCAGCGCATTGCGGCAATTGCCGACGAGCTCAACTGCACCATCACGGTGCTTAAGCAGCCATGGTGGCTACAATGGGCCATCAAGCTACTGGTGGTGAGAATGGTGATGCGCTACCCCGTGTTTTACTACATAAGGCTGCGGCGCAGCATAATCAAGCGGATAAATGGCCTGCGGCCCGACGGCATTTGGGTAAACAGTGAGGAACTTGGCGGCATAGCACGGCAACTGCGGCGATACAGAATTGTGCACACGCTGCCCGACTGCGAGTCGCTGTATTATAAGCGCAGCCTTGAGTTGCGCGACCAGTTGGGCGCTGTGCGCCGCTCGCAGCAGCTGCGCAACCGTGTGATGCGCCCCAAGTATAGGCGGCTTGAGCGAAATCTGATGGGCGGCAGCATGGTGCGCTATCACTTGGTGGGCGAAGCAGATGCCGAAGAACTGCACTGCATCAACCCCAAGGCAGACGCGCGGTTCATCCGCCATCCGCACTATGATGTGCAGCATCCGTTAAAGGAAATAGACTTCAGGCATAAGGGGAAACTGCGTCTGCTGCTGGCAGGACAAAACAATTTGTATATGGCACAGCGCGGACGGATGCTGATTGAGACCCTTGCCGCTAATGCTGAGACTCTTGCGCAGCACTACGAGTTCACATTTCTGGGCCGTGGATGGGATGCGCTGGCGCAGCGGCTGACCGATGCCGGATGGGACGCAAAGGTGATTGAGTTTGCTCCCGACTATATAACTGAGGTGTGCCGACACGATGTGCAGCTGACGCCCATCACCATAGGCACCGGCACTAAGGGAAAAGTGCTCGACGCGCTGGCCAACGGGCTGCTGGTGATAGGCACCGGTTTTGCGCTTGAGAATATTGCCGTGCGCCACGGCAAGGAGTGCATTGTGTATGACGGCGAGCAGGATGTGGTGGATGTGCTGGCCGACATGGCGGCCCATCCCGACCGCTATGAGGCGATGGCCAAGGCTGGACGCGATGCTGTGCTACGGCATCATGACCGAGGCTCGGTGGCTGCACAGTTTTTCGCACTCTTCGAATAGTTTGACATGAAGACACATGGTGGCTCAGCTTTTTTGACGATAAAGACATAAAGACACATAGTGGCTCGGTCTTTTGACGATAAAGACATAAAGCACATAGATGCTTGTTTTTTAGACGATAAAGACATAAAGACACATAGTGGCTCGGTCTTTTGACGATAAAGACATAAAGCACATAGATGCTTGTTTTTTAGACGATAAAGACATAAAGACACATAGTGGCTCGGTCTTTTGACGATAAAGACATAAAGCACATAGATGCTTGTTTTTTAGACGATAAAGACATAAAGACACATAGTGGCTCGGTCTTTTGACGATAAAGACATAAAGCACATAGATGCTTGTTTTTTAGACGATAAAGACATAAAGACACATAGTGGCTCGGTCTTTTGACGATAAAGACATAAAGCACATGGTGCGACTCGCTTTTTTTAGACGATAAAGACATAAAGACACATGGTGTGCTCATTTTTGTTTGATAATTATTTATGTCTTTTTGTCTTTCTGTCAAAAATTTGTCTTTATGTCGATAATTTGTCTTTCTGTCTTTTTGTCGAAAATCTGTCTTTCTGTCGAAAAAACATTTTATCTTTGTTGATAATAATTTAATTGGCTATGACTGACGAAGAACTGATAAAAACAGTGGTCAACTGCATATACAGCGTGAGGGGTGAACTGCTGCCTGGATATCTGGAAATAGTGTACCGCAACGCTCTGGCTTGCGAACTGCACGATCATGGATTGCGGTGCGAGATGGAATATCCTATCTCAATCAACTACAAGGGGCACTGCGTGGGCGACTACCGGGCCGACATTGTGGTCGAGGGAAGGCTGATCATTGAGCTGAAGGCCGTGAGCACCATATTGCCGATTCACGAGATGCAGCTGGTGAACTATCTGACGGCTACGGGCATTGACAATGGTCTGATTGTGAATTTTGGTGGCGACAGGCTGGAGGTTAAACGCAAATACCGCAACTACCAACCCAAGCACACCTCTCCCTCTCCCTCTCCTTCTCCTTCGACATAGAGACACATTGTGTACTCGTTTTTTGACGATAAAGACATAAAGCACATTGTGGCTCGGCCTTTTTAAGACGATAAAGACATAAAGCACATTGTTGCTCTGTTTTTTAGACGATAAAGACATAAAGCACATAGATGCTCTGTTTTTTTGACGATAAAGACATAACGCACATAGTGGCTCTGTTTTTTAGACGATAAAGACATAAAGCACATTGTTGCTCTGTTTTTTAGACGATAAAGACATAAAGCACATAGATGCTCTGTTTTTTTGACGATAAAGACATAACGCACATAGTGGCTCTGTTTTTTAGACGATAAAGACATAAAGCACATTGTTGCTCTGTTTTTTAGACGATAAAGACATAACGCACATAGTGGCTCGGCTTTTTGATATTTTTTGTCTTTTTGTCTTTATGTCGATAATCTGTCTTTATGTCTTTTTGTCGAAAGTTTGTCTTTTTGTCTTTATGTCGAAAATCTGTCTTTTTGTCGAAAGTTTGTCTTTCTGTCGAAAAAACGGGATTTGTGTCGGTAATTGATATTTAGTTATGTTGCTTTATTTTGCTTTGTTTGCGGTGCCGGTGGTGGCTTACTTTGCCACTGTGGGGCGCGGCGGTAGGTCGGCGGCGTTTCTGGGTGTGTTTCTGGGGGCGCTGGCGCTGATTTTGGGGTGCGCCGACATGCTCGGCGGCTATGATCGGTATATCTACGGGGCCGTGTTCGACGAGACGGCCGAGATGATGTATAAGGGTTTCCCGTGGTATGGGGGCTCGCTCTACGCGCTCTACCCCAAGGAGATAGGCTACGACTTGCTGAATGTGCTCATCGGGCTGTTCACTATGAACCGCTATGTATTTATTTTCACGGTGACGCTTATCATCTACGCGCTGCTGTTTGTGTCGCTGCGGCGCTATGCCACCAACTATCCCATGGCGCTGGTGCTGTTTATGGGGCTGTGGTTTTTCTTCACGTTCACCTATCTGCGGCAGGTGTTGGCAGCCAGCATTGCGTGGCTGGCGGTGGACTATGCCGTGAGGCGGCGGCCGTGGGCGTTCTTTGGCATTGTGCTGCTGGCGTTCTCGTTTCACAACTCGGCCATTGTGTTTGCGCCGTTCTACTTTGTGCCTCAGCGCAAAATGGACAAGAACAGCGTGATAGCCGTGATGGTGGTGTGCGGCATTGTGGGGCTGATTGGGCCTACCGACGCGCTGTTTTCGCAGTTCGGGTCGTTCTCGGGCAGCGAGGCGCGCACCGAGGGCTACACCAGCGAGGCCGAGGGCGGCGGTTTCCGCTTCGACTATTTGCTTGAGGCTGTGGTGATGCTGGGCTACATCATGTCGCGCTACGACCGCATCGACGGCAAGAGCGCCAAGGAGGTGACGCTGCTCAACATGGCGCTGGTGTTCTGCGGCATTCTGCTGGTGTTCACCAAGAGCCTTAACGGCGGCCGCCTGAGTTGGTTCTATATGCTGGGGCTGATTTGCACCATCACGTCGCTGGCCACACGCGAGCGTGTGGTGAGCACCTACAGTGCGAGCCTGGTGCTGATGATGGCCCTGCTGTTCACCCGCATTGTGATTTCGTGGGGGTCGATGATATACCCTTACAAGACTTTCTTCACCGACGGCTTCAGGCCAGGCGACCCAGTTCATGACGTCTATGAGTATGATGGTAAATACGACATCGACAAGTTCTATAAATAAAGCATCAAAAGGCGTATGCTGATAACGGTTTTCACTCCCACATACAACCGCGCTCATTTGCTGAGCAGGCTCTATGAGAGCCTGAGTGCGCAGCAGTTCACCAACTTTGAGTGGGTGATAGTTGACGACGGGTCGACCGACGGCACTGCCAGCATGGTGCAGAGCTTCATTGCCGAGCGGAGAATTGACATAAAGTACCTGAACCAGCGCAACGGCGGCAAGCACCGCGCCATTAACCACGGTGTGAGCCAGGCGAAGGGTGAATTGTTTTTCATTGTCGACAGCGACGACTATCTGCCGGCCGACTCGCTGCAATGCATTGCCGCGGAATATGCGAAGTGCGACAGCTGCATAGGCGGCGTGGCCGGACTTGACGCCACAGGGGGCGGCAAGGTGATTGGCAGTGGTCTGGCACAAGACTTCATTGTGTGCAACTCTATGGACATCAGATTTAGGCACCAAGTGACCGGAGACCTTGCCGAAGTGTTTAAGACATGCGTAATGAGGGAGTTCCCATTCCCTGAGATTGAGGGCGAGAAATTTTGTCCGGAAGCGCTGGTGTGGAACAGAATTGCCCGTAAATACAAGCTAAGATATTTCAACAAGGTGATATATATAGCCGAATATCAGGATGGCGGCCTAACGGACAACATTGTGCGTGTGCGCCGGCATAGCCCAGTGACCAGCACCACATATTATGCCGAACTGCTGTTGTCGAGCATTCCGTGGGGGCAAAAGCTGAAGGCGGCTATCAACTACTGGAGGTTCAGACTTTGCTGCAAGAAGTTCAGCAAGGTGCCTCGGCTGCCGTTGGCATGGAATGCCGTCTGGCCGCTGGGCTGGCTGATGCATCTGCGCGACCTCCACAACTCTTAGTGTTTGGGTATCCCACAGATTCGTTTATTGGGGGTTCCCACAGATTACACAGATTTACACAGATCTTTTATCTGCACTGATTTTTTGTTGACCAGTCAATTTTTTTGAGATTTCCCACAGATTGCACAGATTTACACAGATTTTTTATTTTTATGGATTTTATTTTATCTAACCAAGTAAATCTGTGATAATCTGTGTAAATCTGTGGGAGATATTAAAAGCCTATCTGTGGGAGATATAAATGAAGATGAGCAAACTTGTATTTAGAAGATGAGGATATTGCATGTGATAACGTCGATGGAGACGGGCGGGGCCGAGCACTTGATGGTGGACTTGCTGCCGCAGCTGCGGCGGCTGGGCTGCGAGGTGGAGTTGGCCCTGTTTGACGGGCACGACACGCCGTTTAAGCGCGAGGTGGAGTCGGCGGGCATTGTGGTGCGCAGTCTGGGCATGGGCACGGGCACATACAACCCCGTGAGCGCTTGGCGGCTGGCGCGGCTCTTGCGCCGCGGCGGCTATGACGTGGTGCACACCCACAACACTGCCTGCCAGCTGTTTGCCCCCATGGCCAAGGCACTGAGCGGCAGCCGCGCGCGTCTGGTGACCACTGAGCACAATGCCACCAACCGCCGCCGGTCGATAAAGGCACTGCGCCCCATTGACCGCCTGATGTATGCCCAGTATGACAGCATTGTGTGCATCAGCGACCAGACGCGATGCAACCTTGAGCAGTACATCGGGCTGCGGCCGAGCATCACCACCATATACAACGGTGTGGACACGTCGCGATTTCTCAACCCGATTAAAAGCGTTGCCCCCAAAGGGCCGCATCTGGTGACTATGATTGCGGCTTTTCGCCCGCAAAAGGACCAGGACACGCTGGTGCGCGCCATTGCACGGCTGCCTGAGGACTACCGGCTGCGGCTGGTGGGCGACGGGCCGCGCCGTGCCGAAGTGGCCGCACTGGCCGAAGGGCTGGGCGTAGCCGGCCGGGTGGAGATGCCGGGCGTGTGCACCGATGTGCCGCGGCTGCTGCGCGAAAGCGATGTGGTGGCGCTGTCGAGCCACTGGGAGGGGCTGAGCCTGTCGAGCATCGAGGGCATGGCCAGCGGCAGGCCGTTTGTGGCGAGCGATGTGGACGGTCTGCGCGAGGTGGTGCGCGGCCACGGCGTGCTGGTGGCCGAGGGCGACGCCGACGGGTTTGCCCAGGCCATAAGCGGCCTTTGCGGCGGCCCTGACCGCTACCGCGCCGTGGCCGAGGCCTGCCAGCGCAAGGCGCGGCAGTATGACATTGCGGTTATGGCCCGCAACTATCTGGCTCTTTACAAGAAACTTTTGAAGAAATCATAACAACAACGACATATCTATTTTACTATTATGAAACAGCGCATTTATCTGTGCCTTGCTCACATGAGCGGCAATGAGATGAAGTATATTCAGGATGCGTTCGACTCCAACTGGGTTGTGCCTCTGGGGCCGAATGTCGACGGCTTTGAGGACGACTTGAAGCGCTTTTTGGGCGGCGGCAAGGAGGTTGCTGCCCTGTCGGCCGGCACGGCTGCCATTCACTTGGCCATGCGGGCCTGCGGTGTGGGCGCGGGCGATGAGGTGATTGTGCAGTCGTTCACGTTCTGCGCCTCGTGCAACCCCGCCGTCTATCTGGGTGCGACACCGGTGTTTGTCGACTCGGAGAGGGGGTCGTGGAACATGGACCCCGAGTTGCTGGAGGAGGCCATCAACGACCGTCTGAGCGCGACGGGCAAGAAGCCCAAGGCCATTGTGCCTGTCGCGCTCTATGGCATGCCCTACCGCATCGACGAGATTATGGCTGTGGCCGACCGCTATGGCATTCCGGTGATTGAGGATGCGGCCGAGGGTTTCGGCTCGCGCTTCGACGGCCGGTGTCTGGGCACGTTTGGGCGCTATGGGGCGCTGTCGTTCAACGGCAACAAGATGATAACCACCAGCGGCGGCGGCGCGCTCATATGCCCCGGCGCAGATGAGAAAAAGGAGGTGCTGCACCTTGCCACGCAGGCCCGGGAGCCATACCCCTATTACCAGCACACCGAAATTGGCTACAACTACCGGCTGAGCAATGTGTGCGCCGGCATAGGGCGCGGCCAGATGACTGTGGCCGATGAGCACATTGCCCACCACAAGCATGTGCACGCCCTCTACGGCGAGCTGCTGCAGAGGGTGGACGGCATTGAGCTGCACAACAACCCCGACAGCCGCTGCGACAGCAACTTCTGGCTGTGCACCATCACCATCAGTCCCGAGCTGCACGTGGCCGGGCAGGAGGCGGCCTACGGCAGCGAAGCCAGTCACTTGAGGCCCAACGACAATGTGGAGGCCATGCGCCAAGCCCTCGACGCCGCCGGCATCGAGAGCCGTCCGCTGTGGAAACCCATGCACTGCCAGCCGGTGTATGCCGCCAACCCGAGCTATGTGAACGGTGTGAGCGAATCGCTGTTCAGAACCGGTCTGTGCCTGCCCAGCGGCCCGTGCGTGAGCGACGACGATGTGAGGCGCATTGTGGATGCGATAAAGGGCTGCATCGAGCATTAAATGTCGACACGCATGTCCAAGAAGCGCAAACTGATACGCGCAGCCACCATAGGCACTTCGCTCGGCACTTTTCTCAACGGCTCGTTTGAGGCGCTGATGGACAAGTTTGAGCTCGTGCTGCTATCGTCGCCCGACGATGATCTTGCCAAGTTGCACAGGCAGTATGGCATGAAGACGATTGGGGTGAGGATGGAGCGGCGCATGGCGCCACTGAGCGACTTGCGCGCGCTGCTCGGCCTGATAAGGGTGTTCCGCCGCGAACGGCCCTACATGGTGCATTCGATGACCCCCAAGGCGGGGCTGCTGTGCATGATGGCCGCCTGGGCCACGCGCGTTCCGCGGCGGGTGCACACCTTCACGGGCCTTGTGTGGCCCACGGCCCACGGCTTTGCCCGCAGGCTGCTGATGCTCACCGACTGGATTACCTGCGCCTGCGCCACCCATGTGATACCAGAAGGCCAGGGGGTGATGGCCGACCTGCAGCAGCACATCACACGCAAGCCGATGCGTGTGCTTGGGCACGGCAACGTGCGCGGCGTGGACATGGACTTCTGGAGCCGAGAGAATGCAAGCGGCCACAAGCTGGCGCAAATCTCCGACAGCGGCTGCTTCACCTTTCTGTTTGTGGGCCGAATAGTCAGGGACAAGGGCATCGACGAGCTGATAGAAGCCTTCATGCAGGTGCGCAAGCGCAGCAAGGCGAGTCTGTTGCTCGTGGGGGCGTTTGAAGATTCAATCGATCCTGTATCCGACCGCACAAGAATGCTGATTGACAGCTGCGACGACATTGTGGCCGCCGGACCGCAATATGGCACCGACCTGCTGGCCTACTATGCAGCAAGCGACTGCTTCGTGTTTCCAAGCTATCGCGAGGGCTTTCCCAACACCGTGCTCGAAGCGGGCGCCATGGGGCTACCATCGATAGTCACCGACATCAACGGCAGCCGCGAAATCATAGCCAACGGCGTTAACGGACTAATCATCCCGCCGAAAGACTCAGCCGCGCTTGCCGGCGCCATGCAGAGCATAATCGACGACCCCGACATGCGCCAGCGCATGCAGACCAAAGCCCGGCCGATGATAGCATCGCGCTTCGAGCAAAGCAACGTGCGCCAGTGCATGCTTGACTTCTACGACGACATCAGCTAAACCCACATTTTATCATGGTATATGAACTTGCCCATTTCATCAAGGACAAATGCTCCTTTTTATGGAACGTTGCAGAGTGGTGCAACGCCGCCTTGTTTTCGTTGCTGTATGGCCGCAAGCTGAAGCGCATAACCGCCATAAGTGCCGGCGTGCCATCGCCATTCATGCTTAGGCTCGCACAGAAGGACGATTTGCCTTGCCTTAATGCATTTTTCAAACGCCAACCACCGGAGGCTTTTCAATACTTCAAACCCCATAAATTTGATGAAAGCACCCTAAAGCGGCTGCTGACTAACAAATCATTTATAATTCTGCTGCTCACAGAACAAACCGGCCAAACAGATGAGATTGTGGGTTATGCGTTTATGAGGAGCTTTGTGAACGGGGCAACCTACCGTGGCTATATGGTGGATGCTGGCCACAGGGGCCAGGGATTGGCTAAAATCATGGGGTATGGCATGAACACAATAGGCGACAAACTGAAACTTAACATGTACAAAAGCATATCGCCCCAAAATGTGGCATCAATGAAAGCGACACAGTCGGTGTGCCACACAAAACTGCTGAGGACTCTTGACAATGGCGATTATCTGCTGGAATGCACCAGCAAGACTCATTTTCAGGACAATTGCAGCAAATAACACCAAAAAACAGAACGAGCGTGTTTTTCAAACGATTATTCGACATTTTAGCATCTTTTGTGGGATTGCTGCTAATTTGGTGGGCGTTCCCAGTCATCGCATTCCTCATACACCGAAAGATGCCTGGCGGCCCAGCATTCTTTTGCCAAAAGCGCGTGGGGAAAGATGGCAAACTTTTCACCTGCCACAAATTCCGTTCTATGACGGTAAATCACTCCGGATCATCGGTAAGCGTAGCCGGAGATAGCCGCATCACGCCATTTGGGGCAAAATTGCGCCATTACAAGATTGACGAACTGCCTGAACTGTGGGACGTGCTGATTGGCAACATGTCGTTTGTAGGGCCGCGACCTGATGTGCCTGGATATGCCGACAAATTAGTGGGCAACGACCGCGATGTGTTGAAACTGCGGCCGGGCATTACAGGTCCTGCCACACTGAAATACAGGCTTGAAGACGAAATGATTTCTGAGTACGTAAACCAGAGGCAGGCGGCAGGCGATACCAGAGCAATGCAAGAGATTGCCCTTGAATATAACGACACAGTTATCTACCCCGACAAAGTGCGCCTCAACCTCTACTACTATCATCACTACTCGTTTGCAAAAGACATAGAAATGATATTTGCCACCCTGCTTGGCTTTAAGGTGACGTTTGCTGGGGAAAAGGTATAATCCGCACTGATGAGTGAGTTGCGGGACAGGGAGACCGGGGTGGGGGCACCTCGGTCTCTTTTCGTTTTGGCGGCGGACGGTTTAAGGAAATTTAACGCGGCGGGGGCGGCGGTGGCGGGGCGATTGTGCGCCGTGTTAGTGAATTCCTGACTTCGTCAATGCGTACCCCAAAATTCTTCGGTGAACAGTTTGGCGATGCGTTGATGCCGCTTCATCAGCATAGTTCTGCAGACTGTTTGCTTGCTGTGTGGCATTGTCACTTGTATTGTCACTATGGTTTTCGCCAGTGCGAGCACCTTGTCGACGCTCATCCTTATTTCCGACGCCTTCAGCATGCGCTCCAGCTCCTTGTAGACTTTCAGGGCCACGAAGCAGATGCATATGTGGGCTTCGATGCGCTTGCGGGTGAAGTGGAACATGGGCCGTATCTCTATCTTTGACTTCGCTATGCGGAAGGCGCGCTCCACGTGCCACAGGTTGTGGTAGGCAGCGTAAACGTCCTGCGCCGGTATGTCCGTGTTGGTCAGGTATCCCTTGAGGCCGTCCCAGCGGGAGTCATCGGCGATGCGCCCGTAGTTGATGGCCACTTTCACCTCGCCGTCCATCGTCAGGAACTTGTTGTAGCCGCGCTTGTTGATGTTCTCTTTGGTGAGCGTGCCCCTGCGGTAGGCCTTTTCCAGGCGCCGTATCCCCTTTTCCCTGTTATGCGCGTCCTTCCTCGCCCGGTCTTCAGTATATCCGACAAGCAGGCGGCACCCGCCGCCCTTGTCGTACTCCGCCATCTGGCGGTCTCGCTTGGGCTGGGCCAGTATCCAGTCCCTCACCCCACGGCTTTCATTCTTTATCTTCGCGCCTATTATGTATTTGTAGCCGTGCGCCTCAAGCTCGGCGATGTTGGCGCTGTTCATCAGGCCGGAGTCCGCCACGACCACGAAGTTTTCCAGCCCGTATTTGGCGACGAACCCGTTTATCGTGGGCAGCATCGTGTGGCCCTCGTACTTGTTGCCCTCATGTATGCAGTAGGCCAGCGGGTAGCCGCCAAGGCTGACGAGCAGGCCGAGTATGATCTGGGGGTTGCTGTGGCGCCCCTCCTTCGAGAAGCCGGCCTTGCGCAGGCCGTCCTCGTAATCGGCCTCGAAGTAGAGCGTGGTGACGTCATAGAACAGCACTCCGATGCTGCCGCCGAATAGCCTCTCGGTGTGGCGCACGCTTATGTCCTAAACAATCTCATGCTGGTGGTCGCTCAGCTTGTCGAGGTAGCGGTATATTTTAGAAAGGCTGACGTCCTCATCAAAATGGTTCTTCAGATACTCCACTGTGGCAGCCTTGCTCGCAGGGCATGCAAGGCGGGCCTTTACGAGCTGGCGAAAAACATCGTCGTCTATCCTGCCGAACCCCACGCTGTTAAAGGCGCGGTCGAGTATGAGGTCCGCCCCATTGATTGAGATGTTGGTGATGCACGCGAGCATCCGCTCGACGTCGGTGACCTCTGCCTCCAACTTCTTGCGCTCCTCGCCAAAGAGGTCAAGACGAGGACGACGACGGGCCGTCTCATTGTCAATCCACTCTTTCCCTCTCGCCACCAGGGCATCCAGCTCTTCAGGGTTGTGAGATATGCCGATAGTAACAAGTTCTCTGTAACGGCCACGGGTTTTCTCCGCCACAACCACACTCACAGTCCCCGACCTATTTCTTTTTCGCTTGACAAACATATAAAAATAGCTTTGCGTACCCCAAAATCGGGGTACGCAAAATTACAAAATATTATCAATCAACTAGTTGCAAAACACGCGTTTTTTGAGCGACGAAGTCAGGAGGTATAATCCGCACTGATGAGTGAGTTGCGGGACAGGGAGACCGGGGTGGGGGCACCTCGGTCTCTTTTCGTTTTGGCGGCGGACGGTTTAAGGAAATTTAACGCGGCGGGGCTGCGGTGGCGGGGCGATTGTGCGCCGTGTTAGTGAATTTATTGCTAAATTTGCGCAATGCTTTTAGGTGTATGCAGCCCCGGCAGCGGCTCACGGCTTGCCTCGCTTTTGTCTGGGCAGGCGCGGGCGGCGTTTATGCAGCGGCCCTTTGGTGGCCAAGCGCGGCTGCGGCACTTGATTGTTTTTTTGTAGAACCCACAACACACTCACTTGATATGAAGTCGGACAGCGTAGTCATTATTCCCACATATAACGAGAAGGAGAACATCAGCAACATCATTCACGCGGTGCTGGGGCTTGAGGGCCACCAGTTTGACGTGCTTGTGATTGACGACAACAGCAAGGACGGCACGGGCGCCATAGTCGACGGGCTGATTGCCGAGATTCCCGGACGCATCAACATCATCAAGCGTCCCGGCAAGCTGGGGCTGGGCACTGCCTACATAACGGGCTTCAAGTGGGCCCTGCAGCAGGGCTATGACTTCATAATTGAGATGGACGCCGACTTCTCGCATCCGCCCAAGGACCTGATTCCCATGCAGCGCGCATGCGCCAGCGAGGGTGCCGACGTGGCTGTGGGCTCGCGCTACGTGACCGGCGTGAATGTGGTGAACTGGCCTATGGGGCGCGTGCTGATGAGCTATTACGCCTCGGCCTACGTGCGCCTGGTGACGGGCATGCATGTGCACGACACCACCGCGGGCTTTGTGTGCTACCGCCGCGAGGTGCTTGAGGCCATCGACCTCGACAAGATTGAATTCAAGGGCTACGCCTTCCAGATTGAGATGAAGTTCACCGCCTACAAGATGGGCTTCACCATCAAGGAGGTGCCTATAATATTTGTAAACCGCGTGCTGGGCACGAGCAAGATGAACTCGAGCATATTCGGCGAGGCGCTGTTTGGCGTAATCAAGTTGAGGCTGGAGTCGTGGTTCAACAAAAAACGCTTTGTGCGCCGCCGATGTAGTGGCAGCGCCGAGGGCTGAGACTAATACCCCCTCCGCCCCACTCTATCCCACACATTTCCGCTTTTCGGCGCGCGGCAGCACTCTGCGCGCACCACAGCCGCCCCACCCCTACAGTGGCGGGCGCGGAGGCTGGTTTGCACCCCTATTTTTCCCGCATAACACAAACTCATAAAACTATCATTGGCTTATGGAACTGATATATAACGGCACGCTGGTGAACGACGGCACCGCGGCCAAGGGCTATGTGGCCATCGGCAACGACGGACTGATAGCCGAGGTGGGCCACGGCGACCCCGACGGGCAGCTGATGCTGAAGGCCGACACAGCCACCGACGTGAACGGAGCCTGGGTGATGCCCGGCGTGATTGACGAGCACGTGCACTTCCGCGACCCCGGACTGACGCAGAAGGCCGACATCGAGAGCGAGAGCCGCGCCGCTGTGGCTGGCGGCGTGACGAGCTACATGGACATGCCCAATGTGGTGCCGCCCACGGTGACACTCGACCGCCTTGAGGCCAAGATGCAGCGCGCGGCTCGCCTGTCGCGTGCCAACTACAGCTTCTACATTGGCGCCACCAACGACAACATCGACGTGCTGCGCCAGGCCGACTACTCGCGCGTGTGCGGCATCAAGGCGTTTCTGGGCAAGAGCACGGGCGGAATGCTGCTGAGCGACCCGCAGGCCATGCGCCAGGTGTTTGCCTTCCAAGGGCCGATTGTGGCCATTCACAGCGAAGACGAGGACGTGATTAACCGCAACCGCGCGCGCCTGGTGGCCGAGCATGGCGGGGCGGCCGACCTGCCGCTGGAGCTGCACCCCGTCATCCGCAGCACCGAGGCCTGCGTGACGAGCACCAGGGCCGCCGTGGCGCTGGCTCGCGAACTGGGCACCCGCCTGCACATTATGCACATAAGCACGGCGACCGAGCTTGCACTGCTCGACTCCGGACACGACCTTGCGCACAAGCGCATCACGGCCGAGGCTGTTGTGGCCCACCTGCTGTTTGCCGACTCCGACTACGCCCGGCTGGGCAGCCGCATCAAGTGCAACCCCGCCGTAAAGACCGCAGCCGACCGCGACGCCCTGCGCCGCGCCGTGGCCAGCGGCCTAATCGACACCATTGGCACCGACCATGCCCCCCACCTGCTGGCCGACAAGCAGGGCGGCTGCCTGAAGGCCGCCTCGGGCATGCCCATGGTGCAGTTCTCGCTGGTGGCCATGCTCGAGTTGGCGCGTCAGGGGGTGCTGAGCGTGGAGCAGGTGGTGAGACGCATGTGCCACGCCCCGGCCGACCTCTACCGCATTGACCGCCGCGGATACCTGCGCAAGGGCTATTATGCCGACATTGCCGTGGTGGGCGCGCTCGGCACGCCGCACACCATAAGCGACGCCGATGTGGTGTCGAAGTGCGGCTGGACGCCCCTCACCGGCATGCAGGTGCACCACCGCGTGGAGCGCACCTACGTAAACGGCCGCCTGGCCTACAGCGCCATGGGCGGCATTGCCGACGATGTGCGCGGCAGCGAACTGAGATTCAACATTTAAAATCGTTTGGCGTGCCCCGTCACGCCCAATCGAGAAAAAGCAATATTCGTTCTACAACTAAGAAAACGCAAAGCATTATGAAGACATTCAGCACAGTCACAGAACTGATTGGCAGCACACCGCTGCTCGAAGTGAAAAACATTGAGCAGGCCATGGGCCTCAAAGCCCGCCTGCTGGTGAAACTTGAGTATTTCAACCCCGGCGGCAGCGTGAAAGACCGCGTGGCACTGGCCATGGTGGAGGCCGCCGAGCGCAGCGGCGCCCTGAAGCCGGGCGGCACCATAATTGAGCCCACCAGCGGCAACACTGGCGTGGGTCTGGCCATGGTGGCCGCAGCCCGCGGCTACAAAGCCGTGATAGTGATGCCCGAAACCATGAGCGAGGAGCGCCGCCGCCTGATTGCTGCCTATGGCGCGCAACTGGTGCTCACCCCCGGCAGCGAAGGCATGAAGGGCGCCATTGCCAAGGCCCAGCAGCTGCTCGAGGCCACTCCGGGTGCTATAATTCCGCAGCAGTTTGAAAACCCAGCCAACCCGCAGGTGCACTACCTCACCACCGGTCCCGAAATTTGGCGCGACACCGACGGCGCAGTCGACGTGCTGGTGGCAGGCGTGGGCACAGGCGGCACGCTGAGCGGCACTGCCCGCGCGCTAAAGGAGCGCAAGCCCGGCGTCAAGGCCTATGCCGTGGAGCCAGCAAGTTCACCCGTGCTGGCAGGCGGCAAGCCCGGAGCACACAAAATTCAGGGCATAGGCGCAGGATTCGTGCCTAAGAACTACGACGCGTCGGTGGCCGACGGCATAATCGAGGTGAGCAACGACGACGCCTTTGCCGGAGCGCGCCTCATGGCCCACAGCCAAGGCGTGCTGGTGGGCATATCGAGCGGCGCCGCCCTGCACGCCGCCATCGAGTTGGCCCGCAAACCCGAAAACGAAGGCAAGACCATTGTGGCCGTAATGCCCGACACAGGCGAACGCTACCTCAGCACCCAGCTGTTTGAGAAGTAGCCCACAGCAAAATTCAAAAACAAGCCGGCAGGCGGAAAAGTGGCAGTCCACAAAGCCACCCTTTCCGCCTGCCGCTGCGTTCGCCCCCACAGATTGCATAGTCTATCGACATAAAGACATTAGCCTATAGGTATTAGGCAAAGGCCTAATCGACAAAAATTGCATAGAAGTGTCTCTTAATCGACAAAAATAGTTATTTTTGTACCCAAATCCATTCTTAATAGAATATTATGGCTACAAACAAAATCTTCCACAACATACTTGAGGTGGTCGTGGGATCTTCAACAATCAGAAACAGCGAACGGTTGAAAAGAGGGGAAATTCGAAAGATTGCCCCCAGAGTCTACACGACAAATATGGATGAAGCCCCGGAGATCATCACTAAGAGAAACCTATTCTATATCTTAGGGCAACTATATCCGCACGCCGTCATTAGTCATCGTTCGGCTTATGAATTGAAACCGACTGATGAGGGTGACATTTTCCTCACATACACATACACCAAAAACGTATCATTACCAGGCATCAAAGTCCATTTGATGAAAGGTCCAATGGGAACAGAGCACGACATGCCATTCATTGAAAATCTTTACATTTCAAGTGCGGAAAGGCGCATACTGGAAAACTTGCAGAAAGGAAGGTCACGCAATGGTGTTTCAAAATGCATGTCAAGGATGTACATCGAAGAGTGTCTGGAAAAGATGCTGATTGTGAATGGGGAATCTGGCATCAACGATTTTCGAGACAAAGCTAAAGAAATTTCAGAGGAGCTGAACATGCCAGAAGAATTTGAGATTCTCAACTCAATTATAGGCGCCATGCTTTCAACCAAGCCATCAAAAACGTTAACCGCAGCCAGTGCAATAGCCCGGGCACAAGGCATGCCTTTCGACCAGGAACGCATCAAGCTGTTTGAAGTGTTGTTCAGAGCATTAAACAACGAGCCCTTCCCCTTAATGGACGAGCCTAACGTCACAACAGCCTCCTTTAGAAACTTTGCATTTTTTGAGAGCTATTTTTCAAACTATATTGAGGGCACTGAATTTGAAGTGGCTGACGCTTATCGCATAATTGAATCAGGCCGCCCCATGCCTGCAAGAAACGCCGACTCACACGATGTGCTGGGCACCTTTCAAATAGTGGCAAGCAGACGAGAAATGAGACGAACGCCTAACACCGCAGAAGAACTGATAGAAATTCTACAAGACCGACACAGAATAATGATGGCTGCCCGCCCAGACAGGCACCCCGGCATGTTCAAGTCACAAAACAACCATGCCGGCGACTCACATTTTGTTGACTTCACTCTTGTGAGGGGCACTTTAATTAAGGGGTTTGAACTATATCAAGCCCTAACCTCTCCTTTTGCAAGAGCCATATTCATTCTGTTTATGATCAGCGAAGTGCACCCATTCAATGACGGAAACGGGCGTATTTCCAGAATCATGATGAATGCAGAACTCGTCCATGCCGACCAGTCAAAGATAATAATCCCCACGGTGTTCAGAGAAGATTACCTGAACAGTTTGAGGCGATTAACCAGAAAGAGCGATCCGACCGTAATAATCAAAGCTATATCAAGGGTGCGGCAATTCAGCGCAAATATCATTGGCGATGACTTTGAAGCGACATACCAATATTTAACTAAAACCAATGCATTTAAAGATGGCGATGAATATATTTTGAGATTCTGACTTCTTTCCCACACAGATTTACAGCTTTCATGGCCTCTCGACATAAAGACACATGCTTTTTATAGACCGACATCTTTGTCTTTTTGTCGGAATTCATTGCAATGGACGCTCCGCCACCGTCTCGCACGAGGCGGATGTCAGAAAATTACGTCGTATTTCTTGAGGATGGTCACGGGGTCGTAGCTCAGCTTGCTTTGGCGCAGGCCCTCGTCGCCAGCGTCGTCTTCGCAGTTGATGTATTCCACCTGCGGATACTTCGCCACTATGCTGGCTGCAAAGTCGCGGCATAGCACCTCGTTGACACCGCTGTAGTCGTTGTGCAGCGACTTCTCGATGTGGTCGAGCATCACGCGGCCTATCACCTCGCCCATGGTGAAGCCCAGCACCTCGCCGTCGAGCACGATGCACATCGACTCAAACGGATAGTCGGCCATGTGGCGCAGCACGTGCCACACCTGGGCGCGCTCATACTCGGCCATGCGGCTGTCGGCCGGCTCGGCGCACACGCGCTCGAAGCAGCGGCACACGGCCGGCAGCACGTCGGGCGTGACGGGCACCGACTGCGCCCCGGGGTACTGCGCCATGAAGTGGTTCACGTGGTTGCGCTTCTGCTTCAGCGCCTTGCCCTTGAACGTGGCCAGCGACTCGGCGCGGTATATGTAGTCGCCCCAGTGCTCAAGTTCGGTGACCGACTTGGGGGCAAGGGCGCGGAAGTCGCCGATGCGCTCCTCGGGGATGGCCGAGAACACGAGCGGCACGCCAGCCTCGCGGCAGTGGGCCTTTAGCAGTTCTACGCTCTGGGCCAACGGCAGCGAGCCTATGGGCAGCGAGAAGGCCACCTCGTGGCGGTTGTCCTCGGCCACGCCCTTGATGAAGAGCGTGTCGCCGCTGATGCAATAGTGATATTTGAAGTAGTCGATCCACATGTAAATGCCGCCCACCGAATAGTCGCACGACAGGCTGCCCGACCGCTGCAGGTAGGGCTCAATCAGGGGCAGCGACTCGCGCGTGAGCCGCTTGAACTGCAATGGGCATGGGTTGGAAGTGTCCATAAAAATGAAAATATAGCTGAATAGCGTTTGGGTTTACTATAATTGATGGTGCAAATATACGCAGCCATTCGCCCACCTTCGTTATCTCATAAGTTAAAAAGCGTTGCGCGGCGCGCGTCACAGGAACACGAGCAGCACCACCTGCGCCACTATGACGCGCACAAACATGCTGAGCGGATACACCGTGGCATAGGCCACCGATGGGCGCTCGCTCTGCAGCAGGTCGCTGGAATAGTTCAGGGCCATGGGGTTGGCCATGGCGCCGCACAGCATGCCGCATATTGTGCCGTAGTCCATTTTGAGCAGGCGCAGCGACAGTGCGCCCACAATGAGCACGGGCAGCACCGTGAGCACGAATCCCGCAGCCACCCACATCAGACCCTCGGGGCGCATCACGGTGGCAAAGAAGTCGCGGCCCGAGTCAAGGCCCAGGCAGGCCAGATACATGGCCAGGCCCAGTGCGCGCAGCATGAGGTTGGCGCTCTGCGTGGTGTAGGTGACCATGTGCAGGCGCGGGCCGAAGGTGCCGATGAGTATGCCCACAATTATGGGGCCGCCGGCCAGACCCAGCTTCACGGGCGCACTGATGCCCGGAATCAGAATCGGAATTGAGCCTAAAATGAGGCCTATGGTCATGCCGATGAACACCGAAATCAAGTTGGGCTCGTTGAGCGACTTCACCGCGTTGCCCAGCACCCTCTCCACATTGCGCACACTCTCGGCGTCGCCCACCACCGTGATGCGGTCGCCAAGCATCAGGCGCAGGTCGGGCGTGGCCAGCAGCGGCACACCGCTGCGGTAGAGGCGGCTGATGTTCACGCCATAGTGGTTGCGCAGGCGCAGCGACCCCAGCTTGCGGCCGTTGATTTCGGGCCGGGTGATGAGTATGCGCTGCGAAATCAGCTTGCTGTCGATGGCGTTCCAGTCGATGTCCTCCTTGTTCCAGTTGGTGTCCTCCTTCTCGCCGAAGAGCAGCGTCATGGCCTCGGCGGCCTCCTCGTTGGTGACCACCAGAATGCGGTCGCCCTCGCGCAGCTCGGTCTTCGACGAGGGCACCGTCACCTTGCCGTCGCGCCACAGGCGCGAAATCACAAACTGCTGGTGGCTGATTTTGGCCACCTCGCCAATGTGCTTGCCGAAAATGCCGGGGTTGTGGATGCGGAAGGCGGCAATGTAGGTGTGGTCCTCATTGGTGTCATCGCCCTTGGGCTGCAAGTCGGCCGGGCGCACCAGCACCTTGCGCATGAGCATTATGGCCATTATCACGCCCACCACGCCCAGCGGATAGGTCACGGCGCAGCCCAGCGCCGCACTGCTGGTGGGCAGGTGCAGCTGGGCCAGCGTCTGCTGGGCGGCGCCCAGCGCGGGAGTGTTGGTGGTGGCGCCGCACATCACGCCCACAGCGTCGCCCAGGCTCACGCCGCACACTGCGGGCATGAGCACCGTCATCACCGTGCCAATCAGCACCACGGCCAGCGCCAGCATGTTGAGTCTGATGCCGCTGTGGTGCATCGAGCTGAAGAAGCCCGGGCCCACCTGCAGACCCAGCGCGTAGACAAACAGCACCAGGCCGAAGTCCTCGGCATAGCGCAGCACCTGCGGGTCGACGCTGATGCCCAGATGGCCAGCCAGAATGCCCATGAAGAACACAAAAGTCACCCCCAGCGACACCCCCAGCACCCTAATCTTGCCCAGAGCAAGACCGATGGCGCACAGCAGCGAGATTACTATCACCGCCTGCAGCGACGAGTGTTCGAGCAATATTGACGACAGCCAGTCCATATATCTATCCTTACGAATTCGTTTGTTGTTGAAATTTCCGCTCCCGCGGCCCCGTCGGGCCGATAGGCGGCTGCAAAATTACGCTTTTGCCCACAGATATGCAACCCCTCCCCCCACATTCGTCCCCACAAACGCTCTGCGAAAAAAAGTGTAACAACAAAATGGGACGCCGCCACGACGCCCCATTTCTCTTGAATATCGTTATGTCGCTTACAACTTGGTGTACGTTTCAGTGAATTTGTGTCCGCAATGCGGGCACTTGTATTGCGCTTCAAAATAATAAGCCGTGCCCCACGGGCTTGCCTTGCATATGGTGCCGCACTTGGGGCACTTGGCGGTATGCTGGCTTCTCTTAACAGGAGCAGCAATTGCGCAATAAATTGCAACGCCTATCATAATTAATACAATTAAATCCATAGTTTCAGTCCTTACTTTTTATAAACTTAAAAAAACTCTTCAATTTTTGTTGCTTTACTTTTCCACACATAGTTAGGCGGTTTCTATAAACATCTCGCATAATATAGCTTTGCTCTTCCACATGAATATGCCCATGAGCAAATGCATTTCTTATGTGCTTAAGCAGGCAAAACAAGATGTTGCCGCTTTGGGTAAAACTAATTGTGTTATCACGCAACGTGTCAACGACCTCCTTTCCCTTATAAGACAAATTAATTTTTTTCTCTTGCAGAAACTGCTTTGTTGCTTTTTGGGTTAAATTCTTTCCTTTATAGCCTTTCGCTTTGGCAGTTTCCACATACAGGGTCAATTCATAGAAAAAAGTCAGATCACCGCTTGTCAACTTATTTAAATCTGCCATATCAAAGGACCACCTTAGTGGATTTGCCACCGAGTTTTACAACATACACGCCCTTTGCGCCGATTGAAATTTTAGAGTCGTTGCCACCGTACACCAATCGGCCGCCTATGTCATATACCTCCACACGGCTGCCACTGTCGTCGCCAAGCACTTCGATAAAGCCATCGCGAGCATAAACCCTGACGGCATCTTTACTTACGGCATCAACACCAGACTCCATTTCCCTAATATCCCAAAATTTCTTCCAAACATCATCCGCCTGATAAGCAGCAAGCGCCCCCTTAGGCACATACACCACCGTGTTCGCATAATTTGTAATTGAGAACATGTTGTTCCCGAATTTTGGTGGGATGCTTTTAACCCAAATCGGTCATTAGAAGAAACTTCATGTTATTTCTAATGACCGCCATTAGAA
>CAVKDU010000009.1:0-63249 GCA_963655175.1 Wujia chipingensis | reverse complement strand
AGAAATCGGGCAATAGCCATTTGCTATTAAGATAGCATTGCTTGTGATTCTTGCCGTCCGCTTGTTCCCATCAACAAAGGCTTGAATATACGACAATAGCACTAATGTCAAGAGGGCTTTCTCAAAAACATTATCTTTTCCATTTACCAATGTGCAAGTATCTTCCAACGCTTCGCGAATCTGAAATTCGTTATCGAGTGGGCGATAATTAGTTCCCGTAATGCCAACACGACGATGACGGATATTCTTGTCAACTCTCAACTCCTTTGTCAGAATGGAATGAATATCTTCGATTCTATGCACAGACAGCTCTTTCAAATAATCAGGTACGTCAAGAACAAAATCAAGAGCATCCTTATGATTAAGTAACATGATGGCTTCCTCTTTTGTCTTCCCTGAAGCCGTCTGCTTATCTTTTAGTAATCGTTCGGTCTCTAAGAGAGAATATGTATTGCCTTCTATCTGTGAAGATTTCCAAGACAAATCAACCCCCAAACGCTCCATTTCTTTACGATACTCAAGATCGGTCATACCTTCAGTATTTTTCTCAAACTCCTTTTGTGCTGCTGACAATACTGAAAGTTCCACTTTAGTAAAAATCTCAACTTTTGGTAGGACTTTACGGATTAGGTCAAAATTGAACGATTCCTGTACTACACGCTCATCTATATCCTTATCGAAATAAGTAGCCAAATCCAAAGGCATGGTCACGTGGGCCTGCGGAGTAAGTCTGTACTTGGTCGCAGGGCCACGCCCAACCATTTCAACATTTCCCTCCCTAACAGCAGCGGAAAGTAACCTTTTCATTGTGCTGTCACTGGGTGTTCCCGTAAGACCTGCCATGATCTCTACCCTATTTGCCAAGGGATGATAATGCAAAAACTGTAGTATTTCGATGTCTATTGTCATACTCTTTATTTATTATCGGCTCAAAGCTACTCATTTTTTGCCAAAAATCGGCTCAATTTGAGCCGATTTTATGGATATTTGATGCGGATTTGAGCCGATTCATTCATATGTTAAGCGAAAAGTAAACAGACTGGGACAATGAGTGTGGTTGTGGCAGAGAAACCCCGTGGCCATAACAGAGGGCTTGCCACACAAAAAAACACCCCCGACAGCCTCAAGTGGCTGGCGGGGGTGCTAATGGGATTTATGCTGCTCTCGCAGGTCTGCTATTGAGGCTTAGCGAGTGCGGGTGATAATCATCTTCTGTGTCGACGAAGTGCCGTCTTTGTAGATGGTGCGCACAATGTTCACACCCTCTACGGGGTGGCTGTAGACGATGCCGTTTACGCCCACATACTCCATGCGCTCCACTTCCTTGTCGGCGTTGATTTGATCCGCGCCGCTGGGCTTAACGAGAGTGATGGTGTATTCAAGGCTGTTGCCGTCGATGCTGGCCTTCAGGGTAGCGGTTTCACCGCCGTTGATGTTGACCAGTGTCACGTGGCCGTCGTCGCCATAGCGCAGGTTGTCGCTCACTGTCCACTCAACGCCTTCGGGCACGCCCACGTTGAAGCCCTCGGTCACTGCGCTGCGCTTGTCGCTGGGGGCGATGGCCAGAGCTGCGGAGTAGAGTTTCACTATTGCGGTGTCGGCCAGAGCCTTGATTGTAGGATAGCAGTTGGCGCGCATTGTCCAGCAGCTGTCGCCCCAGTTGAGCTGGGTGAGGGTGGCTGTGGGCGCGGCGTTGACGGCAGTGTCGTTGGCAAACGTGTTGCTTACGGCCTGATGGTCGTAGTATGCGTCGGCCACCGTTACATTAGCGATGGCCACGCCGCCGCACACATTGCCGCACGAGGCGCTGTCGGCCTCAGATGCGCAAGTCACGTTGCCCGTGTTGAGGGCGCGTGTCAGTGTGGTGTAGTTCTTCACCGGCAGACCGATGATGCCGCCCACCTGCTTGCAGCCGCGCACGTTGCCGTGGTTATACACGTTGCTTACTTCTGCCTTGCCGGTGCCCATCACGCCGCCCACGTTGTAGGCGTTGGCAGCGTTGCTGCCAGTCGACCACACGAGTCCGGCGTTGCCCGACGACTTGATTTGGCCTGCGCTGTTGCCGGCCACACCTCCCAGGTTGTAGCGGCCCATCACGCTGCCAGCGTTGAAGCAGTCCTTAATCAGGGCATCGTTGTTGTTGCCCACGATGCCGCCTGCCTGGTAGTCGGCAGTGATGGTTGCATAGTTGATGTTGGCCACCACGTCGTTGTGCATCTTGTTTTCGCCCACGATGCCGCCGGCGCTTTGCTTGGCGCTCTCCACGCTGCCGTAGTTCACGTTGTGGCTAATCACATTGTGGATGTCGGCCTTGCCGTTGCCGGTGGCACCCACGATGCCGCCAGCTTGATATGTCTTGCACACCACCGCGCCATAGTTCACGCAACTGTCAACGACTATGCTGGGTGTGGTGCCCAGAGTGCCGACGATGCCGCCAGCGCCATAGGTGCCGCTCTCCACATCGCCGTGGTTCACGTTGCGCTTGGCTGTGCCTGGACGGAACAGGCAGCCGATGATGCCGCCAGCGCTGTAGGTGGTGGTAGTCACCTTGCCGCGGTTCTCACAGTATGTCACGTTGCCGCCGCTGGTGCTCGACTGGTAGCCCACGATGCCGCCGGCATAATACTGGCTTGCGCTCACTGTGCCGTCGTTCGACGAGAGGGTGATGCCGCCGTTGCTCGAGCCTGCGATGCCGCCAATCGAGTATTTGCCCGATATGGCGCCTGCGTTGTAGCAGCTGTCGATTTCCACATTCTCGTCGGTCGAGCCCACGATGCCGCCGCCCTGGCCGTTGCCAGAGGTGATGGCTCCATAGTTTTTGCAGCTGTAGAAGCGTGCCTTGGGATTGGCCACGCCCACCAGACCGCCTGCAAAGCCCATCTTGGCTGTGGTCACTTTGCCGCGGTTCACGCAGTTGCGCATGGTGCCGCTTGAGAGACCTGCGAAGCCGCCGATGTACTGGTAGCCGGTGATGTCGCTGTTGGCGCCCAGGGTGAGGTTTTCAATCACACCATTGTCGCCCACCAGGCCAAAGAGGCCCTTGTTGATGCCAGTCTTGTAGTCTTCGTTGTGGAATGCGAAGCCGTCGATGGTCTTGCCGTTGCCGTCGAAGTGGCCCTGGAAGCGGGTTGCGCCGTCGGACACAAGCATTGCCGATGCTGTGGTGTCGCCCTTGAAGTCGAGGTCGTTCACCAGCAGCATGTATTCATCGTCGAATGCAGCCTCGTAGTCAAGCGAGTATTTGGCCACTGTCTGCCAGTCGGCCACGGTTTCGATGCGCCACGGGTTGTTCTTTGTGCCGTCGCCCTTGGGGAGCATCTTCGGAGCGGCAAACAGCGGATAGGACTTAGTCAGCGTGCCGCTGGCAAAGGTGAGGGTGTCGCGCGCCACTTCGGTGATGTCGGCCAGATTGAGTGTGTTGCCGCTGATGGTGAAGCTCTTGGCGCTGGCCAGAGTGGCCTTGGCGCCTGCGCCGGTTGCGATTTGTGCCGATTTGTGCACAAGGAAGCGCGTGTCCTTTTTGCCTTCGGAGGCAAACTCAATGTAGTTGGCGCGGTTGAAGGCCGATGCCGGCTCGCTGGCAAATGCTTTGAGCACGGGGTACTGGCCCTTGGCGTAGCTCCAGTGTGCTGAGGCGATGCCCTTGATGGTGTCGCCCGTCACAAGGCTGGCCGTGGTGCTGGCCGTGATGCCGTCGATGGCTTGCGCGTTGCCTGCATTCTTGCCTGCCAGCTGCGAGTCGTAGTAGCCGTCGGCCACGGTGGTGGAATTGGAGTTGTGCTTGCCAAACACTGTGCCCAGTGTCTTCTGGTCGCTGAACGATTCCACTATGCCGGTGGCAATCATGCCTGTAACGGTGGTGCGGTAGGCGTTGTTGCCCACAATGCCGCCCACTTCGCCGCCGGCGCTCACATGGCCCTGGTTGGCCACGTTGGCTATGGTGCCGCCGTTCTCGGCGGCGATGCCGCCTGCGGTCTTCAGGGCGGTGCTGTCGGATTCCAGCGAGGTGAGCACTGCCACGCCCACGTTGCCGTCGTTCTGGCTCAGCTCGATGGCGCCAAGGTTGGTGCCCACGATGCCGCCGGCCACGGTGCCGCCCGATGTGATTGAGCCGGCATTGTAGCAGCCGCTCACTGTGGCGCCTTCTGCGTTGTAGGCTGCCACGCCTGCCGCGGCTGTCTTGGTGGCTTTCACTGTGGCGAAGTTGCGGCAGTTCTCAATGCGGCCGCCGTTGTAGGCTGCCACGCCTGCCACATAGCTGCCGCCGGTCACCTGGCAGTCGGCTGCGATGTTCAGGTTCTTGATCACCGACTTGAGGCCAGTGTAGATGAAGAGGCCTGCCATGTAGTTCTCGGTGTTGGCGATGAAGTCGCCATTGCTGCCTATGCTGCGGTTGGCCTGCCAGTTCTTGATTGAGTGGCCGTCGCCGTCGAGCGTGCCGTTGAATGCGTAATAAACGCCGCGGGCCGACATGCCATAGAAGCCGCTGTTGCCGCCCATGTCGATGTCGTTGGCCAGCTTGAAGTAGGTGCCGGTGTAGTCATACATCTGCATGTCTACAGCGTTGCGAATCTTCATCAGGTCGTCCTTGCTCTTGATGAGGTAGGGGTTGGCCTCGGTGCCGGCGCCTTCAAACTCGTCGGGCACCACTTTGATGATGTAGATGCGGAAGTCGTTGCCGCGGGTAGCGGTCAGCGTGTCGCTGGCGGCCGTGGTTGCTGTCACGGTCACGTTGTTGCCGCTCAGTTTCAGACCGTGGCCTGTGGTGCCCAGCGCACCGCCCTTGAAGAGGCTCCAAGTCACGCTGTTGGCTGTGCTCACGGTGAAGTTGCTCTTCATGCGCTTCACGGTTTCACCGCTCTTCAGTGTGAAGGGCACTGCGTCGAGCTGTGCCTTGCCCACGGTGGTGAACTTGGCCAGCTGCGGATAGAGGCCGGCTTTCAGAGTCCACGTCTGTGCGTCGAAGCCTTCGGGGGCTTTGCCCGATGCGAGGGTGGCCGTTTCGAGTGAGTGCTCGGCCGAGCCGTTGTAGCAGGCCTGGCCGTCGAAGTATGTGCTGTTGATTTTGGCGGGTTCGCTGCCAATCATGTTGCCATACAGCTCATTGTTGAGCGCAGAGCCCGAGCACAGCACAACGCCCGTGCTGAGGCAGCTGTTGAGCTCGGGGGCGTCGCTCTTGTAGGGGCCGCTTTCGCCCTTTTCAAGCACGCCGGCAATGCCGCCCACTATGTCGCTGGTGTAGCTGCGCACTATGCCCGAGTTGTAGCAGTTGTTGAGCTTGGCGCCCAGACTGTGCCCGATGATGCCGCCGGCATAGCCCTGGTGCGCGCTGGTGTAGCTTGCGTTCACCTGGCCGCCGTTCCAGCAGCGGTCGATGGTGCCGAGGTGCATGTAGCCGGTGATGCCGCCTATCTTGCCCTCGCCGTAGGCGTCGGTCACAACGCCTGTGAAGTAGCTGTCGCTGATGAGCGAGGTCGCACGCGAGTTAGAGCCGCACACGCCGCCCGCATAGCCTTTCTTGTAGGTGAGGTTCACTGTGGCGTCGCTCCACGAGTTGCTGATGGCGTTGTAGTTCACGCCTACAATGCCGCCCACCATGTTCTCGCCCTCGATGGTGCCCGAGAACGATGTGGAGTCGACGGTGCCGTAGTTCATGCCCACGATGCCGCCAGTGTAGTATGCGGGCACGCCCACATAGCCGCCGGTCACGGTGATGTTGCTCACCTTGCCGTTGCTCTCGCCGGCCACTACGCCCACTTTCGACTTGGCGCTGTTGACCGTGGGCGACACAAATTTGATGTTGCTCACCTGGGCATCGTCGCCCAGCAGGCCGAACATGCCGGCGTTGAACTCGTCGCGGCGGTTCTGTGTGAGATTGCTTATGGTGTGGCCCTGGCCGTCGTAGTAGCCGTTGAATGCGATTCTGGCTATGCCAATCGGCTCGTGGTTGTCGACAGCCTTCATGTCGATGTCGGCTGTCTGGCGGAAGTACACGCCCGTGAACACCTTGCCCGAGTTGCGGTAGCTGGTGTTGTGGTTGGTGGCGTTGGCCAGGTCTTCGAGGTCTTGCGCCGTGGCCACCTCATAGGGCGACTCCTTGGTGCCCGCTCCCTTCAGCGTGAGAGCCGAAGAGAAGGGGGTGAACTCCTCGGGCACACTGATCACGCTCTTTTCGAGGGCTTCGGCCATGTAGCTCTTGTTGCTGCTGCGCGAGAAGGCCCACATGCCGAAGCTGATGGTGGTGCCTGCGTAGGTGCCGTTAAGCCCGCTGCTCTTCAGTGTGAGGTTGGTGGGCGAGGTGTAGCTGCTGATGCAGAAGTTGTAGTAGTTGGTTACACCTTGCGTGGCAAGGGTCTGGTGGGGCATGAACACCGCTCCGGTGCTGTCAACCGTCATCACCACCTCCGAGCCGCAGTTGTAGAAGTTGCGCACTGCAATCTGCGTCCTGCTCTCGCGAGAGTAGCAGGCGGGGTAGGTGCGCACCTTCAGGCTGTCCTCGGTCTGCGTGAGGCTGTAGTCGGTGATCATGGCGTTGGCCTTGTAGAGCTTGGTCTTGCTGTTCACGATTTGCGTGCCGCGGTACTGGCCGCTGAGCACGAATATGCCCCAAGAGCCAATCTCTATGTTGCCGCCGTCGCCCACTGTGAGCTCGATTTCGCGGTCGGTGTAGTAGGCCTTTTTGTTGAGGTCGACCACGCAGCAATACAGTGAGCCGTATTTGCTGTCCACATAGGTCACCTGCGGCTTGATTTTGATTACGCCGGTGCTGGCGTCATACGCGCCCTTTATGGTGCGCTGGCCGCCAATCAGGTTGTAGATGGTCACTGAGTCGGTGCCCAGCGGCGCAATCTGCACCATGTATTTGCGCGACACCGACAGCGGCACGCTTGTGCCAAAGTCGGTGGTGTAGTAGTAGCCCTTGAGGCTGGCCAGCGCGGGGGCGCGCCTTGCCCTTGAGGCCTTCTTCACTGCCGGAGGCGCCTTGGTGGCGTCGAGGGTGTAGCCCGATGGGCTAAACTCCTTTGCCACAGCCTCGCGGTCCACACCTAAAAGTGTGACCCCATTGCGCACGGTGGTGCTGGTGCCCGCATAGGCGCCCGCCACAACCAGCAATGAGGCTAAGAAAGTGGTAACTTTTCTCATGTGAAACCTGGTTTTAAAATTGATGTTAGGAAAAATATTCCTACAAATTTAGCAAAATTGTAATGAAATTTGGTCCGTAACCGTGGGAAAAAGTAGCAATCGGCCCGATTTTTCTTCAGAGTGCAAGCCAGTGGGACACAAAAAAACAGCCGGAGGCGGTGCTCAGCGCCATGCGCTGTCAGCCGCCTCCGGCATAATGTGCAGATGTTTTCTAAAGATTGCGTCGGGTCACCTGCGATCAGGTAAGCTCCACAGTGCCGGCGCGCTGCGCCCTCGCGGGTGCGCCGTGCCTGTGTGAAGTGGGGTGAAGCACTATTTCACTTCCCAGGTGTCGCCCGAAAGGATCATATCGCGCAGACTCTTGAAGCCATGCTTGGCCTCCACGTCGCGCACTTGGGCCTCGACGTCGGTCTCATAGCTCGGAGCCTCCACGTCACGAATCACGCCGATGGCGAGGGGCAGCTCGTGCCCGTCCATCATGGCGAGCTGCTGGTGCAGGAAGTTGCTGCGGCAGTGGGCGTCGTGCACAAGCACGTCGTCGATGGTGTATCCGTCCTCGCCCAGCTTCACTGCCTTAAGGCCGAAGCCGTCTTGAACCAGACCCTTGTCGTTGTCCTTGCCAAACAGCATCTTCTCGCCGTGAACAAGATGGATTGTGCGGTCGGCGCGCGTGGCGCGGTCGGTAATGTAGTTGTGGATTCCGTTGTTGAAAATCATGCAGTTCTGCAGCATTTCCACCACCGAGCAGCCCTTGTGGCGCGCGGCGGCCACCATAATCTCCTGGCCCACCTTCAGCTCCACGTCGATGCCGCGGGCAAAGAATGTGCCGCGGGCGCCAAACACGAGCTCGGCGGGTATGAACGGATCTTCGGTTGTGCCGTAGGGCGATGATTTCGACACAAATCCACGGTCGCTTGTGGGCGAATACTGACCCTTGGTGAGACCGTAAATCTTGTTGTTGAGCAGCAGGAGGTTGACGTCCACATTGCGTCTAACCTCATGAATAAAGTGGTTGCCGCCAATGGCCAGGCCGTCGCCGTCGCCGGCTACTTGCCATACGGTCATTTTTGGATTGGCAACCTTAAAACCGGAGGCAACAGCCCCGCCGCGGCCATGAATTGTGTGGAAGCCGTAGGTGTTCATGTAGTAAGGAAGTCGAGAACTGCAGCCGATACCTGAAATCACCGCAGTCTCATACGGAGGCACTCCAAGCTCGGCCATGGCCTTGTGGAGCACGTTCAGTATGGCGTGGTCGCCGCATCCCGGGCACCAGCGCACGCTCTGGCCGTTCTTGTAGTCCTTCGGTTCGTATGTTTGTGTTGTTTTCTGTTCGTCCATAATCATTTGCCCTCCTTGATTTGTTTAACTGCATCTACAATCTCGTGTACGAGGAACGGCTGTCCCTCCACCTTGTTGATGCGCTTGATGTTGAGTTTCGGGTTCTTGGCCTGCAGGTAGTCGGCAAATTGGCCGCTGTTGAGTTCGGCCACGATCACCGTCTTGTAGCGGTTGAGCACCTCTTGGGTGTTGCGCGGCAGCGGGTTGATGTAGCGGAACTGGGCGAAGTCCACCTTCACGCCTGCGGCGTTGAGCTCCTCGTAGGCGGTGTAGATGTGGCCGTAGGTGCCGCCCCAGCCCACAAGCAGGGTGTCGGCCTGGCCGCCTTCGGCGGTCTTCACCTCAAGCTCAGGAATGTGGTTGGCCACGTTGGCCACCTTCTGGGCGCGCGCGGCCACCATCTTGGCGTGGTTGGCCGGGTCGTTGCTCAGCACCCCGGAGTTGTAGTCCTTCTCAAGGCCGCCCACGCGGTGCATCAGGCCGGGAGTGCCGGGAATGGCCCAGTAGCGCACGCCCTCGGCGTTGCGCATGTAGGGGGTCCAGCTCTCTTTCAGATCTTCGGGCACGAAGTTGGGCTTTATTTCAGGATAGTCTTCGTCGTCGGGAATGCGCCATGCCGACGAGCCGTTGGCGATGAACGCGTCGGTGAGCAGCACCACGGGCGTCATGTGCTCGATGGCGATGCGCGCAGCCTCAAATGCCATGTGGAAGCAGTCGGTGGGCGACAGGGCCGCAACCACCACCAGCGGGCACTCGCCGCTGCGGCCGTAGAGGGCCTGCATCAGGTCGGTCTGCTCGGTCTTGGTGGGCAGGCCGGTCGACGGGCCGCCGCGCTGCACGTCGATGAGCACCAGCGGCAGCTCGGCCATCACGGCAAGGCCCAGAGCCTCGCTCTTGAGGGCCAGACCGGGGCCCGATGTGCTGGTCACGGCCAGATTGCCGGCAAACGAGGCACCGATTGCCGAGCAGATGCCCGAAATCTCGTCCTCCATCTGGCAGGCCTTCACGCCCAGGTCGCGGCGCTTGGCCAGCTCGTGCAGAATGTCGGTGGCGGGGGTGATGGGGTAGCTGCCCAGAAACAGCGGGCGGTGGCTCTTTTCCGACGCCAGAATCAGGCCCCATGCGGTGGCCTTGTTGCCGTTCACGTCGGTGTAGCGGCCGGGACGCACGTTGTCGGTCTCGATGCGGTAGGTCGACACCGAGGCATGTATGTTGTGGCCGTAGTCAAATCCGCCTTGCACCACTTTGGCGTTGGCTTCATACACGGCCGGCTTTTTAGCAAATTTGTTTTTAAGGAATCGCAATGCTCCGTCGAGGGGCAGGTTGAACAGCCAGCACACAAGGCCCAGGGCAAACATGTTGCGGCACTTCATTTGCGACTTGAAGTCCATTCCGCTGTCGGCCAGGGCGGCTTTCACCATCGATGTCATGGGCACCTCCACCACTTGGGCGTCGAGGCCAATCTCCTTGTAGGGCTCGTCGGTCTTGAAGAGGGCTTTGTCGAGGTCGGCTTTCTTAAACGAGTCGATGTCGACAAGCGCAACTCCGCCCTTGCGCAGGAATTTAGCGTTTTGCTTGAGCGCGGCCGGGTTCATCGACACCAGCACGTCGCACTCGTCACCTGGTGTGTGCACACCGCGGCCCACATGCACCTGGAAACCCGACACGCCGTTGAGCGAGCCCTGGGGGGCGCGCACCTCGGCCGGGTAGTCGGGGAAGGTGGAAATTTGGTCGCCCAGCTCGGCCGAAACGTTCGAGAAGATGTTGCCGGCCAGCTGCATGCCATCACCGCTGTCGCCCGAGAAGCGCACCACAATGCTCTGACGGGATTGTACTTTGGTTTTTTCTAACATGTCTTTTGATAGTATATCGTTTTTTGTTGCAATAAATAAAGAGTGAATTAGCTCTTCGTTTATAATTAATGTAGTAGTGTGGTCGTGTTGACCGCTACAAAGTTACATAAAATGCAATGATAACAAAAAATATGGCCGTTAAACTTTTAATTATTCCGCCGCTGCCTGCGCAGGGCGCCATAAAAGCTGCGCGCAAACAGCACTCCGGCCATCAGCAGGGCCACCACAAAGCCGGCATATATGCCCGCTATGCCCCAGCCCACGGTGAACCCCAGCACATACAGCAGCGGTATGCCCACGGCCACATAGCTCACAAAGGCTATGCGCATCACGGGCATCGACCGCCCTATGCCGCGCAGGGCGTTGGCAAAGGCCACCTGGGTGGCGTCGCCAAACTGGTAGGCCACCAGCAGCCACATCACGTTGAGCGCTATGGCCTGCACGGCGGGGTCGGGCGTGAAGGCGGCCACTATCCACCGCCCTCCGGCCACAAAAGTCAGGCTGGCCGTGGCCGCGCACATCAGTATCAGCATATAGCCCACATGGGCCGCCGCGCGCACCCCGGCGGTGTCGGCCGTGCCGCAGCAGTGAGCTATATTTATCGAGGCGGCCGCCCCCACGGCGTAATACACCATGAAGCCTATGCTGCCCAGCATCACCAGCACCTGGTAGGCCGCCAGCGTGTTGGCCCCGAGCCACGCCACCATCAGCGACGCCGCCGTGAACACGCCAGTCTCCATGCCCATCTGCAATGATATGGGCAGGCTCAGCCGCGTCACACCCAGCATCTTGCTCCAGCTGGTGCGCGCCTTCAGCGCCATGTGCGTGGCCTCGCGGTGGCGCCGCATAAGCAGCAGTGCGGCGGCAAATGCGGCGGCCATGGCCACGCGCGCCGCCAGGGTGCTGACTCCCGCGCCGTTGAGGCCCATCTCGGGCGCACCCCAGCGGCCGTATATCAGCGCATAGTTGCCGGCAATGTTCATCACATTGCCAGCGGTCATTATCCACATGGCCAGGCTGGTGTGGCCCACCGCGTCGGCATATTGCCGCAGCACGTTGATCAGCGCCAGCGGCACCATCGACCACAGCACTATCACGTAGTAGCTGCGCACCAGCGGCAGTAGCTCGGCGGGCATGCCCAGCCGGTGCAGGTTGTAGTAGAGCGCCGTCCACACCGCCAGCAGCAGCGCGGCATAGACAGCGTTGGCCGCCACCGCGTTGCGCAGCATGGCGCCCACGCTGCGCGTGTCGCCGCGCGCGTGCAGCGGGCCAATGAGCGGCGTCATGCCGTAGGAGAAGCCCAGCGTCATCAGTATCATCAGGTTGAACACATTGTTCACCAGCGACGCCGCCGCCAGGGCCTGCGTCGAGTATCGCCCCACCATTATGGTGTCGGCATATCCGGTGACGATGGCGCCCAGCTGCGCGGCCACAATGGGGCCGGCCAGCTTCAGAATCTGCACATAGTGCTGCTTATATTTCGATGCGTAGTGTTGCATGTGGGGTGGGGAGGGGGAGATTGTCTATAATGTGCCCGGCTTTGGCCGGGGCAAAAAATGTGCGCACCTCCAAGCCAAGCCGTGCGGCGGCTGTTGCGGGGTGCGCACTATGGAATCATTTAATCGTCGTTGGTCGCCCGAAAAAATTAGCGGCCGCGGCTGTGCGATTAAAGCACTGCGTCGACGGCAGCCTTGATGTCGGCGAAGATGCCGTCGATCGAGCCTGTGCCCTTAATGGCCTTGTAGAGGCCCTTCTGCTTGTAGAAGTCTTGCAGGGGCGAAGTCTGGCTGTGATACACCTGCAGGCGGCCCTTGATGGTCTCAAGGTTGTCGTCGCTGCGGCCGCTTTCCTTGCCGCGCTTGATCAGGCGCTCCACCAGCTCGTCTTCGGGCACTTCGAGGCCCACCACTGCGCTCACGCCGGTGCTGCGCTCCTTGAGCATCTTCTCGAGGGCCTCAGCCTGGGCAATTGTGCGGGGGAAACCGTCGAAAATCACGCCCTTGCTGGCCTTGTCGGCATTGTCGTCGAGCACCGAGGCCAGAATGCCAATCATCAGCTCGTCGGGAATGAGCTGGCCCTTGTCGATATAGGCTTTGGCGGTTGTGCCCAGCTCGGTGCCGCGCTTAATGTGGTCGCGCAGCACGTCGCCGGTTGAGATGTGAAACAGACCGTAGGTCTTAATCAGATTGTCGCTCTGAGTTCCTTTGCCCGAACCGGGAGCGCCGAAAATAACGATGTTAAGCATTGTTTTCTAATCGTTTTTAATCTGTGAAATGTGAATATCGTTGATAATAACTTTTTGTTGTGTCGCTCTTGCCCTTGCCGCCGCGCGCACACCCGTTCCGCGACCAGGCGTCCCGGCCGCGCCCTGCGCGCCACAGTGGCGGCATTGGGGTGGAGTGGGGCGTCAGTGCTGCTCCTTCAGCACATATATGTCCTCAAGGTCGCGGGCCTGGCCGTCGAGGTCGAGGCCGTAGCCTATTATGAACTTCGACGGAATCTCAAAGCCCACATACTCAGGCGCCTTGCCGGCCTTGAGCGACGCGGGCTTGTAGAGCAGTGTGGCCATCTTCACAGCCTTGGGATTGTGTTCGGCCAGCTGTGCGCGCAGCTTCTGGGCCGTGACGCCAGTGTCCACGATGTCCTCGATAATGATCACCGTGCGGCCCTCGATGTCCTCGTTCAGACCCATTATCTGCTTCACATTGCCCGTCGACGACGTGCCCTCGTACGACTTGAAGCGTATAAACGTGATTTCACTCTCGTGCATGTTGCATGCGCGAAACAAGTCGGCCGCAAACACAAACGCGCCGTTGAGCACGCACAGAAACAGCGGGTTTTCACCAGCGCAGTCGCGCTTAATCTCTTCGGCCACGCGCTGCACCTGCTTTGCAATCTCCTCTTTTCTGAGGTAGGGTTCAAAGGTCATCCCTTTGATAGTCACTTCTTCCATATTAGCGTTTAGGAATATATTGATTGCAAAATTAGCAAAGTTTCACAACCCCGCCAAACAAAACCCCAAAAAAGCCCCACATATTAATTCCCCACCACCCAATAAAAACGACAATAGCGAATGGAGAACGACAATAGAGACAAACAAAGACAAACAGCCTTTGTTTTACCCCAAAACAGCCTCCATTGTCTTATATTGATGAGAGTATTGCTTTTTTTGCTTAAAACGGTTTAAACGAAAGGGTCGTGCCTTTCGTCTGTTTGGCCGATGAGTTACAAGTCTTCGAGTTGCCGAGCGTCATTCTTGGCTGAATTAACTAAATCATAATAATCTATGTGTACGTTGTAGTTGTAGGGATAATTTCGCCACTCATCTGCGTCCTTTGTTATAAATAAATCCACCTCTCCAATTAGGGTACCGTCTGAAGTTGATGTAAATGCAACTGTTTCGCCAAAATCATTTGAACCCGTATTGAATTGAGTGTATTTTATTGACAACAGCTTCTTTAGCTCGTCATATTTAAGACTGGCGGTACTGCTTGTTAGCTCATTTATAACCGCCTTTACTCGATATACAATTTTGGTCTTTGGGTTATAGTTAGCGAATATGGTGGCATTGTTTCCAACAATCACCCCCTTGAAGGCCCTTACGCCTGATGGCAGGTATGCGCTGGTCCTTTTGTCGTACGTGCAGCCTTTGGCAGTTAGCTTTGCTTGGAATTGTGTGATTGTTCCATTTATGGGAATGCCCATAAATTTCAAATGACTGACTGATTGTGAAAATGCTGTGGCCGCAATGGCAAGGAATAAGATTAAAGTGAGTAACTTTTTCATATGGTTTTCTTTAATTTATGTTATGCTTCGCAAAGTTAAGTAAAATTGTTCGGACCAAGACCTTAGATGGTCATTTTTTTGCTGATACGCAAAAAATATGGCGGATTTGAACTTTCTGCCACCCTGTTTGTCTCCCATTGTCTCTATTGTCGTTTAAATCGCATAAGAAACTTGTCTTTATGTCTTTTTTGTCTAATGTCGTGTGCAACTATGTGTCTCTGTGTCGAGGGGAATGCGGAAGGATTGGGAGGGGTGGGTGAAATTTTGCGGGGGTTGCTATTGCGGTGTTAGCGGCTTTGACTATCTTTGTATTTTAGTAATGTGGCGCAGTGGCGCCCGTCACGCTTGAGTGCGTGTGCTTTTGTTAACCGGGCGGTGAGCGGCAAGCGGCCGCGGCGCGCCATTTTTTTCATGCATCGACTTGACAAATTATGAAAAAGAAACATCGTTTAATAGTGTGGACTTGTGTGGCCGTGCCCGCCCTGATGGCGGCGCAGCCGCAAGTGGCCGGCAGCGGAGCCGAGGGCTGCCTGAGCCGCGGCAAACTGCTGTATGAAAGCCGCAACTATGCCGGCGCCATCGACCAACTGCAACGCGTTGGCACCATGCCCCACGAGGCGTGGGTGGGCGAGCAGGCCGACTACTACCGTGCCCTTAGCGAGTTTGAGCGCGGCAAGACGTCGAGCCTCAAGGCTCTGCAAGACTTCATCGACGCTTATCCCACTTCGCCGCTGGCCGTGAAGGCGCAGGAGCGCATTGGCAGCTTCTACTTCTACCGCGCCGACTATGCCAACGCCCTGGCGGCCTATGCCGGGGTGCGTGCGGGCGCGCTCAACGACGACACCGACGAGGACATTGCCTACCGCGAGGCATACTGCCACCTGCAGCTGGAGCAGTGGCAGCAGGCTGAGGCGCTCTACAACCGCCTCTCGGCCACCAAGCGCTATGCGCAGGCGTCGCAGTTCTACCACGCCTACATAGCCTATGCGCAGGGCGACTACAACACCGCCTACCGCAAGTTTAGCGAGATAAACCGTGCTGGCGAGCTGGGCTATCAGGCGCAATACTACATTTGCCAAATTGAATACACGCGCAAGCGCTACGACCGCGTGATTGAGCTGGGCCGCAGCCTGCTGAGCGATGAGGCCAACGACTACTTCGCCCCCGAGCTCAACCGCCTTGTGGGCGAGAGCCTGTATCAGCAGGGCGACGACGCCCAGGCGCAGACCTACCTCAAGAAGTATATGGCCACCACCGAAGACCCCATTGTGCGCACCGCCGCCTATGCCATGGGCGTGATTGACTTCCGCAACGGCAACTGGAACGGAACGGTTGACAACATGAACCACGTGACTTCGGAGCAGGATGCTCTGGCCCAAAGCGCATACCTATACATTGGCCAGTGCCAGCTGAAGAGCGGCCAAACCACCTCGGCGGCGATGGCGTTTGAGAAGGCCGCGGGCATGAACTACGACCGCTCGGTGCGCGAAACGGCGTTCTACAACTACGCCATCAGCCAGAACAAGGGCGGCCGCACGCCCTTCGACCGCTCAATCGACATGTTTGAGCAGTTCCTCAACGAATATCCCAACTCCAAATATGCCCCGCAGGTGGAGGGCTACCTCATCGACGCCTACATGAACGCCAGCGACTACGACAAGGCTCTCGCCAGCATCGGCCACATCAAGCATCCCAGCGCCAAGGTGCTCAAGGCCAAGCAGACGGTGCTCTACAACCTGGGCGTGCAGGAACTGAAAAACGACAACACCCAGCGCGCCGCCAGCCTGCTGAAGCAGGCCATAGCGGTGGGTAACTACGACCGCTCGATAGTGAACGAGAGCAAGCTGTGGCTGGCCGAGGCGCAGTATCGCAATGGCAACTATGGCGAGGCTGCCACCAACCAGCTGGCCTACGTCAACTCGGTGTCGAAGACCGACAGCAACTATGGCCTGGCGCAATACAATCTGGGCTACTCGCTGTTTCAGCAGCGCCGCTACGACGCTGCCAAAAAGGCGTTTCAGAACGCCATCGACAGCCGCACTCTCGACAAGAGCCTGCTGGCCGACGCCTACAACCGCATAGGCGACACGCAGTATTACACGGGCGACTACACTGCCGCCGAGCAAAGCTATTCGCAGTCGGCGGGCAGCAGCCAGCAGGGCTCCACCGACTACGCCCTCTACCAGAAGGCCATGATGGCCGGCCTCAACAAGCAATACCAGTCGAAGGCCGACCAGCTCGAAGACCTGCTGCGCAAGCACCCCGAGAGCAGCGTGGCCCCGGCCGCAATGCTTGAGCGCGGCAACGCCCTGGCCACTCTGGGCAAGACCAAGGAGGCCACCAGCGCCTATGCCCAGCTCACCGCTAAATATCCGCGCACGGCCGAGGCCCGCAAGGCCATGCTGCAAACGGCCATCGTGAGCAAGAACGCCAGCGACACCGAGGGCGCCATCCGCGCCTACAAGCAGGTGATAAGCAAATATCCCACCAGCACCGAGGCCCAGGCCGCAGCCGAAGACCTGAAGCTGATATACGCCGACCGCGGCCAGCTGCGCCAGTTCGGCGAGTTCCTGAGCGGCGTGCCCGGCGCGCCGTCGCTCGATGTGAGCGAGGTCGACCGCCTCACCTTCGAGTCGGCCGAGAAAGACGCCCTGGCCAGCAAGCCGAGCATCGCCAAGATGCAGGCCTACATCTCCAATAATCCCAACGGCGCCTACACCGCCAAGGCATACTACTACATAGGCCGCTATCAGGCCGAGCACGGCAACACCGCCACCGCGCTGCAAAACATCGACCGCGCTCTGCAGGCGGGCACCGACGCCTCGTTTGCCGAAGACGCTCTGTCGATTAAGAGCGAAATTCTTGCCAACTCTGGCCGCAGCAAGGAGGCCATCGAAACCCTTAAGCAACTTGAGGCCAAGGCGTCGAGCGGCGACAGCCGCATCACCGCCCAACTGGGACTGATGAGAGCCTACAGCAAAGCCTCCAACTGGAAGGAGACCGCGCGCTATGCCGGACTGCTGCTGTCCACCAGCGGTCTCACCGCCGACGAGGAGCGCGAGGCCACGCTGAGCCGCGCCATTGCCAACTCGCATTTGGGCAACGGCACTCAGGCGCAGACCGACCTCAAGCGTCTGGCCGCCGATGTGCAGACCGAGCAGGGCGCCCAGGCCGCTGTCGAGCTGGCCCGCCTGCAGTATGCCTCCAAGAGCTACAAGGCCGCCGAGAAGACGCTAAACTCGCTCATCGACGCCGGCACGCCCCACTACTACTGGCTGGGCCAGGGCTTCATCTTGCTCAGCGACATCTACAATGCCCAGGGCAAGACGTTTGAGGCCTGTGAATATCTCGAAAGCCTCAAGGCCAACTATCCCGGCAAGGACAAGGAGACGCTCAACGCCATCGAGCTGAGGCTCAACAAGTGGAAGCGCAACGGCAAGGCCGCCTCGCAAAAGGCCGCCACGTCGAAGCAGAGCAAAAAGGGCCGCAACCAAAGCGCCGACAACAAGAGCGCCAAGCAGCGCTGACCACACAATGGATTATCAACTCACACATTATATTAAAGAGAATTCCGCAATATGAAAAAGATATATGTTACAGCCGCCCTTGCCGTGTGCCTGACCACTGCCGCGGCTCAGGCGCAGCAGGCCAAGAAGGGCGCGGCCACAGCAGGCAAGTCGGCGCGCGAAACCGAGCTGAAGCAAGAGATAACGCTCGAAAAAGACTTCGTGCCGGTTGAGAAAAAAGCCACCAAGAAGAATGCCCTGCCGCGGGTGAAGAAGGCCGCCGCCACCCAAAAGGTGACGCTCAGCTACAGCAACTGGGCCGCACCCACGCAGTTGCCCGCGCAGATTCCCACCATGCTGCCCTATGGCTACCGCACCATGCACAACTTTGCCTCCACCCGCGGCTATGCCATGCTGGGCGCGGGCACGCAGCTCAATATGACCGCCAGCGCGGGCTACCGCCTGATCGACAACGACACCACCGTGCTCAAGGCATGGTTTCTGCACAACAGCACGTGGAGCGGCAAAAACACTTCCAAACTGATTGGCGACGACGCCCTGCACCTGAAGCAGCGCTACAACGACAACACCTTCGGCATCGACTTGAGCAACCGCTTCAGCGGCGGCACCCTCAAGGCCGACGCTCTGGCCCACTACGACAACTTCAACTACTACGGTGGCCAGTCGCAGGCGTGGGACGACAACAAGCAGACCATATTCACCGCCCGCATCGGCGCCGGCTGGGATGGCGTGACCAATCTCACCGACGGCCTGCTCAACTACCGCCTGGCGCTGCACTACAACTACACCGGGCTCAACCGCGGCTTGGGCGAGATTGCCTCCGATGCCGGCCTTAAGGAAAACTCGCTGCAGTTCGCGGCCGGGTTCGACTACGACCGCACCACAGCGTCGCGCCTGGGCATTGACCTGCGCGGCAACTTCGTGAACATCAAGGCCAACGGCGACATCTATCAGCTGACGCACGACAGCAGCAAACGCAGCTATGGCGTGCTCACACTCACACCGTTCTACCACGTGGGCAGCGGCATGATGCACGCCCGCCTTGGCGCCAACGTTGACTTCTCGTTTAGCGACGGTGCCAAGATTCGCCTGTCGCCCGCGGTGCGCCTCGAGCTGGGCATTGCCGACGGCGCCGCAATCTACATCGACGCGCAGGGCGGCAAGCGCCTCAATCTGCTCGACAACATGTATCGCTACTACCGCTACAGCACCCCGCAAGAGATGCCGCAAAGCACGTTTGTGCCCGTCGACGCCGAGGCCGGATTCAACATCGGCCCCTTCCGCGGCTTCACTCTGCGCCTGTATGGTGGCTACGGCATAACCAACGGCGCCCTGCTTCCGGCATTTGTGGCCCGTGCCGCCGATGGCACCGCGCTCACCGAGTCGGCCTACGCCTATGCCAGCTACATCTATCCCAAGGTGCGCGGCTACAAGGTGGGCGCTGAGCTCAACTACGAGTACCGCTCGCTCATAGAACTTAATGCCAAGGCCACCTATGCGCCGCAGACCGACACCTACAAGGCCGACGGCTACATGAGTGGCTACTTCACGGGCATCGACCGCGCCAAGCTCACGGGCAGCGCCGACCTCAAGGTGCGCCCCATTCGCCAGCTCAGCGTGGGCTTGGGCATCGACTTCCGCACCGGCCGCAGCCAGTGGTGCGCGGCGCATGAGATTGTCGATGGCGAGTCGGCAAGCACGCTTAAGCCCTTTGCCCTTGATGATGTGATGAATCTGCGCGCCAGCGCCAACTACCGCTTCAGTCCTGCCGTCAACCTGTGGGTGGAGGCAGGCAACCTGCTCAACCGCCAGTGGGACGTGATTGCGGGTCAGGGCGCGCAAAAGCTCAACGTGATGGGCGGAGTGGGCTTTGTGTTCTGACGCATCGTTCTGCCTATGACTCCAGCTACTGTGCGATTTCGCTCGGCCATCGACGCTTGGCTCGTAGCGGTGCTTGTGGCGGCGGCCGTGCCGCTCGTGGCCGCGTGCTTCGTGTCTGGCTCCGTGGCTTCGGCCTTGGTGTCGGCGCTGGTGGTGCTGCTCTATGCCGCGCTGCTCGTCGATCTGCTGCACGGCACCTACTACGACATCGACCCCGACAAGCGCCAGTTGCGCGTGCGCGGCACGGTGCTTGTTGACCTGCGCATCGACATTGACGAAATCACGCTTGTGCGCCCGTGCCGCACGTGGCTCAGCTCGCCCGCCCTGTCGGTGAGCCGGCGCATCGAAGTGCGCTATGGCAAGCGCCGCAGCGTGGTGATTTCGCCGCGCCGCCGCGCCGAGTTCATAGCCCTGTTGCAAGCCGTCAACCCCGCCATAGCGGTTGAAACTAATTGAAAAATCACGTATGGCTTTGGCACTAAGGTAAAAATTACTATCTTTGCGTGTTAATTTAGCGAAAAAAACAAAAGGTTTTTTACCACCATTGATAAAAACAAATAACATCAAATAATGGCAGCACTAGAAAAAATCAGAAAAAAAGCTGTGATCTTGACCATTGTGATTGGTCTGGGCCTGGTCGCCTTCATCGTTGAAGACGGTGTTCAGGCATCCAGATCGTTCTTCAATGACCAGACGGCAGCTAAGGTCGGTAGTGAGAAAATCGACATAATGGAGTTCCAAAAGCGCTCCGAAAAACTCAACGCTCAAAACCAGAACCAGCAGCAGAAGCAAGACCCTGCAGTGCAGCAGGAGCAGCTGCTCGACGAGATGGTGTTTGAGAAACTGCTTGAGCAGGAATACGACAAGGTGGGCATCTATGTGAGCGACAGCGAGCTGAGCGAGGCCCTCACCGGCAAGAATCCGGCACAGGCCGCCGTGCAGTTTGCGCAGCAGCTGGGCGTGCAAAGCCCCGCGCAGGCCTACGACTTCATCACCAACCCCACCAAATATAAGGTGCAGGAGCAGCAGGTGACTGAAATCCGCGCCGCATGGAACGAGATGCAAGATCAGGTGTACAAGCAGCTGCTTATGCAAAAGCTCTACGTCCTGGTGACCGGCTCGATGCAGGCCAACGACCTCGACCGCAAGCAAATGCAGGAGGACGGGGCCACCACTTGCTACATCGACTTCGTGAAGAAAGACTACTCTACACTGGCCGACGACAAATATCCCGTGAGCGACAGCGAAATCAAGGCAGAATACAACAAGTGCAAGGAACTCTTCCGCAAGGACGAGGATGTGCGCAACATACACTATATTTCGGTTGACATCACTCCCAGCAAGAGCGACCTGGCTGTGGCCACTAAGCAGATCAACGACGCTTACGCCAAGCTGCAGCAGAGCAACGGTCTCGACCTGGTGCGCACCATGGCTGAGTTCAAGGTTGACACTCCCAAGGTGACGCTCGACCAAATCAGCGACCAGAAGGTGAAAGACTTCGTGAAGGGCGCAAGCACTGGCGCTGTCTATCGCGCCGAACCGCAGAACAACGTCTACAACATGTTCAAGCTGATGAAGGTTGAGCAGTCGCTCGACTCAGTCAACGTGGCAGCCGTTGTGGTTCAAGGCGACAAGAAACTGCAAGACTCTGTGCTCAACATGCTCAACAGCGGCAAGCCCGAAACAGAGGTTGCCAAGGTGAAGGGCGTGCAAGTGCAGCCCGCACAGTGGCAGCAGATAGCCATGGCTCCCGACTCGCTGAAGAGCAAGATTGCAGCCGCTGGCAGCAACTATGTGGTGCTCCAGTCGCAGGCCGAGGGCGCATACCTGTGCAAGGTGGTTGAGAAGAAGGCTCCCAAGACCTACTACACCGTGGCCACCGTAAGCTATGAGGCCTATGCAAGCCAGAAGACCATCGACGCTCTGCGCGACCGTCTGCAGAAGTTCGTGAGCAGCAACACCACCGCAGCCGCATTTGCCAAGAATGCAGCCAAGGCCGGATATAACGCCGTTGAGATTCAAGTCACCCCCAGCACACCGCAAATTGGCTACAACCCGCAGTTCGGCATCGGTCTGCGCGACACCCGCAAGGCCATCAAGTGGGCGTTTGAGGCAAAGGTTGGCGAAGTGTCGCCCATCTTCGACGCCGACAACAACAACACTCTGGTGGTTGTGGCTCTCGACGCAGTGTACGACGGCGACTACTTCCCCGTTGACTACGCTCCCGTGAAGAAATACCTCACCGAGAAGGTGCGCAACTCAAAGAAGGGCGACGCCCTGATGAAGCAGTACGATGGCAAGGCCAACAGCCTCCAGGCATACGCCAAACTGATGGGCACTGCAATCGACACCACCGAGGTTAACTTTGCCCAAGATCAGGCAATGAAGATCGACCCGAGCGAAACGGCCCTCTTCGGCCGCGTGGCAGCCTCTAAGCAAGGCGCTCTGGTAGGCCCCTGGAAGGGCAACAGCGCAGTTTGGGTGTTCCAAGTTGTGAAGGCCGAGAAGAGCCAGCGCAAGCCCTCTAAGCAGGAGCTCGACGCCCAGTTCGCCCGCACCCGCGGCGCACAGGTGGTGGGCCAGCCGCAAATGCTCTACGGCATCTTGAGCAAGGCCACCACAGTTAAGAAGAACCTCATCAAGTTCTACTAAACCAACCAACCGACACATCGCCCGCCTCACGTGGGCCGTGAAATAAGCAAGCAATCCGCCGGCAAGCCCCCAAGGCGCCGGCGGATTGCCTGCTTTTGTTGCACTGTTGGGATAACAAATTGGTGAAAAATGGTGGATTGATGTGTGCGGGTTTTGGGTAATTACGCGAAAAGTTGTAACTTTGCCTGCGGTAAAAGCGAATTATTGTAATGCAAATGTTCAGCAAGCGACACCATCACCATCATCATTGCGGCTGCCCCTGGGAAAGCTGAATGACGCTGTGTGCCTACGCTTAACAAAATTGCAATTGCACATTCACACATCACAACGCATCATTATTCAGAAGCCGGCTTTCCCTGAGTCAAACGGGATTGCCGGCCGATTTGTTTTAAACGCATACACTAAGTAATCAATCAAAAAAAATCACATAGAACTATGCTAAGAATTGCAGTACAATCAAAGGGCCGCCTCTATGACGAGACCATGGAGCTCCTGGGCGCGGCCGGTATCAAACTGGTGGCGGTGAAGCGCACGCTGCTTGTGCCATCGCGCAACTTCCCGGTGGAGTTGCTCTTTTTGCGCGACGACGACATCCCCGACTCGGTGGCCACTGGCACGGCCGACATAGGCATCGTGGGCCTCAACGAGGTGATGGAGAAACAGCAGAATGTGGAAATCCTGCGCCGCCTGGGCTTCTCGAAGTGCCGCTTGTCGCTGGCCATTCCCAAGGATGCCGACTACAAGGGCCTTGACTGGTTCAATGGCCGCAAAATCGCCACAAGCTATCCGCGCATCCTTGCCGACTACCTGAGCAAGCACGGCATCAAGGCCGACATCCACCTCATCAGCGGCTCGGTGGAGATAGCTCCGGGCATCGGGCTTGCCGACGGCATCTTCGACATTGTGTCGAGCGGTGGCACGCTGGTGAGCAACAACCTCAAGGAGGTGGAGGTGGCGCTTGAAAGCGAGGCCGTGCTGATAGGCGGCGGCCGCGAGCTGAGCGCCGACAAGCAGCAGGCTCTCGACGAGCTGCTGTTCCGCATCGAGGCTGTGAAGACGGCCGAGAAGAAGAAATACATCCTTATGAATGTGCCGCGCGAGAAGCTCGACGAGGTGGTGGCCATCTTGCCGGGCATCAAGAGCCCCACCATTCTGCCGCTGGCCGACCAGCACTGGTGCTCGGTGCACGCCGTGCTTGAGGAGAAGCAGCTGTGGTCGGTAATCAACCGGCTCAAGGGCGTGGGCGCCGAGGGCATTCTGGTGCTCAATATCGAGGAAATGGTGATGTGACGTGTAGAAAAAACTGAATGAAATCATGGCAACAATCAACATAATTGAGAATCCCGAGCGCAGCCAGTGGCCCGCGCTCATGCAGCGCGCCGTGGCCGACACCAGCGAGCTGCGCCACACGGTGCGCGCCATCATCGACGAGGTGCGCAGCCGCGGCGACGATGCCCTGCGCGACTATGCCGCGCGCTTCGACCATGCTCAGCTGGCTTCGCTGCGCGTCAGCGAGGCCGAGATTGCCGAGGCCGAGGCCGCTGTGAGTCCCGAGCTGAAGAGTGCGATAGCCCAGGCTGAGCGCAACATCGCTGCTTTCCACAGCGCGCAGGCCATGCGCCCCATCACGGTAGAGACTGCTCCGGGCGTGGTGTGCAGCCAGCGCGCCGTGCCCATTGGCAGTGTGGGCCTGTATATTCCCGGCGGCAACTCGCCGCTGTTTTCCACCGTGCTCATGTTGGCAGTGCCTGCGCGCATAGCCGGCTGCCGCCAGGTGGTGATGTGCATGCCGTGCGGCCCTGACGGCAAGGTGAATCCTGCCATCCTCTATGCCGCCAAGCGTGCCGGCGTAACGCAAATCTTTAAGTCGGGCGGAGCGCAGGCCATCGCCGCTATGGCGTTTGGCACGCAGAGTGTGCCGCGCGTGAGCAAAATCTTCGGCCCCGGCAACCGCTTTGTGATGGAGGCCAAACTGCAGGTCAACAGTCTCGGCACCGCCATCGACATGCCCGCCGGCCCGTCGGAGGTGATGATTGTGGCCGACGACAGCGCCGATGCCCGCTATGTGGCCAGCGACTTCCTGTCGCAGGCCGAGCACGGCCCCGACAGCCAGTCGACGCTGCTCACCACCAGCCGCGCCCTGGCCGAGCGTCTGCCGGGCGTGATCGACGAGCTCATGTCGCAGCTGCCGCGCCACGACATGATGCTGAAGTCGCTCAGCCACAGCCACCTGATATTGCTTGGCAGCGATGCCGAAATGATGGAGTTTGCCAACGCCTATGCGCCTGAGCACCTCATCATCAACCACTCGCGCGCCGAGCAGCTGGCCGCCATGGTCGAGAATGCCGGCTCGGTGTTCATTGGGCCTTACTCGCCCGAAAGCGCGGGCGACTACGCCTCGGGCACCAACCACACCCTGCCCACCAGCGGCTATGCGCACGCCTACAGCGGCGTGAACCTCGACAGCTTCATCAAGAAGATCACCTTCCAGCACCTCACCCGCGAGGGCCTTGAGCACATTGGTCAGGCCGTGGAGGTGATGGCCGAGAACGAGGATTTAATGGCCCACCGCCTTGCCGTGGCAGTGCGCCTCGACAAGTGCAACGGCAAAAACTGATTTCTACCCTGTTTAGCTATGGAATTTAACTTGAAATCACTGGTCCGCCCCAACATATGGGGGCTGGAACCATACAGGTGCGCGCGCAGCGAGTTCAGCGGCCAGGCCAGCGTGTGGCTCGATGCCAACGAGAGCGCGTTCAACGAGCCCTACAACCGCTATCCCGACCCGCTGCAGCGCGAGGTGAAGCAGCGCCTTAGTGCCATCAAGGGCGTGGATGCCGACCGCATATTTCTGGGCGTTGGCAGCGATGAGTGCATCGACATGGTGTATCGCGTGTTTTGCCGCCCCGGCACCGACCGCGTGGTGGCCATTGCGCCCAGCTATGGCATGTATGAGGTGTGCGCCGGCGTCAACGATGTGCAATACACCCGCGTGCCGCTGCTCGACGACTTCTCGCTCGACGTTGAGGCCCTGCGCCGTGCCCTGCCTGGCGCAAAGGTGCTGTGGCTGTGCTCGCCCAACAACCCCACGGGCAACGCCTTTCCGGTGGACGAAATGGTGGCCCTGTGCCGCGACTTCGCGGGCATTGTGGTGGTCGACGAGGCCTACATCGACTTCTCGGGCCAGCCGTCGATGACGGAGTGGCTCGACCGCCTGCCCAACCTGGTGGTGCTGCAAACGCTGTCGAAGGCGTGGGGCAGCGCCGCCGTGCGCCTTGGCATAGCCTATGCCTCGCCCGAAATTATAGGCATATTCAACAAGGTGAAGTATCCCTACAACGTGAGTCTGCTTGCGCAGCAGTATGCCTTGCGCCGCCTTGCCGAGCACGCCAAGGTGCAGGCCGAGGTCTGCGCCACGCTCCAGCGCCGCGCCGCCCTCATCGATGGCCTGCGCCGCCTGCCGCAGGTGCTGCACATCTATCCCACCGACGCCAACTTTGTGCTGGTGCGCGTCACCGACGCCGACGGCATCTATGCCCATCTGCGCGACCGTGGCATAATAGTGCGCAACCGCAACAGTGTGGAGAAGTGCCTGGGCTGCCTGCGCATCACCGTGGGCACGCGGCAGGAAGATGATGAACTGATTAAAGCTATCGAAGATTATGGCAGAAAATAACAAGAAGCGAGCTCTCTTCATCGACCGCGACGGCACCATTGTGGTGGAGCCGCCGGTCGACTATCAGCTCGACTCGTTTGAGAAATTCGAGTTTGTGCCCGGAGTGATAGGCAGCCTTGCGTTTATCGCGCGCACGCTCCACTACGAGCTGGTGATGGTCACCAATCAAGACGGATTGGGCACGCCGTCGTTTCCCATGGCCGACTTCATAGGCCCTCACCGCCTGATGCTGCGCACCCTTGGGGGCGAGGGGGTGAAGTTTGCCGACGTGGTGATCGACGACACCTTTGAGGCCGACCACAAGCCCACGCGCAAGCCGGGCACGGCCCTGCTTGGCAAATACCTCTCGGGCGACTACGACCTGGCCCACAGCTATGTGATAGGCGACCGCCTGACCGACATGATGCTGGCCCGCAACCTTGGCGCGCAGGGCATTCTCTTGTCGCCCGACGTGGAGGCAGGCCGCCGTCAGGTGGCCGAGGCCGGCCTTGATGGCTGCACGGCCCTTGTGGCCGCCGACTGGCACCGCATCACCGACTATCTGCGCGGAGGCGCGCGCACTGCCCATGTGGTGCGCAACACTGCCGAGACGCAAATCAGCATATCGCTCGACCTCGACGGCACTGGCTGCTGCCGCGTTAGCACCGGACTTGGCTTCTTCGACCACATGCTCGACCAGATTGGCCGCCACTCGGGCTTCGACCTCGATGTGAAGGTGCATGGCGACCTTAACGTCGACGAGCATCACACCATCGAAGACACTGGCATAGCCCTTGGCGAGGCTATAGCGCAGGCCCTTGGCGACAAGCGCGGCATTGAACGCTACGGCTTCGTGCTGCCCATGGACGACTGCAACTGCACCGTGGCCCTCGACTTCGGCGGTCGCAGCTGGCTTGTGTGGGACGCCGAGTTCCACCGCGAGCGCGTGGGCGACGTGCCCACCGAAATGTTTATGCACTTCTTCAAGAGTCTGAGCGACGCAGCGCGTATCAACCTCTACGTGCACGCCCGCGGCCAGAACGAGCACCACAAGATTGAAGCCATATTCAAAGGCTTTGCCCATGCGCTCAAGTGCGCCGCGCGCCGCGACGTGTTCAAATACCAGCTCCCCAGCACCAAAGGTGTGCTGTAGGCGCTCAAATCGCAAACGAAAAACGCGGGCGGCATCACCGGCCAAGGGCCTCAAAGCCCAGCCGGCAGTGCCGCCCGCTTAATTTCCTGCCGCCAAGCTGCCGCTGCGAAGAATTTTTGGCAATATTGCCACTTTTTCGTCGTAGAGGGGGTGGGGCGGGGTGCAAAAAAGGCTGCACCAAATCGGCGCAGCCCCTTTATTTCAGTTGCTGGGATTGTTTTATTATTCAACTACTCGGCAGGCGCCCATGTAGCGTGCGTTGTAGTAACTTTCGTTTGAGTGGCTTTCGCGGATGCCGGTGCTGGCGGCATGGATGAATTTGAAGCTGCGGCCCTCCACCTCGGTGACGATGCCCACGTGGCCAATGCGGCTGCCGCGTGCGCGGCCGTTGAAGAACACCAGGTCGCCCGGACGCAGCTCATCGCGGCCAATGCGGCGGCCATTGTTGATTTGGGCACCCGACGAGCGGTCGAGGTCGTAGCCGAATTTCTTGAACACGTAGCTTGTGAAGCCCGAGCAGTCGAAGCCGCTGGGGCTCGACGAACCGCGGCGGTAGGGCACGCCCTGGAACTGGAATGCGTAGTCGAGGATTGCCTTTATGTGGTCGCGGGTGCTGTTGTGGATGCCTGAGTGTGCAATTTGCTCCTTCACGCTTTCGCCCACTGTGTGGTGGCGAAACTGGGCATGCCCGGTGATGAAGCTGAAGGCAAATGCAATCAGGAAAAATATTTTGGTAAAATGCTTGTTTCTTAAACTCATCGTTTTCTGTTTTTTGTTTTTAAGCCCTGCTGCAAGGTCGGCAGCCATCTTAGCGGCTTGTGGAAAAGAGGCCTTAAAATACCACCTCTTTTTTCGTTTCTACGCAAAGTTACTAAAAACGAGCACCTTAACCAAGCGAGGGAAACACTTGTAAACATTTGCCGCCACAGTGCAACTCGACCGAGGCAGATGCCATAACGGACTAAAACTTTGTCCGTTATGGCATCTGCCTAAACAATAACTTAAACCACTCGAAAGTGAAAATAATAACACATTTTAACAAAGATATGGTTCTGTAAATACTTGTTTTTAATGCAAAGTGCTGATTTATTGCACAAATTATAAGCCAAAGTGCAGAGCAGAGTTTAGATGATATGCAAATATTCGTTTAAAGTTTTAGTTTTGCACCGGGCCCGCAGGCGTTGAAATGCCGCTTTCGGGCGCCATAGGTGAAAGTGTGAAGCAAATCAGTGATTTTTGTATAGCTTGGCTTGGCGGCAGTGCCTAATTTTGCAGCGTTGAATCAAGCAAACTTAGTTATGATGAAGAAAGATGTAATGATACTCACAGGCGCTGGCCAGATAGGCATGGCCATTGCGCGCCGTGTGGGCTACGGAATGAAAATCGTGATTGGCGACAAGAGCATAGACAACGCCAATGCCATAGCCGGCATCATGAACAATGCCGGATACGACGCCGTGCCTGTGGCCATGGACCTCTCGTCGCGCGAGTCGGTGATGTCGCTTGTGGCCACGGCCCAGTCGCTGGGCGAGGTGTCGATGCTGGTGAACGCGGCTGGCGTCTCGCCCAGCCAGGCGTCGATCGAGACGATACTCAAGGTCGACCTCTATGGCACTGCGGTGCTGCTGCACGAAGTGGGCAAAATCATCAAGCCCGGCGGTGCCGGCGTGACCATTTCGAGCCAGTCGGGCCACCGCATGCCCGCGCTGCCGCCCGAGGTCGACGCCCAGCTTGCCACCACGCCCGCCGAGCAGCTGCTGGAACTCGACGTGCTGCAGCCCCGCAACCTGCGCGACACACTGCACGCCTACCAGATGGCCAAGCGCTGCAATGTGAAGCGCGTAATGGCCGAGGCGGTGAAGTGGGGCGCCCGCGGTGCCCGCATCAACTCCATTTCGCCGGGCATAATTGTCACCCCGCTCGCCATCGACGAGTTCAACGGCCCGCGCGGCGACTTCTACAAAAACATGTTTGCCAAGTGCCCTGCCGGCCGCCCTGGCACTGCCGACGAGGTGGCCGGCGTGGCCGAACTGCTGCTGGGGGCGCGCGGCGCGTTCATCACGGGCTCCGACTTCCTCATCGACGGCGGCGCCACGGCCTCATTCTTCTACGGCCCGCTGGCCGGCACTGGGCACTGATTTAAAAAATGGAATTACAATAATAAACTAAATATACGCACGAAACAGTTATGTTTATAATTAGTCACATGATGGAGTCGGTGGACGGACGCATCGACTGCGCCATGACCGAGCAAATCGAACCGAGCGACGTATACTATGAGGCGCTCGACCAACTCAACTGCCCCACGCAGCTCATGGGGCGCGTAACAATGCAGATTCACTATGCCGACAGCGAACCCTTTGTGGCCGCCGACGCCACGCCTATCGGCAAGACTGAATTCCACGTGGCCGACCGCGCCGCCGGCTACACCGTGGCCATCGACACCCACGGTCGCCTGCGCTGGCCGTCGTTTTGCTACGATGGCAAGCCGCTGCTGGTGATCACTGCCGAAAGCTGCCCGCGCGAATATCTTGAGACGCTCACACGCCAAAACATTTCGTGGATTGCCGTGGGCGAAACCGCCATCGACCTGCACCACGCCATGTCGATTCTCGAGACCGAGTTCGGCGTGCACCGCTTGGCTGTGGTGGGCGGCGGCCACATCAATGGCGCCTTCCTTGCCGCCGGCCTCCTCGACGAGATTAGCGTGATGATTGGCCCCGGCATCGACGGGCGCAATGGCATGGCCTCGGTGTTCGACGGCATCGACGACCCCGACCGCCCCGCCACGCTGCTCAAGCTGCAAAGCGTGCGCCGCATGAATGGCACCGACACGCTGTGGCTGCGCTACACTCCGCGCAAGTGAGCCGCACCCTCTTAGTGCACATAAATAAGAGCATAAAAATAAGAAGTGCCGGAATGCATCCCGCATTCCGGCACTTTGATTTTTTCTTGATGGGCACCGTGGGGCCATTCGTCTGGCTCTGTGTCCAAGGGCTTTTGCGCCGTCGCGCCATCTTGTGTGTCGCTGTCGCAAAAGCACTTAGATGCTTTTTCGTTTCAAAGCCAGCGCCTGGCGGGGCGCGACATCAAAAAACCGAAACGATGTGTGCATTTTGCTCATGATAGCGGCCATGCTTTTGTGCAAATGTGGTGGCCGCCGATTTTCACTGTTGCTTTCTGTGTGCCTCTCTCAGGCATTAGAGCTAAGCCCCACTGGCAGGGGCCTATGCTTGAGTCCAAGCCTCTATGGCCTGTAATGTAACGAATCCAATATGTCACTATAAAATTACAATGCATTTAATTCATACTATTTTTTCATTATTATTGCCATTGCAAACTAAGGGTAAAATGATGTTCAAAGGTCGCTTCGTCTTGCCGCCGCCGGCCACGTGTGGCCACGTGCGGTTTAGATTTCTGTAGGCAAAGTTACGGGCTTGATTTCAGGCGTGCAAATTTATGCTTTGGCAATAAAAATCAATGCGTAAAAACCGAAGTGTCAATCGGTATTAGCACCATCATAAACCTACTGCATGACATGGCAATGTGCTGATTTTTCGAATGTTGAAAATACTTAAAATCGCTGCTCTCAGCCATACTGACGCTGTGTGGTGTTGCGGATTTTGTTGAATCTTATAAAAAAAACAACACCTACGTTTGCTGATAGTATAATTGCGCTTTTTGGGCCAATGTGCCGCAGCGCCGCGACGCGCATTTTGAAAGGTTTGGCATATTGAGTAACTTTGCATTATAAAACACAATATACTACTGAACAATGAGCAAAATTGATGAGGTGCGCGCCCTGCGCATCAGCGATTACGACTATCCGCTGCCCGACGAGCGCATTGCCAAACACCCGCTTGCCGAGCGCGACCAGTGCAAACTGCTTTGCTGGCGCGACGGCGGCATAAACGAGCATAAATTTGCCGAAATTCCCGGCTTGCTGCCCGAGCATGCAATGCTGGTGTATAACAACACACGCGTCATCAACGCGCGCCTGCGCTTCCGCAAGCCGGGCGGCGGCGCGCTCATCGAGATATTCTGCCTCGAACCCGTGCTGCCGCGCGACTACGAGCAGATATTCCAGGCCACCGGCGCCTGCACCTGGCTGTGTCTGGTGGGCAACAGCAAGCGCTGGAAGCAGGGGCCGCTCAGCCAGCAGGTGCGGGTCGACGGCCAGGATGTGACTCTGCAGGCCGAGCGCGGCGAGCGCCGCGGCAACGCGTTTGAAATCCACTTCAGCTGGGACGGCAGCGGCGTGACCTTTGCCTCGCTGCTCGACGCCATTGGCGAGATACCCATTCCGCCATACCTTAACCGCGGCACTGAAGACAGCGACACCACCGACTACCAGACCGTGTATAGCCACATCGATGGCAGCGTGGCGGCCCCCACGGCCGGACTGCACTTCACCGACGCCGTGCTGGCCGAGTGCGACCGCCGCGGCATTGAGCGCCGCGAGCTCACGCTGCACGTGGGCGCCGGCACCTTCCAGCCCGTGAAGAGCGAGGAGATAGGCGGCCACGACATGCACACCGAGTTTATCTCGGTCAAGCGCAGCCTGCTCGCCGAACTGGCCCGCGCCGAGCGTCCTGTGATAGCCGTGGGCACCACATCGGTGCGCACGCTCGAAAGCCTCTACTACATAGGCCAGATTCTTGAGGACAACCCCGACGCCGACGAGAGCCAGCTGCTGGTGACCCAGTGGATGCCCTACACCACGCCCTGCGCCATAAGCACTGCCAAGGCTCTGCAAAACATCATCGACTACCTCGACCGCCATCATGCCGACAGCTATCTGGGCAGCACCCAGGTGATGATAGCTCCCGGATTCAAATACCGCATAGTGCAGGGCATGGTCACCAACTTCCACCAGCCGCAGTCCACACTGCTGCTGCTGGTGAGCGCCTTTGTGGGCAACGACAACTGGCGCCCCATCTACGATTACGCCCTGGCCCACGGCTTCCGCTTCCTCAGCTACGGCGATGCCTGCCTGCTGCTGCACTGAGACGCCAGGGAAACAATAAAACAAACGCATCGGGTTGCGGCTGTGGCCGCGGCCCGATGCGTTTCTCTTTCTCAATTGTGCTTGTGGGTGGCGTGCGCTGCTTGGCGGGTTAGGGTCGGGGAGCGGCGCTGTCGGCATTCAGGTCGGCCGCCGTCTCCAGCACCTGCTGCCTGAACAGCTGGTCGGTGTGGAGGCGCTCAAACGCCTTCTTTGAGGCGGCCTGGTGCGACTCCTTCTTGCTGTAGCCCGTGGCGTCGCTGGCATAGATGCCGCCCAAGAATATGCCCGTCTTAAACACGGGATTGTTGTCGCTGTCATTGTAGGTGTCGAGCAGTGCAAACTCAATGGTCACGCGGTATTTCTGAGTCCACTCAATAAGGCGCGACTTGTAGTTCTGCTCCGTCTTCACCAGGTCGTTGAGGTCGAAGTTGCCGCCAATTATGCGCTCCTCTATAAACCGCTTGCAGCGGTGGTATCCGCGGTCGAGATACACGGCCCCCACAAGCGCCTCCACAGCGTTGCCGCTTATGTAGGAGTTATGCGACGCCGAGTGGGCCGAGGCCCTCACGTGGGTCTCGATGCGGAATTTGCGCCCTATGCGGTTCAGGCTCTCGCGCTGCACTATTTTGGCGCGGGTCGAGGTCAGGAACCCCTCGTGCTTGTTGGGGTATTTGTTATACAGGTAGGCCCCTACCACAGCGTCGAGAATGGCGTCGCCCAAGAATTCAAGTCTCTCGTTGTTGGCCCAATGGCCGCCGCTGCCCTTCACGGGCATTGAGCGGTGCACCAGGGCAAGCTTGTAGTATTCTATGTGGCGTGGATAAAAGCCTGTGATGCCGTGGATAAAAACGTAAAGCTCCTTATCCTTAGAGGTAAGGAGCTTTACAACCGATATGATATTGTTAAGCACCGAAGTATTGATACTTAGCTTTTTTTTAACCCTTATACTTCTTAACAATAATGCTTGCGTTGTGACCTCCGAAACCAAACGTGTTGCTCAGTGCGTAGTTCACCTCGCGCTTTTGCGCTTTGCCAAATGTGAAGTTCAAGTTATAGTCAATCTCCTCGTCCTTGTCTTCCGGATCGTGGTTGATTGTGGGCGGGATGATGTCCTCTTGGCACGACTTCACGCAGAACAGAGCCTCCATTGCGCCGGTGGCGCCCAGCATGTGGCCGGTCATCGACTTGGTGGAGCTGATGTTCATCTCATAGGCGTGCTTGCCAAACACCTCGGTCACTGCCTTCACCTCCGAGCGGTCGCCCACGGGAGTGGAAGTGCCGTGCAGGTTGGCATAGTCGATGTCGTCGGGGGTGATGCCGGCGTCCTCAATGGCGCGCTCCATCACCAGCTTGGCGCCGAGGCCTTCGGGATGGCTGGCTGTGATGTGGTAGGCGTCGGCCGACATGCCTCCGCCCACTACTTCGCCATAGATTTTGGCACCGCGTGCCAGTGCGTGCTCGAGTTCCTCAAACACGAGGCACACGCCGCCCTCGCCAATCACGAAGCCGTCGCGCGAGGCGCTGAACGGACGCGATGCGGTCTCGGGGCTGTCGTTGCGGGTCGAGAGGGCGTGCATCGAGTTGAAGCCGCCCACGCCTGCGGGATATACCGAGGCTTCCGATCCGCCGGTGACAATGGCGCAAGCCTTGCCCAGGCGAATGTAGTTGAATGCATCGATCATCGCGTTGGTCGATGTGGCGCATGCCGATACCACGCCGAAGTTGGGGCCGCGGAAACCGTATTTAATCGAGATCTGGCCTGCTGCAATGTCGGCAATCATCATGGGGATGAAGAACGGGCTGTATTTGGGGCCCATGTCCTCGTGAACCGCGTAGTAGCCGGCTTCCTGCTCAAATGTGTGCAGGCCGCCGATGCCCGATGCGAAAATCACGCCCACGTCGTTGCGGTCAATCTTCTCGTCGAGCAGATTGGCGTCGTTGATGGCCTGATTGGCTGCTGCCACGGCATACTGGGTGTAAAGGTCCATGCGTTTGAACTCCTTACGGTCCATTCCGTGCTCAGCGGGGTTGAAACCCTTCACCTCGCAGGCAAATTGCGTCTTGAACTTAGAGGCGTCGAAATGGGTAATGGGCGCTGCGCCACTCACTCCGTTCAATGCATTGTTCCAGGTCGACTCCACGTCAAGACCCAGCGGGGTGATGGCTCCAAGGCCTGTTACCACAACTCTCTTTAATTCCATATTTCGCTTATACAGGAAATTAGAAAGATTACTCGGCTTTTGCGTTTTCGATATATTTGATGGCGTCGCCTACAGTCTGGATCTTCTCCGACTGATCGTCAGGAATCTGGATGCCGAACTCCTTCTCAAACTCCATGATGAGCTCCACGGTGTCGAGTGAATCTGCACCGAGGTCCTGTGCGAATGTAGCTTCGGGGGTTACTTCTGATTCGCTAACGCCTAATTTGTCAACGATGATAGCTTTTACTCTTTCTGCAATTTCAGACATAATAATAAGTTTTAGAATGTTTATAAAAGTTCTTGATTAAATCCTATTTCAATTTTGGGTGCAAAGTAAACAATTAAAATTCAAATAATAAAGCAAAATGCCAACAAATTACCCATCGTTGCACTTTTTTAGCCATAGTGTGCAACTGGTATGCAGTTTTTACCAATATTTTCGTTAGTTTAACTGTCGGGCCGTGTTAAATTGTGTAATAATTTTAGTTTTCAGCCGCTTAGAGGGCGCCGGCGTGTTGCGTTTTGCCTGCTGGTGGCGTAAATTTGCCGTATGAAAGTGATTCTTGTCAATGGCAGTCCGCACCCCAATGGATGCACTGCCACAGCGCTGGCCGAGGTGGCCAGTGCGCTCAATGGCTGCGGTGTCGACACCGAGATGTTTTGGATTGGCGCGCGGCCCATTTCGGGCTGCATGGCGTGCGGCCAGTGTGCCGAAACGGGCCAATGTGTGTTCACCGATCAGGTCAACTTGCTGGCTGCCAAGCTCGACGGCTGCGACGGCATTGTGTTTGGCTCGCCGGTGTATTATGCCAGCCCCAATGGCGCGCTGCTGGCCTTCATGGACCGCCTGTTCTACTCGGCAGGCGACCGCCTTGCCCACAAGCCCGCGGCTGCCGTGGTGAGCTGCCGCCGCGGTGGCGCCACGGCCACGTTTGATGTGATCAACAAGTATTTCACCATCAACAGCATGCCCGTGGTGTCGTCGCAATACTGGAATCAGGTGCATGGCAACACCCCCGACGAGGTGCGCCGCGACCTGGAGGGAATGCAGACTATGCGCACCCTGGGCCGCAACATGGCCTGGCTGCTTGCCTGCATCGAGGCCGGCCGCGCCGCCGGCGTGAAGCCGCCCGAGCCCGAGCCGTGGACGGCCACCAACTTCATCCGCTAAGCAAAGGTGTGAAATAAATACGGCGAAGCCCAACTGCGCATGAAAAGCAGTTGGGCTTCGCCGTATATGCGTTGTGCCAAGTGGGCTCTATTACTTGCGCGCGATGCGCGGCAGCGGCTGTGCGTCGGCCGCGTTCATGAAGTAGGCTATCTTGAATATGCCGTCGCTGTAGCCCATCGATATGGCCGTGCCGGCTTCGCTGGTGAATATGCCGCCGTCGCCCAGCACAAATCCGTTGGTGCCCAGCGCGCTCGAAATTTTGCGCAGCATCTCGTCTTCAATGCCGTTGGCGCACTGCTTCAGGTCGTAGTCCATGCTCACGGCGCTGATTTTGGCGTCGAGGTTGAACTGCGGCAGCCCGCCTGCGCCCAGCGACGCAATGTCGCGGTCGAAGAAGTAGCGTATGGCCAGCGCGCCCATTTGCTGCTGCGCATAGTTGATGCCCATGTATGCGTTGGGGTCGCTGCCCACAAGGCTGTTGAGGTCCATCAGCGTGCTGCCCTTCTGGGCGCCGCACACGTGGGTGTCGTTGAACATTGTCATCAGGTTGGCGGCCACCAGGTCTACATCGATGAATCCGCGCAGGGCGCTCATGTCGGTGTTGGGCATCTGGAATGCCTCAAACTTTAGGCCGCCCACGGCCTTGCCGTTCTGGTCCACCAGGCTGTAGGTGCTGTCGGCTGCCACAATATAGCGGTCGGGGGTCACGTCAATCACCTGCTTGTATTTTATGGGAATCATCACCTGATTGTTGCGGTCCACCATGCCCACTTTGCCGTCCTTCACCACTATGTAGTAGCCGGCGTTGGTGAGGCGGCCGTTCTGGTAATGGGCGTTCTTAATGGTGTCGGGCACGGCGTCGGGATTGGGCACCTCTTTGCCCGAGCGGTCGATGCACACCACGCTGTCGCCCTTTTGCAGGGGCATCACGCCGTTGCAGAAGTAGGGTGATATCACGCCATATTCAGTGCTGCTGAGCGAAAACAGCTCCTTTCCGTTGGGGTCGATGCCAGTGATGTCGTAGGCGCTGTCTTGCATCTCGCGCGTCACTATGGCCACGTTGTCATAGAGGAATGCGGCGGCATTGTCGAGGTCTACGCTGAATGCCGTATCGCCCTCTTCGGTCACATAGCCGCAGCGGTTTTGGTCGGTGCGCACCACGGCGCGGCCGTGGTTGAACATCGTGGCCTCGGCTATCTCGTTCGACAGCGCTTTCACCGCATTGCCCTGCTTGTCGATCACCGTCAGCGGGCCGCCCTTGACGCTGGCAATGGCGTAGCCGTCGGTCGAGAAGTAGGTGACGCTGCCATAGTGGGTGCCGTTGATGGGCTTGGTGGGCGCGCCTATGTTGTAGTAGTCGTAGGTGCCGGCGTCGTTCATCACGAAAAATATGTCGCCCACCACACTCGACGGTGGATTTTTAAACGCGTTTTTGGCAACGAGCTTGCCAGTGCTTATGTCTACGATGCTCCACTTGTCGGTGCCTTGCAGCTTCACGGGCAGATATTTGGTGCCCAGCGGATAGCCGCTGTTGTCGTTTTTCGAGCAGGCGCAGGCAAGCAGCGCGAGCAGTGCCACCACGGTGGCGTGGATGAAATGTTTCATTTTGGTGTCAGTATTGTGAGTAGTCTCAAAGTTTGTGAGTTAGTTTTTTTAGTGCGCGGCCGGCCTGCACCGCAGCATGCCGGCTAACGTGTGGCAAACTTACAAAAAACTTCACTCACTTTCTCTCAATAAGAATTAAAAAACGGCCGCAGCCCGTTAAATTCCCCAAAACCACAACCGTTTGCGTCTGCAAGCCAACGCACATGCTTAGACCAAAGCTAATCAGACTGTTGCTCAGGTGGCGGTCACCGTCACGGTGCTGCGCGTGGGGCAGGAGGGGTCGCGGCGCACTTGCACCTGCGTGTGTATGCGGGCCGACAGCGCCTCCATGTGGCTGATGATGCCCACCTTGCGGCCACCAATGCTCTGCAGCTGCTCGAGGGTGCTCACCACGGTGTCGAGGCAGTTTTCGTCGAGGGTGCCGAAGCCTTCGTCGATAAACAGAGTGTCGACGGCAAACTCGCGGCCCTGAATGCGGGCCAGCGCCAGTGCCAGCGCCAGCGAAGCCATGAAGCTTTCGCCGCCCGACAGCGTGTTGGCCGATGTGCGCTGGCCTCCGTTGAAGTTGTCCTCCACCAGTATCGACAGCGATTCGGTGCCGCACGTCAGCCGGTAGCGTTGCGTGAAGTGCCTCATGTAGTCGTTGGCGTCGTGCAGCAGGTTGCGCAGAATAAAGCTTTGGGCTATGGTGCGCAGCTTCTTGCCGCTGTTGTCGCCAAGGTCGCTGCATAGTTTGTCCCACTTCAGCCATTCGGCCTCAAGTGCTTTCAGTTTGTCGCGGTCGCTGCTCACTTGCGCCTTCGTCTTTTCGTTGTCGCTCAGCTGCTGTCGCTGCTGTCCTATTTGCTGGTAGAGCTGGCTGGCCTGCCTCTTGCGCTCGTCCAGCAGCTGCGCCAGCGATTCGGTAGTGTCGCCGTCGGCCATTTCTGGCTTTTGGCTGTCGAGGCTGGCCAGAGTGTCGCAGGCCGCTTTAAGGCGGCCTTGCAGAGCCAGTTGTTGCTCTTTTAGTTTGTTGAGCTTCTGCCTGATGCCGGTGATTGCAGTCTCACTCATGGCTCGCAACTCGGCAATGCGCTCTGGCGCAATGCCGCTGCTTTGGCTGAAGTCGGCCACGGCCTTGCGGTATTCATCATTAGTTGTATTCAGACTGTCGCGTGTGGTCTGCCACTCGGTGGCTGTGCGCAGCAGTTTTGTGGCCTCGTCGGCAAGGCCCTTCACTTCGGCGGGTTCTTGCGCGGGCAGTTGGCCCCATAGCTTGGCGCATGGGCGCAAGTCGTCGAGCCGCTTGGCGGCGTTTTGCAGGTTGGCTTTTGCCTCGGCCAGAACCGTGCTGAGCCGGCTCAGTTCCTTCTCTTTGCTGCTCAGTTGCCGGGCCTCGCTGCTTATGCGGTCAATCAGGCCTTGGGCGTCGTTGGCCCACTCGTTGCGCCAGCCGTCAATCGTTATTGCACCGTCGGCCCACTTCATGTTGGCCTCGATGCGGCTGTCGCTGTCCTTTATTGCCTGCTCATAGCTTTCAATTCTGACGTTTGCGGCGGCCTTTTTGCTGCCAAGATCGGCCAACTTTGCTTCGGCCTTGGCCGCTGCCTTGCTATGCTTGTCGGTTTCCTTTTGCAGGCCGTCGGCCTTGTCGCGCAGCTCATTGGCCTCGTTCAGCTGCCGCTGCGCCTGCTGCTTGGCCTCCTCGGCCAGCTGCATTTCGCGCTTGGCGTCTTGTTCGCTTGGCTCGCCGTTGAGTCTCAGCTCCAGCCACAGTTCTCGGGCTTGCTGCTTCGCTTTGGCGGCGTCGCTCGATGCCGCCGCGAGGTCTGCGTTGGCTTTGGCCAGCTGCCGCTTGAGCGTGGCCGCCGTTTTGGTGTTGTGCTCAAGGGCCGATGTGGCCTCGGTCAGAGCCTTCTGCGCCCGTTTGCGCTCCTTTTGCAGCGGCAGCAGTGCGCTTTCAAACGCCTCCGCCTTCAGTTCGTGGTTAATCACATGCCCGCACAGCGGGCATGTGTCGCCGGTGCTGAGCCTCGATCGCAGCTCCTTTATGCTGTCGCTGATGCTTAGCTTCACTTTGTCGTATCGTTCATTGGCTTTTGCCCACTGCTCCTCGGCCATGGCTTTCCCCTCCTTGAGCTGCGGCGTGGCGGCGTTCAGTTTGTCGAGCTCGGATTTGGCCTCCTCGGCCTTTTGCCTGGCCTTGGTTTCGCCTGCGGCGAGCTGGCCGAGGTTGCCTATGGCCAGTAGGGCCTTGCTCAGCAGGCCGATGCGTGCTTCGGCCCCGTTGCGCCTGACCTCAATGGCTTTGGGGTCGCGCTTGGAGTAGTCGCTGCGCAGTGCGGCCTCCTCGGCCTTGAGGGCGCTGGCCTTGCGCTCCTCTTCGGCTTTTTGCCCGGCCACGATCTTCTCCTCGCCGGCAATGGCGGTGAGAGCGGCCCTTTGCTCGCCGATGCCATGGTGGGCCTTGCTGGCATCGCGGCTGCACTTCAGGCACTCGCCGAGTTCGGCGGCTATGGTTTGCGCCTTTTCCAGCATTGGACGGTGCGCGCTGTGGCCGTTGATCCACTTCTGGGCCGCATCGGCCTGCTGCTGGGTGCGCGCCGTGGCCGCTTCCAGCCACTTGAGTCCCGATTGCAGCCGGGCCATGTCGGCCGCCAGGCGTGACGATTGTCTGTCGAGAGCGGCCAACTCCTTGTCGTTGCTGGCTATCTGCTCCAGTTGCGCGCGCGCTTTGGCCGACTTGTCCCACTCCTCCACGGTGAGCGCATCGCGCTGCGACTCGTCGCTTTGCAGTGTTGCCTCCACGGCTTGGGCCTCGCCGTCGATGCGGGCCTTGTCGGCCTCGGCCTTTTTCTTGCTGTCGAGCCAACTGATGATGCCTTGCAGCCGCTTGGCGTCGGCCTCAACTCCCTCGGCCTCCTTTTGGCACTGCTCAAGGTGGGTGCGCAGCGCCTGCTCCTCGTCGTCGCCCAGCAGTTTCACGTCGTCGATTTTGGCTTTTAGGCGGCTGTGGTCGTCGGCTTTCTGCTTGGTGATTTCATATATCTTCTGCCCGATGCGCGAATACACCTCGGTGCCCGTGAGTTTCTCCAGTATGGCGCTGCGATTGCCGTCGTCGCTCTTCAAAAACTCGGTGAACCTGCCCTGCGCCAGCAGGGTAGTGCGGCAAAACTCGTCGAAGCTGAGGCCCACAGCCTCCTTGACCGCCGCATCGATTTCGGCCGCCTTGGTGTAGGTGGTGCCCTCACTCTCAATCGTGCGCTCCAATTTGGCCAGATTGCCGTCTTTCTTACCGTGGGCGCGGTGTACGTTCCAAGTGGCGCGGTACTGTTTGCCGTTGTTGCCCTCAAAGGTGAGTTCCACACCACCCTTGCCCGTGTTGCGCCGCAGCAGCTGGCGGTTGTCGGTGATGCTTATCTCGTCGTGGTTGAGCGATATTTTGTCGGAACGGCCGGTGAGACGCGGAGTGTTGTTGTATAGCGCCATACAAATGGCGTCGAGTATCGTCGACTTGCCGCTGCCTGTCTCGCCGTTGATTATAAACAGTTTGGCCTGGCCCAGCACATCGCCCGTGAAGTCGATCTCGGCATGCTCAACCGATGCTATGTTGCTTATGGTTAGTTTCAGGAGTTTCATTTTGCGTCGTTTTCTGTCACCATTTCAATGGCGGTGTTAATCATTTGCTTCTCTTCGGGGGTGAGCGGACGCTGCCGCATGTCGAAGTATCGCTCAATCAGGTCGATGGGCTTGGTTTCGGCCATTTCGCCTGCCGTGAGCGACTCAAGTGCCGCAGCCTTGCCTGCCCCCGCGCCGGCAGTGATGCGGAACTGGCAGAAGTGGCAGTCGCCCTTGCCGAGTTCGGCCAGCCGCTGCGCCACGGTGTCTTCGCCGTTGGCCGGCGCATGGCCGTCGTCGCTGGCTATGTTCAGCCGCAGGTAGCACGGACCGTCGGGCAGTTCGGCGAGCCGCTCCACCGCCTCGCCAAATTCCGTGGGCTCGGCCGGAAACAGCGTCAGCGGTGCCGTGTCAGCAATTTCCACCTCCCTGATTTCGGGCAGGTCGTGGCCATGGAGCGTCACTATGCTCACCGAGTGGCGGTAGTCAATCTCGCCAAACGAGCAGGCCAGCGGTGAGCCGCAGTAGCGCATGCGCCCGTCGCCAAAGGTCGATGGTTTGTGTATGTGCCCCAGGGCCACGTAGTCGAATCCGTGTTGCAGCACATCTTGGCCAATGCTGTCGATGCCGCCCACCACGCTGTCGGCCAACTGATGGTCGAAGGCTCCGCTCACCGTCAGGTGCCCGGCCAGCACCACGGGTGCGCCGCCGCTGTTGCGCTTGGCCACGGCGTCGGCCAAGTCGGCATAGAAGCGGTTTACGCGCTCCTTGGCGTCGAACTGCCCGCCGGCGGGGTTGGGATAGCTGCCCGCGGCCACAAACGGCACCGCGGCCACATAGCCCACAGGATGCGCCGTGTCGGCGCCTATGGCCACAATGTGGCGGTCGAAGTCGGCGCTGCCGTCGCTGCGGCGGGCTATGCCGCCCACCACATGCACGTTGAATTCCCGCCATAGCGGACTGTGAACCCTGATTTGCGAGGCGCTGTCGTGGTTGCCCGTAATCACCACTATGGTCATTTGCGGCAGTGCGTGGTGAATGGCCATCACCTTTTGCAGAAACAGCTGGCGCACCCTGGCCGAGGGCGCCACCTGGTGGTAGATGTCGCCGCTCACCACCATTGCGTCGGGGCGCTCGGCCACGGCGATGTCCAGCAGCTGGTCGAGAAACGCCTCTTGCTGCTCTTGCCGCTGGTAGCTCATCAGCTCTTGCCCCAGGTGCCAGTCGCTTGTGTGGAGTATCTTCATAACATTAATTCGTTTTGTGCAGTGTTCATTAAGCATGCAAATGTAGCCATATTATGCAGCCTGTGCAAGCGTGCAGGCAGCAGAAACGGCGCCCGTGGCTGCCAATCAATTGCCAGCCGCGGGCGCCGTAGCGCAGTTTGTTATGGGTTTGCCGCCTCCCTGCTACTTTACAGGGCGAAAGCGTCTTTCAGAATGTCCACGTAGTCGAGCTTCTCCCAAGTGAAGAGCTCCACCTGCATCACCTTTTCGCCCTCGTAGGGCGACTTGAAGTGCTTGGAAATCACCTTGGGCTCGCGGCCCACATGGCCGTAGGCTGCCGTTTCCTCATAGATGGGGTTGCGCAGCTTCAGCCGCTTTTCGATGGCCCACGGGCGCATGTCAAACAGTTTCTCGAGTATGCTGGCAATCTCGGCGTCGCTCTTGCCCACATGGCTTGTGCCGAAGGTGTCGACGAAGAAGCTCACCGGCTCGGCCTTGCCAATGGCGTAGGCTATCTGCACCAGCATCTTGTCGGCAATGCCGGCTGCCACGGCGTTTTTGGCAATGTGGCGGGCGGCGTAGGCTGCCGAGCGGTCGACCTTCGAGGGGTCTTTGCCCGAGAATGCGCCGCCGCCGTGGGCGCCGCGGCCGCCGTAGGTGTCGACTATAATCTTGCGGCCGGTGAGGCCGGTGTCGCCGGCGGGGCCGCCTATCACAAACTTGCCGGTGGGGTTGACCAGCACTTTCAGCTTGTCGTCGAACAGCGCCTGCACGTCGGCCGGCAGCTTGGCCACCACGCGCGGCAGCAGCACCGTCTTCACATCGTTCTCGATGCGGGCGTGCATCTGCGCATCGGCCTCGGCCTGAGCGGCCTTGTCGCTGCTGCGCTCGGGCTTCACAAACTCGTCGTGCTGTGTGCTTATCACAATGGTGCTCACGCGCACGGGACGGTGGGTGTCGCCGTCATACTCCACAGTCACCTGGCTCTTGGCGTCGGGGCGCAGATAGGGCAGGGTGCGGCCCTTGCGCAGCTCGGCCAGCTCGCGCAGCAGCAGGTGGGCAAGGTCGAGGGTGAGCGGCATGTAGTTGGGGGTCTCGTTGCAGGCGTAGCCAAACATCATGCCCTGGTCGCCGGCGCCCTGCTCCTCGTCGCTCTCGCGCTCCACGCCGCGGTTAATGTCGCCGCTCTGCTCGTGCAGGTTGGTCATCACGCCACACGAGTTGGCGTCGAAGCCATAGTCGCCGCGCGTGTAGCCGATTTTGCTGATGGTGTCGCGCGCCACCTGCTGCACGTCGATGTAGGATTTCGATTTCACCTCGCCCGCTATCACCACCTGGCCGGTGGTCACAAGGGTTTCGCATGCCACTTTCGACTGCGGGTCGAAAGCCATGAACTGGTCGAGGATTGCGTCACTGATTTGGTCGGCCACCTTGTCGGGATGGCCCTCTGAAACGGATTCAGATGTGAATAAATAGTTCATCTTTCTACTTTGTTTTTAATAAAGTGGAAAAACGCTAAATTTGCTGTGAACTCGTGTCTTGCTGGGGGAAAGTTAAGTCGCAGTTTTAGCATTTTTTTTAGTGGTTGCAAGCAGCCAAATTTGTCCACTATTGTTGTTCTATTATGTGCTTTGCGCTGCAAAGTTACTGCTTTTTTCCATATCCCGCAACTCCGGCCCGTCAAATTCCCCGTTTCGGGGGTCGAAATAGAAACAGAGCACCCCGCCTGGCCGTGTGGCCGGGCGGGGTGCCTTGTGGTGTGTCAGCGGCTTATGCCACTGTTTTTATTTCTTGGCGTCGGCGGGGAGCATTATCACCTCCACATCGTTGCCCTGGCTGGTCACCTTCTTCACAAAGGCGGCCACCTTGGCGGGGGTCATTGCCTTCACAATGTCGGCATAGCCGGTGTAGGTGTCAACACCGCGGTCGTAGTAGAGTGAGAGCACGCTGGTCCAGAAGCTGTTCTCCTTGGTCTTGGTCTCAAAGTCCTTAACCATGTTTTTCTGCGTCTTGGCCAGGTCTTCGGCATTCACTGTAGAGGCAAGGGTCTTCACCTCTTCGCGCATAATTTTCAGCGCCAGATCCTTCTTCTCGGGCTTCATGGGGCAGCTGCCCACAATGTTCACCAGGGTCTTGTCGCCAATCATCTGGGCATAGCCGTAGGCGCCTGCCGAGTAGGCTGCGCTGGCGTCTTCGCGAATCTTCTGCAGATACACGATGCTCAGCAGCTGGCCGGCAGCGTCGGCGTAGATGTCGTTTTCAAGCGAGTAGGGCATGCTGGTGTTGTACCAATACATCTGCGCAATGGCCTTGGGGGTCTCCATCTTGCGGGTGAATTCCACCACATGCTTGCCGGCGGGGCGCTCGGTCACGTTCTTGTAGTTCTCGTTGGCCTTGCCCAGCGAGGGCAGCGAGGCAATGTATTGCTCAATGAGCGGCTTAATGCTGTCTTCGCTGAAGTTGCCCACAAAGTAGAATGTGAAGTTGGCTGCATTGGCGGTGCGCTCCTTGGCGATTTGCAGAATGCGGTCGTAGTTCACATCCTTCAGGTCTTCGAGCTTCATCGGCTTCTCGCGCAGCGAGTGGTTGTTGAGGATGTAGTTGGCCGAGTCGCGGAACACAGCCTCGGGCTTGTTGTCCTTGTTCTCGAAGTAGTTCTTGTAGAGGTTCATGGTGCTTGCCCAGTTCTTCTCGTCCTTGTTGATGGCGGTGAAGTTGAGGTAGGTGAGTTGCATCATTGTCTCAAGATCCTTCACTGTGGAGTTGCCTTTGAGGCGGGCATAGCTGGTGCTGAGGCTGTAGCTCACGCCCACCTGCTTGCCGGCCAGTGCCTTTTGCAGCTCCTCGAAGTTGAAGTTGCCAAGGCCGCTTGAGCCGATAGCGTCGTCAAACACGTTGAGGTTGGTGTAGTCCTTGGGGCCGTAGAGCGAGCTGCCGCCCTTGGCCTCGGCCAACATGCGCACCTCGTCGGCCTTGAAGTCGGTGTGCTTCAGCACCACCTTCACGCCGTTGCTCAGAGTGAGCACCTTGGTGTCAAACTTCGGGTCGGCCACTTCCTTCACAATCTTGCCCTTGGCTGGCAGCTTGCTGATGAGGGGCTCGTTTTTCACATTGTCGACGTAGGCGTCGAGCTTCTCGGCGCGCACCTGTGCCAGTGTGCTCTTCAGCTGGTCGACGCTGGGATATGTGGCGCCGGGCTTCTCGGTGCAGAATGCTTGCACCACCACGTTGCTGTCGGTCTTGCTGATGAGCTCGGGCAGAATCATGTTGATGGCATTCACCGAGATGTGGGGCGCAATCTGCTTCATCAGCATATATTCGGTCTCAACCGATGCCATGGGCTCGTTTTGCAGGTAGTTTTCGGTGTAGTCGCTGGCATACGAGTCGTTCGACACCTTGTTGCGGTTGTTATACTTCTTTTCGAGCTGGCTCAGATATTCGCTCTGCGTGCGCGCATACTCGGTGGCGGTGAAGCCGTGCTGAATGGCGCGCTCGGCCTCTTCATACACAGCCTTCAGCGTGGCATTTTCCATGCCGGGCTTGGCCACGCCAATCAGGGTGAAGGCGTCTTTGGTCTTCGAGAATATGTACTGGCCGTCGAAGGCCACGGCCTGCATGTAGGGGCAGGCGGGGTCTTGGGCCTTCTCGCGCAGGCGGTTGTTGAGCATGCTGCTGATGGCGTATTTCAGGTAGCCGTCAACCAAGTAGCCCATGTTGCTCTTCTCGCTGTCGGGCACGGGGTCGTGCTTGAAGTAGAGGTTCACCTGGTTGTATTGCTGCTCTTTGTCCTTGTCGACCACCACAATGGCCTGTGCGTTGTCGGGCACGGCCTCGTCGACCACGGGTGCGGCGTTGTCGGGGTTGGGAATGTTGCCAAACATCTCCTTAATCTTGTTGACGGTGTAGTTCACATCCACATCGCCCACCACAATGATTGCCTGGTTTGATGGGTGATACCACTTTTTGTAGTAGTCGCGCAGTTCCTTATACTTGAAGTTGTCCACCACGCTCATAAGGCCTATGGGCATGCGCTTGCCATATTTGCTGCCGGGATACAGGGTCTCGAGGTTGCGTTCCAGCATGCGCTGGCTTGCGCTCGAGCGCAGGCGCCACTCCTCGTGAATCACGCCGCGCTCCTTGTCGATCTCCTTGCCGTCGAGGGTGAGGCCGCACGACCAGTCGCGCAGCACCAGCAGGCAGGAGTCGAGCGACGAGCGGCGGTTCGACGGCACGTCGTTGATGTTATACACTGTGCGGTCGACCGAGGTGTAGGCGTTGAGGTCTTTGCCAAACTCCACGCCCAGCGAGCGGGTGTAGTCGATTATGCCGTTGCCCTTGAAGTGGTCGCTTCCGTTAAACGCCATGTGCTCGAGGAAGTGGGCCAGACCGCGCTGGCTTTCCTCTTCCTGAATCGAGCCCACGCGCTGGGCAATGTAGAAGTTAACCCTGTTCTCGGGATAGTTGTTGTGGCGCACGTAGTAGGTGAGGCCGTTGGCCAGCTTGCCTGTGTGCACGGCTGTGTCTACCGGAATCGGGGGCATCTGGTGGCTTTGCGCCAGGACTGCTGCCGACACCGACAGCAGCGTGAACGCTGCCACAAAGAGTCGTTTTAGTCTCATAGACAAATGTTGTTTTTTATATGTTTGTTGAAAATGTTGTTCCTATATAAGACTACGAAAGTAGTGAAAAATAACAGCTGAGGCCATAAAAAACGCGTATTTTGCAATTTTTAACTCGTTGCGGCCGCCAAACAATAAGCGCCGCGGGGCGCCACTCGGTGTGTGTGAGGGGATGCCGTCCGCGGCGCATAATGCTTATGCGTGTGTTCCCCCGAGGCGGGGCTCAGGGGTTATGATTCATTCAGAGTATGCCGCCTGCAAAGTTGTAGAACAGGAAGTAGGCTCCGGCTGCCAGCGCGCAGCCAATGATGGGGCCAACCACGGGCACCCAGCTGTAGGCCCAGTCGCTGTCGCGCTTGCCCTTGATGGGCAGCACGGCGTGTGCCAGGCGCGGACCGAGGTCACGGGCGGGGTTGATGGCATATCCTGTGGTGCCGCCAAGCGACATGCCGATCACCACAATCAGCAGGGTCACAGGCAGCGGGCCCACTGCCGACAGGCCGGCGTTGCCCTTGGTGCTGCAAGCCAGAATCACAAACACCAGCACAAATGTGCCGATGATTTCGCTCAGCAGGTTGTTGACATAGCTGCGAATGGCCGGAGCTGTGCAGAACACGCCCAGCTTGGCGTCGGCGTCGGCTGTGGCGTCGAAGTGGTTTTTGTAGAATGCATACACCAGCAGGCCGCCCACAAATGCGCCTGCCATCTGCGCCACAATGAAGGGCAGCACTTCGTTCCAGGGGAATGAGCCGGCTATTGCCAGACCAATCGACACGGCGGGATTGAGGTGTGCGCCGGTGTAGGGGCCGGCAATCAGCACGCCAGCCATCACGGCAAGACCCCAGGCCAGTGTCACCACCACCCATCCGGCGCCTTGTCCTTTACTCTTGTTAAGGCTTACGCAGGCCACCACGCCGTCGCCCAGCAGAATCAGCACCAGAGTTCCTATGAACTCCAGCAGCATTTTGGTCGTTAATGAATACTCCATAATTTTTTCCTTGTTTAAGATTGATAATCAGTTTAGTTGATAAGATTTTTTCAAAATAGGATTTTTTTGTACACGCCCATCCATCTTTTGCAGCCCTGAATATCCGCGCTGGCGGCACGGCCGCGTGCCGTGCCAGCCATGCGGATGGGTTGGTTGAGGGGTAGTGTGTATGATGTGTGCAGAATGCTACTTCTTGCTCAGAGTGCGGCTCACGGCCTCATGCCAGCCGTCCACCACCTTCTTCACGCTCTCGAGGTCGGTTTGCGGCTCAAACTTGTTCTCCACCTGCCACTGGCGTCTCACCTCGTCGATGCCCGACCAGTAGCCCACTGCCAGACCTGCCAGATAGGCGGCGCCAAGGGCCGTGGTCTCGGTCACGCGCGGACGGAACACGGGCACGTTAAGAATGTCGCTCTGGAACTGCATCATCAGGTTGTTGCGCGAGGCGCCGCCGTCCACCTTAAGCTCGGTGATGGGAATTTCGGCGTCGCGGCGCATGCAGTCCACAATGTCGTAGGTCTGCAGGGCAATGCCCTCGAGTGCGGCGCGCGCAATGTGGGCCGCAGTGGTGCCGCGGCTAATGCCTGTAATCGAGCCGCGTGCATAGGGGTCCCAGTAGGGGGCTGCGAGGCCGGTGAGGGCGGGCACGAAATACACGCCGCCGGTGTCGGGCACGGTGTTGGCCAGAGCCTCGATCTCGCTGCTCGACTTAATCACGCCAAGGCCGTCGCGCAGCCATTGCACCACCGAGCCGCCCACGAATATCGAGCCTTCGAGCGCATAGTTCACCTTGTCGCCAATCTTCCATGCGATGGTGGTGAGCAGATTGTTTTTCGACACAATGGGCTTGTCACCGGTGTTCATCAGCAGGAAGCAGCCAGTGCCGTAGGTGTTCTTGATGGCGCCCGGCTTCACACACATCTGGCCGAAGAGTGCGGCCTGCTGGTCGCCTGCGATGCCGGCAATGGGCACCTCGTGGGCAAAGATGGTGGTCTTGGTGTGGCCATACACCTCGCTGCTCGATTTCACCTCGGGCATCATCGAGCGCGGAATGCCGAAGAAGTTCAGCAGCTCGTCGTCCCAGTCGAGGGTGTGGATGTTGAACAGCATCGTGCGGCTGGCATTGGTCACATCGGTCACATGCACCTCGCCGCGGGTGAGTCGCCACACCAGCCACGAGTCCACTGTGCCGAAGCGCAGCTTGCCCTTGTCGGCGCGCTCACGCGCACCGGGCACATTGTCGAGTATCCACTTGATTTTTGTGCCGCTGAAGTAGGCGTCGATAATCAGACCCGTCTTCTCGCGTATTTTCTCGGTCATTCCCTCGGCCTTCAGCTTGTCGCAGTATTCGCCCGTGCGGCGGTCTTGCCACACAATGGCGTTGTAGATGGGCTCTTCGGTCTCCACATCCCACACAATGGTGGTTTCGCGCTGGTTGGTGATGCCGATGCCAGCAATGTCCTTGCCGTTGATGTCGAGCTTGGCAATGGCTTCTGCCACCACCGAGGCCTGCGACGACCAAATTTCGTGAGGATTGTGCTCAACCCATCCCGACTTCGGGAAAATCTGGGTGAATTCCTTCTGGGCTACCGAGCAAATTTCGCCCTGCTCGTTAAACACGATTGCCCTTGAGCTGCTTGTGCCTTGGTCAAGCGATAAGATGTACTTTTTCATAAGATGAAGTTTTTTGTGATAGAATTATAATTAGTTGTTAACTGTAGTTTTTTCGTTTTTCTTGTGGTGGGGCGGCTTTTCCCCTTGAAGGCTTTTCCGATAGGGTGGGCGGATGGCCGCCACTGTGGGGCGCTTATGCGCTACTCCACCAGCTGCATGAATGCCGCGCTGGCGGGCGAGGTGAATTTCATCGCCTTGTGCGTCACGGGGTGGGTGAACTGCAGCGAGCTGGCGTGCAGGGCCATGCGCCTTATGGGGTTGGTCTTGGCGCCATATTTGCGGTCGCCGGCCACGGGGTGGCCCAGCCCGGCCATGTGCACGCGAATCTGGTTTTTGCGGCCGGTCTTCATCTCCAGCTGCACCAGGCTGTAGCGGCTGCCGCGCTTCAGCGTGGTGTAGCGCGTCACGGCCACCTGGCCCGCCTTGGGGTCATCGCTCGACACCACCTCATATTTGTTCTCGGGGTTGTCGGCCAGGAAGGTGCGTATGCGGCCCTTGTCCTCCTCCATGGCGCCCTCCACCACGGCGGTGTAGAGGCGCTCGGTGACCATGGTGGTCCAGTTTTTCACCAGCACGTCGCGCGCCTTGGCGGTGCGCGTGAGCAGCATCAGTCCCGACGTGTCGCGGTCGAGGCGGTGCACCACAAACACGCGCGCCAGCGGGTTGCGCTTGCGCACGTAGGCCTTCATTATGCTATACACGGTGCCGTCTTTCACCTTGCCGGCTCCCGTCGACAGCACTCCGCACGCCTTGTCCACCACCATTATGTCGTCGTCCTCATACACCAGCTTAATGCGCGGGTCGCTGAACACCTGAAACGAGTGCGAGAAGTTCACCATCAGCTTGTCGCCTGCCGCCACGGGGCGGTCGAACTGCGACGACGGCGTGCCGTTCACCGCCAGCTGGTTGTGCCTCAGCAGCTGCTTCACCTTGCTGGGCGTGTGGTCCTTGAGCACGGCGGTAGCTGCCGCCAGCAGTGTGCCGTCGGCCTCGATTGTGAACGTGGCCACGTTGTCGCTGGCCGGTGACTTGGTGTGTATTTTGGATGTCTGTCGCATGTGAATTGTAGTGTGGTTGGGCGTCGGGCCTGAGCCGTCGGCTTTGATTGCAAATTTAATGATTAGAATTCAAAAATCAAACACCGCGTGGTGTTAAAAATCACAGATTATCGGGTCGCGCCATTTGCGGCGGCCGTCAGCCCTGCGTGTTGCGCGGGTGGTGGGCGAGTATCTCCTGGCGCAGGCGCGAGCGGTCGATGTGCACGTAGATCTCGGTGGTGGTGATGCTCTCGTGGCCCAGCATCTGCTGAATGGCGCGCAGGTTGGCGCCGCCCTCCAGCAGGTGGGTGGCGAATGAGTGGCGCAGCGTGTGTGGGCTTATGGTCTTGCGTATGCCGGCCAGCTCGGCCAGCTGCTTCACTATGTAGAATATCATCACCCGCGTGAGCTTGGCGCCGCGGCGGTTAAGGAACAGCACATCGTGGCACCCCTTTTGCTCCTGCACCAGCGGCCTCACATCCTTCAGGTAGATGGCTATCTGGTCGAGCGCCACGCGCGATATGGGCACCATGCGCTGCTTGCCGCCCTTGCCGTCGACCACGATGTATTCCTCGCGCGGAAACACGGCCGATATGCGCAGCCCGCACAGCTCGCTCACCCGCAGCCCGCAGCCATACAGCACCTCGATGATGGCGCGGTTGCGCTGCCCCAGCGGCGACGAGGTGTCGATGCAGGCTATCATGGCGTCGATCTCGGCCACCGTGAGCACCTCGGGCAGGTGCTTGCCCACCTGCGGCGACGCTATGAGCCGCGTGGGGTCGGCGCTGACGATGCCGCTGAGCCGCAAAAACTTGTAGAAGCTTTTGATGCCCGAAATGATGCGCGCCTGCGAGCGCGGCTGTATGCCCACGTCGTGCAGCGAGCACACAAACTGCTCTATCTGCTCGGGCGTGGCGGTGTCGGGCGCGCCGCCCTCGTCGGCCAGATAGCGTGTGAGCTTGTCCACATCGCTGGCATAGCCCGCGGCGGTGTTGGCGCTGAGACCGCGCTCCACTTGCAGATACACTGCAAACTGCGCCATGGTGGCGTCCAAGTCGGTGATGTGTGGCATGGGTGGGGGTGCTGTAATTAGCCAACAAAGCAAGCGCCCAATGAAGTTTTTTTAATTTTCAGCGTTGGGCGCTTGCTTGTGTTTGGTTGTGAATGTCTGTTCTTGCTTGGCGTGCCGCCAGTGCGGCTGCGGTGCTCCTGTTACTGCTGTGCTCCGCCTTGCTGAGCTCCACCCTGCTGTGCGGGAGTCTCAAACGGAGTGGCGGTCTGCTCGGATGCGGGCAGCTGCTTCACCTGGGGCAGAGCCTTTTGGATGAGCGAGGGGGCAATGAACGAGCATGCTATGCTCAGCACGCAAATGATGATTGCCAGGCCCCAAGTGGCCTTCTCAATGAAGTCGGTGGTCTTGCGCACGCCCATGAACTGGTTGTAGTTGCTGGCGCTGGCAGCCAGACCGCCGCCTTTTGATTTCTGTATGAGCACCACACCGATCATCAGGACCGATGCCAGAAGAATCAAGATTGAAAAAATAACGTACATTTCGTTGTTGCTTTATTTTTGATTTTTTGATAGTTTCCTGTTTAATTCCAATTTGCGCAGAAAGCGTATTTGGTCTGCAAAGTAAATACTTTTTTCTGGAAATTTCAAATTTATGCTTTCAATAATTTCAATGGCCTTCGAATACTTGCCGCGGCTAATATACATTTTAGCAAGGCTTTCGCTCAGCATCGAGTCGTCGTGGCTGGCCGGCTCGGCAATGGGCTGGCTGGCGATTTCGGCCGTGTCGGCGGGCTCCACGTGCTGTGCCGTGGGTATGGCTGCGGCCGCCTCGCGCTCTTTGGCTTTCGACTGCTCTATGAAGTCGCTTATCAGGCGGTCTTCATCGGTTTGCGGCTTCTGGGCCGCCTGCTGCCCCTTGCTTTCGCCCTGCTCCTGCCGCTCTTGCGCGGCCAGCACGTCGGCGTAGTCGGGCGTGGGGTTGAATATGGCGTTGCTCAGGGCCTCAATCTCCTTGTCGCTGGTGTGGCCGTAGTTGTCCAGAAAGCGGTCGATGGTGGTGTCGGTGTCGGGGGTGGCGGGCTGCTCCTCGGGCGGATAGAATGCGGCAAACGTGGCCGCGTCGGCCCCCAGCTGGCGTGCCAGCTGGCTGCGGTCGGGCCAGGCTATGGCCAGGCGCGCCAGCATCTCGCTGTTGCCCTCCACGCCGTGCTCCTTGAGGTAGATCAGCGCGGGCAGGGCAAAGTAGGGGTGGCTGGCCGCCTCCTCGTCCACCCACTGGCGTGTGGCGCTCTCGAGGCCGGCCAGTGCGTTAAGTGTCTTGCTTGCTGTGTCCATAGTGTTGCGTCGTTTCGTTTACCAGTTGCCGAATGTGGCGTTGAAAATCAGGTCGGCCAGGTCGTTGCAGATTTGCGTGCAAAGCTCGTCTTGCACATCGCTCAGCATCTGGCTGCTGTCGAAGTCGCGGTAGGCCGAGAAGGTCTGCTCGCTCGACAGGGCCGGCTCGCGGTTGTTGATATACTTCACGTGCACGCTAATGGTGAGGCGCGTCTTGCTGGCATAGGCGTTCTCGCCCACGGCCTGCGGCGTGAGCGTGTAGCCCGTGATTTCGCCCTCAAGGCGCAGGTCGCTCTGCGGACTGTCGATGGTGCGCAGTCGCGTTTGCTGCGCCACCATGTCGGTGATTTTGTTCTCAAACAGCTGCTGCAGCGGCGGGTAGACCAGCGCGGCGCGTATCGGGAAGTTGCCAATCGAGGCCGTCTTGTATTTCGTGTAGTCGAGCGACGCGCCGTTGAACTTGTAGAAACTCACCGAGCATGCCTGCGCGGCCACCACCACGGCCACCAGCGCTGCCAATCGCAGTATGTGAAGCTTAATCCTGTTCATCATTGTCTTTGCTGTTGCGTGAGTCGAGTCCGTATTGCTTGATTTTGCGATACAGCGTGCGCTCCGATATGTTGAGCTCGCTGGCCGTCTTCTTGCGCTTGCCTCCGTTGCGCTCAAGGGTGCTGATGATGGTGTCGCGCTCGATGTCGCTCAGCGACTTCGGCTCGCCGCTGGCCGCGGGGGCTGCGGCGGGCTGTGCCGGCTCTTCGATGGGCTCGGCCTCTTCCGGCTTCACGTCGGTGGCCTTCACATAGTGCATGCTGCCGGTGTCGGGACGGCCCGGCTTGATGCCGTCAAACGGTGTGTCGGGCATGCGCAGGCTGCCGCTCTTCACCAGCGCGCTGGTGGGGCGCCGCAGCTCGGTGACGTCGCTGCCCAGATGCACGTGCTGCGTGGCGGCGTTGGCCAGCAGCGACTTCAAGTTGTTGATTTCAAACTGCATCTTGGTGATGAGGCTGAATATCATGTCGCGGTCCATGGTGTAGTCGTATTTCGACTTGGCCGATGTGGCCGGCAGCAGCTCGGTGCTGGTGGGCAGGTAGTGCTCAATGGTGTCGCGGTCGATGGTGTTGCCGGCCTCAAACAGCGAAATCTGCTCCACCACGTTCTTCATTTGGCGCACGTTGCCCGGCCAGCGGTAGGCCAGAATGGCCTGCTTGGCGTTTTCGCTGAACTTCACCGGCGGCGTCTGGTGGCTGGCGGCGAAGTCGTGCGAGAATTTGCGCGTCAGCAGCAGCATGTCGTTGCCGCGCTCGCGCAGCGGCGGTATGGTGATGAGCACCGTCGACAGGCGGTAGTAGAGGTCTTCGCGGAAGCGTCCCTCCTTCACCTCGTGCAGCAGGTCCTTGTTGGTGGCGGCCACCACGCGTATGTTGGTCTTGCGCACCTCCGACGAGCCCAGCCGCAGATACTGTCCGCTTTCGAGCACGCGCAGCAGCTTGGCCTGCGTGGTGAGCGGCATCTCGGCCACCTCATCGAGAAATATGGTGCCGCCGTCGGCCTCCTCAAAGTAGCCTTTGTGGTCCGATATGGCGCCCGTGAACGAGCCTTTCTCGTGGCCAAACAGTTCGCTGTCGATGGTGCCCTCGGGAATGGCGCCGCAGTTCACGGCAATGTATTTCTTGTGCTTGCGCGGGCCGTTGTCGTGCACTATCTTGGGGAAAAACTCCTTGCCCGTGCCGCTCTCGCCAATCACGAGCACCGACAGGTCGTAGGGCGCCACCTTGAGCGCGCGGTCGATGGCCTCGATAAGGGCCGGCGAGTTGCCGGCTATGGAATACCGCTGCTTGGCGTTGCTCACAGCGGCCGAGAGTTTTACTGTTCCTTCTTCCATTTTCTCATTGAATATGTGCGTTGTTTAAGAAATTCACCTAAGGCCTCGGGGGTGGGGTAGGCGGCCATCTCCTCGGGGGTGATGGGGTCGCCTATGCTCACGCGTATGCTCTGGTCGTGGCGGCGAAACACCTCGGTGGGCAGGCGCAGCGTGCGCAGGCGCCAGTCGATCATGCCCAGCAGCGTGAACACAAAGCTGTTGTGCCCGTGGAAGTAGATGGGTATCACGGGCACCTTCATCTTGGCTATGATGCGCATAATCGACGGCTGCCACTGGCGGTCTTCGATGTGCATGCCCCACGTGAGTTTCGACACGGCTCCGGCGGGGAAGAATCCCAGCGGGTGGCCCTGCTTCACGTGGCGCATGGCGTCGGCGATGCCGCGCATCGACACGGCCCGCTTCTTGGGGTCGCTGCTGGCCAGGGCGTCCACGTCGATGAAGTTGGGCCGCATGGCGCCAATGTAGTTCAGCACCATGTTCACCATCACCTTGAAGTCGGGCCGGTGCTCGCCCACCATCTTTATGAGCGAGATGCCGTCGAGAGCGCCGAAGGGGTGGTTGCTCACAGTGATAAACGCCCCTTCGGGCAGATGCTCAAGCACCTGCTCGTTGTCGATGTCGAGCGTCAGGTTGAGGTCGCGCAGCAGTCCCGCCGTGAAGGGCACTCCCGGAGTGTCGCAGTTGTGGTCGTGAATCCAGTTCACCTTGTCCACGTTGAGCCACTTCATCAGCCGCTCCACAAGTTTCTGCTTGCCCTTGAAGTAGGGCACCATGTTGCTTATGTCGTCGTAGTCAAGCACTGTGCGCTTGAACCCAAGCTCTTGTTCTGTTTTTTTTGCCATATTGTAGTTTTAGCCAAAGTCGTTGTTCCGTTTTGCCTGTGCCGCGGTTGGCGCGCAAAAAAGTGCGCTCTGCGGCAATTAACTTGCAAAGTTACAAATAATTCCTCAAACCACGCCCCTTGCGCGGGCAGTGGTTGGTCGCAATGTCGGCAAATCTCGTTGCACCGTCACAAAATAAAGCAAGCGGCCGGCCATGCAGTGTGTGGCCAGCCGCTTGCTGTGTGGGTTGTGTTGCCGCAGGGCTACTTGTCGGGGAATTTGAGCATGGCCACCTGCATCATGCGCGACACGTCGAAGTAGAAGCCCTTCACGTTTTCCTTGCCGTCTTTGGGCTTCACCGCTATGTAGTCGAGCTTGCCGTCGTCCAGCTCCTGGTGGTCGGTGGCCACGTAGCCCAGGAAGTTCACAATGTTGTATTCGTGCTCGGGGCATATCACCACCCAGGGGTCGTCCTTGGTGCCCTTGCCGCTCGACATGATGGCGGCTATCAGGCGGTCGAGGCGGTATTGGCGCACTGCCGCGCGGGCATATTTCTTCTTCTCCTTAAGCACGTAGATGTAGAACTTCATCTGGTCGAGGTCGAAGATGTTGTCGTCGAGCGACAGCTCGGCATACTTCTCGATGCTGTCGCACTCGGCGCGCGAGTGCGGCTGCTTGTAGTAGAGGCTTTCCACCACCTTGCCGTATTCCGACTCGCGGAACGGGTTGTAGTCCTCCTGAAATATGTAGCCGTAATACAGGTCGCGGTAGGCCTCGAAGTTCATCACGGTGTCGTTGCTCTTGAACGACTGTATGAGCTTGGGGTAGTAGAACCGCGCCTTGGGGTCTTGCGTGATGCTTTTGATTTTGTCAAAGTCCACCTTGCGCACCTCAAATTTGTTTTGGGCCGCGCTGTGGCTGCCCGCTGCCATCAGGCACACGGCCACAGCCATTATTATGCGTCTTATAAGTTTCATTGTTGCTCCTTGTAGTGTGTTGTGTTACAGTATGAATCCCTCCACGGCTATTCCCACCATGGCGGTGGCCACTATGGCCGGCAGAGATTTTGCGCAAAAGTAGTGAATAAATGTGTAACTCGGAAATTTAAGCCATTTTCCGTGAGGCGTTTTGCTGAAGGCCAGCTGCCCCATCAGGGCTCCAACCACCACGCCCAGCACCATTATGCGCGCGCTCACCAGTATGCCCAGCAGCCCGCCGGCCATGGCGCCGAGGCCCACATACACGTTGCCCGTGTTGCGCCCGTCGGGCTCGCCCTTGGGCGACATGTGCCGCAGCCCAAGGCATATCACGGTGGCCACGCCCCAAAACACAAACGTCTTCACGGGCAGGTAGATGCTCGTGCTCCAGTGCAGCAGGCACAGCGCGGCATAGGCCGGCAGTGCGGCCGAGCACCAGGGCCGCAGCACGCACACCAGCGCGCCCACGGCGCATATGGCGCCTGCAATCAGCAGTATGGTTGTGAGTATCATTGCTATCTTTGTCGCTTTTTTTCAGTTTCCAATCATTTTGCGGGTGCGGCTCAAAACCGCAGCTCGAAGTGCTGCAGCGGCAGCTTGGGCGTGGCCACTATCACCGCCATCTTGCCGTTGGTGTAGGTGTGGCCGCTGGTCAGCGCGCTGCGGCACTGCTGCCATAGGCCGCTCATGCCGCTGTCGCGCTCCAGGTTGCGCAGCATCACCACGCCGCTTCCATTAAGCACCTTTTTCAGGTAGTCGAGCAGCCTGGCCTGGTCTTCGCCGCCAATGGAGTTCACCAGCACGTAGGGGTCGCTGCCGCTGCCGCGCGTGGCGGCGTCGTAGTCGGCCAGGGCTGCTGGCAGCTCGTTGTAGCAGTCGATGTAGTCGAGAAACGGCTCGAGCACCTGCGCCACCTCGGGGCACTTCTCGAGGTGCGGCTCGTAGAGCCACAGCCTGCTTTGCGCCGACACGCTCATCATGCTCGCCGCCGACACCCCATAGTTGGTGCCCACCTGCAGCAGCTGGCGGGGCGCAAACCGGTTGGTGATGCGAAACAGCAGCTTGGCGCTCTTCAGCGAAATCACGCGGTGCCGCCCCCGCGGCGCCGACTCAAGCACTGCCCGGCGCACATCGCGCAGGTAGTCGTAGGCGTAGTAGGGCAGCCGCTCGCACAGCACATTGCACACAAAGTTGAATGCAAAGGGCGAGTGAATGCCAAAGCCACGGCTGTGGCGGTATAGCTTGAAGTCGTGCAGCAGTCCCATAGTTGTGTTATTTTTTCTCTGCTTCGGCTGCAGCCTTCTTGCGCCGTGTGGCGGCCACCGCCACGGCTGCAATCAGGCACACGAATATGCAGGCTATCGAGGCCTTGGCCACGGTGTCGGTGCTGTGCACCTCCTGCGGGTCGAATGTGAACACCACCGTGTGGTCGCCGGCCGGGATGCGCAGGGCACGCAGCACATAGTTGGCGCGGCCTATGGGAGCCTCCTTGCCGTCGATGGTGGCTTTCCAGCCCCACGGGAAGTAGATTTCGCTGAACACTGCCACGCCTCCCTTGGCACTGTGGGTGCGGTAGGTGAGGCTGTTGGGCGCATAGGTGGTTTCGCGAATGGTGTCGCCCGGCTGCTTGGCTGCGGCTTCGCCCAGGTCGGCCTTGAACTTGGCGTCGGCCACGGCGTGGGTGGCGGCGTTAAACGTGTCGAGGAACTTCATCTCGGCGTCGGGTGTGGCCACATAGGTGAGCGTGTCCACAAACCATGCGTTGCCCAGCGCACCGGGGTTTTGCTGGGCAACTGTGTCGTTGAGAATGAACCAGCGGGTGTTGAGCATATTGAACACCTGCATGTTGCCGCGCGACAGCTGGCGGTCGATCAGGTCGTTGTAGCGTGTGAGCTTGGCGGCGTGGTAGCCGCCCACCATCTTGTGGAAGTACGACGGCATGGCCTCGCCAAAGTGCTGCTGGTCGCACACGCGGTAGTTGAGCGTGGTGTCGGCCAGAATGGTGGCGTCGGCCGGACGCTTGGTGAATGTGGCCTCGGGCTGCACATCGAGGTGCGAGATGAAGGTGTCCTTATTGATGTATCGCTTGTTCACGGCAAACATGTCGGCCAGCACCAGCAGGGCCACCACGGTGCCTGCCACGGCGGGCTTGGTCTTCACCTTGCCTGCCAGGTAGCCGTAGAGCAGCGCAAAGGCCACCACTATGAATGCCAGGCTGCGCCATGCGTCGGCGCTCACCAGCGAGTGGCGTATGCTGGCTATGGCCTCGCTCAGGCTGGGCACTTGCTGCAGCTGGCCGCTGTTGATGTAGGCCTCGGTCTCTTGCTGCGAGAATGTGCCAAACATGCTCGGGAACAGGGCAAACACAAGGCACAGCGCCGCGCTCACGCCAAAGGCGGCCAGAGTGGCGCGCTTGTGCTTGGCCAGGAAGTCGGGTTCGCTCAGCGCCTTTTGCAGCGCCAGCGCGGCCAACAGCGGCATGGTGAGCTCGGCTATCACAAGTATGCTGGCCACCGTGCGGAATTTGTTATACATCGGGAAGTGGTCGATAAACAGGTCGGTGAGCCACATCATGTTGTGTCCCCACGAGAGGAACACCGACAGCAGCGTGACCACAAGCAGCGCCCACTTCACCGGACCCTTCACCACAAAACAGCCCAGCAGGAACAGCGCGAATATTATGGCGCCCACATACACGGGGCCGTTGGTCATCGGCTGGTCGCCGAAGTATTGCAGAAAGTATTGCAGATTTTGCTGGTCTTGGTAGTCGAGGCTGCCGTCGCGCTCCATCTTCTTGGCCTTGGGGGTGTCGGCCAGGGTCATGGGCACATTGTTGCCCGCCTCGGGGCGGATGCTTGCGCCGCCCTTCACGTTGGGGGCCAGCAGCGTGAACGTTTCGTCGATGCCGTAGCTCCACTGGGTTATGTAGTCCTTGTCGAGGCCGCCGCTCTGCTGCACTTGCTGCTTGTCGGCCTGCGCGCCCTTTTGCGGCGTCAGCTCGCTGTGGCCGCCGCGAATGGTCTCCTTAGAGTATTTGTAGGTGAGATACAGGTTTGGGGCGTTGGCTCCCACTGCCAGCACGGCCGCCACTGCCAGCGCGCCGGTGGCAATGCCCCACTGCGCCATCTTCTTGTCGCGTATGGCCTTCACCAGGAAGGCAATGGCCAGCGCCAGCACAATGAACAGCGAGTAGTAGGTCATCTGCACATGGTTAGACATCAGCTGCAGCGCCGCAAACAGCGCCGCCAGCGCCGCGCCGCCCAGGTAGTGGCCGCGGTAGGCCCACACGATGCCCGCCAGCGTGGGCGGTATGTAGGCCAGCGTCAGCAACTTCCAAATGTGGCCGGCGCCTATCAGGATAAAGAAGTAGGACGAGAATCCGTAGGCTATGGCTCCCATAATGCCCACATACCACTTCAGGTTGAACGAGAGCATCAGCAGGTAGAAGCCAAGCATCATTATGAAAATCCAGCCTACGGGCTGCGGGAAGCCTAAGTTCCACACGTCGCCCACCCACGATAGCATCGAGGTGCTGTCGTAGCTCGGGCTTATCTGGAATGTGGGCATGCCGCCAAACAGCGCGTCGGTCCAGCGGGTCACCTCGCCTGTGGCCGCGGTGAATGCCTTGGCCTCCTGGCCGTTGGCCGCGCCTTGCATCACGTCGCTCTGCTGCAGCACATCGCCGCGCACGTCGTTAGGGTAAAAGTAAATCCACGAGATTGCGGCAAATGTGATCACTGCAATCGCAAAGTTGACCACCGAGCGCAGTGTGACGCGCCCAAATAAGGTCTTGTCCAGCTTATTGTTATCCATAAAAAAGAAAAATGTATATGTTCTGCGTTTTTTAGGGTGTAAAAATACTCAAAATTACACAAATGCTAAAATCAACGGCACCCGATGGCAGCCGATTTGCGTAAGTAAACCGGTAGTAATCAGCGATGTAACCGCTGTAAGATAAAAAATGTGAATAGCCGCGTTACTCGTGCTCGTCGAGCCACTGGCGCATCAGGCGGCAGTATTTCTCGGTTTGCTCGGCAAACGGCATGTGGCGCGCGCCGTCGAACAGCTCCCAGCGGCTGCCGGCTATGCGGTCGTGCATCGTTTTCGCTATCAGCGGCGTGCACAGGTCGTTGGTGCCGCTGGTAATGAGGCACGGCACGGCTATCTCGCCAAGGCGGTCGGTGTAGTCATAGTCCTTGAGCGTGCCGGTGGGGGTGTATTCGTTAGGCCCCCAGCCATAGAGGTAGGCCTCTGCGCCGCTCCGCTTGGGCCGGCGCAGGCACTCGGGGCTGTCGGCGGTCACCGCTCCGGCGCAGTGCAGCAGCATAAAGTGCTCGTTGGCGCGGGCATAAGCCTCGCTGGTGTAGTTGTCGGTGGCTTCGGCCTCGGCAATGGCGCGCTGGTCGTCGGCGCTCATAAACTTAATGAGCCTGTGCTGCTCGCGCGCCCACAGCTCGCTGCTGGGCAGCGTGCTCGACAGTATGGCCGACTTCACGCCCTTGGCCTTTTTCTCAATCAGGTAGATGATTTCAAGCATTCCGCCCCACGACTGGCCCATGAGGTGGAAGTGCGTGAGGTGCAGGTGGTCGGTGAGCGCGCACAGCTCGTTGAGCCACGTTTGCGGCGTCCACAGCTCGGGTTGCCCCTCCACATACGAATTGCCGCACCCTATCTGGTCGTAGCTTATCATGGCGTGGCCCGAGTCGGCCACGCTGTCGAGCAGCTCAAAGTAGTTGTGCGTGCTGCCCGGCCCGCCGTGCAGCAATATCACCGGGCTCTTGCCCTCGGCCGTTTCTCCCGCAATGCGGTAGTAGGTGTTGTGGCCCATAAAGGGCATATATCCCTCTTCAATTTTCATGATTCACTTGTTTTGTTTTTGGCAAAATTACCACATAAATGCCAAAAAAACGAAGCAGACGGCTCTTTTTACTCCGCATCCGGTTTATTACCAGCTGGTGCGGGCTTCACGAAAGCGGCGAAAGTTTTGCTGCTTTACGCCCGATTTGCACTACCTTTGCCTAAAACTAATATAACACCTTACGACAATGAATAAGTTCATCACCACCTTTGCCGCCATGGCGGCGCTGCTGTGGCTGCCGGCCAATGCCGCCGTGGCCAAGCAGTATTCAGTGCATTCGCCCAATGGGCAGCTGCGCGCCACGGTGCAGCTTAGCGGCGGCAGCCTCAGCTACAGTGTGACCCATGCCGGTACGGCTGTGCTTGCCCCGTCGGAAATGTCGATGACCCTTGAGGGCGGCCGCACGCTGGGCAAGGGCATCAAGCGCAGTCCGCGCGCCGATAGCAAGCAGCTCGCCTTCAGCCGCCCGACGCCCTTCTACCGCCAGAGCAGCGTCAGCCTCAAGTGCAACCAGCTCACGCTCAACTTCGGCGACTACTCGGTGCAGCTCCAAGTCTACGATGAGGGCCTGGCCTACCGCTTTGTAACCGCGATGCCCGACTCCATAAATGTGGTGGCCGAAAAGGCCGAGTTCGCTTTGCCGGCCGACTGCACCGTCTACACCACCAAGGTCAACAGCAAAAAGAAGACCTACGAGCAGCAGCTGAAAAACTCGTTTGAAAACACCTACGAGTGCGCGCCCATCTCGGCCATCGACCGCAGCAAGCTGTGCCAAGGCCCGCTGCTGGCCAAGCTGCCCGGCGGCAAGAGTCTGCTCATTGCCGACTACAACACCCTCGACTATCCCGGCATGATGCTGTATCCCGCCGACGGCAACCGCCTTGAGGCCTACTTCGCCGCCGCGCCCCTTGCGCAGCACCAGGGCGGGCACAACAATCTGCAAATGCTGGTTGACTCGCGCCACCCCTACATAGCCCGCACCGCCGGCACACGCGCGTTTCCGTGGAAGATGATGCTGGTGGCCACCACCGACGCCCAGTTGCTCACGTGCAACGTGCCCGTGTGCCTCGCCGATGAGTCACAGATTCACGACACTTCGTGGATTAAGCCCGGCAAGGTGGCTTGGGACTGGTGGAACGCCTGGAATCTGAAGGGCGTTGACTTCAAAACCGGCGTGAACAACGACACCTACCGCTACTACATCGACTTTGCCGCCCGTCACGGCATTGAGTATGTGATTCTCGACGAGGGCTGGGCCGTCAACAAAAAGGCCGACCTGATGCAGGTGGTGCCCGAAATCAACCTCGAGCAGCTGGTGGCCTATGCCCGTGAGCGCGGCGTGGGCCTTGTGCTGTGGGCCGGATACAAGGCTTTTGCCCGCGACATCGATGGCGTGTGCGCCCACTATGCCAAAATGGGCATCAAGGGCTTTAAAATCGACTTCATGGACCGCAACGACCAAGAGGTGGTGCGATTCCTTGAAGACGCGGCCCGCATCGCCGCCAAGCATCACCTGTTTGTTGACTTTCACGGCACATGCCCGCCCGCAGGTCTGCAATACACTTGGCCCAACGTGCTCAACTTCGAGGCAGTGGCCGGACTCGAGCAGGTGAAGTGGTCCACCTTTGAGCAATACGACGAGGTGCGCCACGAGACGCTGCTGCCCTTCATCCGCCAGACGGTGGGCCCGATGGACTTCACCCAGGGCGCCATGCGCAACGCCACCCGCGCCAACTACTACAAGTGCTACACACAGCCCATGAGCCAGGGCACGCGCTGCCGCCAGCTGGCCCTCTACATGATACTCGAGTCGCCGTTCAACATGCTGTGCGACGCACCCACCAGCTATGAGGCCAACGAGGAGTGCGCCCGCTTCATTGCCGGCATACCCACCGTGTGGGACGAGACCCGCATTCTCCACGCCGAACTGGGCAAATGCGTGGTGGAGGCCCGCCGCAAGGGCAACACATGGTGGATAGGCGGCATCACCGACTGGGACGAGCGCGATGTGGAACTCGACCTCGGCTTCCTGCAAGGCCGCACGATGACCCTTTTCACCGACGGCGTGAATGCCGACCGCAATGCCGAGGACTACCGCATGCAGCCGTCGGCCACCGTTCCCGCCACGCTCAAGTTGCACCTCGCCCCCGGCGGCGGATTCGCAGCCATGGTGAAGTAGAGCGAGCCGAAAGCATAAACCCAAATCGGTCATTAGGATTTCTCTGTGTCATACGGCAAAGAGAAATCCTTT
>CAVKDU010000008.1:0-71929 GCA_963655175.1 Wujia chipingensis | reverse complement strand
CTGCGCTACCGCTACGTCCGCACTGCATACCTGCCTACACATATCTTATCCCTAAAGGGATAATGTCATTGCTAATACCACATTGCAACAAATGCCACAACAATGTTCCTTTTTCAGTGCGCTCAGTATGCCACGACCCTACAGCATTTTGTTCCTATTTGGCGCATTCACAACACCCGCCAATCCCTGCACTGATGATGCGTCCTGTGGCATAGAGAAAACAAAGGGCCTGAAATTTTCAGGCCCTTTGTGTTATGTTTGGAAAAAATGGTCGGAGTGTGGGTTAGTCGCTCACCCAGGCGTTTTGGTAGGCGGCGGGGAGGTTGTCGATGTCCTTTATCAGCTGGCAATAGTCGTTGCTGCGGGCCACATACACGCGATAGGTGTTGCCCTTAAGCCTGATGCCTGCGTTAACGTCGGTGTGGGTGGCAATATACTTTTCGGCTTGAGCCTTGGTCTTGAAAGTGGACACTATCAGATAGTATCGCCCTGAGCCGAGTTGGCTTTCTGCGCTGCTGCTTTGCTCCTCCTTTACTGAGGGCTGCTGTGCGGGCGCGGCCACGCGCTTAATGGTTTGGCGGGGCTGCTGCTTGATTTGCGGTATGCTCAGCGAGGCCGTGTCCTGATGACTGAAGTCAACCGCCACAGGGGTGCTGAGCATGCAGTAGAGGCCCAGCAGCACAATTATCGAGGCGGCAATGCGCATATAGCTGCGCACGAACAGGTTGGCGCGGCTTGGCTTCTCGTCGACGAAGCTGATGACCCTTGCGGGCTGCTCGCGGTCGGCTGCGCTTTGCTGCGCTGCTTGCTGCAGCGCGGCCAGTGGCTGCATCTTTATTGACTTCAAGCCAAAGAACTCGTCGTTGGCACTGGCGTGGTAGAATGGGGTGAATTCAACTTTCGAGTCACTGTTGAGCTTAAAGAATCCGAGTTTGCCAAAAGGCACCTCCTCGCCGCCTTCCAGCAGCTGGCGGTAGAGTGTCACGTGGCTGGTTATGGTCTTTATCGCCTCGTCGTAGGTCACGCCGTCGCGGCGCACCATCGACTGTGCCAGCAGGCCATCGTTGTGGCTCACCGACGCATTAAAGCTCACGCAGCGGCGCGGCTTGTTGATGACGCCTGCGGCTTCGTTGGCCGTAGAAGGCTCATATTGCGCGATAAGCGCACCCCATCCGGGCACTATCACGCAGTCGTTGCACGACATCAGGTATTCTATGTGCTCAATCATTGAAATCATACAACAAAAGTAGTCATTTTTTGCCACATTTCAAAGCGATTCCACCCCTTTTTGCCCCTCAATTCCGCAATAAAAAGTCAATAAAAAAGCCACCCCAAACCCTCAACTTTCAACCGTAATCTGTAATCCGTAATCCGTAAACTTTAATCTGTAATCTTTCAACCTTAAACCTTACCTCACCGACTTAAGCATAGCCTGCACCTCCTGCTCGGTCATGCCGTGCTGCAGTGCAAGTTTGGTGTCGCGCTGCACGTCGGCTTCGCTAAACCTGAGTTTGTTGAGCATGGCGCGCAGAGCATAGATGTATCCGTCGGTGCCGTCGATTTGCAGCGCATTGCGAATGTCGTCCTCGGCATTGTTGAGTTGCTTGGTCATCATGTAGCAGTGGGCGCGGTTGGCCAGAATTTGTGCCGACGGGCGCGCCTTGATTATTTTGCTGTAGCATTCAATGGCCTTTGTGTAGTTGCCGTTCACCTCGTTAAGCTTGCCAAGGCCCTCTTGCGCCAGAGCCGAGTTGGGGCTGATCTTCAGTATCCCCATAAACTCATCTTCGGCCGCCTTGTAGTCGCCGCGCTGAATGCTGATGATGCCCAGGTTGTAGCGCGCTTCGGTGTTCGACGGGTCGAGTTCAACCACGCGCCGGTAGTCGCGCTCCGATAGGGCAATGCTGTCGATGGCCATGTAGGCCGCAGCGCGGTTGCTGATAATGGTCACCGCATTGGGCGTCATGTCCAGTGCCAGACTGTAGTTTTTTATGGCCTGCTCGTTTTTGCCCTGATAGCGCTGCAGGGTGCCGATGTTCGACAGCAGCAGCGAGTTGTTGTGGTTGGCGGGGTCGGCCTTGATGGCGCTGCGCAGGTGCTGTTCGGCCTCGGCCCACCGCCCGGCCTTGATGCACACCTGTGCCGAGTCCACGCTGCGGTAGTAGGCGTTGGCCGTGTCCACCGCCACTGTGGCCTTGCTTGCGGTTGCCGCCTTGGCCGCGGGTTTGCTGCCCCGCGGAATCTTCATGTTGCTTTGGTTTATTGAGTTCACCACTTGCGCGGCCGCGCCCAGAGCCATGGCGGCGCATGCTAAAATTGCTGTTATTCTTCTCATTTCTTGATTTGTGTGCTGCAAAAGTAGCACGAAATCGCGACTTCTGGCCGCCCGTTTAGCGATTTTTAGCTACTTTTGCATAAAATAGGCTGCACCTCAGCATAATAATCAAGCAAGCTTGATATTCTGCATTCGGCTTGCACTACTTTTGCAATTAAAAAATTCAATTAAGAATATGATTTTAAACACAATCCTACTGCAGGTGGAGGACCTTGTGGCCGACACCATGGTGGCCGACAAGGCCAAGGCTGCCGCCGACTCAATCACCGCCGTCGGCGCCAAGGTCGATTCGCTTGCCACCAAGTCGCCGGCACAGATAGCCACCGACCTCTCCAACTTTAACTGGAACGGACTCATCGAGAAGTTCAGCTCCGACCTTATTTCGTTCGGCTTCAGGCTGTTTGCCGCCATAGTGGTGTTTTGCGTGGGCAAACTCATCATCAACAAGCTGCACAACGTGATTCGCAACGTGATGATGCACCGCAGCGTCGACCGCTCGCTCGCCACGTTCCTGCTGAGTCTGTTCAAAATCACGTTTCTGTTTCTGCTGGTGGTCACCGCCATCGGCATCATCGGCATCGAGACGAGCTCGTTTATCGCCGTGTTTGCCTCGGCCGGAGTGGCCATTGGCATGGCGTTGAGCGGCACCCTGCAAAACTTCGCGGGTGGTGTGCTCATTCTGCTCGTTAAGCCCTACAAGGTGGGCGACTACATCGACTTCAACGGCAACAAGGGCTTTGTGAAGGAGATCCAGATATTCAACACCGTCATCACCACCTACAACAACGAGGTGATTGTGATTCCCAACGGCGGCCTGTCGACCGGCACCATCAACAACTATACCAACCAGAAGTACCGCCGCCTTGAGTGGCGCATCTCCATTGCCTATGGCGACGATGTGGACAAGGCGCGTGAGGTGGCCCTCTCGATTCTGCACGCCGACCACCGCGTTGTGAAGAAGTATCTCGACGAAGGCGTTGAGGCTCAGCAGGTGGAGATACCCGAAGTTGAAGATTTGGATGAAGCCGAACTCAAGCGGCTCTCGTGGTGGCAGCGTGTGGTGCACCACCACAAGGTGGTGAAGAAGAAGACGGCCGAGTGGAAGGCCTCGCAGGCCGAGGAGCGCATCAAGAAGATGCCGCGCAAAGACTGCTCGCCCACGGTGGGCCTCGAGAGCCTTGCCGACAGCGCCATTGTGCTCATAATCCGCGCATGGGCCAAGAATGAGGACTACTGGGGCGTGTACTACAGCGTGAACGAGAGCATCTACAAGCAGTTCCCCGCCAACGGCCTCAACTTCCCGTTCCCACAAATGGATGTGCACCTCAATGGCAATTAAGCCTGCCGCTGATTTCAGGACTAATAAATGGCGCTATGATAATACTAAGAATTTTATTGGCTGTGCTATTTGTATTGGTGGTGTCACCGCTGTACAAATTTCTTTGCATATTTCTTTTTGCCTGCACCTTCAGGAATAAAGTGAAAGTTTCTAACCGCGTGATTTTCGCCATACTCGCTGTTGGCATATTTCTCTGCTCGCCAAGGTACAGCAGCGGAAGGTTGAAACTTTTGTATGAAAAGAATGACAAATTGGTTGCGCCTTCTGTGATTGATTACGTTGCCGATTGCATGTTTCCCGAAGAAGACATAATGAATGCCGGGACATCAGGCTTCAGGCTTTTTAGCGCTTTCTTTAAAAACGATCCGAATTGGATAATTAAGACGGCCTATAATAATAGAGATCATTTGTCTGACTTCGTAAAGCCTTATTCCGATCTTAAGAATAATGTTATGTCTGGAGTTTGGGGTCAGTTGCATGGCAAGCGTACGCTATATTTGCAGCTGCCCGACAAGAAGAGTGCAAAATTAGTGGTGTTTTGCCATGGATTTGCTGGAAATTGGAAATTGTACCAAGGAGTGCTTTCTAAATTAGACGATTGCATCATACTCACGGTCGGCACTTCAAACATTACGGGACTTTACGAAAAATCGGATCTTGACAAAATATTCACTAATTATATTCCCTATTTAGAGGAAAAAGGATATGCCATTAAAAGTGTTAATATCGTAGGACTGTCCAATGGCGTTTCGGCAGTTAGCAGAGCAATAAAATGGTACCCAACCAAATTTGATAGCTATACGGCAATATCAGGAAGCTTGATATATCTATCTAAAGTTTCCGGCTCAATAAACTTTATAGGCGGGTCTAATGATCACAGTTCCGGCAAGATGCCAGCGCAACATAGGCAATGCGGCAGGATGGGGATTAAATCGAAACTATACTTCCCAACAGATGACCACTTTTTATTGGCTAACCGAACTGACGAGGTGATAAAAACATTGCGTGAGATTATTCAGTAGGGTTATAAGGCGCAAGAGACCACAGATATAACGCAACAAAAACGGCTTCCACCGCATTGGTGGAAGCCGTTTTTAGTTACCTATGGTGTGATTCGCTATCGCGGCATCACCTTGTAGCTGTATCCGCCCACGGCTATCACATACACGCTGCCGCCGTTAAGCGTGAGCGTGTTCACGCCAGCGTGGCCGGCCAGCTTCTGCACAAAGCGTCCGTCGAGGCTGTAGAGGCGTATGGTGGCGTCGCTGCTGAGCGCAATGCTCACTTGGCGGCCCGACACGCTCACCACGGGCTTGGTGGCGGCTGCTGAGGTCTGCTCGATGCTGGTGGCGTCGGTCAGCTGCACCATAATCTCGTTCGACAGCTTGGTGTATTCGGGGAATCCATATTGGTCGTAGCGCATGCCCTCTACGGTGTAGCCATATTTGCCGCCAGTCTCGAGGTCGGTCAGTTTGAGGCTGGTCAGGTCGGCGGCGCGCAGGGTGTCGGTGGTGAGCGAAATTCTGGTCACCGTGCCGGCTTTGGTCTCCTGCGTGATGCTGATTTCGTCGATAAGGTATTTCTTGAGCTTGCTTTCCTCAATCGACAGTCTCATCTCCTCCACGCCGTCGTCCATCTCCCAGGTGTCTTCGGCATAGCCGTTGGCGTCGAAAGCAGTCACCTTGTGAGCGTTAAGGGCGCCGCCCACGGTGTAGCCCACGCGGTAAACCGACAGATTGTCGCCAGTGGTGCCGTAGGCCTTGATGTGTATCTTGTATTTGCCGCCGTTTGCGGCAAGGTTGAGCATGGGTGTCTGCACATACGACAGGTTCATGGGGAATCGGCCGGCGTTGGCGCCAAACATGCCCTTGGCGGTTATGAAGTTGCGGCCAATCCATCCGGGGGTAGCGGTCACTTCGTCGGGGTCGGTGATGGTGACGGGGGCTGCCACAGTGCCTTCGGTTGCCTTGGCAAAGTCGTCGGTAAGCACGTTTTTCACACCGTCCTCGGTGGCGGTCTCATACTTGTAGGGGTGCACTATATATCCTGTGGCCTTGGGCAGACGGTTCCAGTTGGCGGTGAAGCCGTTGGCACTCACACCGGTGGCCTCGGTGGCGGTGGGGGTGAGGAAGCCGTCGACGCAGATGAAGTTTGACATTGCGCTCACCGAGTCGCCGTCCACGCACTTCAGATAGTAGAAGTAGGGGCGCTCGGCGTCGAGGCCGGTCACCGTGAACGACTGTCCGCTCACCTTCTTGTCGGTGAACACGTAGTCGGGTGCCTCATATGTGTAGGCAATGGAGTTGATGGCCACGTCGCCCACCTTGCCGTCGTCCTTCACGAGCGATATTTTCACCTTGCCGGTGTTGGCCGGAGTGAAGCCGAAGGCCTCAATCAGGTCGAAATCTTGGCGTTGCGCGAAATACATGGCTTCGATTTGGCCCGACGAGATGAGTTCGCCCGACTTGTCGAACACCTCCACCTGGAAAACGCTCGAGTTGTCCTTGGTGATGCCGTTGGCGTTGATTATGTTGGCGTTGATCACGCAGCTGGTGATGTCGCCGCCCAGCATCAGCGGGGTGGTCACATAGTCGCCGGTGGCGTCGAGCACCACATGGTTCTTGCCGTTGTAGTATGCCACGTCGGTGGTGCCGTTGGCCGACACGTGCACATCCCATCCCTTGGGCAGGTTGGGGTTGGCGGTGTTTATTTTGCCGCCAGTCTGGTTCACGGCGCTGAAGTCCTGATTCTCGTTTAATGTGCTGTAGCCGGGGGCGTACACGCTGAGCAGGAAGCCATCACTGGCTTCGCCTGTCCAGTTGGCCACAAACGAAGTGCCCGTGTAGTCGGTGTAGTCGTTGGCTACGGGCGCTGTGGGTGCTGCCGTGGCAGCAAAAGCGGCCGCACAGCAGCACAACGCAAATGCGTTGGAGTGAAATTTTGTCATGCTAAAATTGTATATATGTTTAAATAAAATTGTGATGCTGGTGCAAAATTAGTGATTTGTTTGCTTTTTAGTGTCATTTTGTTTTGATTTTTTCAAAAATCGGCGCAAAAGTGGCGCTAAGGGCAATATTTGGCAAAACAATCGGGGCATTTGCGGGCTGGCTTTTTTTTGTTGCGCCATTTGGTGCCCATTTGGCCGATTTGACGGCATTTTATTTTGAATTGCGGTGCGATTTCATTAATTTTGTGGTGAATATGGAGAATAGGCTCTTTTCATAAGCCTCACGGGCCAGAGGCATGCAGCCAAGCCCGTGCCAAGCCGCCGCGCGCAGCGGAAAAATGCGCCGCCATTAGGGGCTGTGCCACTATGGGTTCCACACTGGTGTGTGTGGGCAGCCAGCACCCTTGACAAGGCAGGCGGGAAATGCCGCATCTGCTCTTTTCACCGAGTGGGATGCAGTGTGCGCTGCTGGCTGGCCACCTGAAGCGGAACCGTTCCCCCTATGCATATAAGCATATATCTTTTGACCCCAGAGCCGCCGCGCTCTGCCGTCAAGCCTTCATTTGCCAATAAAAGAACAACATAAATGATTAGTAAATGGAATGTATTGCCCATCACATCAAGCAATCAAGACGCCGAGGCAAGGCTTGCGGGAATGTTCCCGAAAAGTCCTGCCATAGCCCGGCTGCTGGTGCTGCGCGGCATCACCACCCGGGAGGAGGTGAACCGCTTCTTCAGCCCGTCGCTGAGCCAGCTGCCCGATCCGTTCTTGATGCGCGACATGGAAAAGGCCGTCGGTCGACTCAACCGGGCCTTGGGGGCAAAAGAGAAAGTCATGGTCTACGGCGACTACGACGTAGATGGAACCACGGCCGTGGCGCTGGTCTACCGGTATTTGCAGAATTTCTACTCAAATCTGGTGTACTATGTGCCCACGCGCGACGATGAGGGATATGGCATATCCAAGCAGAGCATCGACTATGCCGCAAGCATAGGGGTGAAGCTGATAATAGTGCTCGACTGCGGCATAAAGGCCGTTGACGAAATCGCCTATGCCAAGACCAAGGGCATCGATTTCATAGTGTGCGACCACCACGTGCCCGACGAGGTGCTGCCCGATGCCGCCGCCATCCTCAATCCCAAACTCAAAGACGACAAGTATCCCTACAAAGACTTGTCGGGCTGCGGAGTGGGCTTCAAGTTTATGCAGGCATTCTCCAAGAGCAACGGCATAGGCGACCTTTACGGCCTCGACAGCCTGCTCGACCTGCTGGTGGTGAGCATCGCTGCCGACATTGTGCCCATCACCGGCGAAAACCGCGTGCTGGCCTACTATGGCCTGAAAAGGCTCAATGCCAACCCCAGCGTGGGCCTGCGCAGCATAATTCGCCTGTGCGGACTCAGCAACAGGGAAATAACCATAAGCGACATAATATTCAAAATAGGTCCGCGCATCAATGCATCGGGCCGCATGCAGTCGGGGCTGGAGTCGGTGGAGCTGCTCGTGACCAAAGACCCCTCGGAGGCCTACGAGATAAGCAAGACCATCGACCAGTATAACAAAGACCGCAAAGAGCTCGACCGCCAGATCACCGAAGAGGCCAACACCATCATCGAGGATCACATTCAGCACATCAAGGACAAGCGTCCCATAGTGATTTACAACCGTCAGTGGCACAAGGGTATAATCGGCATTGTGGCTTCGCGCATAGCCGAGCTCTACTTCCGCCCGTCGGTGGTGCTCACCTATGCCGACGACGGCATTGTGATAGGGTCGTCGCGCTCGGTGCGCGGCTTCGACATCTATTCGGCCATCAAGTCGACCCGCGACCTGCTCGAAACGTTCGGCGGCCACACCAATGCCGTGGGCCTCTCGCTCAAGGAGGAGAACATAGGCGAGTTCCGCCGCAGGCTTGAGGAGTATGTGGAGCAGCACATCACGCTCGACCAGGTGACACCGCAAATCGACGTCGACTGCGAGCTGGGCTTTGGCGAAATCAATTCCGACTTCCTCAAATATCTGCGCCAGTTCAACCCCTTCGGCCCCGGCAACCAGAAGCCCGTGTTTGTCACCCGCGGCGTGTATGACTTCGGCACAAGCAAACTTGTGGGCCGCAACCAGGAACATATAAAGTTTGAGCTGGTCGACAGCAAGTCGGACAACATAATGAACGGCATCGCCTTCAACATGCACCAGTATTTCGACTACGTGAAGCAGCACAAGCCGTTCGACATATGCTACACCATTGAGGAAAACAAGCACCGCAACAGCAGTTCGGTGCAGCTGCAAATAAAGGGCATAAGGATTCCGGCCGATGACTGACATCCACGCCATACTCAAAAAATATTGGGGATATGATGGCTTCCGCGAACTTCAGGAAGACATCATATCTTCGGTTTTGGGGGGCTGCGACACCCTTGGACTCATGCCCACGGGCGGCGGCAAGTCGATCACGTTTCAGGTGCCGGCCATGGCCATGCCGGGCATGGCCCTTGTGGTCACGCCCATAGTGTCGCTCATGAAGGACCAGGTCGACGGCCTGGTGGCCCGCGGCATCAAGGCCACCTACATGCACGCCGGCCTCACCATGGCCGAGGTGCGCCGCACCTATGAGAAGTGCATCAACGGCAACTGCAAATTCCTGTATGTGTCGCCCGAGCGCCTGCGCTCCGACACTTTCCTCGACCGCCTCAAGCGCATGCCCGTCAACATGATTGTGGTCGACGAGGCCCACTGCATTTCGCAGTGGGGCTACGACTTCCGCCCGTCGTTTCTCAAGATAGCCGATGTGCGCACGCTGTTTCCCTCGGTGCCTGTGCTTGCGCTCACCGCCACTGCCACGCCGGCTGTGGTGACCGACATAATGCGCGCGCTGCACTTCAGGAACGGGCGCGTGCTGCGCAAAAGCTTCGCCCGGCCCAATGTGGTGTATGTGGTGCGGCACACCGAGGAGAAGCTGGCCGAGCTGGTGCACGTGCTGTCGGCGGTGGCGGGGTCGGCCATTGTGTATGTGCGCAGCCGCAAGCGCACCAAGGAGATTGCCGATGTGCTCAACGCCCGCGGCATCTCGGCCAGCCACTACCATGCCGGCCTCGCCATCGAGGACAAGGCCGACAAGCAGGACAAGTGGCGTCAGGGCCAAATCAGGGTGATGGTGGCCACCAACGCCTTTGGCATGGGCATCGACAAGCCCGACGTGAGAATGGTGGTGCACGTCGATGTGCCCAACTCCATCGAGGAATACTACCAGGAGGCCGGCCGTGCGGGCCGCGACGGCCACACCTCATATGCCGTGCTGCTGGCCAAGCCCACCGACCGCCGCACCCTTGAGCGCCACATCACCGACGCGTTTCCCGAAAAAGACTTTATTAAAAAGGTGTATGAGCGCGTGGGCAACTTCCTGCACGTGGCCGTGGGTGAGGGCTATGAGCGCGTCTACGACTTCAACTTCACCTTGTTTTGCCGCACGTTTAAGCTGCCGGTGCTGCCCACCCACAGTGCCCTGCGCCTGCTCACGCAGGCCGGCTACATCGAGTTTGTGGAGGAGGTCGATACGCAGTCGCGCGTCATGATTCTGGTGGGTAAGGACGAGCTTTACAACATCGACTGCGTCACCCCGCAGGCCGACCGCGTGCTGCAGGCCATATTGCGCACCTACTCAGGCCTGTTTTCCGACTATGTGTTTATCAGCGAAGACGTGATTGCGCGCCGCTTTGGCCTGTCGCGCGACACGGTGTATGAGGCGCTGCTCGAGTTCACGCGCAAGCACATTTTGCACTACGTGCCGCGCCGCCGCACCCCCTATGTGGTCTACACCACTTCGCGCGAGGAGCCGCGCTATGTGCAGATTCCCAAACGCGTCTACGAGGATTTGCGCGACCGCATGCGCCAGCGCATAGCGGCCATGGAGGGCTATGTGTTCAGCTCCGACCGCTGCCGCGAGGGCATTATGCTCAGCTATTTCGGCGAGGAGGCCGCAAAGCCGTGCGGCCACTGCGACGTGTGCATCGACCAGCGCCGCCGCGCCAGCCACACCCGCGACGACGTGCGCCAGGGCATACTCTACATGGCCCAGGTGCGTCCGCGCCATGCGCGCGAGTTTGTCGACACGCTGTCGTTTCCGGCCGACGAGGTGTATGCCGAGCTCGAGTTCCTCACCGACGAGGGCTTCATCAAGCATCAGCCCGACGACACCTACGTCAATCCCGTGCCGCTCGACTGAGCAGCGCGCAGCGGGGCGCGCGTTAAATGCGGCCCGCCGCTTGCCGCATTGGCATTTATTCAGTAATTTCGCAAAACTATGTTAGCAACCGTCTTTAATAGGATACTTGCCACCGCAGCTGCGGCTCTGGCTCTGGCCTCGTGCGGCCACACACCGTCGGCATGGCAGCCCATGGGCGACTTTGAGTTGATGTGCCACATGGCCCAGGTCGTGGCCAAGGATTCGGCCACGCTGCTGCTGGCCGACGACGACTATGCCCGGCTGAGGCTGCTTGGCGGCCGGCACATCGACAGCACCGGCACATTCACTTTCCGCGGCCAGACCAGCGGCGAGCATGTGGCCGTGCTGCGCTTCAGCGGCGAGAAGCGCCCGTTCTGCTTCGTGCTTGGCCCCGGTGCCACCAGCATCGTAATCGAAAAGGATAGGGTGGTGGTAACTGGTTCGAGTCAGAACCACGACTACATTTCGTGCCTCAAGGCCGTGAAGGAACTGCAGCGCCAGCGCCGCAGCAATTTTGCCGCCTACTGCAAGGAGGCGGCCGACTCCACGCTCAATGCGGCAAAGGAAAACCGCTACCAGCTCACCGACCACCGCCTTGCCGACTCCATTCAGTCGGTGTGCCTCGCGGGCATCAACGCCGGCACTCCGGCTGCCAAGCTCATAGGCGAGCGGTGCATGCGCCTGCTCACGCCCGACAACCTGAAGCGCGTGGCGGCAGCAAAGACCTCTGTACATTAATTATATATAGCAAACCCTCAAACACCCAAAACATAAAGAAATGAACTCACTGGCTAAAAACATGATTGCTCTTGCGACGGTGGCGCTTGCCGGCACTGCCGCCTCTGCTCAGGACGCCTTGGCGCTGTTCAACCAAAACTCGTACGCAGGCTGGAGCTACACCCGTCCGGGCTTCAAACTCGACACCTACAGCATAAGCATGAACAATGTGAAGCTTTACCACTCAAGCGGCAATGTGGACTACACTCTGGTGTCGCCCGCATTCACTTGCGCCGGACTCAAGGCCGTCGATGTCGACGCCACTCTCTACTGCACCACAGTGCCTTCGGGCACCTACGACCTCAACCGTGGCTACCCCACGTTTCAGCTGCTCGACCTCAATGGCGGCGTGCTGGCCAGCGTCGACGTGGTCTTTACCGAGGCGCAGCAGTTTCACGAGCACTTGCCGGTGAAGATAGGCGTCCCGCAGGGTGCGGGTCAGGCCCGACTGCGTGTGGCTGCGTGGAATGCCGACCTCAACAGCACCATTTCGGTGCGCGAGGTGGCGGTGACGGCCAACGCAAGCGGCGTTGATGCCGTGGCTGCCGACCGGCCGTGTGTGGTGCAGAGCGGTCGCGGACAGCTCACCGTGAGCGCCGCAGCCGGCACGCAGTGTGCCGTGTATTCGCCTGAGGGCCGCCTTGTGGCCCGGTTCACCGCCACCAGTGAGGCCCGTCAGCTGGTCCTGCCAGCGGGAGCGTATGTGCTGCGGGTGGCCTCAACGGCGCAAAAGGTGCTGGTGCGCTGATTTTTTTCAGTAAGTTTTTTCGGCATTGCTTGCCCAAAAGAATCTAAAAAGCTATATTTGCATCATAAAACATATTAAACGCCCGCTATGGCGGGCTAAACCAAAACATCAAAAAACAAACCGCCTATTGACTCGAACTCTACTCGTAGAACTAAAAGTAATTGATAATGAGAGGTTTTAATGACGAGAGCGATGAACGCTTAATCGCATTATACGTTGAGGGTGACAACAATGCCTTCGACGCATTGGTTGAGCGCCATAAGGTTCGGGTATACACTTACATTTGCGGATATGTGAAAGACGAGGAACTCGCCGACGACATATTCCAGGAAACCTTTGTGAAGGTGATCAGCACCATCAAGCAAGGCCGCTATGTGGAAAACGGCCGCTTTGCCGCGTGGATCACCCGCATTGCTCACAACCTCATAATCGACTTCTTCCGTCAGGAGAAGTCGGAAAACGTGCAGTCGGCCGACGGCACTGGCGTCAACATTCTCAACCGCAAGGAGCTGAGCGAGGCTACTATCGAAGACGACCTCGTGCTTAGCCAGATTCATGCCGATGTGCGGCGCATGGTGATGCAACTGCCCGACAATCAGCGCCAAGTGCTGGTGATGCGCTACTACAAGAACATGAGTTTCAAGGAAATTGCCGACGCCACCAAGGTGAGCATCAACACCGCTCTGGGCCGCATGCGCTACGCCATCATCAACATGCGCCGCATGGCCGAGGACAATCACATTGCCCTCTCGCTGCAATAGGGGGATGGCAGCCGCTGCCTGCCTCCACGGCTTGAATTATGTGTCCGGCTTTTAGCAAATTTTGTGATGTATAATTTGTTAAAAGAGCCGATATGATGTAATTTTGCACTTACGTTTGGTCGCGTGCGCCCAGACGTGCATATTCTTGTAATAAATCAAAACATATTATACTTCAAAAAAATGAATGTAACATTAGACAAAAATGGTAACGTGAACGCTGTGCTCACAATATCATTTAAAGAAGAAGACTATCAGAACGACGTGAAGAAAGACCTGGCCGAGATTGGCCGCAAGCGCCCACTGAAGGGCTTCCGTCCGGGACACGTCCCCGCAGCTCTGCTCAAGAAATATTATGGCAACGAAGTGCTCGCCAACGTCATCGACCACAAGGTGAGCAAGGCGCTCAACGACTATATACACGAAAACAAGCTCAACGTTCTGGGCGAGCCCATGCTGTCGAAGGACACTAAGGTGAACTTCAACACCGACAAGGACTTCGCATTCAAGTTCGACTTGGGCTTGGCTCCCGAGTTCGAACTGAAGCTCGACAAGCGCACGAAGGTGCCTTACTACAACATCGAGGTGAGCCAGGATATGGTCGACAAGCAGAACGAAAACTTCAAGAAGCGTTTCGGCAAGCAGGTGCCTGGCGAAACTGCCGCCGAAGACTCGCTGCTGCGCGGCTCGATGGTTGAGCTCAACGAAGACGGCACCGAGAAGGCCGACGGCGTGAAGGTGGAGAAGACCATCATCTCGCCCCAGTATCTGAAGAACGGCGACGAGAAAAAGAAGTTTGTGGGCCACAAGGTGAACGATGAAATCGTGTTCAACCCCTACAAGGCTGCCGACGGCAACGTTACCGAGCTGGCCGCTATGCTCAACGTCGACAAGAAGGACGCCGACATCAAGTCGGACTTCAAGTTTGTGCCCAACGAGATTCTCGTTAACCAAGAGGCTGAGATGAACCAGGAGTTCTTCGACAACGTGCTGGGCAAGGACGAGGCTAAAGACGAAGCCACATATCTCGAGAAACTGAAGGAGATGATTGCCAACCAGCTGAAGAACGACAGCAACTTCCGCTTCACCATCGACGCCGAAGAGGTGCTGCGCAAGAAGGTGGGCGACCTTGAACTGCCCGACGAGTTCCTGAAGCGCTTCCTGCTGGCCCGCGCTGGCAAGGACGCCAACGAGAAGAGCGTGGAGGAGAACTATCCCAAGACCCGCGAGCAGATTGTGTGGCAGCTCATCAAGGAGAAGGTGGCCTCGACACTCGAAGTTAAGATTGAGAAGGAAGATGTTCTGCGTCTGGCCCGCTTCTATGCCGCTCAGCAGTTTGCACAGTATGGCATGACCAACATCCCCGACGAAGTGATTGACCGCTACGCCAACGAACTTCTGGAGAAGTCGGAGTATGCCACCGAAATCCAGAACCGCGCATTCGACGACAAGGTGTTCGCAGCCGTTAAAGAAGCTGTGTCGCTCAACGAGAAGAATGTGACCGTTGAGGAGTTCAACAAGCTGTTTGAGAAAAAATAAAAATTGCAATCTCAATATGAGAGAGAGAGTGACGGGCGCCGGCAGGCCGCACAGCCGCTTAGGCGGTGAGGCTTCACAATAGGGCGGCGCGCACACAGACTCTCACACAATATTCATGGAGCGGCAAAGGGTTAAAGTTCTTGCCGCTCCATTTGTTACAAAAAGGTAACGGCAAAATTGCAGTTGACTTTTAATTAAAAATAACCGTAAACACATTTAGAAAAGAATGGAAAGTAAAAGCGAATTCCGCAACTATGCGGTCAAGCACCTGGGCATGAACGGCCTCGCTCTCGACCAGTATTCACAGGCTATCAGCGACAGCTACATTTCGCCCACCATCATCGAGGAGCGCAAGCTCAATGTGGCTCAGATGGACGTGTTCTCACGCCTGATGATGGATCGCATCATATTCCTCGGCACGCAAATCGACGACTACACTGCCAACGTGATTCAGGCGCAGCTGCTGTTTCTTGACTCCACTGATCCCGGCAAGGATGTGTCGATCTACATCAACTCTCCCGGCGGCTCGGTGTATGCCGGCCTCGGCATCTACGACACCATGCAGTATGTGCAGAGCAACGTGTCCACCATCTGCACCGGCATGGCAGCCTCGATGGCAGCCGTACTGCTGGTGGCTGGCGAAAAGGGCAAGCGCTTTGCCCTTAAGCACTCGCGCGTAATGATTCACCAGCCTCTGGGCGGCGTGCAGGGTCAGGCTTCCGACATCGAAATCACCGCGCGCGAAATCCAGAAGCTCAAAAAGGAGCTCTACACCATCATCTCCGACCACTCCGGCCAGCCCTACGACAAGGTGTATGCCGACAGCGACCGCGACCACTGGATGACTTCGGCCGAGGCCCTCGACTATGGCATGATTGACAAAATTCTGGAGCGCAGCAAATAATCACAAATAACTGAAAAGATATTAGATGGCAAAGAAAAAAGATGAAATGCACTGCAGCTTCTGCGGTCGCGGCCAAAGCGAGGTGGAACTGCTGATGCCTGGCATTGAGGGCGTTTGCATCTGCAACGAGTGCGCCGAGCGGGCCGATGAGCTTGCCCGCGAATACTTGAGGCAGACTTCAAGCGCCGGCTCCGAGCCCAAGTTCGATATGAAGTCGCTGCCCAAGCCCGCCGAAATCAAGGCTCACCTCGATGAATATGTCATAGGGCAGGACGACGCCAAAAAATATTTGTCGGTGGCTGTGTATAACCACTACAAGCGCCTGCTTCAGCCGCAAGACGATGATGTGGACATCGAGAAGTCAAACATCATCATTGTGGGCCCCACGGGCACAGGCAAGACGCTGCTGGCCAAGACCATTGCCAAGTTTCTTAAAGTGCCTTTCGCCATTGTCGACGCCACTGTGCTCACGCAGGCCGGTTATGTTGGCGAGGACATCGAGAGTCTGCTCACGCGCCTGCTTCAGGCTTGCGACTACGATGTGAATGAGGCCGAGCGCGGCATTGTGTTTATCGATGAAATCGACAAGATAGGCCGCAAGGGCGACAACCCCTCGATCACTCGCGACGTAAGCGGCGAGGGCGTGCAGCAGGGCCTGCTCAAGCTGCTCGAGGGCTCAATTGTCAATGTGCCGCCGCAAGGCGGGCGCAAGCACCCCGAGCAGAAGATGATTCCCGTCGACACCAAAAACATCCTTTTTGTGTGCGGCGGAGCCTTTGAGGGCATCGAGCGCAAAATCGCGCAGCGACTCAACACCCACGTGGTGGGCTACGGCACCGAAAGCAAGATGCGCCGCATCGAGTCGTCGAAACTGCTTCACTTCGTCACCCCGCAAGACTTGCGCTCCTACGGCCTGATTCCCGAAATCATTGGCCGTCTGCCCATTCTCACCAATCTTGAGCCGCTTAAGCGCGACGATCTGCGCCGCATTCTCACCGAGCCCAAAAACGCCATAGTGCGCCAATACGAAAAACTGATGGCCATGGACGGCGTGAAGTTTTCGGTGGCCGACGATGCGCTCGACTACATCGTCGACAAGGCCATTGAGTATAAGCTGGGCGCGCGCGGACTACGGTCGATATTCGAGACTATTATGATGGAGGCCATGTATAAGATTCCGTCGTCGCGCAAGAAGACGTTTGTGCTCGACAAGGCTTATGCGGCCGAACAGCTCGAGAAGTCTAACTTCGAGGTGCTGAAAGATGTGAATTGATACCCCTCGACTGGGAATTAACGATATGCAAATGCCCGCAAGGCTGGAAAGAGCCTTGCGGGCATTGCTTTTTGTGCTGTTGCATCGCAAAATGAGTCATGTTATTTAGTATATTTGCAGCGGCAACAATCCAAAAGGAATAATGACTGTTTTCGAGAAATACATTTGGGTGCTCAACACATTGTTTCGTGCGGGCGATCAGGGAATATCGCTGAAGGACATCAACGACAAGTGGGTGGCCGACGACACCGTGAGCGGCGGGCATCAGCTGCCGCGGCAGACGTTCGACCGCTGGAAGCGCGACATCCTTATGATATTCGGCGTAGACATTGAGTGCCTCAGGCGCTGCGGCTACCGCTACCGCATCACCAACCCCGAGGCCTTGCGCAGTGGCGGGCTCAACCGCTGGCTGCTCGACACCTACACCACGGCCACAGCCTTGTCGCAAAACCTGTCGCTCAGCGGCCGCATCGTTGCCGAAGACATCCCGTCGAGCCGCAATTTTCTGCCCGAGATAATGGCGGCCATGAAGGCCAACCGCGTGGTCGAGATCACCTACCGTGGCTTTGAGTTCCGCCATGCCTACTCGTTTGCCGTAGAGCCATATTGCCTGAAGATGTTTCAGCGCCGCTGGTATTTGCTTGCCAGGAATGTGGGCAAGGACGAAATGCGCATCTACGGGCTCGACCGCATCGAGGCCGTCGCCGAGACCGGCGCCACCTTCAGGCTGCCCGGCGACTTCGACGCCAAGTCGTATTTCCAGACTTGTTTCGGCATTGTGGTGGGCAGCGATGTCAAGTCCGAGCGCGTGGTGGTGCGGGCCTACGGCCAGCATAAGCACTACGTGCGCTCGCTGCCGCTGCACCCGTCGCAAAAGGAGGTCGGCTCAGGCATCGGCTATGCCGACTTTGAACTGTATCTGCGCATCACCTACGACTTTGTGATGGAACTGCTGCGCGCAGGCAGCATGATTGAGGTCATCAGTCCCGCCACACTGCGGCACGAAATGCACCAGTGGGTGGCCGAGATGTGGAAAATGTATGAAAACGATTAAAAAAACACAAGACACTAAAAGATATGGACAATTTTGCAGCCATCGATTTTGAAACAGCCAACGGAAGCCGCTCGAGTGTGTGCAGCGTGGGAGTGGTGATAGTGAAAAACCGCGAGGTGGTCGACCGCTTCTACAGCTTGATTTATCCCGAACCCGACTACTTCACCTACTGGACCACGCAGGTGCACGGCCTCACCATCGACGATGTGGAGGGAGCCCCGACGTTTCCCGACGTGTGGCGGCAGATAGCGCCGAAAATCGAGGGTCTGCCGCTGGTGGCGCACAACAGCCCGTTTGATGAAGGCTGCCTGAAAGCCGTGTTCCGCACCTATGGCATGGACTATCCCGACTACCGCTTCTATTGCACCTGCCGCGCCTCAAGAGCCAAACTCGGCAAGCTGCTGCCCAACCACCAGTTGCAGACGGTGGCCGCCTATTGCGGCTACGACCTCACCCAGCACCACCATGCCTTGGCCGATGCCGAAGCCTGCGCCATCATAGCCCTCCAACTCCTCTAATTCTGGCAATTGCGCAAAAGGGGCGGGGCGACACCGTGATTCCAGTGTCGCCCCGCCCTTATGTTTTGTTGCTGCAGTTCTTGCTTATTTCATTGCGTAGAGGTTGCCGTTGGCTATCTGCTCGTAGGCCATCAGACCCTCTTGGCTCAGCTCCACGGTCTTGAAGTCGCCGTTGGGCGTAATCATCTTCACGTGCGAGTCGTCGACAAACTGCATGAATTTGGTGCTCTTGCCGTTGGCGTTGAGCGACCATGAGTTGTCGGCGCTATTGTAGTCAAACTTCACCACGCTCTTGTCGCTGAGGTTGGTGATGGTGTAGCCCGACTTGTCGCACTTCACTAGATATTTGGCGTCTTTGCCGTCGATCACGCGGGTGCTTGCCGTCACAGGGTTGTCGCCCGACCAGAACTCAATCGAGTTGATGACAAGGATGTCGGCTATCACCGACAGCTCGTACACGGGCAGAATGTGCAGGCCCACAAACACGAGCGCGTTGACAAACTTGCTGCCTATCTGCTTGTTCCAGGCCAGCACCTTGTTGGTGAGTGAAAAGCTGCCAATGCATGAGTTCATCGTAATCGATGAGGCCAGTGCGAGCACCACCGCCGTAGTTAAATAAGTCTTTTTCATAATTCTATGTTTTTTTGATGTTTCTATTTTATGTTGTAGTTCACTTGTGTCTGCTCTTGTAGTGGTGGTAGTGCCGCTCCACCTCTTTCACGTAGGCTATGGTCTGGCGTCCGCGGAAGTATCCGTAGCGGCACACGGGGTCGTTGTAGAAGTCGGGGTTTGACTTCCACGATATGGCCTCCTCCACGTTGCCATACCACACTTGCGGGTCTTTGCCATATTTCTTGGCCAGGGCTATGGCGTCGGCCACATGGCCAATGCCGGCATTGTAGGCCGCAAGCACAAACTTCAGCCTCTCTTCGCGGTTGCGCACCCGTGGCTTGAGGTAGGCGTCGATGCCGTTCAGGATTTTCACGGCCACCTCCACACTCTTGTTGGGGTCGGCCAGCTGGCTGCGGCTTGCCCCGTAGCTGCGGCCCACGCCGGGCATCACCTGCATCAGGCCCACCGCTCCGGCCCACGACGATGCCTTGGGGTTGAATCCCGACTCGGTCTTGCCTATGGCGGCCAGCAGCTGCCAGTCCCATGCGGTGTGGCGCGCGTGCGCCTTAAACAGGTGGTCGTAGGGCGAAATGCCGCCGCGGCTGGTGGCGGGGGCGTGGCCCTGCTCGGCGCTGCTGTCGGCAGTGGCCGCGGGCTTGCTCTTCGACAGCTCAAAGTAGCGCCGCTTCAGTTCCTTCGACACCGCCTTGCCCTTCACCGAGTTGCTCCAGTTGTCGATGCTGTCGGCCAGCCACTTGTCGGCCTTGTTGACGGCCCACGATGAACGCTGCGGGAAACTCACGTTGAGGCTCACGTCAATGTTGTCGTAATACGTCTTGTCAAACCGGGCAATGTCGCTGTCGACTATGGTCAGCGGCAGCTTGCCTGCCGCCACCATGGCAATCAGGTCTTCGGCAATCAGGGTGTCGTTGTCCACGGTGCGAATCCTTATGCCGCCGCCCAGTTCGTTGTCGAGATTCTTGAGCCGCGCCTCATAGCGAGATTTGGCAATCACATACACGTCGTGGCCCACCAGCTGCGTCACATTGGCTATGGGGTGCTGCGACTTGGGCTGCACCAGCACCTGATAGGTGGTGTCGGCGGCGCCGCAGTTCAGCACTTGGCTCTTGAACTCGGCCGTTTCGGGCACCTCGCATGCAATCATGTCGATTTGCCTGCCGTGCAGCATCTCCACGAGGCTCTGCAGGTTTTTCGCCACCTTAAACTTAATGCCCACTCCCTTGGCCGCGGCAAAGTCTTTGGCGCGGTCGAAGTCATAGCCCAGCGTGTCGCCCCGCAGAATGAAGAATCCAGTGGGACTGTAGAGCGTGCCCACCACCAGCGTGTCGGGCAGCCGGTGGGCGTCTGCGGGCTTGGCCTGGCCGCCCCCATGACCACACGCCGCCACGGCTGCCATCATAGTCACGGCTGCCGCAGCGGCGAGTGTTATGTTTATGATTCCTTTGCGCATGTCGGTGTTGGGAGGTGGGGTGGGCGTGAGCCTGCGGTTAGTATTCAAACGCGCCCGCTTCCGACACTATGGTCAGCAGGTTGCTATCGGCGTCTTCCACGCGGCCCACTATCTGGGCGTCGATGCCAAAGCTCTTCGATGTCTCAATCACCTTGTCGGCATTGGCGGGGCTCACGTATATTTCCATGCGGTGGCCCATGTTGAACACCTTGTACATCTCTTTCCAGTCGGTGCCCGACTGCTCCTTTATGAGCTTGAACAGCGGCGGAATGGGGAACAAGTTGTCCTTAATCACATGCTTGTTTTTCACAAAGTGCATCACCTTGGTCTGCGCGCCGCCGGTGCAGTGCACCATGCCGTGGATGCTGGGGCGCATGGTGTCGAGCAGGCGCTTGATCACGGGCGCATAGGTGCGCGTGGGCGACAGCACCAGCTGGCCTGCGTTCACGTCCACGCCGTCGACCGCGTCTTCCAGATGCATGCCGCCCGAATACACGAGCACGTCGGGCACGGCTTTGTCGTAGCTCTCGGGGTATTTCTCGGCCAGATATTTGGCAAACACGTCGTGGCGGGCCGAAGTCAGGCCGTTGCTGCCCATGCCGCCGTTGTAGCGCTTCTCGTAGGTGGCTTGGCCATACGAAGCCAGACCCACAATCACATCGCCGCCCTTGATGTTGGCGTTGTTAATCACCTGGTCGCGGCGCATGCGGCAGGTGACGGTGCTGTCCACAATCACGGTGCGCACCAAGTCGCCCACGTCGGCCGTCTCGCCGCCGGTGGATATGATGTTGACTCCAAGGGCCTTCATCTCGTCGATGAACTCCTGCGTGCCGTTGATGATGGCGGCAATCACCTCGCCCGGAATCAGGTTTTTGTTGCGCCCTATGGTGGACGACAGCAGAATGTTGTCGGTTGCGCCCACACACAGCAGGTCGTCGATGTTCATCACCACCGAGTCCTGAGCCACGCCTTTCCACACGCTCATGTCGCCCGTTTCGCGCCAATAGACGTAGGCGAGCGACGACTTGGTGCCGGCGCCGTCGGCGTGCATTATGTTGCAGTATTCGGGGTCGCCTCCGAGCACATCGGGAATAATCTTGCAGAAGGCAAGGGGATAGATGCCCTTGTCGATGTTCTTGATGGCGTTGTGCACATCTTCTTTCGATGCCGACACGCCGCGCAGGTCATAACGTTGGTTAGTCATTCGTCTTTTTTATATTTCGTTAAAGTAGTTAGTCAGAACAATGAAGTAGGCCAGCACCGTGGGCGTCACCAGCAGCAGGCTGTCGATGCGGTCGAGTATGCCGCCGTGGCCGGGAATCAGCTTGCCCGAGTCTTTGACGCCCGCCGTGCGCTTAAACAGCGACTCCATGAGGTCGCCAAACGTGGCCGACACCGACACCACCACGCCCAGACCGATCCAGGCAGCGGCCGACGGGCCCGAGAAGAAGTCGTTGAGGTAGCTGAACATCACGTAGGCGGCCACCACGCAGGCGGCAAATCCGCCCCAAAATCCTTCCCACGACTTGTTGGGCGATATGCGCTCAAACAGCTTGTGCCGGCCCAGCATGCTGCCCACCAGGTAGGCTCCCGAGTCGTTGACCCAGATGAACACAAACACGGCCAGAATCATGCGGGGACTGCTGACGGCTGCCACCAGGCTGAGCAGCGACAGCGGCAGAGCCACATAGAGCATGGCCAGGCCCGAGGTGGCGGCGTCGCGCAGCGCGTTGCGTCCGGGCATATACAGCAAGGCCACCCCGCGCACCATCACATAGCCCAAAAAGGGCAGGAATGCCGCGGCCTCGAGCCGCATCGACGGCGTCATTGAGTAGACGGCGCTCATCAGCGCCACACCGCCGGCCGAGTCGAGCAGCCACAGCAGCTTGCCGGGCTTGTCGCCCGCCTGCTGTGCGCGCATGTGATATAGTTCATAGAAGCCTATGATCAGAAACACTCCAAACACATATGCGAATATGCTGGGAATGGTAGGCAGCAACAGCACCGAAATCACTATCAGCGCCACATACACGCTGCCCGACAGTAGGCGTATAATCAATTTCTTCACTTTAGTCTTTGCGTTTGCGTTATTTCTTGCCTACAAAGTTACGGCTTTTATTTGAGTTGAGCCAACACTGGGCCGTGTCATTTGACGGCCGAAGCACGCTATTTTTTCGGGATTGCTGTTACAAAAAAGCGCGCAAAAAAAATCGGCCCGACGCCTTCACTCGTAAGGCGGCAGACCGATGCATGTGTCTTAGCAATCTAATTCTCTGTGATAGTTAGTGTTGCCCTTAGCCCAAGTAGGCTTTAAGCAACTTGCTCTTTTGCCCTTTCAGGCGGCGGATGGCCTTCTCCTTGATTTGGCGCACTCGTTCGCGCGTCAAGTCGAATTTCGCGCCAATCTCTTCAAGCGTCATCTCCTGGCAGCCTATGCCGAAGAACATCTTCAAAATGTCGCGCTCGCGCGGCGTGAGCTGGTCCAGGGCGCGCTCCACCTCTTTCGACAGCGACTCTTGGTTGAGTGCCTGGTCGGCCATGGGTGAGTCGTCGTTGGGCAGCACGTCGAGCAGACTGTTGTCCTCGCCCTCCTGGAATGGGGCGTCGACCGACACGTGCCTTCCCGACACCTTCATCGAGTCGGTGATTTTGTCAACTGGCACGTGCAGCCGCTCGGCAAGCTCGCTGGTCGACGGCCTGCGCTCGTGTTCCTGCTCAAACTTCGACAGCTCTTTGCTGATTTTGTTCAGCGAGCCCACTTGGTTCAGCGGCAAACGCACAATGCGCGACTGTTCGGCCAGTGCCTGAAGAATCGACTGGCGAATCCACCACACTGCATAGGATATGAACTTGAAACCGCGCGTCTCGTCGAACTTCTGTGCAGCCTTTATAAGACCTAAATTACCCTCGTCGATTAAGTCGGGCAGACTCAATCCCTGATTCTGGTACTGCTTTGCTACAGAAACAACAAATCGAAGATTCGCGCTCACAAGTTTGTCGAGAGCAGCTTGGTCACCTTGCCTGATGCGTTGTGCAAGTTCAACCTCTTCGTCTACCGAAATCAGCTCTTTGCGGCCTATTTCCTGCAGATACTTGTCGAGCGATGCACTTTCGCGGTTGGTGATAGATTTTGTAATCTTAAGTTGTCTCATTTATTTGAGTGTAGAGTTTCAATTGGCAAATATAATAAACAGAAACCACAATTCAAAGCAATAACGCAATAATTTTCGCGTCATTTTTTTGAATTGTGGTCAATATGTCAGTTTTCTGCCGCTTTTTTGCCACGGCTGGCTGTGGACATCAGGCCAGATAGGCCTTCAGGCGGTAGTCGTTGTGGCACTTCAGGCGGCGAATTGCCTTCTCCTTGATTTGGCGCACGCGCTCGCGGGTGAGGTTGAACTTGGCGCCGATTTCCTCAAGCGTCTGCTCCTGGCAGCCGATGCCGAAAAACATCTTCACAATGTTGCGCTCGCGCGGCGTGAGCTGGGTCAGCATAAGCTGGTTGAGCTCCTCCGACAGCGACTCCTGATTGAGGGCACTGTCGGTCGTCGGTGTGCCGTCGTTGGGCATCACGTCGATGAGGCTGTTGGTGTCGTCGTCGGAAAATGGCGCGTCCACCGACACCTGCTTGCTGCTGGCCTTAAGTGCGGTCTCAATCTTCTCCACCGGCATGCCCAGCAGCGCGGCAATCTCCTCGTTGGAGGGCTTGCGCTCGTGCTTTTGCTCGAAGGCGGCCACGGTCTTTGCTATTTTGTTTTGCAGCCCCACCTGGTTGAGCGGCAGCTGCACCACACGGGCTTTCTCGCCTATGGCTTGCAGAATAGTCTGGCGAATCCACCACACGGCGTAGGAGATGAACTTGAAGCCAAGCGTCTCGTTAAACTTGGTGGCGGCCTTAATCAGGCCTATGTTGCCCTCGTCGATGAGGTCGGCCAGACTCAGTCCCTGATTTTGATATTGCTTGGCCACCGACACCACAAAGCGCAGGTTGGCGCACACCAGACGGTCGCGCGCCTCCATGTCGCCCTCTCTTATGCGCTCGGCGAGCGCCACCTCCTCGTCGGGGGTGAGCAGCGGTATGCGGCTGATTTCTTGCAGGTATTTCTGCAGCGATTCGGTTCTCAGCGTAATGCCTGATGTAATCTTCAGTTGTCTCATGTCTTTCTGTATGGTTTTAATATGTAACGACTTAAGTGATGCAAATATTGTGCCAAGGCATAAAAATAATCGCCACGCATGACACTTTTGCCACATTTTGGCAGCGTCTTGCGGGGTGATTCTGCGGTTTCCCCCTCTGTGCGTGAGGGTGCGGGCTTAGCCCAGATATGCCTTGAGCAGGCTGCTCTTTTGGCCCTTTAGCTGGCGAATGGCCTTCTCCTTGATTTGGCGTACGCGCTCGCGGGTGAGGTCAAACTTTGCGCCTATTTCCTCGAGTGTCATCTCCTGGCAGCCGATGCCGAAGAACATCTTCAGAATGTCGCGCTCCTTGGGGTTGAGCTGGCTAAGGGCGCGGTCCACCTCCTTCGACAGCGACTCGTGGTTGAGTCCCTCGTCGGCCATTGGGGCGTCGTCGTTGGTCATCACGTCGAGCAGGCTGTTGTCCTCGCCCTCCTGGAATGGGGCATCGACCGACACGTGGCGGCCGGTCACCCTCATCGAGTCGGTGATTTTCTCAACGGGGATGTTGAGGTTGCCGGCAAGCTCTTCGTCCGACGGCTTGCGCTGGTATTTTTGCTCGAAGCGTGAAATCTCTTTGCCAATCTTGTTTTGCGCGCCCACCTGGTTGAGGGGGAGCTTCACTATGCGCGACTGCTCGGCCAGCGCTTGCAGAATCGACTGGCGAATCCACCACACGGCATATGAGATGAATTTGAAGCCGCGGGTTTCATCGAACTTCTGCGCAGCCTTAATAAGGCCTAAATTTCCTTCGTCAATAAGGTCGGGGAGGCTGAGTCCCTGATTCTGATATTGCTTGGCCACCGACACCACAAAGCGCAGGTTGGCCTCTATAAGCTTGTTGAGTGCGGCTTGGTCGCCCTGGCGTATTCTCTGGGCAAGTTCCACTTCCTCATCAACCGTTATAAGATCTCTGCGGCTTATCTCCTGCAGATATTTGTCAAGTGACTTACTCTCATCGCGTTTGGTGATTGATTGTGAAATTTTTAGCTGTCTCATTATAATATTTTGGGTGAAAAAACTTGCAAAAGTAGTTTATTTTCGTGTTATATTAAAAGCGTTGGCGCAACAATTAACTTTAATTAACCGAGAACACGCGCCCCGGAGTTACGGAAACTGCACGCCGTGGGCCTTAAACTGCTCCACGTCGATTTCGCGCAGGCCCACGTCGTTGAGCTCGTGCATCTCGTTGTGGTCGTTCACATACAGCCGCTTGTGCCACTTAAACTGCCCGTTGCCGGCCGCATATTGCGCTTGGGCGTAGGGGGTGCTGATGCCTGCCAGGTCGAGCATGGTGTGAAACAGTATCATGTTGGTCGACACGGGGGTCAGGCGGTGGCTGGCCAGAGCGCGGCACTTGTCGGGGTGCTGTGCGGCATATTGGGCCGAAGTCCAGAACAGCAGCGGCACGCGCAGCTGGTGGTAGGTGGGGTCGGGCGAGGCGTGCAAAAACTTCTCGCGACTGTCGTCGAATATGTCCTCGCCATGGTCGCTGGTGTAGGCCACGGCGGCTGCCACGCCCTTGGCTGCCACCATCGATATTATTTGCGACACCACACGGTCGGTGTAGCTGATGGTGTTGTCGTAGGCGTTGATGAGTTCGGCGCGATATTTGGCCTTGGCCGCCGGTATGTGGTCGGGAGTGAAGCGGGCGCAGCCGGCGGGGTAGCGGTCGTTGTAGTTGAAGTGCGACCCGTAGCAGTGCACCACCATCATCAGCTTGCCACCGTGGTAGCTGTCGAGCCGCGTCTTCACCAGCTTCAGCAGCTGTTCGTCGTAGACGTTGGCCGACATGGGCAGCGGGTCTTTGATGAATTTCACCTCGCTGGCCTCGCAGCCGAAGAAGTCGATAAACGAGCCGTTGCGGCGCTGGTTGGAGTAGAACGCCGTCTTGTAGCCGGCCTCGTTGAATGCTGTGATTATGCCCTTGCGGTAATAGATGCTGTCGAAGGGCTCCGAGCCTATCGACGACAGCAGCATGGGCACGCTCTTGTGGGTGGTGTTAGACATCGTAATGGCGTCGCGATACACCACCAGGCGCGGCGTCTTGGCCAGCAGCGGAGTGGTGTTGCGGCTGTGGCCGTAGAGGCCGAAGTTGTCGGCGCGGGCCGTTTCGCCCACCACCACCACATATATCTCGGGCACGCTGTCGGGGCGTGTGGCCTTGGCGTGAAATGAGAAGTGGGCCGATGTGTTGGCATAGTGGGCCGTGCGCACGCTGCGGTCAACGGCCAGCCCCAGGTTGTAGCACACGTTCACTGGGAATATGTCGTCTTGAATCTTGAATCCGGGGTTCACAAAGAAGCAGGCCGCCGTCATCACCGCCGACACCGCTATTGCGCCGGTGGCATATTTGCGCTGGTTGGCGCGGAACAGCGCGCTCAGCTTCTCCTTGTTGCACACCGACGCCACTGCCATGACCATGCCCAGCACATACACCACCACCACGATGCCTATGGCCGTGAGCAGGTTGCCCAGCAGCTCGTCGATTTCGGTCATGTTGGTGGTGACCACGTTTAGGAACATGTCGACGGCAATCGGCGACTGCCCAAACAGGTAGAGCAGCACTATTTCGAACGCGTCGAAGAATATGAACAGAAACAGCCACCAGAACGCCTTGCCGGGCTTCGACGGCAGCGTCAGCGCCCACCAGTAGAGCGACGCCGGCAGCGCGATGCTGCAAATGCGCGTGAGCAGCGGCAGCGGCTCGGTGAAAAACATCACCGCGTTGGGCAGCGCCAGCATAATGAGGAATGCCCAGAATGCGGTTACTTGACTCTTGAATATTAATTTGCCGAGTGGTTTAAAAAGCTTCATTGATGTTAAATATAAATTCGTGCTGGCCCGATTTGCCAAATCCGTAGTCGAGGCGCACATTCACCCTCTTGCGGAATTCCCAGCGGTAGCCAATGCCGTAGTTGGGCAGCAGGTGCTTAAACGAGTGGCTGTCGTGAAACACGTTGCCGCCGCCCACCCACAGGGCTATGCCGTTGCGCCGCCACACGTGCTGGCGCAGCTCCACCTGCATGGTGATGATGTGATTGTCGCGATAGCGTCCGCCGTAGTAGCCGCGCATCGAGTTCGACCCGCCCAGTTCCGACATGGTGGCCCACGACGGGTTGCCGAAGTTAAACTTGGTGTAGAGCTCGCCGGCCAGTACGCCGCCTTTCCACACCTGCCTGTAGTGGCACGCGCGCAGTTCGGCCGTGGTGAATGCGTAGTGGTTGCCCATGAATTTCGGCTGGAACATTACGCCCAGATGCACGTATGTGCCGCGGTAGGCGTTGGTTATCAGGTCGCGGGTGTCGTAGTCCAGCGTCAGTCCTATGCCGTAGTTGCGCACCGTGAGCCTCTGGTTGCCCATCAGCTCCATGCGCTCTATCGAGTCGGCCTTGGCCCACTGCCAGCTGGCCGACGGGCCGGCATACAGTCCCTTGGCCAGACGCCACAGGTAGTCGAGCTTGAACCCCATGTGGCGGTAGGTCATTTTCTCCTCGTTGTCGTCGTTGTCGCAGTCGTGGTAGCCTATGCCCCAAATGTAGGTGGGCAGGTAGTAGAACGACAGATTGTAGTTCAGGCGGTGGGCGTCGTTGGCCATCAGCGTGTTGCCCCTGATGCCTATCAGCGCAAACTTTGATGTGGCCACATCGGTGTAGATGGTCACATTCGACGGCTGCGACAGCGTGTCGCTTTCGCTCGCGCGGTAGAATCCCGAGCCCACAAGGCCTATGCCCAGCTTGGTGTCGGAGTTGTAGTGCGGCCCGCCGATGAAGCTCACATGAAATCCCTTTTGCGTCAGGTTGTCGTCGTCTTTTGTGAAATAGTTGACCACTTTATGAATGAAGCCAGTCTTGCGGCTTGCCGTGGAGTCGGTGGCTGCTGAGTCGGCCGCGGCGGCACTGGCCTCGCTTGCGTGCAAGGCAAGCGGAGCGGCGAAAATAAGCAGGCTGGCTATTACTCTAAAAATGTACATCAACTTTCTCATTTAGGGCTGCAAAGATACTCATTATAGTTTACACAACAGCAATGTGCGGCCACCATTCCGACATTTGGAACAGCAAAAGAGCATTATCGGCAAAGCAGTGCCGCGTATGCGCCGAATGGATATTTTTGACTAATTTTGCAGTCGAATTTAATTGTAAAAGCAACAACAATGACGGGAAACATTTATTTTCAGCTGTTTTTCACGTTTTTCAAAATCGGAGCGTTCACCTTTGGCGGCGGATGGGCGATGATATCAATCATTCAGCGCGAAATTGTGGACAAGCACCACTGGATAGAGCAGGAGGAATTTCTCGACCTGCTGGCCATAGCGCAGTCGATGCCCGGCATCCTGGCCGTGAACATATCGGTGGTGATGGGCGACCGCCTGAAGGGGGTGAAGGGCAGCGTCACTGCCGCATTGGGCACCATCCTGCCGTCGTTTGCCATAATTCTGGCCATAGCGGTGTTTCTCACGCCCGACACCATTAAAAATAATGAGGTTATCAGCCGCATATTCAAGGGCATACGCCCGGCGGTGGTGGCCCTCATCATCGCTCCCGTGCTCACCACGGCCAAGTCGGCCGGCATTGGCTGGAAGACGGTGATTATCCCAGTGGCGGTGGCCCTGGGCGTGTATTCGGGGCTGCCGGTGATTTCCAACCCCATACTCTACATTGTGCTTGGCGCCGTGGGCGGCTATGTGTATCACCAGCACTCATTGTCAAAGAAGATAAGCAAGCGTTAAAGCTATGATAGAAACTTACTTGAGGCTCATTTGGGCCTATCTTAAAATCGGTCTTTTCGGCTTTGGAGGCGGCTATGCCATGCTGTCGCTCATTCACAACGAGGTGGTTGACACCGGCTGGATTTCCAATCAGGTGTTCACCGACATCGTGGCCATATCGCAGATGACGCCCGGCCCCATTGGCATCAACAGCGCCACCTACATTGGCTATGTGGTCACGGGCAGCGTGCTCGGCTCGCTGGTGGCCACCTTCACCGTGGTGCTGCCGCCCTTTGTGTTGGTGCTGCTTGCAAGCCACTTCATCAGCCGTCACTCCGACAGCAGCGTCATCAAGGGCGCGTTCATGGGACTCCGCCCCGTGGTGGTGGGCCTCATTGCATCGGCTGCGCTGCTGCTCATGAACAGCGAGAACTTTGGCTTCGAGCTTAGCGAGCGCGTGATTTCGGTGTTGATATGCCTGGCTGCGTTTTGTGCGGTCTACTTCACCAAGATTCACCCCATTTGGGTGATAGTGGCGGCCGGCGTGGTCGGCCTCATTGTGTTTTAATCGTAACGGTATTTAATTATGAACTATAGCGAAACCATCAACTTCCTGTATTCCCAGCTGCCCATGTTTGAGCGCAGCGGGGCCAACGCCTACAAGCCCGGACTGCAAACCAGCCGCGACCTCGACAACATGTTTGGCAACCCACACCGTGCCTACAAGACCATCCACATAGCCGGCACCAACGGCAAGGGCTCGGTGTCGAGCCTGCTGGCCGCTGCCCTGCAAAGCGAGGGCTACAAGGTGGGACTCTACACTTCGCCGCATCTGGTCGACTTCAGGGAGCGCATCGTGGTCAACGGCGAGAAGATTCCGCAGCAATATGTGGTCGACTTTGTGAAGCGCTATCAGCAGATGGGCTATGAGGGGCACCCGTCGTTTTTCGAACTCACATCGACCATGGCGTTCGACTACTTCCGCGCCGCCGGTGTCGACTATGCCGTGATAGAGGTGGGCCTTGGCGGTCGGCTCGACAGCACCAACATCATCAGTCCGCAGCTGTGCGTCATCACCAACATATCGCTCGACCACACCCAGTTTCTTGGCGACACGCTGCCTAAGATTGCGTCGGAGAAGGCCGGCATCATCAAGGCAGGCGTGCCAGTGGTGGTGGGCGAAGCCGAGGGCGACGTGCGCCGCGTGTTTGAGCAGAAGGCCGAGGCCGTGGGCGCGCCCATAACGTTTGCACAAGACCTCCACCTAATCACTGGCTACACCCACCGTGGCGGCATGCTGCAACTGTCCACGGCCACCAGCCTTGGCACTGTCGATTCTCAATTGGGTGGCGAGTATCAGGTGCGCAACGCGGCCACGGTGCTTGCCGCCGTGGCCGAAATCAACCGCCGCGGGGTGGCTGTAATCTCCGATGAGTCGGTGCGCCGCGCCTTTGCCCATGTGTCGCAGCTCACCGGCCTGCGTGGACGCTGGACCACGCTGCACAGCAGTCCGCTCACGGTGTGCGACACTGGCCACAACATAGGCGGTTGGCAATATCTTAGCCGGCAAATAGCTTCGGTGCCAGCCACTTGCCGCCGCATGGTTATAGGCTTTGTTAAAGATAAGGACATTCGCCACATTCTGGCGCTGATGCCCAAAGACGCCTGCTACTACTTTACGCAAGCCTCCATTCAGCGCGCCCTCGATGCTCGGTCGCTAATGCTCATGGGGCAGGAGGCAGGACTTAAAGGCCGCTGCTTCGACACGGTGGAGCAGGCCTATAACCAAGCCAAGGCCGATGCCGCCGGCACCGACCTTGTGTTTGTGGGAGGCAGCACCTATGTGGTGGCCGAATTGCTTGCCTTGCCCGAATTCTTATAGCACCGCCACCACGTCGAGCGATACCAGCGCGTTTTGCGGCAGTTCCTTCACCGACATCGACGAGCGGGCGGGGTAGGGCTCGCTGAACTCGCGGGCATACACCGCGTTCATTTCGCTGAACAGATACATCTCCGACAGGTAGACGGTGGTTTTCACCACATTGTCGAGCGTGGCGCCTGCGTCGGCAAGGATGTTTTTCACATTTTCAATCACTTGCACCGTTTGCGCCTGAATGGTGTCGGGAATCTTGCCTGTGACGGGGTCGACTGGCAGCTGTCCCGACACAAACACCATGTTGCCTGTGCGTATCGCATTGCTGTAGGCCCCTATTTCGGCCGGGGCTTTTGCGGCCTTAATCATCTCTTTCATCATCTGTAAAAATATATATGCTTTTATTCTTTAATCGTTTTTAGACTCGATGAGGCTCGTCAGGGTGGCTTCGGCCGAGTGCCGCTGCCTCATGGCCCTTAGCTTTCTCACCGCACTGGTCATGGCGCCGCTTTTGCCGCAGGCAAAGTCGCGGCAGCCGTCGCGGCCCAGCATGTCGGCCACCTCGCCCACGGTGAGCCCGTCGGGCGAGAATGCCGGCTGGTAGGCCGGCTCCTGGCTGCCGCGGATGCGCACTTCGGCTATCACGCCTGCACTTAGCAGCCTGCCCAGCAGCGTGGTGGCAAGCGTGGGCGGAATGTCGCACTCCTGCGCGAGTTCGGCCGCCGCCAGCGGCTTTTGCCGCCGAGTGAACCGCGTGGCGATGACGGCTGCCAGCGCTATGGCCAGCTCGCTGGCGTAGTAGGGTGAAATGCGTCTGATGCGGCCGCTGAAGTCCCAGTTGGCCACATTCTGAATCGAGTAGACCACCGCCACGCCGCTCAGCGTGATGAGCCACACCAGCTGCAGCCATATGAGCAGCAGCGGTAAGAAGGCAAACGTGCCATACACGGCGTTGTATTTCGACACATATATCTGCCCCGACACAAATGCCAGCTGCAGCGCGTGCGACAGCGTGCCGCACACCACGCCCGGCCACACTGCGCACCGCAATTTAACCCTGGTGTTGGGAATGAGCCACAGCACGCACACAAACACCACCCATGCGATTGCCATGGGCGACAGGTCGAGCACCCGTTGCCACAAGGGCGACACTATGTGCAGCCTTGCCACCACGCTCGATATGCCGTTCGACACCAGCAGGTTGACGCCCGCCGACAGCAGCATCAGCACCGGCAGCAGAATGAACATCACGGTGTAGTCGGTGATTTGCCTGTAGATCGAGCGGCTTTTGTCTATGCCCCAAATCTCGTTGAAGGTGTGCTCCACATTGCGCATGAGCGACACCAGAGTCCACAGCAGAAACACCACGCCAATGCCCACAAACACGCCTTGCGACGCCTGCTCCAAATATCGGTCGACAAACATGAGTGCCGATTCCAGAGCCTGCCGCTGGGCCGGGAAGTAGCGGAATAACTCGCTCTGCAGCATGTTTTGAAACCCGAAGCCGCGCCCTATGGCAAACAGCATGGCCAGCGTTGGCACCACCGCCAGCACGGTGCTGTAGGTGAGTGCGCAGGCCTTTTGCTGCAGGCGCTTGCTGGTGAATGAACTCACGGCCAGGTTTAGTGTCTTTATCAGCGCCACGCGGCGGCTGCGGCTTGTGTCGTCCCACACGTCGCAGGCGCAATAGCGGTATAGCCGCATGGCTTTGCGCCATGTGGCATATGCGTGCAGCCTTGCTTTGCGCGCGGCTGCCCTTGTTCCGCTGTGTGCCAATCGTCCCATAGGTGTGTGCCGATATGCAAAAATAGGCATAAATAACTATATATATGCCTATTTGCTTAAATATTGTTCTAAATAATTCGGCTGCCCGCTTTGGGTGGCAGGCTCCGTCAGAAGGTGAAGTGCAGCTGAATTCTCACGCCGCTGCGGTCAACGCCCGGATTGTGGCGGTAGGTGAGGCGCCACACATAGTCCACTCGCAGGAATGTGAATATGTTGTCGAGGCCGACGCCGATTTCCATATATGGCTTCTTGTCCATGGTGCGGCAGTGGGCATCGAGCGGGAAGCGGTAGAGGTCGTTGTTCATCTCGGGGTTGTTCTTGTCGCTCAGTTTGCCATACAGGCCGCGGAACGAGAACACCTCGCGCAGCTTCAGGTAGCGCACCAGCGGAATGCGGTTGAGTATGGCGCCGTTGGCCCAGTAGGTGAAGTCCCACGACAGATACTGGTCGTTGGCAAACTCCATGGCGTTGAGCAGCGTGTACGACTCCGGCTGTATGGTGTACGACAGGTTGGCGTTGGGCAGCAGCAGGTCGGGATACGACACCTTGCTCCACAGCTTGGCCGCCTTCACTATTATGTCGGTGTAGCCGAATGCCGAGAACCAGAATCGCTTTTGCACGCCTATCTCGGTCTTGTTGATTTCAAACTGGCTGCCCATGAAGCCCTTGGGCACGTAGGTCTGCGTCAGGCTCAGCACGGGGGCGTCGAGGTTGATGGGAATGCGGTAGCTGCGTGTCTGGTAGAACTTTTCGCCGGGGGCGTAGCGCAGGGTCACGTTGAATCCAGCCTCGGTGTAGCGCTTGAACACGTCGCCATAGCCGTTTTCAAACGGCAGGAAGCGCGACGCCTCGTGTATGTTGTGCTGGAATCCGGCCGACACCGAGAATCCTCCCTTTGTCTCAAGCTTGTATTCGATTTCCGACGTGCGCAGATAGTTTATCTTGTCGTCGGTCTTGCGCTTAAGGGCCAGAAACACGTTGTCGGCGTTGGTGTACATGTAGTGCTGTCCCAGCTGATCGACATCATATTTGTGCTCTACTTTAATTGAATGGATGGGAAACTCGTTGCTGTGATACTTCTTTTGGTTGAACGAGTATTCCAGCTGTCCCATGTATTTCCACTTCTCGTCTTTGAAGCCATAGGCGGCATATCCGCGGGCAAACCAGTGCTTGCTCAGGTTGGCGGTGGTCATGCCGCCAATGCGCAGGCGCAGGCCCTCGAGCGCGTTCGAGCTGATGGTGGTGTTCATGGGGCCGAAGTCGAATTTGCTCGACTTGCCGCCCGTCTGCACATAGCCGCTCACAAGGGCCACAATCACCTTCTCGCTCCAGTAGAACAGCTTCGACTGGCGCAGGCGCTGAATCATCTTCTTAATGGTCGACTCGTCAGATTTTGATTGGGTAGGGCGGTTGTCGGCCCAGAACTGGTCGGGCAGGTAGCTTGCGTCGTTGGCCACTATCTGCTCGCCGCTCTTGTTGAATATGCCCATGTCCTCGGGCGGCGCAAAGCTGAAGTCCTTGTAGTTGGTTTGCCGGCGTGCATACATGCCTTGCGTGCCGGGCATAATCTTGAACTCCACCGTCATGTCGTCCTTTGTCTTCAGGCGCGAGCCGTCGGCTGCCTTCACATAGTTTTGCTCAATAAACACGTGCTGCACATAGTTCAGGTTGATGTGGCGCGGCACGTTGAGCTTCACCTTTTTCACAAAATAGGTGGAGTCGCCCACGGGCACGTAGATGCGCCCAAGGAATCCGAATGCCTGTGTGGTGAAAGGCACAAAACTCAGCTCCACGCACTTCTCGCCGTCCACATCCAGGGTGTCGCTCAGATAGTATTTGTAGAAGTTGGTGCCGATGTTCGACAGCGGGCTCACAAAGCGGTTTTGCATAAACGTCACGTCGTTGCCGAAAATGTCGATTTCGCGGAACACGTCGTCGAGGAAGCGCTTCACGCTCTCCTGGTCGAACGACTCGTCGAGGCCGCCGTTTTTCAGGCCGGTGACGTATTCCTTGTGGCTCGACGGGCTTTTGCGGAAGTATTCGTGCGACACCTTCTCCTTCATCGATATTGGCAGAATGCGCTTTCCGGTGATTTCCGACGTGTCCATGTAGTCGATGAGAAACTTGAACTTGCGCAATATCACGTTTTTGTCGGCCACTTCCGAAAAGTCGTTGAAGCCCAGCGACATTTTCTCGTATTTGCCATACGAGAAGTATTCGTTGTTTTTGGGGTCGTTGAGGTGCTTGTGCGCCATCACTTTCTCGACGAAGGCCACGGCGGGGTTGCCCTTTTTCTTGTATTTCTCCTTTTTGGTCACCACCAGCTCGTTGAGCATCACCGTGGTCGACTGCATGAGTATGTTTATCTCGTTGGTCTCACCCTTGCGCACATACACCTGCTTGGGCTTGTAGCCCACGGCCGACACCGTGAGGCACTTGAAGTTTTTTGTGGTGTTGATGGTGAAGGCGCCGTCGACGGCGGTGAGCACTCCCTCGCCGGCACCGGTCATAAACACGGTGACCATGGGCAGCCCCTCGCCTGTGATGGAGTCTTTAACGTAGCCTTTTACAATGGTTTGCTGCACTGTGTGCTGCGCTTTGGCGGGCAGCGCGCACGCCATGACCCACGCAACGAGGGCTATAAGAAAACTTCCCTTTTTTGTCATTGATAAATGCGATGAAAATCTTGCTTGTTCTATTCTAAATGAATTAATTTTGCAAAATTAGTAATTAATCTCCACACCAGGTTGCCGGTTTTGCGGCAATAATTGGTCGGAATCACACAATTAATATTCAATATGTCAGTAGAAATCGAGCATAAATATCTGGTGGCCAACGACGGCTATAAGAGCCTGGCCACAGAGTCGCACCGGCTGGTGCAGGGCTATCTGTCGCGCGAAAAGGGCCGCACGGTGCGCGTGCGCATCTGCGACGACAAGGCTTTCCTCACCGTGAAGGGGGCCAACACCGGAGCCTCGCGGCCCGAGTTTGAATACGAGGTGCCGCTGGCCGACGCCGAGCAGATGCTGCGGCTTTGCCCGCCGCCCGTCATCAGCAAGACGCGCCACATAGTGCCCTTTGCGGGCCACCGCTGGGAGGTTGACGAGTTTCACGGCCAGCTGCAGGGGCTTACGTTTGCCGAAATCGAGATTCCCAGCGTCGACTGCCGCTACCAGGTGCCGCCCTTTGTGGGCCGCGACGTGACCGCCGATGCACGCTTCTACAATTCCCGCCTCACCACTTTCGAGGCCATTAAGGACGCTTTGTAGCGGCGGGCTATTTCAGCTCCATGGCCACTACGTTTTCCACATGGTGGGTGTGGGGGAACATGTCCACCGGCTGCACCTCCACCACGCGGTATTTGCAGTCGAGCATGGCAATGTCGCGCGCCTGCGTGGCAGGGTTGCAGCTCACATACACCAGCCGCTGCGGCGCGGCGTTGAGAATCACGTTCACCACGTCTTCGTGCATTCCGGCGCGTGGCGGGTCAATTATCATCACGTCGGGCCGTCCGTGTTCTTCGATGAATCCCTGTGTCAGCACGTCTTTCATGTCGCCGGCATAAAACAGGGTGTTGTCGATGCCGTTCACCTTTGAGTTGAGTTTGGCGTCTTCGATGGCCTCGGGCACATACTCTATGCCCACCACCTTGCGCGCCTGCCGGGCCACGAAGTTGGCTATGGTGCCGGTGCCGGTGTATAGGTCATACACCAGTTCGCTGCCGCTGAGCCGCGCCATGCGGCGCGCCACCTTATAGAGCTCGTAGGCCTGCAGCGAGTTGGTTTGGTAGAACGACTTCGGGCCGATTCTGAACTTAAGGCCCTCCATTTCCTCCTCAATGTAGTCGCGGCCCTTATACAGCACAAAGGACTGGTCGGTGAGCGAGTCGTTCACCTTGGTGTTGATCACATACATGAGGCTCGTGATTTGCCCGAAGCGCTCGGCCACGGCGCCCATCACGCTGGCAATGGCTTCTTTGTTGTCTTCGCCAAACACCACCACCAGCATTATCTCGCCCGTGCTGGCGGTGCGCACCACCATGTTGCGCATCAGGCCGCAGTTGTTGCGAATGTCGTAGAATGTGATGCCGTGGCTCAGCGCAAAGTCTTTAATGAACAGGCGCATTTCGTTCGACACGTCGTCTTGCAGCCAGCACTTGTTGATGTCGAGCACCTTGTCGAATGCGCCAGGAATGTGGAATCCGGCCGCGTTGCGGTTGCTGAACTCCTTGCCGCTTTGCAGCTGCTCGAACGTGAGCCAAGATTTGTTGGAGAATGTGAACTCAAGCTTGTTGCGGTAGCACTGCGTGCGCGCCGAGCCCAGAATGGGGTTGATGGGCGGCAGCGGCACCTTGGCTATGCGCTGCAGCGCGTCGGCCACCTGCTGCTGCTTGTACTTAAGCTGCTCGGCATAGGGCAGGTGCTGCCACTTGCAGCCGCCGCACACGCCAAAGTGCTCGCAAAACGGCTCCACGCGGTCGCTGCTCGGCTTCACCAGCTTCACAATGTGCCCCTCGGCAAAGCTGTGCTTCTTGCGGTCGATCTTCACATCGGCCACGTCGCCGGGCGCGCCATAGGGTATGAACACCACCAGGTCGTTCCAGCGTGCAATGCTTTTGCCCTCAGCGGCTACTCCAGTTATTTCAAGCCCCTCTACTGTGGGCAGTTCTTTTCTCTTTCGACTCAAAATATATCTTGTTTTTTTAGTGTTATTTTCGTTTGTGGTGAAATCAATCAGATTGCAAAATTAGTCAAATTTCTACACATTGGCCGCACAAAAGTCGGCAATAAGATATAAGGAAAAATTTCGCTATTCAATTGATTTCTATTATCATAACACTTTTTTGTATTTTGGGCCGCCGCCGCGCAAGTTTTCTTAAATAGTTTTTAATTTAATTTGCATTGCTGTTATGGTACTGATATTTTCCGTAATTTTGCAAGATATTTAGTTGACGAATAGTTTACATATATATTAAAACAACAATCAATGAAGACGATTTATACTTTCGGCAATGGCCATGCAGAGGGCAGTGCCGACATGAGGGAGCTTCTTGGTGGCAAGGGTGCCAATCTTGCTGAGATGAATCTGATTGGCGTGCCAGTTCCTCCCGGTTTCACAATCACTACTGAAGTTTGCAAACTGTATAATAAGGAAGGCCGCGACGCCGTGGTCAGCTTAATCAAGAGCGACGTTGAGAAGGCTATAGCCCACATCGAGAGCCTCACGGGCAACAAATTCGACGATCCTGAAAATCCGCAGCTCGTGTCGGTGCGCTCAGGCGCTCCGGTGTCGATGCCGGGCATGATGGACACCGTGCTCAACCTCGGCATCAACGACGCCGTGGCCGAGACTCTGGCCAAGAAGAGCAACAATCCCCGCTTTGCCTGGGACAGCTACCGCCGCTTTGTGCAGATGTATGGCGACGTGGTGCTGGGCATGAAGCCCAAAAACAAGACCGACATCGATCCCTTCGAGGCCATCATCGAGAAGGTGAAGGCCGAGAAAGGCGTGAAATATGACAACGAGCTTGAGGTCGACGACCTCAAGAAGCTTGTGAAGCTCTTCAAGCAGGCCGTTAAGGAAAACACCGGCAAGGACTTCCCCGTGAGCGGCTGGGATCAGCTGTGGGGCGCCATCTATGCCGTGTTCGACAGCTGGAACAATGAGCGCGCCATCCTCTACCGCCAGATGAACCGCATCCCCGAGAGCTACGGCACCGCCGTCAACGTGCAGGCCATGGTGTATGGCAACATGGGCGAGACTTCGGCCACAGGTGTGGCATTCTCGCGCGACGCAGCCACTGGCGAGAACCTCTTCAACGGCGAGTACCTCATCAACGCCCAGGGCGAGGATGTGGTGGCCGGCGTGCGCACACCGCAGCAGATCATGACCGAGGGCAGCCGCCGCTGGGCCAAGCTGCAGGGCATCTCGGAAGAGGAGCGCGCCAGCAAGTATCCCTCGCTCGAGGAGTCGATGCCCGAGTGCGCCAAGCAGCTCGTCGATATCCAGCAGCGCCTTGAGGACCACTATAAGGATATGCAGGACATGGAGTTCACCATCCAGAACGGCAAACTGTGGCTGCTGCAAACCCGCAACGGCAAGCGCACCGGCGCTGCCATGGTGAAGATTGCCATGGACCTTCTGCGCGAGGGCATGATTGATGAGAAGACCGTGCTCAAGCGCATGGAGCCCGGCAAGCTCGACGAGCTGCTGCACCCCGTGTTCGACAAGTCGGCCGTGAAGAGCGCCAAGGTTGTGGCCAAGGGTCTGCCCGCATCGCCGGGCGCAGCCACCGGCCAAATCGTGTTCTTCGCCGACGAGGCCGAGGAGTGGGCAAAGCGCAACAAGAAGGTGATTATGGTTCGCCTCGAGACCTCGCCCGAAGATCTGCGCGGCATGAGCGTGGCCCAGGGTATCCTCACAGCGCGCGGCGGCATGACGTCGCACGCCGCAGTGGTGGCCCGCGGCATGGGCAAGTGCTGCGTGTCGGGCGCCGGCGAAATCAAGGTCAACTATGTGGAGCGCACAGTGACCATGGGCGGCAAGGTGTATAAGCAGGGCGACTGGATTTCGCTCAACGGCTCAACGGGTGAGGTGTACGACGGACTCGTTTCCACCGTCGACGCCGACATGTCGGGCGACTTCGCCGCCATCATGACTCTTGCCGACAAATACACCAAGATGCAGGTCTACACCAACGCCGACTCGCCCCGCGACGCCAAGGTGGCACGCCGCTTCGGCGCCAAGGGCATCGGCCTGTGCCGCACCGAGCACATGTTCTTTGAGGGCGACCGCATCAAGGCCATGCGCGAGATGATCATTGCCAGCGACGAGGAGAACCGCCGCATTGCCCTCGACAAACTGCTTCCCCTGCAGCGCGGCGACTTCGAAGGCATCTTCGAGGCCATGGACGGCTGCGAAGTCACCATCCGCCTGCTCGATCCGCCGTTGCACGAGTTTGTGCCCCACCAGCTGGCCACCCAGAAGGAGCTGGCCGAGGAAGTGGGCATCTCGGTAGAGAAAGTTAAGCAGATTTGCGACAGCCTCGAGGAGTTCAACCCCATGCTGGGACACCGCGGCTGCCGTCTGGGCAACACCTATCCCGAAATCACCGAGATGCAGGCCCGCGCCATCATCGAGGCCGCACTCAACGTGAAGGGCCGCGGCATCGATGTGCATCCCAAAATCATGGTGCCCCTGGTGGGCGTGCTGCCCGAAATCCAGCGTCAGGCCGACATCATCAACCGCACCGCGCAGCAAGTGTTTGAAGAGCGCGGCGAGTCTGTGGCCTACAAGATTGGCACAATGATCGAGATTCCGCGCGCAGCCCTCGTGGCCAACGAAATTGCCACAGTGGCCGACTTCTTCTCGTTCGGCACCAACGACCTCACACAGCTCACATTCGGCTATTCGCGCGACGACGCCCCCAAGTTCCTTGGCACATACAAGAAACTCGGCATCATCAAAGTCGATCCGTTCGAAGTGCTCGACCAGGAAGGCGTTGGCCAACTCGTGAAGATGGGAGTGGAGCGTGGCCGCGCCACCAAGCCCGACCTCAACGTGGGCATCTGCGGCGAGCACGGCGGCGAGCCCTCGTCAGTTAAGTTCTGCGCCCGTCTGGGCATGAACTACGTGTCGTGCAGCCCCTACCGCGTGCCCATTGCCCGCGTAGCCGCCGCCCAGGCCGCCGTCGAAGAGTAACGATTTAGCTACAAACAATACCAAAACAGGCTGTAAGCCCTCGTCCCGAGAGGCCTACAGCCTATTTTATTTTTGCCGGCTTCTGTTGGCAATACAACACCCCAGTGCTTACAGTGGCAGGCTGGGAAGGGTGCTGACAATGTCGGCTGTTTTGACCGACACGTTGATCACCGACAGCAGCAGATCGAAGATGTATCTTGGGTTGCGGTGCTCTCTCGACCAGTCGTTGGGGTCGTTGGTGATTAGCGACTTCTTGTCTTGCGTAATGGCGTAGCGCTCCATTATCCACTCGATGGCCGACTTGCCGTTCACCACATAGTCGTAGGCCCTGGCAGGGATATTCTCAATGGTGATTAGCCTGTTGTAGATTATCTTCGACTTGTCGGGCACAAGTTTGCCCTCCTGGTTGCGCACCTTGGCAAACACCATTTTCTGAACCGCATAAATGTCATATTCGGTGGCGTCGGCAGCCGGTTGCTCTATATGCACTGCCACGCCGGGGTGCGGCTCCACACTTTCGTAGTGCAGGTGCAAGTCGGCAAGTGCCTTGCCCGCTTTGTAGAAAGCCATGAAGTCATGCACATTGCCGGCTATGGGGATGCGGGGAAGCGACTTCTTCAGGTCGGCGGCAAACCGCTCGCGGTATTGCCGCGAATGCAGCAGGCCATACACATAATAGAATATGTGCTCCTTGGTTATGGCCCTGCTGCCGCCAAAGCGCTTGCGCACCTCTTTCAGAATCCAATCAGAAACGCCGTCCTTGCGCTCATACCGCTCATCGCCTCCCTCATCAAAAAGACTCCTCTGTATAACGTCCTTTTCCTTGTACCAATATAGCGGGAAACACTGACCATTCGATATAAGCTGGATGTCAGGTATTGTGTTTGTTATAATGCAAGAGAATGATTTTGAGCCACCAATTCCAGATAAGGCAATAATGACATTCTTTAATCCATTACAAGGGAACAAGTGGTCAAATTGCCCTCTACGGTGGACAAGACCATCGCCCCTATAACTAACTTCTTTGGTGAAGGGTCTATATATAGCAGTAGCAAAATTGTCAGTAAAGACCAATCTTTCACCGCGTAAAACCCTGTCAATTAAGCTGCTTGTCCAGCTAATTTTGGTTTCGTCTGCTGACAAATCATCTTTGGAAGCCTTTCCTAAATTAGCGTTGTATTCATCGACAAGAGATTTAGCAAGATGATATTCATTCTCTAAGGAGAAAGAATACAACCATGCGTCTCTGCCAGTTTCATTACCTCTTGAATTAACTATGAAAACAGACTGTGCTTTAGAATCAAATTTTTTAGGAGGTGTAATTGGAACAAGAGAATCGAAAAGTCCATCGCGTTGGTTAATCCAGTCGTGGCGTTCGGTCGGTTTGATGATTTGCCAATCAAGGGAACGACCTGCAACAGAGCGGAACTTCTTGACAAAAGAGAGTTTCTGTTCACGTGAGAGGTAGTCGCCTATGTCGTGGTAGTGAATTGTGGCCTTTTGCCCCGCCTTGGCCGGGTTCTTAACGAGGAATGTGATGGCGATAGGGGTTCGAGAGCCGCCGCCGAAAATCTTTCCGCCCTCTTTTCTGGATAGCTCTCCGCTTGTGCGTTGGTTTCCGCGGAGGTTCAGCACATATATGTCGCTGAACTCGCTTTCGAGGCAGGCGCGGAAGCCGTTTTGAGCGTTACCGTCAAGCCAAGAGCCGTTGCTGATAAATGCTACTATGCCGCCTTCGGGGTTGGCGGCTATGCGGTCGGAGGCCCAGCGGAATGCTTTGATGTAGCTGTCGTATAGTGAATTTTTATTTGTTGCGAATGAATGTGCCGCATATGTTTCGGCGATGCGCTTGTCCAGAATGGGGTAAGAGAGGTTCTGGGCGTTGTCGTTGGCCGACTTCTGGCCTACGGAGTAGGGTGGGTTGCCGATGATCACGCGTATGGGTGCGCGCTTTTGCGCAAGCACGCCGGCCGTGTTCTCTTTGAAGAACTCCTGCGCCAGTGTCTGCTGGCCGTTTTCGGCCAGCTGGAAGGTGTCGGTGAGGCAGATGCCGTCGTAGTTTTCGTAATGCTCGGGGTGCATGATGTCGTGATACACAGCCTCGATGTTGACGTCGGCAATGTAGTAGGCCAGTAGCACTATTTCGTTGCAGTGGATTTCGCTGAGGTATTTGCGCCTCATGTCCTCGGGCCTGATAAGGCCCGACTGCAGCAGGCGGGTGATGAATGTGCCCGTGCCGGTGAACGGATCGAGGATATGCACATTCTCGTCAGATAGTGTGCAGCCGAACTCCCGATGCAGAATGTCGTTCACCGAGTGGATAATGAAGTCCACACACTCCACGGGGGTGTACACTATGCCCAGCTTTTCCACTGTGAGGGGAAAGGCTCCTTTAAAGAATTTCTCATAAAGGTTTTTGATCACCGTCTGCTTGCCCTCCAAATTGTCGATGTTGCCCACATTCACGCGCACCGAGTCGTAGAAAGCCTCGAGTTCGGCTGTGTCTTTTTGGAAGCCTCCCACCTCCTCAAGCAGCATCACCATGCGGTGCATCGAGCGGCTCACGGCATTGTTGTTCACAAAGTTGTAGTCTTGAAACAGGGCATCGAACACAGGCTGTGAAATGAGGTGCTGCGCCAGCATCTCCACCGCCTGCCCTTCGTCGACCGACGGGTTGAGGTTGTCTTGCAGCCCCTTGACAAACGTTTTGAACTCTCTGTCGAGTTCCGGCACATGTGTCACGAGTTTGGAGATGCGCTCAATGAATTTGCGGGCAATCAGGCCAACTTTTTTCGACCAGTTTTCCCAATAGAGGCGGTCGCCGCATTTTTCCACGAGTTTGGCGTAGATGCCGGCCGTCAGTTCGCCGAAGCGAAGTTCAAGTTGCTTTGCCACCTCGGCGTTTTCAATCTGCTGCGCCTCGCGGGCGTCCTGGCCGTCGCTTATTGCATCATGCCCTATGCCTGGGCCGCCTACAACCACCTTTGCAGACTTGTGCTTGTTGAGCGCTATTTTCTGCACCTCGGCATTAAAGTGGTCGTCGTGTGAGCGCAGCGCGTTGAGAATGCTCCACACGGTGGAAAAGTACTGGTTGTTGCTCAGTGCGTCCTCAGGTTTCACGTCGGCCGGGACAACAATGGGGATAATGATGTAGCCGTATTTCTTTTCACCGCTTTGGCCCTTGCGGAAGTTGCGCATCACACGCCCCACCGACTGCACCACATCGACCTGTGAGTTGCGCGACGAAAGGAAAAGCACGGCATCAAGGGCCGGCACGTCGATGCCCTCCGACAGGCAGCGCACATTGGTGAGCACGCGGCACTCGTTCGCGCCCACATGCTCGTCGGCAAGCCAGGCAAGCTGCTCGTTGCGCGCCTGAGAGTTCATCGATCCGTCGATGTGGCGGGCCGAGACTTCTACAACGTGTTCCCGCTCTTCGGCATCAATGCTGTCGCGGTACATTTCGCAAATCTTGGGCAGCACCTGGGCTGTGTTTACCGATGTGCCAGGAGAAGACGCATTGCCAATTGAGGCGCAGAAGGCAATGGCGCGGTGCATCACACCAGGGTCGGTGTTCCAAGTCACGCGGTTGTCGCCGCGAATAATCTTCGACAGGCCGTTGATGACGCCGATGAGTTTCGAGGTGTCGTCGAAATTAAGATCCTTGCGGTCGGGACTTTTTATGTCGTCGGCCACATTGTCGGGAAGGTCGTCCTCGTTTACAGTAAGCACCAGCACCTTGTAGTCGGTGAGCAGTCCGTGCTCTACGGCATAAGAGAAATTTACGCGGAAAAACTCCTCGCCATAAATGTCGGGGTCGTCCATTGAGCACAGCACAGCGTCGTTTTCAGAGGCCTTGATTTTGGCCGAACTGCCATAAAGCCGTGGAGTGGCGGTCATGTAGAGGCGTTTGGTGCCCTTTATGTAGTCGGCGTTGTGTATTTTGGTGAAGTTGCTTTCGTCTTGGTTTGAGAGCTTCACACCGGTGGTGCGGTGCGCCTCATCGCAAACTATGAGGTCGAAGCGGCCGTAGGAGTTGGCCGTGGCAGAAAGAATCTCGTCTTGCGCCGCCTTTACGGCCTCGATCGACTGGTAGGTGGAGAAGACCACCGTGAGGCCGCTGTGCTCCCTGTATTTTTTAAGTTGCTGCGCAATGTTTCGGGGATTGGTGGAAGCTGGCACTGCAAGGTCGACCACACTGTCGCACGCGTCGTCGAAATCCCTTTTGATTTTGCGTGACGCCTTGCTGTCGGAGCAGATGCAGATGCACTTGATGGGCCTGGCGGCATCGGCGCACCAGGCGTTAAGCGACTGGCCAAGCAGGGAAATCGATGGCACCATAAAGAGCACAAGCCCCTTTTCGGGCAGCATCTGCTCGGCAATCTTCAGTGCGGTGTAGGTCTTGCCTGTGCCGCAGGCCATAATCAGCTTGCCGCGGTCGTGTGTGGCGAAATGCCTGCTTGCCGCCGACATGGCGCGAAGCTGATGCTCGCGCGGCTGCTTGCCAGGCAGCATGGCTCTTTTGCCCTGAATGCCGTCGAGAAGCAGCTGCCAGTCGACGGGGGAATTTTGCAAATCGGTTAGCCCCACACGGTTTACGGGCGGATTTTGGTTCTTAATGGCTTCCTCGGCATTGCCGCCCCAATGGCAGGTGGTGGAAATCCAAAGCCGCTTGGCAAACGAGGTGGTCTGCAGCGAGTCGGCATCGGTGAATTGGCGGCTCGATGTGGCAAGAAAAGAATCAACCGCCGGCTTGTCGATCACCGCATCCTCTTTATAGCATTTGCACTGAATGGCCCAATACTCGCCGGTCTCAGTCTTGGCCACAAGGTCGATGCCTGTGTCCTTGCCGCCAAAGTCGCGTTTGCTTGGAAACTCGTCCCACATCCACACATTAGTGAGGTTGGAATACCGTTGGTCGGTAAGCAGCCATGAACGCATGAGGCGTTCAAACTGGGTGCCCTTTTGATGCTCGGTGAATGATTCGGCTCTGAATTTGTTAAGTATGTCGGTAAAGGTCATGTTTGTGATTTCTTTTTGTTTAAGTGGTGAAACAATTTACAAATATAGGCATTTTTGCTGATTTACTGACCCTTGAGGGCGAGGAGGCAGGTGCCGTTGTGGTAGTGGAGGTCGATGATGCCCATCTCGCACAGGTTCACCACCGACTCTTCGGCCTTGAGGCGCGATGTGTGGGCCAGGCGGGCGTAGCCGTTGAGGCTGATGCCGCCGTGGGTGCGCAGGTAGTCGAGCAGGGCGCGCTCGCTGTCGGTGTAGCTCAGCACGGGAGTGTCTTCGTCGCTTGAACTGCCTTGCAGCACCCGCACGTGCACCGCGCTTGCCAGCACGTTTTCGTCGGCCACGCGATAGTAGGCCTTCCACGCGCCTTTCTCGTCGGGAGCCTTCACGGGCTTGATGGCGGCTTCGGCAATGGTGGCTATCAGCACGGTTTTGCCCTCGATGCTCAGCGCCTCGTATTCGAGCTGCTGCGGCGGGCGGCAATACATGTCGGCGGCCTGCTGAATCATGTAGGCCTCTTCATCGCTGCTCACGCCGGCAATGCTGCCGTTGTCCTTGACGCCCACCAGCAGGCGTCCGCCGCTGTGGTTGGCGAAGGCCGATAGGCTGCGGGCAATCTTTTTCGCGTCCGAAATCTGATATTTGAAGTCTTGCTGCTCATGCTCGCCCTCGCTGATGAGGGCCATGAGGCGTGCCTTGTTCTTGTTCATCGGTGTGTGGTTCTTTATTTGGCCTGGTGGCTCGCTTGCCATCCAACGAAAAATGCGGCCTGTTGATTGCAGATTGAAGTGTGTGTGGGGTGTGGCTACTTAGCCAGACTCAGCCAGTAGTCGCGCAGCTCGCTCCAGGGCACCACGGTGCGGCTGTCGCCCTGAATCGGGGCCACGAGTTTCTCGTTGAGCAGCACCAGCGCGTAGTGTTTGCCCGACGGGGCTTTGCACAGCACAACTTGCAGGTTGGCCGCCATCGGCACCACGCTGAAGTCGGCCCAGTGCTGTGCAAGGTTGCCAAAGTCGCGGCCGGTGTAGCTGCATCCGGGCAGGCGCATGAGCGAAATCAGCGGCAGCACCGTCTCGGCGTGGGCAAAGCGCAGCAGGGCAGTGGTGGTGGAGAGGCCCTGCGCGGCCTGTTCGGTCGATTCCACTATCTCGTTGAGCAGCGGGGCGCTGATGTCGGACGGCAGCGTCGACACTGCCGACTGCGTGTGCTGGAAATATTGCCGCAGGTTGAAGCACGACCACAGACGGTTGTATTCGTCAAGCGTCAAGTAGGGCGCGTAGTCGTTGGCCATGCCCATGGCCTTGAGGTTGGCAATGTTGTAGTATTCTATTATCGACAGTTGCTGCAGCTCGGCCCGTGTGGCGGGATAGGTCTTGCCCAGCAGCCGGCTCACGGCTGTGGGCGCCACGCTGTCCACGTAGTGGTCATAGATGCTTTTCCATGGCTTTTGGGCCATGTAATCCTTGTAGTTGGAGTTGACGTCAAACGGGCGCAGGGTCTCGTCGAGCGACTTGCCCGACACCTCGATCAGCGTGATGTCTTTGGCGTGCAGCGACAGCTCGTGGGTGAACGAATACATGCTCATTATGGCTCGTGGACTCTTTGACGAGCCCGACAGCACGCGCCCGCCGTTGAACAGATGCGGGAATGCTGCCGCCATGCGCCGCGCAATGCCGCGGTGCTCGGCCATGCCGGTGGAGTCGAGCTGCCCCCACTGGCCGTCGCTGCGTGCCATCACCTCGTCAATCACCTTCAGAAAGCTTTTGCCAAGCTTGGTGATGGTCTTCAGCGAGTCGGCCTTGAGCAGGGCCTTGCGCATGGTGGTGGCCGAGTAGGCCGATGCGGGGTAGCGCGAGCCGTGCCGGCCCAGATGGTTGATGAACACGGGCTTCAGGCTGTCGGGATATGTGATTTGCGCCACATTGGTGGGGTAGGGGCCCAGGCTGCCCTGGCACTGGTCGGCGTTGTAGGCCTTGGCGCCAATGCTGCACAGCAGTGCGGCTATGGCTATTATTGTATGTCTCATCTTTTTTGCTGTTGTGATTATTGCTACTACAAAGTTAAGCATATTTTTTTGAATGCATTTCTGTTTTGCTTTGGCATATATGCGCTAACTTTGCACAAACACTAAAAAAAACAGCAAAACTGAATGAATCCACTTGAAGAAATACGCGCCATGCTGCTCGCCGGCAAGTCGCTCGAAGCGATTGGGGCTGCAAAGCGTGTGGCCACCGACGACGCGGCCGAGGCGGCGCTGCGCGCCGAAGCCTACTACATTATGGGCAACGCCTACCGCCAGCTCAACGACTGGAAGGGTGCGCTCGGCTGCTACTGCGAAGCCGTGGAACTCGACTCGTCGAGCCCCGCTGCCGAGGCCTACAATGCCGCGCAAGCCGTGCTCGGCTTCTACGACCACGACCTCTTTAATCCCTAATGAATAAGTGTAAATCACCAAAAAATAAGCGAACTCACCCCCAACTTTAAACCCTCAACTTTCAACTTTAATCTTTCAACTTTCAACCTTATTTCGTGTCGATCACGAGGCGGTCGATGGCGAAGTAGGTGGGCGTTTTTATGCCCAGCCTGCCCTTGTAGCTTGAGTCAACGGTGAAATATATGCCCTTCACTTTGCCCAATTGCTCAAGGTTGACGTATGTCCAGTCCTTAACCAAAACTGGCACGGAGTCGCGGTAGTCGGCCAGATACACCTCCACTGGACCTGTGGTCTCGCCGCTGGCCTTCACGCCCCACACGCTTAGCTTATACCAGTCGCCGGCGGTGAACTTTCTTGTCCACTCCGTGCCATTTTGAATGGCATAGTAGGTGTAGGTGGTGTTGTTGACGAGCACCGATACTGGCGTGAACTCGGTGCTGTCGGCATAGGTCACGCAGCACGCCGCATTGGCTATAGAGGTCGCATTTCTTGTCGAGTCCCATTTGGCCACCAAGTAGGGCGTGCGCTCGCCCGATTTGCCGCCTCCGCCCATCACGGTATACTGGTGGTTGAGCCAGATGTCGTTGCTGTAGTCGGCCACATCGTTGCTGCGGCTTGCCACAAACCCGCTCCACCAGCCTGCCACCGCGATGGCTTTGTGCGAAAACTTGAGGCCCTGCGACACCACGTTGGTGCCTTCGGACATTGCTTCGGTCCACACATCGTTGTAGCCATAGCTTATCGGGGTTTGGTTGAGCAGCAGAGTCACTTGGGTGTTGTCGTCGTTGCTTTTGTCACACGACGATGCGGCTATCAGCATGGTGGCGGCCATTGCCGCGAGGGTGATCTTTTTCATTTCAGCGTGATGTGTTTGGCGTTGACTTCTTCGTTTACAAAAATGCTTGCCAGGCTCGAGAACCGGTCGGCGTCTTCGGTGGTGCGGTAGTCGCAGGTGCCGTCCTTCGAGCAGCGTTGCTCTATCTCGGGGTGGCGCCTTAGGTAGTCGGCAAGGCTTTCGGCCACAATGCCGCCTTGCGCCACAATGCTGACACCGGCCGGCATGTATTTCTTTATCTTGTTGATGAGCAGCGGGTAGTGTGTGCAGCCCAAAATCACTGTGTCGATGTCGCTGCACTGGCTCATAAGGGCGTCAACGTCTTTTTTTACAAAGTAGTCGGCACCGTCGTTGTCGGCCTCTTTGTTTTCAATCAGCGGCACCCACATGGGGCAGGCGTGGCCGTAGACGTGGAAGTCGGGATACATCTTGGCTATTTCCATGTCGTACGACCGGCTTTGCACCGTGCCTGGGGTGCCAAAGATGCCAATGTTGCCCGTGTGTGTGATTTTTCCAAGCTGCTCCACGGTGGGGCGAATCACGCCCAGTACGCGGCGCGACGGGTCGAGCACTGGCAGGTCGCGCTGCTGAATTGAGCGCAGAGCCTTGGCCGACGCGGTGTTGCAGGCTATTATCACCAGACTGCACCCTTGCTCAAACAGGTATTTCACCGCCTGCAGTGTGAAGTCGTAGATGAGGCTGAACGAGCGGGAGCCGTAGGGCGCGCGCGCGTTGTCGCCTAAAAATATGTAGTCGTATTGCGGCAGGGTCTTGCGTATCTCGCGCAGCACCGACAGTCCGCCAAATCCAGAGTCGAACACTCCTATCGGGGCTGGCCCGTTGCCATAGCTGTTGTTTGTCATCATTGTAGTCATGAAAAAAATGCTGCGCAAAATTACTGAATTTTTTTCATTGCTGCATATAAAAAACAAAATCCTCGATTCAACATCGGGGATCGCTTAACTAATTAACCTCCTGACTTCGTCATTGCGTCACCCAAAAATCATTGTCAAAGAGTTTTGCGATTTTCTGATGCCTTGCCATAAGCATGGTTTGCGTGTACACGTCTTTGTTCAGTGGCAATTTGATTTGTATTGTGGTGACTGTTTTCGCCAATGCGAGCACCTTGTCGACGCTCATCCTTATGTCCGACGCCTTCAGCATGCGCTCCAGCTCCTTGTAGACTTTCAGGGCCACGAAGCAGATGCATATGTGGGCTTCGATGCGCTTGCGGGTGAAGTGGAACATGGGCCGTATCTCTATCTTTGACTTCGCTATGCGGAAGGCGCGCTCCACGTGCCACAGGTTGTGGTAGGCAGCGTAAACGTCCTGCGCCGGTATGTCCGTGTTGGTCAGGTATCCCTTGAGGCCGTCCCAGCGGGAGTCATCGGCGATGCGCCCGTAGTTGATGGCCACTTTCACCTCGCCGTCCATCGTCAGGAACTTGTTGTAGCCGCGCTTGTTGATGTTCTCTTTGGTGAGCGTGCCCCTGCGGTAGGCCTTTTCCAGGCGCCGTATCCCCTTTTCCCTGTTGTGCGCGTCCTTCTTCGCGCGGTCTTCAGTATAGCCGACAAGCAGTCGGCGCCCGCCGCCTTTGTCGTACTCCGCCATCTGGCGGTCTCGCTTGGGCCGGGCCAGTATCCAGTCCCTCACCTCACGGCTTTCATTCTTTATCTTCGCACCTATTATGTATTTGTAGCCGTGCGCCTCAAGCTCCGCGATGTTGGCGCTGTTCATCAGGCCGGAGTCCGCCACGACAACGAAGTTTTCCAGCCCGTATCTGGCAACGAACCCGTTTATCGTGGGCAGCATCGTGTGACCCTCGCACTTGTTGCCCTCATGGATGCAGTAGGCCAGCGGGTAGCCGCCAAGGCTGACGAGCAGGCCGAGTATGATTTGGGGGTTGCTGTGGCGCCCCTCCTTCGAGAAGCCGGCCTTGCGCAGGCCGTCCTCGTAATCGGCCTCGAAGTAGAGCGTGGTGACGTCATAGAACAGCACTCCGATGCTGCCGCCGAACAGCCTCTCGGTGTGGCGCACGCTTATGTCCTGCACAATCTCATGCTGGTGGCCGCTCAGTTTGTCGAGGTAGCGGTATATTTTAGAAAGGTCGACATCGTCGTCAAAATGGTTCTTCAGATACTCCACGGTGGCTGCCTTGCTCGCAGGGCATGCAAGGCGGGCCTTAACCAGTTTGCGGAATATGTCGTCATCTATCCTGTTGAAGCCGATCCTGTCGAACGTGCGGTCCAGAATCAGGTCGCAGCCGTTGAGCAGGATGTTGCTCACGTTCGCCAGGACGCGGCGCACCTCCTCCCTCTCGCGGTCGCGCGCCTCCCGCTCCTCGCCGAAAAGGTCAAGCTGCGGGTGGCGGCGCAAATCCTCCTTGGCCATCCACTCTTTCGCCTTTGCAACAAGGCCGTCCACCTCACTTTCGCTATGCGCCACGCCCACGGTCGCAAGCTCCCTCATTTTGCCGCCAACCTTTTCAGCGACAATGACTCCGACGTTGCCAGACGGGTATTTCTTTTTACGGACAAACATAGTTAAAAAAACTTTCGTGTCACCCAAAATCGGGTGACACGAAGATACAAAATATTATTTATCAGTCAGTTGTAAAACACACGTTTTTTGAGTGACGAAGTCAGGAAATTACTGAATTTTTTTCATTGCTGCATATAAAAAACAAAATCCTCGATTCAACATCGGGGATCGCTTAACTAATTAACCTTCTAATACCATTAACATAAACCTTAACAATGAAAAAAATTCTTTTCCGTCATCACGACGTCTCGGAATTAAAAACCTTAAAAACTAATACCATGAAAACCGATGCAAAGGTATGAACTTTATGCTGAACAACATAGTTTTTGCCCTAAAAACATGTTGTATTTAATATTTATTAGCTAAATATAACCGCATGTTAAACCGAAGGCACAGAAATTAACTATTTGCGCCTAATGCAGTAGGGCGACTCAAGTGCATACTCGCGCATTTTATAGCACGAGTCGAGCAGCAGTGCGCATTTTGCTGCGGTAAGGTGGGCCTCGTTGTCGTAGTAGGCTTCAGCATCGTTGCTCAAACGGGCGTCGTGGCTGAAGTCAAACACGCGGCTGTTGCCCAACTCGCACTGCAGTGCATAGAGGTCGCTTTCGGCTATGGGGCGGCGGTGGTAGCGTGGCGGTATTATCACAATGTAGTCGGTGCCGTTGGCCCGCAGCAGCTGTGCAAGGGCGCGCACCCTCGCTGCCATTTCTCCGCCTATGGCCGGGGCGTAGGGCATGGGCATGGGGGCAAATGTGCGTCGTGCCATGCGCCCGGGAGTGAAATACTGCCTTGGGGCATGCGCAATTAGCGAGTCGAAGCGGGCATAGTAGCTCTCGTTGATGTCTTCAATGCGGTTTTGAATGTCGCTGGTGGCAAAGTGCTTGTCCACCATCTCGCTGGCATAGCGCTTGGGCCAAAGCATGTATTTTATGAACTCGGGGTTGCGGAATATGCCGAAGTACAGCGACTGGAACCTGAGGTAGTCGCAGGCCGGAGTGGTGGCATAGTGCTGGGCGTAGAGGGGATTGCCGTCTTGCGGCCAGCGGTGCAGCATGGCCTCTTCTATCACAATCAGGGCGCGCTTCACGCGGGTGCCGTGTGAGTTGATATGCCGAATTTTGTTGATGATGCCGTCGAGGGTCTCCATCGAGGCGTCGTAGTGGCACACCGAGGCCCCTGCGGGTAAATGCGCCTTCCAGCAAGAGGCGTGGTAATATTGCGACATCGACGAGCCGAAAATGAATGAGTCGTAGTGCCTCGACGGATTGTAGTAGTCGAAACTTTCGGTCGACACGTAGCCGTAGTTTATGGTGAGGGCAATGTCGCCGTCGGTGGTTATGTGCCCGGGGTAGCGGTGCAGCACATGAAACGGGTCGGCAATGGCATACCATGCCATCAGCGCCGCCACGGGCAGTGCCGCCAGCAGCGTCTTGGCTATGAATTTTGCTATGTTGCCGTTGTGTGCCATGCCTATGGGTTAAAATTGAAAGTAGATGAATTGTGTGTCCTGCCCGATGCTCTTCCACGCTATCAGTGCAAGCAGTCCCCAGTAGGCCGCCCACCTTGCGGCGGTGGGCAGCGCGGCGAGGCGCATGAGCGGAAACTCGCTTTTGCGCCCAATCCACTCGACGGCCATGAACGGCACCACATAGCACAGCGCCGACACGCCCATGGGCATTGCCGCCCACTGGCCGTGGACAAGGGTGCCCGCTATTTCACCAAGGTGGGCCATGCATGTGGCGCGGAATAGGAAAAACGTGAGTGCAAACAGTCCAAAGGTGGCTGCCATGCGCGGTGCATCGCGCAACTGCGGCGGGCGGCTGTAGTCGCAGCTTTTGCCCCAAGGCCACATGCGGCACAGCACCACCAGCACACCGTTGGCCATGCCCCATATGATGAATGTCCAGTCGGCCCCGTGCCACAGGCCCGACAGGGTGAACACCGCCATCAGGTTGGCCACGGTGCGCCAGCGTCCGCGGCGCGACCCGCCGAGCGGAATGTATACATAGTCGGTGAACCACCGCATGAGGGTGATGTGCCACCTGCGCCACAACTCGCGCATCGAGCGGGAAAACAGCGGATAGCTGAAGTTTACGCTCAGCCTGATGTTGAGCAGCCGGGCCGATCCTATGGCAATGTCGCTGTAGCCCGAGAAGTCGGCATAGATTTGCACGGTGAACAGCGCAATGCCCAGCAGCAGCGACGGCGCGCTCATCACGGCCGGGTGGTAGAACACATAGTCCACATATCCGGCCAGCACGTTGGCTATGACCACCTTCTTAGCAAGTCCCCACAGAATCTGCCTCATGCCCGTCACCGCTGTGGCGTAGTCAAACTCTTTCTCGCGCAGGAATTGCGGCAGCAGATGCTTTGCGCGCTCAATGGGGCCGGCCACCAGCTGCGGAAAGAAGCTGATGAACACCAAAAAAGCCACCATGTTGCGCGTGGGCTTCACGTCGCCCCGATACACATCGATGGTGTAGCTTATGGCCTGGAACGTGTAGAACGATATGCCCACGGGCAGAATTATGTTGGCTGTGGGCCAGTCGGGCGTCATGCCGAAGCATTGCAGCAGTTGGACAAATGTGTCTTTAAAAAAGTTGAAGTATTTGAATGCGGCCAGTATGCCAAGGTTTAGCGCAATGTTGGCCGCTGCGGCGGCTTTGCTCCGTCTGTCCTTTGCTCCGGGCCTCATCATAAGTCCAGAGGCAAAAGTGCTGACCGAAGTTAGCAGCACCAGCCCCAGCATGCGCCAGTCCCACCAGCCATAGAACACATAGCTGGCCACCAGCAGCACAGCGTTTTGCACGCCGAGTCGCCTTCGTGCTGCCCAGTAGGCTATGAACACAATGGGCAGAAACAGCGCATAGGTGTAGGAGTCGAATTGCAATATGAGAGTGTTTTTGTTGGTCAGCCCTGGTATGCGTTGATGATCGCGGCTATCTCCTGGGCCGACTGTGGGGTGATGGGGTAGGCAATGGGCAGACTCACCACCTCGCTTGCAAGTGTGTTGGCCACGGGCAGACTCATGCCGCTCAGCTCCTTGTAGCAGGGCTGCTTGTGCGGCGGGGTGGCATAGTGGATGTCAGTGCCCACGCCATGCTCTTTGAGGTATTCCCTGAAGCGGTCGCGGCTTTCAACCCTGATCACATACTGGTGCCACACTTGCCTCATGCCGGGGAATATGGTTGGGGCGGTGACGAGCGGATTGCTGATGCTGCCACTGTAGGCGCGCGCCACTGCGTCGCGCCTGTCGTTTTCGGCCTGCAGGTGCTTGATCTTCACCAGCAGGAATGCGGCCTGAATTTCGTCGATGCGGCAGTTGAGGCCCTTGTATATGTTGTGATAGCGGCGGTCGGCCCCATAGTTGGCCAGGGCGCGCACTGTGGCGGCCAGCTGCCCGTCGTTGGTGGTCACGGCTCCGCCGTCGCCCAGCGCGCCGAGGTTTTTGGTGGGGTAGAAACTCAGTGCCCCGGCATTGCCGAGTCCGCCGGTTGCGGTGGTCCCGTTCAGCCCGGTGCAGTCGGCCTGTGCCCCTATGGCCTGCGCATTGTCTTCAATCACCTTCAGCCCATATTGCCTGGCAGTGTCCACCAGCGTTGCGTCGCAGCACGGCGTTCCATACAGGTGCACGGGCATCACAGCCTTCACCCTTGGCGACATTAGTCGCTGCAGCTGCTGCGTGTCGAGGTTCATGGTGTCGGGGCGCACGTCGCACAGCAGGGGTTGCAGCCCGTTGTCCGACACGGCCAGCACGGTGGCCACATAGGTGTTGGCGGGCACTATCACCGCATCGCCGTCGCTCAGTGCGCCCAGTTCCTTGTAGGCCCGCAGCGTGAGCCGCAGCGCATCGAGGCCGTTGCTCACGGCCACGCAGTGCTTGGTGTGGCACACCTCGGCTATTTTGCTCTCGAGTGTCTCTGTTTGCTGGCCGTGCAGATAGCGTCCCGACTCCACCACCTGGCAGGCGGCTTGCTTCAGCTCGTCCATATAGGGGGCGTTGGCCAGGGCCAAATCAAGAAAAGGATATTGTTTTTGTTCCATTAGCTGTTATTCATTTGGGTTCTGCGCCTTGTGGCGCTTGCACGATGTGCGCCGCATGAAGTCATCGTAGTCGCGCACATAGTCGCTCTCGTCGTAGTGTTCGGAGGCCAGCACCAGGCACACCGAGCCCGACGAGAAGTTTTCGAGTGTTCGCCATATGCCGGGCACTATCAGCAGTCCTTGGTAGGGCCTGTTGAGGCAAAACCGGCGCTTCTCGGCGCCGTCGTCGAGCACCACGTCGAAGCTGCCGCTAATGGCCACTATCAGCTGCCTCAGCTGCTTGTGCGAGTGGCCTCCGCGCTCGGCGCCGCCCGGCACGTCATACAGGTAGTAGCACCGCTTTACGCCAAATGGCACCTGCACACCGTTTTCCACCACGGTGAGGTTGCCGTTGCTGTGGTGGTTTTTGTCAAGCTCTATCAGCCTGCAGTTGGCCACCGCCGATGTGCTGTGCGGGTCGGTTTGCTTAGTCGTCATTCTGTTTAAGCCTTTTATATTCAGCGTAGTCCTCTATGTAGTCGCTTGGGTCATATTTTTGGTCCGATATTACAAGCACCACCGAGTTGGTTGAGAAATTGTCGATTTTGCGCCACGTCATGGGCGGCACATACAGCCCGTAGTATGAGCGGGCCATGTGGTAGCGTGTCTCGTCGGCACCATCGTCGAGCACCACGTCGAAGCTGCCCGACAGGGCCACAATGAACTCTTGCTGCGAGCGGAATGCGTGGCCGTCGCGGTGCTTGCCGCCCGGCACGTCGTAGATCCAGTAGGTGCGCTCTATGTCGAAGGGCACGTTGTCCATGCTCTCGATTATCGACAGGTTGCCGCGAGGGTCGCAAATCTTGGGCAGACTAATCAGCTCTGGTTTCTTACAGCTCATTTCCGTTTGCCAGTGAAATCAAGTATTTGCCATAGTGGTTCTTGCGCATGGGCTCGGCCAGCGCCAGCAACTCGTCGGCAGTGATCCAGCCTTTGCGGAAGGCAATCTCTTCGAGCGAGGCCACCTGCACGCCTTGGCGGTTTTCGATGGTCTGGATAAAGTTGGCCGCGTCGAGCATCGACTCGGCAGTGCCGGTATCGAGCCACGCGAAGCCGCGTCCCAGCGTCTGCACATGCACCCGACCCTGCCCCAGATAGTGCTGGTTGACCGAAGTTATCTCCAGTTCGCCGCGCGCCGATGGCTTTATGCCCTTGGCCACGCTCACCACATCGTTGGGGTAGAAGTAGAGTCCAGTCACGGCATAGTTCGACTCCGGCTGCTCGGGCTTCTCCACAATTTTGGTGGCCTGGCCGTTGCTGTCAAACGACACCACGCCATAGCGGTTGGGGTCCTTCACCGCGTAGGCAAACAGGGTGGCGTTGCCGCTCTGTGCGGTGCGCTCCACGGCATCGGTGAGCATGCGCGTGAAGCTTTGCCCATAGAATATGTTGTCGCCCAGCACGAGGCACACGTCGTCGTTGCCCACAAAGTCTTCGCCTATGATAAACGCCTGGGCCAGACCCTCGGGCCGTGGCTGCTCGGCATAGCTGAAGTTCACGCCTATCTCCTTGCCGCTGCCCAACAGCCGCTTGAATGCCGGCAGGTCGGTGGGGGTGGAAATCACCAGAATGTCCCTGATGCCGGCCAGCATCAGCACCGATATGGGGTAATACACCATGGGCTTGTCGTAGATGGGCACCAACTGTTTCGACACCCCTTTGGTGATGGGGTAGAGCCTCGTGCCCGAGCCTCCTGCTAAAACTATACCTTTCATCGCTATTTCGTATATAATTGTTCGTTATTGTATGAGAGAGTTGGTGGCACGCGCGGGCGTCAGCGGTTGCCATACATCTGCTCGTAATACTTTTGGTAGTCGCCCGATGTCACACTGTCCACCCAGTCTTGATTGTCCAGGTTCCACCTCACGGTCTTCTCAATGCCCATGCTGAACGGTGTCTCGGGATACCAGCCCAGTTCGGTGGCTATTTTGGTGGGGTCGATTGCATAGCGCATGTCGTGGCCCGGACGGTCGGCAACGTATTCAATCAGGTCGTCGCTCACCTTTTCGAGCGGGCACTTTAGCAGACTCTGATACTTGGGCTCGCTGCGCATGATGCGTGCGATTATTGCTATTATCTGCTTCACGATGTTGATGTTGCTCTCTTCGTTGAAGCCGCCTATGTTATACACTTCGCCAATGCGGCCGCCTCGCAGCACCATGTCGATGGCCTTGCAGTGGTCGTCCACATACAGCCAGTCGCGCACGTTAAGCCCCTTGCCATACACTGGCAGCTTCTGGCCCGCAAGAATGTTTTTAATCACCAGCGGAATCAGCTTCTCGGGGAAGTGGTAGGGGCCGTAGTTGTTGCTGCACCGCGTTATGTTCACGGGAAAGTCGTAGGTGCTGTGGTAGGCCAGCGTCAGCAGGTCGGCGCTCGTTTTCGAGGCGGAGTAGGGCGAGCGCGGCTCCACGGGGCAGTCTTCGGTGAAGAAGTGCTTGCCGTAGGTCTTCAGGTCGTGGCGGTTGCCAATCACTGCCTTCAGATCGACGTCCACATTAAGCTCGTGCGCCTCGTCGAAGTCCTTTTTCAGCGAGCCATAAACTTCGTCGGTGGATATTTGCAGATATTTCTTGCCCTCTTTATATATGCATTTGCCGTTGGCGTCCTTGCCCGTCAGCCACGCTTTGCGGGCGCAGTCAAGCATGTTTTGGGTGCCGAGTATGTTGGTCTCAAGAAACAGCCTTGGGTTGGTGATGCTGCGGTCCACGTGGCTTTCGGCGGCGAAATTCACCACATAGTCCACGTCGTTGTCGGCAAATATCTTTTCCACCAGCTGTTTGTCGCCTATGTCGCCTTTGATGAATTCCACATTGGGCAGCTCAATCTCATTCTTTATCGAAATGAGGTTGCCCGCATAGGTCAGCGCGTCAAGAATTATTATCCTGATGTTGCCGCCATGCTTCTTCAGAATATGCTTCACAAAGTTGGAGCCGATAAATCCGGCCGCACCCGTCACAAGATATGTTTTCATACTAATTTCAGAGTTCAAAGCGCCGCAAGGCGCGCAATAATGTTGTTAAACCAATACAAAGATAGGTATTTTTATCTGCATAGGGTCGCTTCTGCATCTTTTAATTTGCTTCGGAAGGTATAAAATGGGAAAATTTAGACTATGCTTTTCCGCTTTTATGGGTAGTGAAGCGACGGTTTATATATTAAATATTGCGATTCGTCAATTTTCATGATGAAAAACAGGATAATTTGTAGTTTTGAATGGCTTATTAGTTTAATTTTGTGATAATAAATTGATGTTTAATTTTAATTTAATGATTGCTTATGAACAAAATTACTCTATTGGCAGTTTTGGCTGCATCGTTATTGCCCACTCAAAGTTATGCTTCTGTAGATATAACTGATGAGACCTTTCCCGACTATTATTTCCAGAGCTATGTGCTGAGCACATTTGACAAAGACAAGGATGAAACTCTTAGTGATGCCGAGATAGCAGCGGCTACCACAATTAAGGCAAACAATAAGAAAATAGTATCGCTTAAAGGCATTGAATACCTCACAGCACTGACATCGCTTTCGGCAACAAACAACCGCATAGTGTCGGTGGATTTGAGTAAGAACACAGAATTGACCACTGTGAACTTAAGCACCAATAAACTTTCTGGGATCGACTTGAGCTGTCTGCAAAAACTGCAAACGCTTGACCTGCGTAGCAATCCCACATTGAAGTCGGTGGATGTGAGCAATAATGTTGCTCTCACATCACTGACGCTTGCCACCGACTCTTTAAGCCAGCTTGATGTGACCAAAAATGTTAATCTCACTTCGCTGTCGGTTAACGGGAATCAACTCTCCACAATAGATTTGAGCAAGAATCAGGCGTTGACCACTTTAAACTTGAACACCAATCCGCTCACGGATATTGATTTAAGCCATAATGCGGAGCTTACAAGTCTCTCTATCGGTTACAATGGTTTAAAGAAAATAGATGTGTCGGCGCTGAAGAATCTTTCCTATCTCTATGCCTATCAAGACTCTTTGCTCTCTGAACTTGATTTGAGTCAAAACGAGGCGCTGACATCGCTCAATGTAGGCTCCTGCAATTTGAATAACATTGACTTGAGTAAAAACACTTTGCTGAAAACGCTCACCGTGTCGGAAAATCCGTTCACATCAATCGATTTGTCGGCTTTGGCCAACCTTACGACCTTATATTGTAATGAAAGCAAAGTGTCGTCTCTTGACTTGAGTGGAAATGCGTCATTACAGTCGCTATATTGCTACGACAATCCAAATCTGTCATCTCTCGAACTTTCGAAGTGTACGAAGCTGTTAAACCCAAATCGGTCATTAGAACGATCATTTTTTGTGGTTAGCCTTGTAACTACTTGATTATTTGTCTTTTACAAATAGTGCTTTCTAATGACCGCCATTAGAAAAGTGACCTTACAAATAACTCATTGTCAATTTGTTACAAATTTAACCACGGATTATACCTTTTCTATTGACCGATTTGGGTTAAACCTGAATTGCAGCGGCTCAGACATCAGCAGCATCGACCTGAGCCACAACACCGCTCTCACATTCCTCAATATCCGTGACAACAAACTTTCGGCAATTGACTTGGCGCCGCTCACAAAGATGCGTTCACTATACATAGATGGCAACCAGCTGGCCAGTGTAGATGTCTCTAAACTTACTGCCATGACCACCTTCTGGTGCAATGGCAATCAGCTTGAGTCGCTTGATATCAGTCAGAATGTGGCTCTCACCACACTCGTGTGTCACAGTAACGCATTAAAAACGCTTGATGTGAGCAAGAACACCAAGTTGACCACGATAAACGCGCACGACAACCAGCTTAATTCTATCGACCTGACGCAGAACACTCGGGTGTCGTCGCTCGACTTGAGTAACAATGGTCGAGTTGTGGCTGCCGACAAGAGTACTGATGCGAATGGCAACTCTGTTTATTATATTCCCACAGCCGACATCGAGGCTCGCATTTCAGACGGATTTAAGATGTCCAATGTGGTTGACGGCAGTTGGACAGGAGCCAAGATTGCCAATATAGATGGTGCTGAGGCTTTGGTTCTTGATGCCGACACTGTTACCTATCAGTATTCAACGGGCTACACAGGCACTCGTGATGCGGTGAAGACAGCAAAGTTCTATTTCACGTATGGCAAAGTTGTGTCGGGAATCGATCAAGCCACAAGCAGCCAGGCCTGCAAAGTATATGCAGGTCGCGGTTGCATATACGTGGACTGTCCGTCGGCGTTCAGCGTCAGCGTGCTCGACTTTGCAGGGCGCGAGATATATCGCGGCGCAGATGGCACGATTGCTGTTCATCCCGGAGCCTATATAGTGAAGGCAGGCAGTTATGTGTCGAAGGTAATGGTGTATTAATCGAAAAAATGTTGCCAAATTATGACAAAGTTAAATAAGTTCCCGTCACTTTTGCTTGCTCTATGCATAGGCATAGGAGGCAATGCCTATGCGGGAGTGCCAATCAACAGCGTGAATTTTCCAGATGCTGTGCTTCGAAATTATGTCTACTCACACTTCGATGCAAATGCCGACAGTGCGCTTAGCGACGAGGAAATAGCTGCGGCCGACTCAATAAACTTGTATAAGTCGCATTGTTACTCGCTGAAAGGAATTGAGTGGCTTACCGCCCTAAAGCACCTTAACTGCAGTGTGAGCGGCCTGACTGAAGTGGACGTGAGTCACAATGCAGAATTACGCTATCTTAACGTGTACTCGACTTATGTCAGCAAACTCAACCTTAGCCACAATGCGAAGCTTGAGAAACTTGTGTGCAGTTATGCCGCTCTTGATTCGCTTGATGTGTCGGCCTGTGTCAATTTGGTTGAACTCAATTGCCAGCTAAACAAAATTTCCAAGCTTGATGTGAGTCATTGTCCAGAATTGTCGGTACTCAATTGTGCAACCAATGCGCTGACCACACTTGATGTGAGCAAAAATTCCAAACTGCGTGAACTTTATGTCTTTGACAATCAGCTGACATCTCTCAGTCTTGATTCAAACACAAAACTCGTTTCGCTCAACTGCACTGGCAACAAGCTTGATTCGCTCGATGTGAGCCGCAATACGCGGATTACATCGCTTTATTGCTCCGAAAACAACTTGCACTGGCTCGATGTGTCTAAAAACAAACGGCTTTCACTGCTGATGTGTGCCAGCAACGATTTGACGAAACTTGATGTGTCGAACAATGTGTATCTGTCGGGCATAGACTGCTCCCACAATGCTATTGCGGACTTTGATGTAAGCAAAAGTGTTGATGTGGTTTCGATCAACTGCTCATACAACAAACTTCGTTCTCTTGATGTGAGCCACAACGCCGAATATCTGGGTACGCTTAAATGTGATGGCAACCAATTGACATCACTTGACTTGAGCCACAACAAAAAGCTTGCTACTCTGTCGGCCAGTGAAAACGCAAGAACAATAGCTGTGGAGCGTTTGGTGAAGTCGCCAGGCGACACCATTGCTTTTGTGCCTGTTGACAGCCTGCCTGCTATCTTGGGAGGTGGATTTGACTTCGCCCGACTTAATCAGGAAAGCATGACTGGCGGCAGCATAGTTACTCATAACGATGGCCGTAAAATTTTGATGTTCAGTGCAGATGAGTTGAAATACGACTACAATACGGGTTGTACAAGTAGCAGTGGCGCATCGTCTGTTACATTCACATTGCGTGCCAGTGCCGGTGGAACGCCCCCTTCAAGCATTGTTGAGGTTGCGGGTGATGGTAAACAATTACAGTCAACGGCATACTACAACATAGATGGTGCTTTCGTCGGCAATACTCGCCCAACAGAGTGTGGCGTATATGTGCAGGTTAGCAAGTATGTCAATGGTTCAATCCGGTCAACAAAGGTGCTGATTAAGTAAGACTTTAACTGTATTGAGTAATTAATTGGTTTCAACTCGTTTAGTGTAGTAACCCTAAACACTTGAAACCAATTTTTTTTCAACTGAATTTGTGTGGCTAATCAAGTTAATAATTGCAGATGGGATAAATAAAGAGGCGGGGCAATCGTGCGATTGCCCCGCCTCGGGTTGTGTTATCTGAATTGGCGTTGCCGCCAGTGTCAGTGCCTGATGTTAGTCAGCGTTCAGGTTGATACGCTTCAGGTCGATTGCCTTGAGATCCTTGTCGGCTTTAGCCAGATACTGGGCAACGGTGTTCTTGGCATCGTCAGCCTCGTAGATCTGCTCCATGAGCACGTTCTCCTGGAAGAACTTGTTCATACGGCCATTGGCAATGTTCTCAATCATCTGCTGGGGCAGGTTGGCCTCTTTCTCAGCGGCAACCTTAGCCTTCAGGTCGCGGATTTCCTGAGCCTGAGCCTCAGTGATGCTGCCCTTCATAATGCCTTCGTTCAGGTGCTCCTCGCTCTCAGCGATGTAGAGGTTGAAGCCAGCCTTCTTCAGTGCATTTTCAACGGCTTTCTTCACTTGCTCGGTCTTGGTCTTCTCAACGGCGAGCTTGCGCTCTTCGTCGATAGTGGCCTGAGGAATTTGCTCGCGGGTAGCGGCAATCGGGTTCATTGAAGCCACCTGCATTGCCACGTTTTTGCCTACTTGTGCGTCCACGTCAGCCTTGTTGAAGCCTACCAGAGTGGCCAGCTTCTTGTTGAAGTGGTTGTAGCTTGCCACGTAGGGAGCCTCAAGGCTCTCGTATGCGCCAAGTTCCATCTTCTCGCCAGTGATACCGCTAAGCTCTGTGATGAGCTCGGGCACCTTCTTGCCTTCAACCTCAAACTCCTTGAGGTCGTCGAGGGTCTTCACCTTGCCTGCCACGGCTGCGTTGAGAATCTTGTTGGCCAGAGCCACAAACTTCTCGTTAGAAGCCACAAAGTCGGTTTCGCACTTCAGGGCAACGATTGCGCCGAAGCCGTTCTCGGTCTTGGCGAATGCCACACCCTCGGCTGCGCTGCGGTCCTCGCGCTTTGCTGCGATGGCCTGGCCGCGCTTGCGGATCAATTCAATTGCCTTGTCCAAATCATTCTCTGCCTCGATGAGAGCCTTCTTGCAATCAACGAGACCTGCTCCTGTGAGCTTGCGGAGCTTCTGAATGTCGGCTATAGTAACTGCCATAATTAGTTGTTCCTGTTAATTGGTTATAATGTTATAATTGATTACTCTGCTTTTGCCTCTTCGGCATCGGCCTTGGGGGCCTCAGCCTCTTCGGCCTTGGGGGTAGCCTCGGCTGCCTTGTGGCTTACGCGGGCGCGACGCTTGCGCGGTGCGCGCTCTTCACCTTCGGCTGCATCCTTGTTGTCAACCTTCTCAACCTTGCGCTCCTCAAGACCTTCTTTGATGGCCTCGCACACAGCGCCCAGAATGATGTCGATCGACTTCGATGCGTCATCGTTGGCCGGAATCACGAAATCTACAGTGTCAGGATCACTGTTGGTGTCCACGATGCCGAATACGGGAATGCCCAGGCGGTTAGCCTCCGACACGGCAATGTGCTCTTTCAGCACATCAACCACAAACAGAGCTGACGGCAGACGGTTGAGGTCGGCGATGCTGCCAAGGTTCTTCTCCAGCTTTGCGCGCTGGCGGGTAACCTGCAGTTTCTCGCGCTTCGACAGGTTGTCGAATGTGCCGTCTTTTGTCATCTTGTCAATCGAAGCCATTTTCTTAACGGCTTTGCGGATTGTGGGGAAGTTGGTGAGCATACCGCCCGGCCAGCGCTCAATCACGTAGGGCATGCCCACCGACTGTGCGCGCTCTTCCACCACCTGCTTTGCCTGCTTCTTGGTGGCAACGAAAAGCACCTTCTTGCCCGACTTGGCAATCGACTTGAGGGCATTTGCTGCCTCCTCAAGCTTAGCCTGAGTCTTATAGAGGTCGATGATGTGGATGCCGTTGCGCTCCATGAAGATGTAGGGAGCCATTGCGGGATTCCATTTGCGCTTTAAGTGGCCGAAGTGACATGTAGCTTCGAGTAACTGTTCAAAACTTGGTGTTTGCATTTTAATTTCTTTCTTTTTGTTTACATTCAACTTAAATTAATTGCATAGTAGCCATTGCTCTGCGTCTCTGATGTTTTTTTGCAGGCTCAGTGAGTCTATGCAATTTGGATACTAAACTCTCTATCACAGTAGAGCATAGCGCAGTTGTTGTCGGTAACGAATGTTGTGCCGGCAATATTAACGCTTGCTGAACTGGAATCTCTTGCGTGCTTTGGGACGACCTGGTTTCTTACGCTCTACGGCACGCGGGTCGCGTGTCATGAAGCCTTCCTTGCGCAGGGCTGCCTTGTCTTCGGGGTTGATCTTGACGAGTGCGCGGGCAATAGCCAGACGCAGTGCCTCGGCCTGACCCTTGTAACCACCGCCTACGAGGTTAACCTTGATGTCGTACTTCTCTGCTGCTTCCAGTGTGTTGAGCGGCTGCTTAACAATGAATTGCAGGATTGGAGATGGGAAATATTCACCCAGAGTGCGCTTGTTCACTGTGATTTCGCCCTTGCCCTCGCTGAAATATACGCGAGCGACAGCTGCTTTGCGGCGACCTACTGCATTAATTTTTTCCATACTTCAATCTTTATTTAAGTTTGTTGATGTCAATTACTTTAGGATTCTGTGCCTCGTGGGGGTGTACGTTACCATTGTACACGTGCACGTTCTTGAGCAGCTGAGCGCCCAGACGGTTCTTCGGGAGCATGCCCTTGATCACCTTGATAAACAGGGGGTGCTTGCCGGGCTTCAGATCCTTCTTTAAAGATTTCTGTTGCAGTATGGCAGGGCTTGCGAAGCGCTGACCACCGGGATAGCCGGTGTAAGAAACGTACTGGCGTTTCTCCATCTTGTCGCCTGTGAGGACGACCTTGTCGGCGTTGATGATAATCACGTTATCTCCGCAGTCCATGTGAGGAGTGTAGCAGGGTTTGTACTTGCCGCGCAGAATCTTTGCGACTTTTGCGCACAGACGACCCAGCACTTGATCGGTAGCGTCGATCACTACCCATTCTTTCTGAATGTCTTCGGCTTTTGCCGAAACAGTCTTGTAGCTTAAAGTGTTCACTTTATAAATTCCTGATTAAATGTTAATTAAATATCCTTAGGCGCACTAATCACACGGCCAAATGCTTTCGTTTTGCCCTTGAATCAATCAATTTTGGATATAATCGGTCTGCAAAAGTACTAATTATTTGCTCAATTTCAAACAGTTGCCAGCGTCAATCACCGCCTGATGCGCAACTTTACACAATATTTAACTTTATTTTTCGAAATGAGCCGACTGCCAAAACAACTCAGCCGCGGGTGCAGCGTGATGTGTGCGCTGCGCCCGCGGCTGAGAGTGTATAAAGTGCGTGTGGTGTCGGGCTGTTACGGCTCGCGGCCTTCCACTATGGCTTCGGTGTCGTGAGCAATCATATACTCCTCGTCGGTGGGTATTACCACAACCTTCACCTTAGAGTCGGGTGTGCTGATGATGCCTGCCTTGCCGTGCAGTGTGGAGTCGTTGGCCTCCTTGTCGAGGGTGATGCCCAGATAGCCGAGGCTGTTGAGCACCACTTCGCGCGTGCCAAACTGGTTTTCGCCCACGCCGCCGGTAAACACTATTATGTCCACGCCGTTCATCTCGGCAACGTATGCGCCGATGTATTTGATTATCTTCAGCTCATACATGTCGAGGGCGAGCTGCGCCTTGGGGTCGTGTTTCACTTCGGCTCCTTCCACAATCTCGCGCATGTCGCTCGACAGCTCCGAGATTGCCATCACACCGCTCTTCTTGTTTATGATGTTGAGCATCTCGGCTGGAGTCAGGTTGTATTTGTCCATAAGGAACAGCAGGGCTCCGGGATCCACATCGCCCGAGCGTGTGCCCATCATCAGGCCCTCGGTGGGGGTGAGGCCCATGCTGGTGTCGATGCTCTTGCCGCCCATCACTGCTGTGATGCTGGCACCGTTGCCAATGTGGCAGCAAATTATCTTCTGGTCCTCATATTTCACGCCCAAATATTCGCACACCTTGCGCGACACATAGCGGTGGCTTGTGCCGTGGAAGCCGTAGCGGCGCACGTGGTCCACGGTGTAGTATTCGTTGGGAATGGGGTAGCGGAACGCCTTGGGCTCCATCGTCTGGTGGAATGCCGTGTCGAACACTGCCACCTGGGGCACGTTGGGCATGATGGTGGAGATGGCTTCGATGCCGGCCATGTTCACGGGGTTGTGCAGCGGCGCTATGCCGTAGCACTCCTTGATGGTCTCTTTCACCTCTTCGGTTATGAGCATGCTCTTGTTGAACCGCTCTCCGCCGTGCACCACTCGGTGGCCAACGGCGTCGATTTCGTCATAGCTGCCTATGCAGCCATACTCCTTGCTCGTGAGGTAGTGCAGTATGGCCTCGATTGCGCCCTCGTGGTCGTTTGCGCTCAGGTGAATCTCTTTTTTCGACCCATCGTTCAGCTTCAGTTTGATGAAGCAGTTGGGCAATCCTATTTTCTCAACTCCGCCCTCGGCAAGCACCTTGTTGGCTTTAATCTCTATCAGCTTGTATTTCACGGAACTGCTTCCGCAGTTCAGCACCAATATGTTCATAAGTTGCTATTGATAAAATTTGTTTTGTATTGAGTTCTCTTCTGTTGTCTGTGGTCTCAGTGTTTTGCTATAGCCTGGTTGCAGGTGAGCAGAATTGTCTTGTAGATGTCTTCAGGCGAGCATCCTCTCGACAGGTCGTTGACCGGTGCGGCTAGTCCTTGCAGCACTGGGCCCACGGCTGTGGCTCCTGCTATGCGCTGCACCAGCTTGTAGGCAATGTTGCCCACGCCCAGGTCGGGGAACACCAGCACATTGGCTTTGCCGGCCACATGGCTGCCGGGAGCCTTTGTTGCGGCCACGCTGGGCACAATGGCTGCGTCGGCCTGCATCTCGCCGTCGATGTCCAGCTCAGGGCACATTTCCTTGGCAAGCTTGGTGGCTTCCACCACCTTGTCCACCTTTTCGTGGCTTGCGCTGCCCTTGGTCGAGAAGCTGAGCATGGCAATGTGCGGATTGATGCCGGCAAGCGTCTTGGCTGTCTCGTTGGTCGACACGGCTATCTGTGCCAGCTGCTTTGCGTCGGGGTCGGGAATCACGGCGCAGTCGGCAAACACCATTATGCCGTTTTCGCCATAAGGCGATCCGTCGGGCATAAGCATGATAAACGCGCCCGACACGGCACTTACGCCCGGAGCCGTCTTAAGCACTTGGAATGCCGCGCGCAGCACGTTGCCAGTGGTGTTTTGCGCTCCGGCCACCTGACCGTCGGCCTCTCCGTGCTTTATGAGCAGGCAGCCGAGATACAGCGGGTCTTTTATCTTCTTGCGCGCGTCTTCAAGTGTCACACCTTTTTTCTTGCGCAGTTCATAGAACGTTTGTGCATATTTTTCGTTGGCCTGCTCGTCGTTGGGGTCAACTATCCTTGCTTTGCCTATGTTTTGCAGTCCCAGTTCGGCTGCCTTGCTGGCAATTTCCTTTGCGTCACCTATCAGTATTATGTCGGCCACGCCGTTGGCCAGGATTTTGTCGGCGGCCTGCATTGTGCGGGGCTCGGTGCTTTCGGGCAAAATAATGCGTTGCTTGTCGGCAATCGCTTTGTCCTCTAATCGCTTGAATAGATCTTTCATTTCTTGGTTTTTATTTTTAACTATTTGCAAATTTAGCTCTTTTATTCCTAAACTCAAATTTTTTCGTCGCCAAACTTCGCGGCCACACATTATATAATATTATAGTCTTGTGCAACTTTGCCAGTGGCTATGATTATTAGTGAAACGCTAATGCATTACTTTGAAAATCACCGCATTGTCTTAATTGTGCGCAGCGGTTTGCATAATCAGGCAAGATTTGCTAATTTTGCAACTAAATCAATTAAGACAGACAACTCAGATTTAAATGTTAAAGATAAAGCGGCTATACTTATTCATACTGCAAACGTTTTTGCCCCTGTTCATGATGACGTTTTTCATCTGCCTCTTTATCGTCATGATGCAGTTTCTGTGGAAATACATCGACGAGCTTGTGGGCAAGGGCCTTGCGGTGAGTGTGATAGGCGAACTGTTTTTTTACGCGGCGCTCACCATGATTCCGTTGGCGCTGCCGCTTGCCATTCTGCTGGCTTCGCTCATGACGTTTGGCAACCTTGGCGAGCACTTCGAGCTAACGGCCATGAAGGCCTCGGGCGTATCGCTCATCAGGGTCATGAAGCCGCTCATCGTGTTCATCACGCTCATTGCCATCGGAGCGTTCTTTTTTCAAAACGATGTGCTGCCAAAGGCGCAGGTCAAGATGTGGACGCTGCTCTTCTCAATGCGCCAAAAGTCACCGACTCTCGACATTCCTGAGGGCGCAATCTACAGCCAGATTCCTGGATACAACCTGTATGTGAAGCACAAGAATCCGAAAAACGACATGCTATATAATCTGCTCATCTACGACGTGTCGTCGGGGCAGAACTATCCGCGCATTGTGGCCGCCGACTCTGGCAGTCTGAGCATGACCAAGGACAAGACCCATCTTGTGCTAAAATTGTATAAGGGCGATTGGTATGAGGATGTGGCCATAGGGTCGAACGCCTCTGTGGGCACCAACATGTACAGGCGCGAGGCCTTCGACACCAAGGACATCTTCATTCCTTACGACGCTAACTTCACGCGCATGGACGACCAGACCATGAAGTCGCAATACATTGGCAAAAACATATCGGAGCTTAACCACACCATCGATTCGGTGTCGCGTCACGTCGATTCGGTGGGCAACGATATTGCCATGCAGATGAAGGTGCTGCCCGTGGTGGGTATGCCGTTGGTCACCACCGAGATAAGGGACGACACCTGCCGAGTGGAGGTGCCGGTGCATCAGGTGGCGCTTGCGCGGCCCATCGACTTTGATTCGCTGTGCAACGCCCTGTCGGTGCCCGACCGTTTGTCGCTCGTCTCCGAGGCTTTGAGCCGCGCGTCGATGGCAAAGCAGGACAATGAGTTCCGCAGCTACTCAATGACCGAGGACAAATTCACCATACGCCGCCACCAAATCGAGCTGCAAAAGAAGTTCACCCTGTCGCTTGCGTGCCTCATCTTCTTCTTTATCGGTGCGCCGCTCGGCGCCATCATCCGCAAGGGAGGTCTGGGCACGCCCATTGTGATATCGGTGCTGCTCTTCATTGTGTACTACATCATCGACAACATGGGCTACAAGCTGGCGCGCGACGGCCGTTGGGAGGTGTGGCACGGCATTTGGCTCAGTTCGGCAGTGCTGCTGCCGTTGGGCATATTCCTCACCTACAAGGCTGTCAACGACTCGGCTGTGCTCAACGTCGACGCCTATCGCAACTTCTTCCGCCGCCTTGCCGGCATGCATCAGGTGCGCAAGCTCGCCCTCAAAGAGGTCGTCATCGAGGAGGTGGAGACTCCGGTTGCCGTCCAGCGGCTTCGTGAGTTGCACGATGCCGCTTCGGCGTTCCTGCGCCGCTATCCGGGCCGAATGAGCTTCATCCGCTATTGGATGTATGGCTGCGATAAAAAGGCTCTGCGCAGCCTGTCTGCTCAAATCGACGGCGTGGTGGACTATTTGTCCAACTCGCGCAGCCAGCTGGTCATCAATAAAGCCATGGATTTTCCCGTGGTAAGGCAGCTGCTCATATATCACCCCACCAACTATCCTAAATTGGGGGCAGTGTTGGCGGCGTTGCTGCCAGTGTCGCTGCCCATCTACCTTGTTGCCCTCAAGCATCAGTCCAATCTCAAGTATGACGTGAATCTCACTTGCAAGGTGTGCGACGAGTTGCTGGCCATGCTGCAAGACGATGGCGATGATGCAAGTCCGTCCGAGGAATCCGAAAACGAATAAATCACATTATATATATTATATAGAAATTATGAGCGAATACGACAAAATACAACTCAACACTATCGAGGAGGCCATTCAGTCGATGAAGAATGGCGAGTTTGTGATAGTGGTCGACGACGAAGATCGCGAAAATGAGGGCGACTTCATCATTGCCGCCGAGAAAATCACCGAAGAGAAGGTGAATTTCATGCTTCGCGAGGGCAGGGGAGTGCTGTGCGCTCCGCTCACCACGCAGCGCTGCCACGAACTTGACCTGAATATGCAGGTCGAGGACAACACTTCAATGCTCGGCACTCCGTTCACCGTGACTGTGGACATGCTCAAGGGCTGCACCACGGGTGTGTCGATGCACGACCGCGCCGTCACAATTCGCGCTCTGGCCGATCCGGCCACCAAGCCCTCCGACCTTGGCCGTCCAGGCCATGTCAACCCGCTTCGGGCGCAGGACAAGGGTGTGCTCACGCGTGCCGGCCACACCGAGGCGTCGATCGACCTCACTCGCCTTGCCGGCTTGTATCCTGCAGCCGCTTTAATCGAGATCATCAACCCCGATGGCACCATGGCGCGCCTGCCGCAGCTCAAGAAGGTGTCTGAGAAATTCAATATCCCCATCATTTCAATCAAAGACCTCATTGCCTACCGTCTGCGCACCGAGCGCATCGTTGAAGTGGGCGAGGAGGTCGACCTCCCCACTGAATACGGGCATTTCCGCCTTATCCCGTTCAAGCAGCTCAACAATGGCTTGGAGCACGTGGCGCTGATCAAGGGCGAGTGGGCCCCCGACGAGTCTATTCTGGTGCGTGTGCATTCGTCGTGTGTCACTGGCGACATATTTGGCTCGCTGCGGTGCGAGTGCGGCGACCAGCTGCACATGGCCATGCGCATGATTGAGAAAGCCGGCAAGGGTGTGCTTGTGTATATGAATCAAGAGGGCCGCGGCATAGGCCTGATGAACAAAATCCGAGCCTACAAGCTTCAGGAAAACGGATACGACACGGTTGATGCCAATGTGCACCTCGGCTTTAAGCCCGATGAGCGCGACTATGGGGTGGGGGCCAACATTCTTCGCATCCTCGGAGTGAAGAAGATGCGCCTCATGACCAACAATCCCGTTAAGCGAGTGGGCCTCGAAAGCTATGGACTCGAGGTTGTGGAGAACGTGCCCATCGAAATCGAGCCGAATAAATACAACAAATTCTATATGCACACTAAAAAAGTGCGTATGGGGCACGATTTGCACAAGGTGGACTGACATTTCGATTTACGCATACCTATATAAGGGCGGTCTTGCATAGGCAAGGCTGCCCTTGTTTTTTGGCGAAAAAAAAGTTTGAATCGCTAAATCGTTGATTTTGTGCCGTTCATAAGCAATGGTGAAAAAACGCATTCAAAAAAACTTGCTGAAAAGTTTGCGGGTTCGGAAAAAAGCCGTACCTTTGCAACGC
>CAVKDU010000007.1:0-74334 GCA_963655175.1 Wujia chipingensis | reverse complement strand
GGCGGTCATTAGAAATAACATGAAGTTTCTTCTAATGACCGATTTGGGATAAAAAACAACAAGCGGGCCCCGCCATTCGGCGGGGCCCGCTCATGTTTTGTGCCTTTCATGGGGCATGAAAAAAATGAAGTTATTTTGTAGTGAATTTTAGTGCCTAATTCTAAAAGATACTACTCTTCTGCTTTTGTGTTGGTTGGGCATGCGGGTTTGGCCGCGTTAGTAGTCAAACTCGCTGTGCGACGGCACTGCCACAATCTTCAGGTCGTGACCCTTGATGAAGTTCACAATCTCGTCGCGCTGCTCACTGGGCTCAATGTCGTTTTCGATGCGCTTAACGGCATTGAACACCGAAGTGTTGCACTCATACACGTGGCGGTAGCTCTTGGCTATGTCGTCGATCACCTGCTCGCTGAAGCGGTGCTCGGGGTCGTAGCGCATCACAATGGCGTTGATGCCCGAGTAGGTGGCGGGGTTGTGAGCCATCACCACAAACGGGGGCACGTTGCCGCTGATGCGGCATCCGCCCTTCACCATGCTCCACTTGCCCACCTCGCTGCCAAAGTGCAGCATGGCGTTCGACGACAGAATGCAGCACTCGCCCACCTTGGCCATGCCCGACACCTGCACGCCGTTGCCCAGCACGCACTTGTCGGCTATGCGGGCATCGTGGCTGATGTGGCTCTCGGCCATGATGAAGCAGCCGTTGCCAATCACGGAGCCCTCCTCGGTGCGGCTGCCGCGGTTCACAATGGTCATTTCGCGAATCACGTTGCCGTCGCCTATGGTGCACAGCGATGGCTCGCCGTGCCACTTGAAGTCTTGCGGCTCGGCGCCAATTATCGAGCCGTTGTAAATCTTGTTGTTCTTGCCTATGCGGGCGCCGTTGAGGATGCTCACGTAGGGGTAGATGGTGCACCCGTCACCTATCACAGTGTTCTTGCTGATGAAAGCAAATGGGTGAATGGTGACGTTCTCGCCGATTTTTGCATCGGGATCAACGTGCGCCAGCGGACTAATCATACTGCTCATAGCTTGATAGTTTTTAATTTGGACTGCATCAGCGGCCTCCGCCCAGTGCCTGGTAGAGGGTGATTACGCCCTGGTTATTCTTGAGTTTAACGTTCTCGAGCTGAATCTGCGAGTTGAGCAGCGACTGCTGAGCGCTGATCACCTCCAGATAGGTGGTGGTGGAGAGGTTCATGAGGTCGCGGTTGAATTCCACTGCCTTCTCAAGATTCTTCTCCTGCTCGGCTATGTTCACCTGCTTCTCGCGGTTGGTGGTGATGTCCACCATGGCGTTCTGCACCTCGCTGGCAGCGTTGAGCACGCTGTATTGGAAGGTGTTCAGCGCCTGCTGCTGTTGCAGCTTGGCAGCCTTGAGGGTGGCCTCGTTCTGGCCGCGGGTGAACAGGGGCGCAGTCAGCGAGCCGGCCAGGTTAAGGAACCACTTGGCGGGGTCGACCACGGTGCTGCCCAGCAGTGTGCCATAGCCGCCCGACGCTGTGAGCGTGAGCTGCGGATAGAAGTTGGCGCGGGCAATGTTGGTGGCATAAAATGCCTGGGCAAACGACTGCTCGGAAGCCCTCACGTCGGGGCGTGCGGCCAGATAGCTCATGGGTACGCCGCCGTCAAACTTGGCGGGCAGCGACAGCTCCGACGAGCCGTTCACGGCCCACTCCTGCGGCTTCACGTTGAGCAGCAGCGACAGGGTGTTGTTGGCCTTGGAAATGGCTTGCTTTATGTCGGGGATTGCTGCCAGCACGCTGTAGTAGTTGGCGCGCGATTGCACCACTGCCACCTCGGTGTAGCGGCCGGCCGCCTTCATGTCCTCCATCATCTTCACCGACTCTTTCCACAGCTTCGACGTCTCTTCGTAGATGCGCAGCTGGTTGTTGAGCGACACCAGGCTGTAGTAGCACGATGCCACGCCGGCTATGATTTGCGACTGCACTGCCTGGCGGTAGGCGTCGCTTTGCAGCACGGCGCTCTCGGCCGAGCGCTTGCTGTTGGTGAGCTTGCCGAATATGTCGGCCTGCCAGCTCACCGTCAGCGGCAGCTGCCAGCCCCAGTTGAGGCCGCTGTTGCCCACCTGGTTGCCCGCGCCGTTGGGCGCGAAGGTCACGCTGGGGAAGTAGGCCAGCTTGGCGCCTTCGAGTCGGGCTTGGGCTATGTCCACGTTCAGCTTGGCGTTCTGCAGGTCGGTGTTGTTGACCAGCGCCGAGTCGATGTAGCTCTGCAGCAGGGGGTCGGTGAACACCTCGCGCCAGCCAAGGTTGCCCAGCGATGTGGAGTCCACAGGCTGCTTCAGCGCCTCGGCATACTCGCCTACGATGCCGTCGGTGGGCGTCTCGTATTTTTTGTATAGGTTACAGCTGCCTGTGGTGGCCGCGATAGCCACGGCCACTGCGGCCACTGTGAGTTTATTGCGTTTCATATAGTTTCTGATTCTCTAAAATATGCTTTCGTTCTATTTCTTGTTTGAAATCTCGGGTGAGTACTGCTCGATTTCGCGGGCAATCTCGGTGTTGTCGGTGTCGCGCCACTTGATGGGCTTAATCTTCTCCTGGATGGTTTCGAATATCACAAACAGCGACGGAACCACAATCACCTGGAGAATCACACCCACAAGCATGCCGCCCACAGCACCTGTGCCCAGGGCTCGGTTACCGTTGGCGCCCACGCCGTTGGCAAACATCAGCGGCAGCAGACCGATCACCATGGCGGCTGCGGTCATCAGGATAGGACGCAGACGGGCCGATGCGCCGGCCACGGCCGAACCGATGATGCTCATGCCGGTGCGGCGGCGCTCAAGGGCAAACTGGATGATAAGGATGGCGTTCTTTGCCAGCAGACCGATAAGCATGATCAGTGCAATCTTCAGGTAGATGTTGTTGGCAATGCCGAATATCTTGGCAAACAGGAATGTGCCGAACAGACCGAACGGAATCGACAGAATCACCGACCAGGGCAGCACGTAGCTCTCATACTGAGCACTCAGAATCAGGTACACAAACAGCAAGCACAGGCCGAAGATGATGGCTGTGGAGTAGGGCGACGCGGTGGCCTCCTCACGCGACAGACCGGAGAACTCGTAGGCGTAGCCTTGCGGCATCACCTGGTTCGACACCTCCTCGACGGCCTTGATGGCGTCGCCTGATGTGTACTGCGGGTTCACCTGAACGTTGATTGTGATAGAAGAGTACAGGTTGAAGCGGCTAAGCGACGACGGGCCGTAGGTGCGGGTGAGCGTCACAAAGTCGGAAATGGGCGCCATGCCGCTGGCAGTGCGCACCTTTATCTGGTTGAGCGTCTCGGCCGACACGCGTGCCTCGGGCGCTGCCTGCATCATCACGCGGTAGAGCTTACCGAAGCGGTTGAAGTTGCTTATATACATACCGCCGTAGTAGCCTTGCAGCACAGTGAGCACACCCGATGTGCCCACGCCAGCCTTGGCGCACTTGGCCTCGTCCACGTTGACCATGTATTGCGGATACATGGGGTTGAACGACGAGTATGCCATCTGAATTTCGGGGCGCTGGCTGAGGGCGGCCACAAACTGCTGCTCAATCTGGAAGAACTTGTTGATGTCGCCGCCGGTCTTGTCCTCGAGCTGGAGCTCAAGACCGTTGGATGCACCGTAACCGGTGATCATAGGCGGCTGGAAGTACATGATGGTACCAACTTTAATCTTAGCCATGGTCATGCCGTAGAGCTGCTTCACAATGTTGTCGGCGCTCTCCTCCTTGGATCGCTTGTCCCAGTCTTTGAGCTTGATGATCACCGAACCGTAGTTGTTGCCCTGGCCACCCATGAAGCTGTAGCCTTGAATCACCGTGCGCGACTCAATGGCGGGCACCTGTGCCAGAATGCCGTCGAGCGAGTCGAGCACTGCTTTGGTGCGCTCCTGCGATGTGGCGGGGGGCATGGTGAGGGCGGCCATGATGGTGCCGGTGTCCTCGTTGGGCACGAAGCCGGTGGCGGTGGTCTTCATGAGGAACACCAGTGCCACAATCGACACGGCCACAAAGCCGAGGCTCACCCACTTGGCGTGGATGAAGTTGGTCACAATCTTGCTGTAGCGCTTAAGCACTTTGTCGTATCCGGCGTTGAAGCCGTTGTGGAACTTGGCCACAAAGCTCTGCTTTTTCTTCTTGTCGTCGTCTTCGGTCTTGTGCGGCTTCAGGAACACGGCGCACAGTGCCGGCGACAGCGTGAGGGCGTTGATGGCCGAGATGCCGATGGCGAATGCCATGGTCAGACCGAACTGCTTGTAGAATGTGCCTTCGGTGCCGGGCATGAACGACACGGGAATGAACACAAGCATCATCACCAGTGTAATCGAGATGATGGCGCTTCCAATCTCGCCCATGGCGTCGATCGAAGCCTGGCGCGCGCTGTGGTAGCCTTCGTCGAGCTTGGCGTGCACGGCCTCGACCACCACAATGGCGTCGTCCACCACAATGGCGATGGCCAGCACAAGGGCCGAGAGGGTGAGCAGGTTAAGCGAGAACCCGATGAGGTAGATTGCCGCAAACGTACCCACAAGGGCCACAGGAATGGCAATCGACGGGATGATGGTGGAGCGCAGGTCTTGCAGGAAGATGTACACCACAAGGAACACCAGGATGAAGGCCTCAAACAGTGTCTTCTCCACCTCGGCGATAGAGGCGTCGAGGAAGGTGTTGGTGTTAAGGGGCACGGTGAAGATGAGGCCCTTGGGCAGGTCTTTCTTCATCTCCTCGAGTCGGGCGAGGATAGTGTTGATGGTCGACGAGGCGTTGGAGCCCGGCGACTGGAATATGATGGTGGTGGTACCTGTCTTACCGTTCACAAGGTTGCTGAATGTATACGACAGGCTGCCCAGCTCCACGGTGGCTACGTCTTTCAGGCGCAGCACCGAGCCGTCGCTGTTGGTGCGCACAATAATGTCTTCAAACTCCGACGGCTGTGCCAGGCGGCCCTTGTAGCGCAGACTGTATTCAAAGCTCTGCTTGCCCTGCTCGCCCAGCGCGCCAGGAGCGGCCTCAATGTTCTGGTCGGCCAGCGCTGCGCTGATGTCGCTCGGCTGCAGGCCATACTGTGCCATCACGTCGGGCTTGAGCCAGATGCGCATCGAGTAGTCGGCACCCATCTGCATTGCATCGCCCACGCCGCTCACACGCTTCAGCTCGGGAATGATGTTGATGGCCATGTAGTTGTCGATGAACTCGCGGCTGTAGGTGCCGGTGGTGTCGCTGATGGTGACACCCAGCAGCATCGAGGTCTGGCGCTTGCGGGTGGTCACACCCACGCGGGTCACCTCGCTCGGCAGCAGGTTCTGTGCCTGCGACACGCGGTTCTGCACATCGATTGCGGCCATGTCGGGGTCGTAGCCCTGCTCAAAATACACGTCGATCGAGGCGCTGCCGGTGCTGGTGGCCGACGAGGTCATGTAGGTCATGTTCTGAGCGCCGTTGATGCTCTCCTCAAGGGGCTCAATCACTGAGTTCATCACCGTTTGGGCGTTGGCGCCGGTGTAGGTGGTCGACACCATCACGGTAGGCGGCGCGATGTCGGGGTACTGCTCCACCGGCAGGCTGTATAGTCCGATGCAGCCGAGAATCACGATAAACACCGAGATCACGGTCGACAGCACCGGGCGATTGATAAATGTCTTTAAATTCATTGCTGTAAAAAATCTTTATCTCTGTTCTTTCCCTAAAAAATGCGGATGCTTAACTTATTTCTTGGCTGCTGCGGCTGCGTTTTTGGGCTTTACCACCACACCGTCTTTCACGAGTGTGCCCACGCCTTCGGTCACGATCACGTCGCCCACCTTAAGGCCCGAAGTCACCACATAGTTCACGCCGTCGTTCTCAGACAGCACCTTGATGGGGCGCGACACAGCCTTGCTCGAGTCGCCCACCACATACACATATTTCATGTCTTGTACCTCGTAGGTTGCCGACTGCGGCACAAGCATCACGTTCTGGCTGTTGACGGGAATCAGCACCTCGCCGGTGCTTCCGCTGCGCAGCATGCCGTTCTCGTTGCTGAAGAGGGCGCGCACGCTGGCGCTACCGGTGCTGGCGTCGAGCACGCCGCTCACCGTCGACACGCGTCCGGGCTTGCCATACACAGTGCCGTCGCTAAGGCGCAGCTTCACCAGAGGCATTTGCTTGATGGCTGCCTCAAGCGAGCGGGCGCCGTTGTTGGTGAGCTCAAGCACTTGCTTCTCGTTGAGCGAGAAGTAGGCATACACCTGCGAGTTGTCGCTGATGGTGGTCAGAGCCTGGCCCGAAGGGCTGGCAAGCGATCCCTCGCGGTTGGGGATGGCGCCAACCACGCCGCTGCACGGAGCCTTCACCACTGCATACGAGAGGTTCTTCTTTGCTTGCACCACTGCGGCCTGTGCCTGGCTCAGCTGTGCCTGTGCGGCTTGCAGCTGCAGCTCGGCAGTCTGATACTGGTAGCTGCTTATAATGTTTTTCTCAAAAAGTTTCTTCTGGTTGTTGGCGGTGAGGCGTGCGGTGGCCACCTGCGACTTGGCTGCTGCCACAGCGGCCTCGGCCGAGCGTACTGCTGCCTGCAGCTGCACCTCGTCGATGATGAAGAGCGTCTGGCCCTTGGCCACGCGCTGGCCTTCGTCAACGCACACTTTGGTGATGAAGCCTGAAATCTGCGGGCGTATCTCCACGTCGCTCTTGCCCTTGATGGTTGCGGGGTAGGCGTTGTTGAGGTTGGCGCTGCCCAGCGTCACTGTCATTGTTGCGACCTCGGCGGGTGCGTCCGCCATTTGCTGCTGCTGGTCGCCCTTGCCGCTGCATGCGGCTGTCACTGCAATTAGTCCTGCCGCCACGATGGCCTTGGTCAGGACTGAATACTTCATTTTCATCTTCATAAATAATTCAGCGTTATTATATGTTTTGTTTCTTTTTTGTGAATGCCTTTGAATGCGCATCACCGGCCGTGCGTGCCGCCGCCCGTTGCTTCGGGTGGCGTGGCGCGCGCTGGCCGCATGCCTTAAAAATAGCTGAGCGTGACGTTCTGTCTCCGTGTATAGGGTGATTGTGCTGTGGTGGTGGGGCCGCCAATGTGCTTTTGGCGCGCCTGCCGCGCTGGCAAAGTCCTTTATTCCCCAATGCTGCCGGCTGCTCTGAGCCGGACCGATAACTCATTTTGTTTCATGCCCCACGACTGCCGCGTGGCGCACCGCTCATAAATCAGGTGCAAAATTACTAATTTTTCACTGCATAAGGACTTACTCTTTTCCAACAAAAAATGTTCCAAAACTCGCAAGGCTGATTAAAAAAACAAAATTTTGGCGAAAAATTGGCCCAAATGCGAATATCGCCCCGCACTTTGCTCATTGGCTCACGCCCCAGTGCGGATTTTGCACAAAGTGCATCTCGTGCAATATTTGCTGGCGGCGGCGCTTCATGTAGGCACTTGGTGCGGCCGAGTTGAAGCGCCGCGGGTTGGGCAGCGTGGCCGCTATCAGCGCGGCCTGGCTGCGCGTGAGCAGCGAGGCGCGGGTGCCGAAGTGATCGTGGGCCACGGCCTGCACTCCATATATGCCGCGCCCCATCTCTATGCTGTTGAGGTACACCTCCATTATGCGCTCCTTGCCCCATATGCGCTCTATGAGCACGGTGAAGTAGGCCTCAAAGCCCTTGCGAATCCAGCTGTGGCCCGGCCACAGAAACACGTTTTTGGCCGTTTGCTGCGATATGGTGCTGGCGCCGCGCTGGCGTCCGCCGCGCATGGCGGTGAGCTGCGCCTCATATATCTGTTCGAAGTCAAATCCGTCGTGCTTCAGGAAGTTGGCGTCCTCGCTTGCCATCACGGCAAGCGGCATGTTGGCCGATATGCTCTCGATGGGCGTCCACTTGTGGTGCAGCTTTATCTCGTCGCCGTCGGCCACCTGCTCGATGCAGCGTATCAGCATCAGCGGTGTGTAGTACACCGGCACCCACTTCAGTATCACCACGCTCATTATGGTCGAGGTGAAGAAGAAAATGAGCACGTTTCTAAATATCCGTGTTATGGGGCTGTGCCAAGTCATGACTCCTGTTTTGTGTGCAACTCTGTTGATCTTATATGTGTGTGCAAAGGTAGTGCGTTTGCGTCTAACGTGCAAACGCACTACCAGTTTTGGCGCACTTGCCGCCTATTTGCCCAGTTCGGCCACTGCGCTGGCTATTCGGCTCATCACGTCGGCAATCACGCTGCGCGGGGCGGCCACGTTGAGGCGGGCGTGCATCTCGCCGCCGCAGCCAAACATTTCGCCGTCGTTCATGGCCACGTGGGCGTGGTGCAGAGTGAGGTCGAGCAGCTGCTCGTGGCTAAGGCCCAGCCGGCCGAAGTCAAGCCACACCAGGTAGCTGGCCTGCGGCTTTAGCACGCGCACCTGCGGAATGTGGCGCGCGCAGTAGTCGGCCACAAAGTCGATGTTGCCCTCTATGTAGGCCAGGGCCTCGTCGAGCCACTCGCGGCCGTTGCGGTAGGCCGCCTCGGCGGCAAGCGTGGCGGTGAGGTTGGGCTCGTTGAGCTCGTTGGCCGAGAGCCACTGGTAGAAGGGCACTCGCAGCTCGGGGTTTTTCACCACGCACCACGATGTGCGGAATCCGGCTATGTTGAACGTCTTGGTGGGCGCGCCGAAGGCAATGGCCACCGCCGCAGCGTCGTCGCTCACCATGGGCATTGGGTGGTGCTTGCGTCCGCCCAGCATCAGGTCGCCGTGAATTTCGTCGCTTATCACCTTCACTCCATAGCGCCGCGCCAGCGAGGCCACGCTGCGCAGCGTCTCCACCGGCCATGCTATGCCCATGGGGTTGTGCGGGTTGCACACTATCATCATGGCGGGGCGCTGCTCGCTGAATATGCGCTCAAGCCCATCGAGGTCCATCTGGCACGTGCCGTCGGCGCAGTGCAGCAGCTTGTTGTTGGCCACCAGACGGCCGTTGTCGGCTATCACGCGGCGAAACGGGTGGTACACAGGCTCCTGAATCACAATGCGGTCGCCTGGGCGGGTGAAGAAGTTGATGGCCAGGGCCACACCGGTCACCACGCCGGGAATGAACGTGAGCTCTTGGCGCGCAATGTCAAAGCCGTTGCGGCTGCGCTGCCAGTCGATAATCGACTGCCAGTAGCTGTCGGCGGCCACAGTGTAGCCATAAATGTGGTGGTCGGCCATGCGCCGCGTCAGCGCCTCGGTTATTGCCGGGCACACCTCAAAGTCCATGTCGGCAATCCAAGCCGGAATCACGTCGGTGCAGCCGAATTCGGGTTTTAGCATCTCGAGTTTCACCGCCCCTGTGCCGCGGCGGTCAACGATTTTGTCGAAGTCAAACTTAGCCATACTCTTTCTGGTTTATGATAATGGCAAATATAGCCAATAATTCGCCAACCGCAATGCCGCCGCGCCGTTTTTTGGACGCAACCGCCAGTTTTGGTATGTGTCCGCCTTGCGGCGCAACTGCCGTGAAAAAACTTTTTTGGCAAAAAAATCGGCCGTTGCTTGCATAATTCACAAATTGGCAGTACCTTTGCAACGCTTTTTAGAGGAGATTCGCTAGCTCAGCTGGTAGAGCACAACACTTTTAATGTTGGGGTCTTGGGTTCGAGCCCCAAGCGGATCACCAAACCCAATGGAGTTGCAAGCCACTATGGCCTGCAACTCTTTTTTTTGCGCAGTAAATCATAGTAATTGCGCCAGAACCGACACCATATAAAAGAATAATGGGAACATGTATTTCTACATATTCCCAATCATCTTTTTTATAGTGCAGATATCGAGACCTGCCGATACGGGCACTTATTCCAATGCAAAGTTATGCTTTGTTTTTTAGGTGAAGCAAATTTTTTTGACCGAAAATATACAAAGTAAATAAAAATCAGGCGATTTTCACTATAATTCGATGAACTGATATACAAGTTATGTGCAATCATTGTTTGAATGGCTGAAGTATGACTTTTTTGTGCGCTGGCCTTTGGCGCGGGCCATTTGTGAAAGTCGGCAAAAACGCCTAATTTTGCCGCAGATATACATAACACAACTACACATATTGCAAATATGGAAAACAGATTCAAACGCATACTGCTCAAGCTCAGCGGCGAGTCGCTGATGGGCGGGCAGGGCTATGGCATCGACCCGCAGCGCGTGGCCGACTATGCCGACCAAATTAAGGAAATTGTGCAACGCGGCGTGCAGGTGGCCATTGTGATTGGCGGCGGCAACATATTCCGCGGCCTCTCGGGCGCCACCAAGGGTGTGGACCGCGTGAAGGGCGACCAAATGGGCATGCTGGCCACGGTCATCAACTCTCTGGCACTGTCGTCGGCTCTTGAGGCCCGCGGCCAGGAGGCTCAGGTGTTCACCGCCATCGGCATGTTCCCCATCGGTGAGCAATACAGCAAGTGGCGCGCCATCGAGGCCATGAAGGCCGGCAAGGTGGCCATTATGTCGTGCGGCACGGGCAACCCCTTCTTCACCACCGACACCGGCAGCACTCTGCGCGGCATCGAGGTGGAGGCCGACGTGATGCTCAAGGGCACGCGCGTCGATGGCATCTACACCGCCGACCCCGAGAAAGACCCCACAGCCACCAAATTCGACAAAATCACCTACGACGAAATCTATAGCCGCGGCCTCAAGGTGATGGATCTCACCGCCACGGTGATGGCTAAGGAAAACCATCTGCCCATCTACGTGTTCAACATGGACGTGAAGGGCAACCTGCGCAAGGTGATCGACGGCGAACCAATCGGCACGCTCGTGTATGAGGGCTGACACGTAGGCCAACTCCACAATAAAGAATAACCAGTGCAGGCCACAGAAGCAACACTCGCCTCTGTGGCCTGCACTGTGTGTTGTGGCCAGCGGTCATGTCACGCGCGAGCACACTGCCAGCGCCGCGCCCAGCACCACGGCAAACGCCGCCAGCCAGCCCGCCAGCGCCCTTCGCTGCCGGCCCTCGGCGGCACGGCACAGCACATAGGTGGCCAGGGTGGCCATGAGCGGCTCGAAGGGCAGCACATAGCGGCTGATCGAGCCTGCCGTGATGTAGGCAATGGCGGCGTAGCTGGCCGCCAGCCACCATGCCCAAAGGCCCAGATTGTCGCGCTTGCGCCACGACACGGCCACAAAGTAGAATATCGCCATCGCTCCCACGGCATACCAGCCGTAGGCCAGCCGTGGCAGCACGGTGTCGACGCTCACCACGGCGTCTTTTAGCCACGGAAACGGTATGATGAACTGCACTGCCAGCGTGAGCGGCAGCAAGGCCGCACGCAGCAGTTTGGGGTAGTTGAAGTAGTCGCCTATAAGGCGCAGATAGGGAGCCTGCGCGCCGTCGTTGATATATGCCTCGCGCATCTCGTTGCCGCCGTTCACTATTATCACGTGCCGCTCCACCGAGTAGTAGGCAAAGTGGTTGCCCGCGGCCATCAGCACGGCGGCCATCACGGCAAGGGCAGCCGCTGTGCGCCACATGCCGCGCGCATTGCCTGCCCACATCATGGCCACGCCCATAATCACAAAATAGAGGTAGGTGGTGCGCCCGAAGGCCAGAATCACGCACGCCAGCGCGTAGGCCCACCAGTCGGCCGCCGTGAAGCGGTCGCCGCGCCGCAGCCCCGCCAGCGCATATCCCACCAGCCCGATGGCCAAATACACCATGGCCTCCTTCTGAATGCGTATGCCCTGCGACACGAAGTAGGCCAGCACGCCGGTCATCACCATGGCCACAACAGCCACCGTGGGGCCGCTTGCGCCCACGCGCCCGTCAAGCATGCGCCGGGCCACTGCACCGGCCGTCACCACGGCGGCCAGCACAAAGGCGGCGTTCATGGCCATGGGCCACGCCACGCTCACGCCCAGCAGGCTCCACAGCCCCATCATCAGCACGGGCAGCCCCGGAAACATCACAGGCAGGTTCTGGCCGCTGCCGTCGAAGTGGTAGAGTGCCCACTCATAGTAGTGGCTGTCGTCGGCGCGCAGCACGGGGTGGGCCAGCGTGCCGCCTGAGTGCAGCGTCCAGTCCCAAATGTTATACATCGAGCAGCCGGCCACCATCACCGATATGGCCAGCAGCGCCCACATGCCGCTGCGGGTGGCCCAGCTGCGGCTGGCATACGCCCACATGGGCAGTGCGCAGGCCATGGTCATGGCCAGGGTGATTTTGCTGCCGTCGGCCAGGCCGAATTGGGCGCTGGCGGCTGTCAGGCCCGCGGCCACAGCCACGGCTGCCGCCAGGGCGAATGTGAGTCGGCTTTGCAGTGCTGAATTCATAGTCACTTTTTAGTTGTGCGTTTTTTATTGTTGGCATAAAGATAAGCATTAGCGGCCACAAATCTATGTTTAAAAGCAGTATTTAAGAAATGGAATAATTTTTACGACTTTTCAACCAATGCAAACGTCCCCGCCGCGCATAAATTTGCAACAATACTTTTTGAATAGGAAAAACAGCTATTAATTTTTTTTACAAACCTAAACAAAACTTACTTAGATGAAAAAGAATCTGTGTATGGTTGTGGCCGTTGCCATAGCCGCTGCGCTTGCCTTGGCTGCGTGCGCAGGAAAGGGTCAGATGACCGACAAGGAAGTGCTCATGAAGATTTACGAGGACTTGAACGGCAAGAATTGGGGCGAACGCTTCAACAAGAATTGGGCCAGCGAACTGCCGCTCGACGAGTGGTATGGCGTGGAGGTGAACGAGGAGGGCCGCGTGACCAAACTCAGCCTCAGCAGCGACTCGGTGAAGGGTAAGGTGCCCGCCGAAATCAAGTATCTCACCGAACTCAAGGCTTTTAAAGTATCTCTTAACAACAAGGACACCACCCACGACAAGGCCATTCCGGCCGAGGTGTGGCAGCTGCCACACCTCAAGGAACTGCGCCTGTATGAATACTGCGGCAAGGGCATGCAAAGCGAGATTCCCAGCGAGGTGAATCTGCCCGAACTCGAGCTGCTTTACACCAACATCCAGTATGCCGACGTGGCTCCGCTGTGCCGCTGCGCTACTCTTGCCACACTCAGCATGTCGGACTTCAACGGTGCCATCCCCGAGGAGATAGGCCAGCTCACCAATCTCACCGAACTGTCGCTGTATGCCATCGAGGGCCTTAAGGGCGCCGTGCCAAGTTCCATAGGCAAACTCACCAAGCTCGTGAAACTCGAAATCACGGCCGACGGCAAGAGGCAAAGCGGATTTGCATTTCCTGCCGCCGTGTGGCAGCTGTCGGGCATCAAGTGGCTCACGCTGAGAAACATCAGCGGCCTTCCGTCGCAAATTCCGGCCGACAAGGTGGGCGAAATGAAGCAGCTCACGTCAATATCGATTATCCATGCGGCCTCAACGGCCCCATTCCGCCGCAGCTGTTCACCGCCAGCGGCGATTTGCTGGTGGTTGACTTCACCAGCAATGCCCTCACCGGCGGAATTCCTACCGAGGCTGGCCAGGCGGCAAAGCTCAGCAACCTCATGCTCAGCAACAACGACCTTGGCGGCACCATTCCCGCCTCGCTGGGCAACTGCAACGACCTGCGCGTGCTCACCCTCAAAAACAATCCCAAGCTTGGCGGCGAAATCCCCGCCTCGCTGGGCAGCTGCAAAAAGCTGGCCATGTTCAACCTCGGCCACACGGCAGTGTCGCACAATGTGCCGGCATCGGTGATGAATCTGCCCAAGTGGGACCATATCGGCACATTCCTGTTTATGTAACGCCCCGCACATCATGAGACTAATCAACACAGTGCTGACTGCCGCCGTGGCGGCGTTGGCAACCCTTGCCGCCGCCTGTGGCGGCCACACTGCCACTGCCACCGAGCAGCATGCCGCCGAGGCCGCGCCTGCCCAAGCTGTGGCCAAGGTCTCCGACCCGGTGGCCGGCCTTTATGCGGCCTCGGTGGGCGGCGACGGACAGGTGACAGTCACCTTCAACCTCGACAGCTGCCGCCGCATGTGCGCCGAATGGCACATGCCGTGCCGCGTGGGCGGCGAGCCCTATGCCGTTGAGGCCGTGGGTGGCAGGGTAACCCAGATGGTGGCGTCGAACCTTGGCAATGCCATCAATCCCGTGCTGGTGATGCTCACTGCGCAGGGCCGCGTGGCCATGCTCAACATTGCTGACGCCTTGGCGTCGGGCGACGTGCGCTGCAGCGGTCCGCTGAGCGGGTTTGCCGACGTTCGCAGCCTTAAGGCAGTGAGCGACGAGAGCGGCACCGGCGTGATAGCCGAAGACCACAACGGCCGCGAAACGATGGTCGAGGAGTTTGACGCCCCAGGCTACTACTACATCGATGACTTTGAGATACACCTTGGCCGCGACTGGAAAATGCGGTTTCGCAACAGCGACGGCATTGACATGGGCGGTTCATTCAGCTCGACCAGCATGGAGCGCGGCAACGCATTCACCCACAAGGTGGTGGCCACAATAGGCGGCAAGGCCTACCGCTTCGACCTTACCCGCCGTTCCGACACGGGCCGGTGCACCGTGACGCTGCACACGGGCGACGACCTGCCGCTCATCAGCGGCCGCCCGCTGCCATGCAGCGTGGAATACACCTCGCGCTACACCGACTGACGGTGTGCGCAATCACATTAATAATTAATTCAAACACTTTAACAGACTATATTCAAAACAATATGGCATATCAAGAAACAACTACCACCAGCTACGCCACGAGGCTCGGTGGTTCATTCAAAGGAATATTTTCGGGCCTGATGATGGTGGTGGCCGGCACAGTGCTGCTGTGGTGGAACGAGGGCCGCGCCGTGAAGACGAGCGATATGCTGGGCGAGGCGCAGCAGGCTTGCGTCGAGGCTGGCAACATTCAGCAACTCAACCCCAAGCTAAACGGCAAACTTGTGCACGCCACCGGCCTTGCCACCACCGCCGACTCGGTGGGCGATCCGCAGTTTGGCGTGGGCGCTGCCGGAGCGTTGCGCGTGAGCCGCCAAGTGGAGTTCTACCAGTGGAAGGAAGAGGCCAAGACCGAGACCAAAGAGAAGGTGGGCGGCAGCAAGGAGGAAACCACCACCTACACCTACAAGCAGGGCTGGAGCCGCAATCCCGTGAAGTCGGAAAATTTCAAGGACCCGCAGTATCAGCGCTCCAACTTTATCCTCGTCGACGTGCAAAGCGCCGCTTTCCAGGCGCAGAATGTAACGCTTGGGGCCTACAAACTGCCGCAGAGCATGGTGAGCGCCATCCAGGCCGGCGAGCACTTGAAGCTTGACTTGAGCGACGCGGTGCTTGAGGAGTATAACCGCACCATCACCCGGCTCAAGGAGCATGAGTATGCCGCTGTGCCGCGTCCGCAGCCCACGGCTGCCGACAGCGCTTCGGCGCTTGAGCAGACGGCCAGTCGCGCCGTCGACCGCGCTTCGGATGCGCTGGGCCGCTACACCTATGTGCACGAGCGCGACAACGAGCTGTATATAGGCCGCGATCCGCGCCGCCCCGAGGTGGGCGACGTGCGCATCACCTTCACCAAGACCATGCCGCGCGAGGTAACCGTTATTGGCAAGGTGAGCGGCGGCTCGCTGGGACCGTTCATTGCCGGCAACGGCAAGGAGTTTCAGGCCGTGCGCGATGGCAGTGTTGAGGCTGGCGACATATTCAAGCAGGAGGAGAGCAGCAACGGCACTTGGACGTGGATTCTGCGCCTTGTCGGCCTGCTGGTGGTGATAGGCGGCTTCAAGAGCATGTTCAGCATGTTGTATGTGCTGTTCAAGTTCTTGCCGTTCTTGGCCAGCGTGGTCGAGATGGGAGTGGCCATAGTCAGCGGCGCGCTTGGCTTCGGCTGGTCGCTGGCGGTGATAGCCGTGGCTTGGCTGTTCTACAGACCGCTGCTGTCGGTGGGGCTGCTGTGCGTGGCCGCCGCAGCCGTATTCTTTGTGTGGAAGCGTGGCTGCGACAAGCGGCGCAAGGCAGCGACGCCTCCCGCTGTACCCACAGCATAACTATCTTATAGACAATAGCTGCGGCCGTCGACAATTGCAACTGTCGGCGGCCGCAGTGATTTTTTTTGGACGGCGGGCTATTTGTTGGGTAGCGGGCACTGCCACGGCTCTTTCATTTAAACTCGGAACAAACTGATAACCACTGATTATGTTGATTTTACATCAACAGAGACAGATGGCATTTAGTCTATGTTATGTCAATAGCGACGTTTGGCTGCTCCTAAATGCCTATCAGCCACAAACATTGAAATTTCAAAGCATTTTTAAATGAAAGAGCCGTGGGGCACTGCGTTAAAAACTTTGCAGGACTCGTCCACCATTGCAAAAAAATCAGTAATTTTGTCGTCGGTGAGCATGGTGATAATAGTATTTGCCTTAAATTTAGTACTTTAAATCTAATGCTTTTGTCGCTAACCGCCAAAATCTCAACTACTTAATTTTCATCGAACTCACGTTAATGTAGATTCATACAGTTATGGAAAATAAAACAATTGACAGATTTAGAGGTTGCATTTATGGCCAAGCCGTTGGCGATGCACTCGGATTGGGGACGGAAGGCATGACAGATGAGGATATGGCCTGGAAATATCCTCATGGGCTACAACTTTATAAGCAGATATACCAAGACAGTCATCGGAAGCGTTGGAAAATTGGCGACTGGACTGACGATACCGATATGATGCTCTGCATTGCTGATGCGGTCATTGAAGACAAAGGCGTTAATTTTTACAATATCGCCCAACACTTCAAAAACTGGTTCAATAGCATTCCTATGGGCATTGGACGTAACACCTTTAATGTGCTGACATTTAGCGACTATGTGGAATGTCCGTTTGAGGCATCCCACAAGGTGTGGGAAATGAGCAAGTATCAGTCTGCTGCAAATGGTGGGCTGATGCGCACCTCAATAGTAGGACTTTTTCCTAAAGAAATAAGGACTTGTGCAGAGAATATCTGTCGGCTCACCCATTACGATCCGAGGTGTATAGGTTCATGCGTAATAGTGTCCGAACTTATTCATGCACTGGTTTATGGCTTACAACCGCCTACTTTATTTCAAATGAAAAGTTTGGCACAGCAATATGATGTGGAAATCTGTGAATACATAGATAAGGCGTGGACCGAGCCCGAAGTTATGAATTTGTTAGACGATGACCACATGGGCTATACTTTGATTACATTGTCGGTGGCTCTTTGGGCTTACTGGCATACGACTTCATTTGTTGATGGGCTTCTTGCTGTGGTGAATGCAGGAGGCGATGCCGATACTAATGCGGCAGTTGCGTGTGCCGTACTTGGAGCGAAATATGGTTACTCATCTATTCCGACCGAATACATAGAAGGCCTCTTGTATAAAGAGACCTTGGATAAAACTACAGACAGGCTTTTAAGCGTTTGCCAATGTCGTCCTAAATAAAATGTAATGGGCGAAAAAGGGGCTTGCCTTCAAAAAACAAGCCCAAGCCTCGGTTTTACCTGGGCTTGGGCCGTATTGCATACCCAAAGGAAAAATCATGAAAATCATTCTGATGGCGCGCGTTGTCTAACGGCCTCACTTCCTGTATGCCCGTAATTTATTTAGGGCAATATCGGACATGGGCGGGCTATTCGTTGGGTAGCGGAGTCTCGTCGGCCGGAGCCTCGGGCACGGCGGGCTTCACATCGTCGGGATAGCTGATGCGCGGGTGGTAGAGGGTGCGCAGCATCTCCACTATGGTGCGCTTGGCTATGCCTATGTCGCGGAAACTTATGGGGGCTTCCGACAGCAGCCCGTCGGCCACCTGGCTGTCGATCACCTTGTCGACAATGGCCGTGATGTTTTTCTCGTTGGGCTCGGCCAGACTCTTGGCGGCAGCCTCGCAGGCATCGCACATCATCAGTATGGCCGTCTCCTTGCTTTGCGGGTTGGGGCCGGGATAGGTGAACGGCGCGGGGTCTACATTGCCGTCGGGCGCCGCCTTGCAGGCCATGGTGTAGAAGTAGCGCGCGCGGCCCTTGCCGTGGTGCTGCGCTATGGCGTCCTTTATCACCTGCGGCAGGTTGTATTGCACGGCCAGCTTCAGGCCGCCGCTCACATGGGCTATCACTATTTCGGCGCTCTGCTCGGGGCTGAGGCCGATGTGCGGGTTCACGCTCATCTGGTTTTCGGTGAAGAATGCGGGGTTTTGCGTCTTGCCTATGTCGTGATACAGCGCTCCGGCGCGCACCTGCTGCATGTTGGCCCCAATGCGGTGGGCCACCTCGGTGGCGAGGTTGGCCACCTGGAATGAGTGCTGGAACGTGCCGGGGCAGCGCTCCGACAGCATGCGCAGCGCGGGCGAGTTGCTGTCCGACAGCTCCACCAGTGTCAGCGACGATGTGAAGCCAAACAGCTTCTCCTCAAGGAATATCACCGTGTAGGCAAACGACAGCACCACGCTGTTGATGGCAAAATACAGGAAAAAGTGCCAGTCGCTCACCGAGGCCATGTCGTTGCGCGCCATGCACAGGGCGCAGAATGCGGCCGAATAGGCGGCAAAGATGAAGAATGCGCACTGCACCAGCTGCGAGCGGCGCAGCAGCCCCTTCATCGACGCTATGGCTATGCCGCCGGCCAGAAACTGCATGAACAGAAACTCGGCCTGACGGTCGGGAATGGCCAGCGAGCAGATGAACATGGTCACCAGATGGGTGAAGAATCCGATGCGGGTGTCGGTGAATGTGGTGGCCACTATCGGCATCAGCGCAAACGGCATCACATACAGGTAGTTCGACCTGAATTTGGCCACAATAAACGCCAGCACCACAAACGAGGTGATGAACGATATCAGGAACGTCATGCGGCGCGTGTCGGCAAATGTGCGCGGCCTCACCAGCCGCATAAACAGGTAGAACATCACCATCATTGAGGCCACCAGCACCACATTGCCCGGCAGGGCGTAGTTGGTCTCCTTCACCTGCGTGTCCTTGCCGTTTTTCAGCGCGTCGCCATAGGCGTTGAGCAGGGCAAACTTGTGCTCGTCAACTATGGTGCCGGGGTAAATTATGCTTTGTCCCGGCTGCAGCGTGCCCATGGGGGCGGTGCGCATCGAAAACTCCTCGTTGTATTTTCGGTTGGTCTCCACCGAGTCGTAGCTCAGGTTGGGCACGAGGTAGCCGTTAAGAGCCACGCGCGTCATGGCTTCGTGGCTGTCGGGATCCGACAGAGTGTTGTAGATGCTCATGTAGGCGTCGCGCACCGACCGCATTGCGCTGGTCGATGTGGTGGTGGCAATGTTGTTGTCGTTAAGAATCAGCAGGTTGGGCATCTTGCCGCTGCTAATGGTCTGGTAGGTGGCATCGTCCACTATGCCGTCGGTGTAGGCCTTGCTCACGGCGGCTATGAGCCGCTGGCGCACCATGGGTTTCACATCGGCGCGCGCGTTGAGGGCGCGCGTCAGTGCCCCCACTTGGCTGCGGGCGGTGCCGTAGTCCACGTGGTAATATCGGCCCATATTGGCCTTGAGGCTGTCGGCAGTGCGCTTCAGCTCGCTGTCGGTGCGCGGTATGCCTATGCTTATCTTGGCCGTGAGCATGGGGTGCATCCACGGCTTGCCCAGCTCATACGACGGCAGTTCGTTGTTGCCTTTGTTGGGCAGGAACACCGACATCAGCGTTATCGAGCCCACAAGCAGCATCAGTGTCACCACCACGCTGCGATTCAGTCGTTTAGTAATCATAATATGCTATGTGTGTGATGCTTCAATCAAAACAATCGTAGGGGCGCATTAGCTTATGCGCGCGGCCGACGTAACGCCTTTCACCTTCTTCAGCCGCTTGCACATTTTGCTCACCACGGCAGCGTCGTCGATTAGCACGTCGAGACTGCAGGTGAACAGGCCCTCCTCGGCTGCGATGTCGAGTTTCCTGATGTTGATGGCCAGATTGGTGGAAATCAGGTAGATGATTTCTTGCAGAATGCCCATGCGGTCGATGCCCTCGATGTGCAGCGAGGCCAGGAACTTCTTGCGCGAGTCGTCCCAGCGCGTCTGCACTATGCGCGTGCCGAAGCCCGACTTCAGCTTCATGGCCACGGGGCAGTCCATTTTGTGCACTATCACCTCGCCCTGCTCGTTCACGTAGCCCAGCACGTCGTCGCCCGGAATGGGGTTGCAGCAGTCCTCGGTGCGGTAGTTGCTCACGCCGTCCACCGTCTTCAGCACGTACACCTTGCCAAACTCCACCTTGTCCTTAATTATGTCGCCGCCTTCCGGCTTGGCACTCTTCTTGCTGCTGCCGAAGTTGTGCAGCAGTTTGCCAAACAAGCCTTGCGACTGCGGTTTCACCGCCTTCAGCAGCTGGTCGGAGAGGGCAATCTCGTTGTTGCCAATCATGTAGTATAGCTCGTCCTTGTTCTGCACGTGCTCGCTGCTGATGATGCGCGTCAGCGCCTCGTTGGTCAGCTTCAGTCCGTTGTCGTCGAGCAGCTTTTGCAGCATGGCCGAGCCGCGCTCCATCACCATGCGGCGGTTGTGGCGCAGTGCGGCGCGCAGGCGCGTCTTGCCCTTGGCGGTGACCAGAAATTTCTCCCACTCGGCCTGCGGCTGCTGCGAGTGCGAGGTGAGGATTTCCACCTGGTCGCCGCTGGCCAGCTTGTGCGACAGCGGCACAAGGCGGTGGTTCACCTTGCCGGCAATGCAGTGCGTGCCGATTTCGGTGTGCAGCGTGAATGCCATGTCGAGCACGGTGGCGTCCTTGGGCAGCGTAATCAGTTCGCCCTTGGGGGTGAACACCACAATCTCGGAGGCAAACAGGTTGAGCTTTATTGTGTCGAGAAAGTCGAGCGCGTTGGGCTCGGGATTCTTCAGAATGTCTTCGATGGTTTGCAGCCACACGGCCAGCTCGCTCTCTTCCTCGCCCTCGCCGATTTTGTATTTCCAGTGGGCGGCAAATCCGCGCTCGGCAATGTCGTCCATGCGGCGCGAGCGAATCTGCACCTCCACCCAGTTGCCGTCGGGGCCCATCACGGTGATGTGCAGCGCGCGGTAGCCGTTGGCCTTGGGCGTGCTCACCCAGTCGCGCGTGCGGTCGGGGTGCAGCTTGTAGAGGTCGGTGATTTCGCTGTATATGTTCCAGCATATGCGCTTCTCGTCGGCCTCGTTGGGGCATTCAAACACGATGCGGGCCGCATACAGGTCATACACCTCCTCAAATGGTATGTGCTTGGTCTCCATCTTCTTCCATATCGAGTAGCGCGACTTCACGCGCACCTTAAACTCGTAGGTGAGCCCCAGCTTGTCGAGCCGCTGGCGTATAGGGGCAGCGAAGTGCTCAAACAGCTCGTTGCGCCTTGCCTCGGTGAGGGCTATCTTCTCGCCTATGGTCTTGTAGGTGTCGGGGTGCTCATATTTGAAGCTCAGATCCTCGAGCTCGGTCTTTATGGCAAAGAGGCCGAGGCGGTGGGCCAGCGGGGCGTAGATGTAGAGCGTTTCGCCGGCAATCTTGTATTGCTTGGCGGGCGGCATCGAGTCGAGCGTGCGCATGTTGTGCAGGCGGTCGGCCATCTTAATCAGCACCACGCGTATGTCGTCGTTCATGGTGAGCAGCAGTTTGCGGAAGTTCTCGGCCTGCGCCGAGGCGTGGGTGCCGAATATGCCGCCCGAAATCTTGGTGAGCCCCTCCACTATCTGCGCGATTTTTTTGCCGAATTGCGCCTCGATGTCTTCGATGGTGAAGTCGGTGTCCTCCACCACATCGTGCAGCAGTGCGGCGCATATCGATGTGGAGCCGAGGCCTATCTCCTGACTCACGATTTTGGCCACGGCCAGCGGGTGCATGATGTAGGGCTCGCCCGAGCGGCGCCTGATGCCGTTGTGGGCATCGCGCGCAAACTTGAACGCCTTCTCAATTATCTCCACCTTCTTGCGGTGGTTGCTCGTCAAGTAGCCGTGTAAAAGGTCTTGGTAAGCGTCGTCTATCATCTTGGCCTCCTGCTCGGGAGTCATTTTTGCTGGTGTGATTGTCATTGTCACAAAGTTTAATAAACACAAACTTACAAAATAATCGTGAAACTGACCAAAATCCCCACGCATTTCACCTCACTTTTTTTGCTCGGGGCCCGCCATGCGGCGCTATGAGCGCGTCAGCCCGGCCTCCATGGTGCGGTGGCCGGGCTGACGCTGTGCCTGTTTTTGAGTAGTCCCTTGGCGGCTATTGCTTTTTGAGGGCTTTGATTATGCGGCCAACATACACCGAGTGGATTCCGGCCGTGTAGTCCTTGTAGAAGTTGCGCGGCAGGTCGCCGAATGCGGCCGAGTCGAGCTGGGTGTGGTAGATGGTCTCGCACTCATACACCTCGCTGGCCTCGGCGTAGTAGGGCGCGCCGTGCTCGGTGTAGAGCGTGTGTAGGCCCAGTGCTGCGGCTTTGTCGCCGTCGCGGCCGCTGTGGTGGCCCATGTAGTCGAGCACGCCGTCGTGTGCCGAGTCGAAGCGCATCACGGTGAAGTATTTGCTTTGCTCCATCAGCACGTGGGTCAGGCGCTGCTGGGCCACAAACACGGTGATGGTGCTTGTGCTGTCGCCCCACACGCCGCCCAGCGAGCCCCAGCCAATGGTCATGGCGTTCGACCGCTCGCGGTCGCCTGCCGCCAGCAGCAGGCCGTGGCCGTCGCCCATGAAGAAGGTGAACGGGTTGGCGCTGAACTCTTTCGACGGGTCGAATTCCTTAAACTGGCCCTGGGCCGACGGCACTTCATCGGTCGTGGCCGGGCCGTGACTGCCTGTGCGCGCCAGCTGCACGCACGTCACTGCCAGTGCGGCGGCCAGCACCACATTCAAAATTATTGAGGGTGTTGTCTTCATTGTGTTATGCTATTTTGAGTTTTGACTTAACTTGAGCAGTGTGCCGGTGGGGCACACAAAGCGGCAGTAGGGCCGCGTGACGAATGCCGACAGCACCGCCACCGCTGCGGCGGCCACAAGCACGCCCACCGATGCCGACTGGAAGATGAATGCGGCAAACAGTTCGTAGTTGATCCAGTCCATCCACAGCCCGCTCCACATGCACAGCATCAGTGCGGCCCACAGTCCGCGCCGCAGCCAGTCGAGGCGGTGCAGCCATGCGGGGCTTATCGGCAGTTTGCGCTTGCCGCAGCGGCTTGCCAGCTGCTGCAGCGACCCCAGCGGGCACACGTTGGCGCAGTAATACGACTTCTTGCCCAGCACCGCGGGGTAGACAAACGCCGTGACCAGCAGCACCGCTGGCACGAGCATGGCCGGCAGGCTGAGGCCGCCCGACAGGAAGCCCATCATCGAGCTGTAGGACACAAACGTGCCGCCCCACAGGCCCAGCACAGCCACGTTGAGCACCAGCTGCACCATGCGGTAGGTCTTGTTTTTCACCATCAGCGGCAGTGTGGCGGCCATGAGCGCCACTATGAGCCCGGCCAGGAATTTTGCCGACAGCAGGTCGGCCCAGTCGGTGCCGGCGGGCGCGGCCGACTGCTTCTGCGCAAACTGCAGTCCGCGCTTCACGTTGCCTATTATGGCTTTCGAAGAGTAGGTGGCGCCCGTCACGGCGTCGACCTGCATCTGCGAGGCCTCGTCGAGCGTCTTGCCGTTCCACAGGTTCAGCAGCCCTTTGGCGGCACGGTTGAAGAAGTCGGGTGTCTCGCTGTTGGGCAGCGCCTTTATGGCGGCCACTTTGCCGTCTTTCACCGTGATTTCAAGCGGCACTTCGCCCGCATAGCCCTTCACGTCGCGGGCCAGCGGACCGGTGCTTATCACCATCGACCCGTCGGCCAGAGTCCGCACCGTGTCGGCAGGCGCTGCTGCGGCCTGCTCGGCTTGGGTCTGATGCGTCAGGTCGTGGCCCAGCAGGCGGCCGTCTTTGCGGGCCACTGCGGCCACCATCATCAGTGCGCATGCCACAAGGCTTAAAAGCCCGTATATTCTGTCTTTTTTCATAAGCGGTTCTTTTATTGGGGTGAATTACAGTTTGCGGCCCTCAAACGCCTCAAGCGCTTCGCGCCAGTGCTGCGGCACCGGAGCTGTGGCGCGCACGGTGGTGTCGAAATACACCAGCACCTGCGAGCAGCGGCACTTCACCTCGCCCGTGGCGGTGTTCACCAGCTGGTGGACTATGGTGAGTCTCTTGCTGCCCAGACGCGTCACCTGCGTCTCGATGGCCACAGGCTCGTAGAAGCGCGTCTGCGCCAGGTAGTCGCAATTGATGTTGGCTATCATCACATTCACGTTGTGGTAGTCTTGCGGCTTGCCCATGACGCGGCCGAAATAGTCGGCTTTGGCCAGGTCAAACAGATTGAAATACACCGAGTTGTTGACGTGGCCATGGGTGTCGAGGTCAGTGTAGCGCAACTGCACCGGGGTTGAGCACTTAAACGGGTGCTCAACGGCTATGCTGCTGTTGCGCAGATTCTTGTTGATATCTTCGTTTTTCTCCATAATAACTGTTGTTTTTTTCAGTGAAACACTATGTCGCTAATCACCTCGCGGCCTATCACCTCGTTGATGCGCCTGACCAGCGTCGAGCGCGTGAGCATCATTTCGGCCCGCAGCGGCGCGCTCGACAGCGCTATGTGCAGCACGCCGTCCTTCACGTAGCGGCGCACGGTGTAGCGGTTGATGCCGGGGCCCACTATCTCGCCCCACAGCATCAGGGCCCGCTGCTCGTCGAACTTCGAGTCGAGGTTTTCCTGCTTCAGAAATCCGTTGATGATGTCGCCCACCTGCTGGGCCTCGGTGCGCTTCATGGCCGCGCCTCCTCTCCGGCGGAGGCCTGCAGTGGCGCGCATTGGCCGTCGCGCACCTCTATCAGGCGGTAGTCGCCGCCCACGCGCGCCACTATCTCGTCGAGGTGGGTGCGGTTGGTGTCGGTGATGAATATCTGCCCAAACTGCTCGCCCGCCACCACGCTCACAATGCTCTCCACGCGGCTTGCGTCCAGCTTGTCGAATATGTCGTCGAGTAGCAGCACGGGTGTGGTCTCCACGCAGGCGCGCAGAAACTCAAACTGCGCCAGGCGCAGCGCTATGGTGTAGGTCTTGCACTGGCCCTGCGAGCCGGTGACGCGCATCGAGTGGCCGTTGAGCTGCAGGTCGATGTCGTCGCGGTGCGTGCCGCGCGTGGTGTAGCCTATGGCCAGGTCGCGCTCGCGGCTGCTGTCCAGCAACTGCTGCATGGGCGCGTCGTTGAGCTGGCTGCGGTAGCTCAGGTGTACTCGCTCGCCCTCGCCGGCAATGGCGTTGTAGTAGCGCATGAATATGGGCGTGAACTCCTTGATCCACTTGGCGCGCTTGCTGTGGATCTCGGTGGCGGCCGCGCACATGGCGGCCTCGACGGCGGCATACAGCAGCGGGTCGCGATACTGGTGGCGAATCATGGAGTTGCGCTGTTCCACAGCCTTGCCATAGCGAATGGCGGCGTCGAGATACGACGCGTCGGTCTGCGATATGATCTGGTTCATGAGCTTGCGGCGCTCCTCGCCCGAACCGCGAATCAGATCCCAGTCCATGGGCGACACCATGACCAGCGGCAGCAGCCCTATGTGCTGGCTCAGCCGCTCATATTCCTTGCCGTTGCGCTTCACCACTTTGCGCTTGCCGCGCTGCAGGGCCATCGAAATCTGCTCGGCCACGCCGCGCCGCGTGTAGTCTCCCTTGAGCATCATGAAGTCTTCGCCGTGCCTTATCACGGCCGACTTGTCGCCCAGACTGCGGCAGCTCTTGCAGAAGCTGAGGTAATACACGGCGTCGAGCACATTGGTTTTGCCCATGCCGTTGTTGCCAATCAGGCAGTTCACCCCAGGCGAGAATTCCAGCTGCGCCCCGGCTATGTTTTTGAAATTTACTATCGAAATGCTGTCGAGTGTCATAGTGCTGCAAAGTTACGGAATTTATCCGACAACCCTACCCCCAGTACCCCAACAAGTTTTCAATGCCCCGCCTGAATAAAGCGGGAGCCTTAATCCCCAGCACAATCTTGCTGTCTTTTTTGCTTGATTTAAACTGCCCGTGTCACAAAAAATCACTGTTTTTGTGACAAATCCAAGTTTTCCAACACCGTGCCATTGCGCGCATCAGGCAAAAAAAGTGAGCCGGCTGGCATCGTTTCGTTTTGATGCCAGCCGGCTCGGCTGGATTGCTTATCTTAGACTATTATGTGTTGTGCCGTGTTCGTTAGTAGCCCACCGACAGCGAGGTGTAGTAGCGTCCGCCGTCGCTGTTGAGGCTCAGGGTCACGTAGCCGCGTCCGTCGCCGCCATACCACGAGAGGCGCATGTCGCTGCCGCCGTAGTTGATGGGCTGGCCGTAGGTGGCGCACAGGTCGTGATAGATGCGGTTGTAGCGCGAGCGGTCGAAGTAGGCGGTTGAATACACAAACTGGGCGTAGTTCAGTCCGCTGTTGGGGTCATAGCGCATCATCACGTCGGGCCAGGTGAAGCTGAGCATGGGCACGTTGCGCAGATACACGATGTTGTCGTAATATCCGTCGATGTCATATCCCTTGTAGTAGAGGAAGTTGAGCGACGGGCCAAACATGGTGCCGAAGTCAACGCCCAGTATGCTCACTATCGACGGGGCTGCGTAGTAGGGGCGGTAATACGACGGCATGGTGGGGCGGTAGTACCACAGCGAGGCGGGGCGGTAGCGGCGCTCGGGCGGCATCACGGGCCGGCGCCAGTCGTTGTGGCTGTAGTTCCAGTAGAAGCGGTCGTTGCCACCGCGCGGACGCATTTTGCCGTCGTAGCGGTAGCGGTCATATTTGCGGTCGTTGTGGCTGTAATATCCGCCGCCGTTGTTGCCGTTATAGTTTGGTCGGTTGCCGTCGGGACGGTAGTTGCTGCTGCCTGGGCGGGTGCTGCCGTTGCCGCCGGGGCGGTTGTTGAAGCCGCCGCCGTTGTTGTTGCCGTTGTAGCCGGGGCGGCGTCCGTTGTGGCTGCCGCTGTTGTTGCCATTGCCGTTACCGCCTGGGCGAGTGCTGAATCCGCCATTGTTGCTGCCTGGGCGCGACTCGGTGGGCTGGTTGCCCATGGGGCGGCGTCCGTTGGCCATTGTGCCCGGACGGGCCTGTGCGGCGCCTGCACCGTTGCTCTGCCAGCGGTCGGCATTGCCCACGCTGGTGCTCGGGCGGCTGCCTGTGCCGCCATATCGGCGGTCGGGCTGGCTGCTGCGCATGGTGGCCGTTTGCCGCTCGGCGCTGCGGGTGGTGGTTGTGGTCATGCCTGGACGGCGGCCTTCGCCCAGTGTGCCGCGGCTGGCTGCGCTCTGCTCGTTGCGGCGCTCGGGCTGAGCCTGCGGTCGCACGCTTTGCATCTGCTGCCTGCCTGCCGACGGCTGCGCCTGCGAGCTGCGGGGCTGCTGGCTCATGGTGGCTGCCGAGCCTGCACCGCGGTGTCCGCTCATGCGCTCGGGGCCTCCGCTGGCCGATATTCTTGCCTGTGCCATTGCTGGCGATGTGTAGGTGAGCATGCCGCCAAGCAGCATTGCCATTATCATTAAGTTTCTGCTGGTCCGTTTCATAATAGTCTGATTTTTTAGTTGGGTTGTGTAGCTTGCTTGTTGTTTACTCTCTCTTTTCGTTTTTGTGCCTTTTTGACTGCCGCGGTGCGCGTTGGTTTAACACCCTGCGCCGCAAAGGGCGTTTTTGCCGACAAACTGACCACTTTCACCGACAATCGTGCGCATCGTGGGTCTTGGCCGAGCACTCGCTGCACAGCCCCTTGAGCACATAGTTGATGCTGTGCACCTCGAATGCTCCAGGCAGCGTCACCACTGGCACGTGTATGCTGTTGAGGCAAAACGTGCGGTGGCAGCGCTCGCAATAGAAGTGGGCGTGCAGGTCGCCTATGCCGCCGTCTTCGCCGCAGTGGCAGCTGTTGGCGCACACGGCATATTTCAGCGACCCCGTGCCGTCGTCGATGGCGTGTATCAGGTGGTGGGTGAGAAACAGGGTGATGGTGCGGTAGATGGTCGACTTGTCCACCGTGTCGAGGTCGTCCTCAAGGCTCTGCAGCGAGAAGGCCTCGCGGTGGGCCGTCATGGCGCGCAATATCAGCAGGCGCATGGCTGTGGGCTTGATGCCGCGCAGCTGCAGCTTGTGCAGAAATTCGTCTTGACTGGTGCTCATGCTCAAAATGCTTTTTTGTGGTTTGGGTGCAAAATTAATGATTATTTGCGCTATCTTTGTAGAAAAAGCAGGATTATGATTAGAGTCAACTCTTTTTTTGAACTGAAGCCCGGCTGCGACATGGCCGAAATCAGCGCGCTGCTCAACGAACTCGTGGAAAAGTCGCGCGCCGATGCTGGCTGCGTTGGCTACGACGTGATGCGCAGCCTCGCCAGTCCAAGGACAATGATGTTTTGCGAAACGTGGCAGAGCCGGCAGGCACTCGACGCCCACGCGGCCACTCCCCACTTCACCCGCATAGTGCCGCTCATCAAGGCATGCACCGTGGCGGGCACAAAGGTCAACAAATTCGAGTTTTAGGCTGCCGCGCATGCGGCGCAGCCGTCAAAACTCCCTCACATACTCTCACACATACATAGATTTATACTGCTATGAATCAAATTTCACAAAGGTTGCAGGCTCTTGCCCCCTCGGCAACACTTGCAATGTCGCAAAAGAGCAACGAACTCAAGGCGCAAGGCGTCGATGTAATCAACCTCTCGGTGGGCGAGCCCGACTTCTTCACCCCCGACCACATCAAGGCCGCTGCCAAGCAGGCCGTCGACCAGAACTTCTCGTTCTACACGCCCGTGCCCGGCTATCTGTCGCTGCGCAAGGCCATCAGCGCCAAGCTGAAGAATGAAAACGGCGTTGACTACGCCCCCGAGCAGATAGTGGTGGGCAACGGCGCCAAGCACGAGCTGTGCAATGTGGTGATGGCTGTGGTTAACCCTGGCGACGAGGTGATAATCCCCACTCCGGCCTGGGTGAGCTATGTGCAGATGGTGAATCTGGCAGGCGGCACCAATGTGCTCGTGCCAGCCGGCATCGACCAGGACTTCAAAATCTCTCCGCAGCAGCTGCGCGACGCCCTCACGCCCAAGACCCGCATGATAATTCTGTGCTCGCCCAGCAACCCCACTGGCAGCGTGTATAGCCGCAGCGAGCTCAAGGCTCTGGCCGAGGTGCTTGCCGACTTCCCCGACGTGCTGGTGGTGGCCGATGAAATTTACGAGCACATCAACTACATCGGCGGCCACGAGTCGATAGCTCAGTTCGACTGCATCAAAGACCGCGTGGCCATTATCAACGGCGTGTCGAAGGCCTATGCCATGACGGGCTGGCGCATTGGCTACATCGCAGCCCCGCTGTGGCTGGCCAAGGCCATCACCAAGCTGCAGGGCCAGTACACCAGCGGCGCGTCGTCGATAGCGCAGAAGGCTGCCGAGGCCGCCTACACAGGCCCGCAAGATTGCGTCGAGACCATGCGCAAGGCGTTTGAGCGCCGCCGCGACCTCATGGTGAAGATGCTTGGCGAAATTCCCGGCGTCAACATCAATGTGCCGCAGGGCGCATTCTATGTGTTCCCCGAGGTGAAGTCGTTCTTCGGCAAAAAGTGCGGCGACGTAGAGATTAAGGATGCCGGCGACCTGGCCCTGTATCTGCTCAACGAGGCCCATGTGGCCACGGTGTCGGGCGACGCCTTCTGCTGCCCCGGCCACATACGCATGAGCTACGCCACAAGCGACGACAACTTACGCGAGGCCGCCACACGCATCAAGGCCGCCCTCGCCAAGCTCCAGTAATCCCCCCAGCAGAAAAGAACAATACGGAAAGAGACTGTGCCAAGTGGCGCAGTCTCTTTTTTTGTTAGCCGTTGTCTGCTGATTTCTTGGTTCGGTACCAGATGACGACCAGTCCTATGGCGACGACTACATCCACAAAGTTCCACACTTCACGCCCCAAAGCGATTTTTATGAAGGGCTGGAAAAGCAGGGCAATGGCTCCTGCGATTACTGCGAATGCGGTCTTGCCGTTGGAGTGACAGGTGTAGGCAAGGCATCCGAAATACACCATGGCGGCAAATCGGATTAGTGTGTAGTAGCCGTATGGCATGGGTAAAAGGCATATGACCAATGCAAATGCCATGAATAGTCCTATCTTGTTGAGCGTCATGTGATATGGTTGGTTATATGGTGAATGTGGCGGTGGGGTCGAAGCCTGGGCACGGGCCGTGCTTGGCGTAGCCCAGCTGGTTGGTGAGCAGGGTGGTGCCGCCCAGCCGCTGGCCGCGCGCGGCATTGTAGTGCGTGTGGCCAAACAGCCATGCTTGCGCGCCGCTGCGCGCCACAAAGTGCGGCATGGGCACCACGAATGCGCTCGACAGCCCGTTGGCCGCATAGCGCGGGTCTTCGGAGTCGATGGGGCAGTGGTGGGTCACCACTACGCGGCGTCCGTCGGTCTCCCTTGCCAAGGCCGATCGCAGCCATTGCAGGCAGCGGCTGTGAATCTCGTCGCTGTCGCCGGGCGTCATGGGGCGGCTCTGATAGGTGATGCGCGTGTAGTCCACCATGTCGCGCGCGGCCGCGGCACGGTCGGCTTCGGCTATTGGTGTCCACAGTGTGGTGGGCAGCAGCTCCACTCCGTGGAAACGGACTGCGCGGTTGCACACGCAGCGCACCCCCGGGCGCAGCTCCACATCCATGCCCTGCAGGGCCTGCTCCACATCCACACCGCCATAAAACTCGTGGTTGCCCGGCACTATCAGCGTCAGATCGAAGTGGCTGGCGCACCAGTCAAGTAGCGGGTGGCGCGCCTGCTCGGGGTCGCCGAGCACGGTCACGTCGCCAGCCATCACCATTATCTGCCCTTTGGCCTCGAGCGGATGCTGCTGCAGCCACAGCGAGTTGGCGCTGTGCTCCAGGTGCAGGTCGCTCACATATTGAATCTCCACCATGCCCTTGAGCCTTAATGCTTGTTTAAAATCACGAGCGCGCCTATCACCCCCGCCACCCAGCCGCACAGGGTGAGCAGTGCCACTATCAGCAGTGAGCCGCATCCGCGGTCGATCACTGCAAGCGGCGGAAACACTATGGCCGCTATCACGCGTATTACCGACATAGAAAAATCGATTAGTGTTGAGAGAAAAAAAGGAGGGGCGGCCGCGTGCGCCGTGGCGCGTGTGTGGCCGCCCCTCTCTTGTGTTATCGTTGTCAGCCTTATTTCTCGGCTGCTACAATCTTGCAAATCTCCACCACTGTGCGCATGGCCTTCTCCATTGCTTGGATCGACACATACTCATAGCGGCCGTGCATGTTCATACCGCCGGCGAAAATGTTGGGGCAGGGCAGACCCTTGAACGAGAGCTGCGCGCCGTCGGTTCCGCCGCGAATGGGCTGCACCTTGGGCTTGACACCTGCATTCTGCATGGCCAGCTTGGCCACGTCGATGATGTGCATCACCGGCTCAATCTTTTCGCGCATGTTGTAGTACTGGTCCTTGAGCTCGATGGTGGCGCAGTCGGGGAACTCGCAGTTAATCTTGTGGCACAGGTGCTCAAGCTCGCGCTTGCGGCTCTCGAAGCGTGCGCGGTCGTGGTCGCGGATTATGTAGGTGAGCGTGGTTTTCTCCACAGTGCCCTCCCAGCCTATCAGGTGGTAGAAGCCCTCGTAGCCTTCGGTGTGCTCGGGAGTCTCCCAGCGGGGCAGCATAATGGCAAACTGGTTGGCCACTCGCAGCGAGTTCAGCATCTTGTGCTTGGCGGCTCCGGGATGCACGTTAAGGCCCTTGAATGTGATCTTGGCCACGGCGGCGTTGAAGTTTTCATATTCCAACTCGCCCTCGGCACCGCCGTCCATGGTGTAGGCCCAGTCGGCGCCAAACTTGTCCACGTCGAAGTGGTGTGCGCCCAGGCCAATCTCCTCGTCGGGGTTGAAGCCGATGCGAATGTCGCCGTGCTTCACCTCGGGGTGCTGCTGGAACCACTCCACCGCGCTGATGATCTCGGCAATGCCGGCCTTGTCGTCGGCGCCGAGCAGCGTGGTGCCGTCGGTGACTATGATTTGCTGGCCCACAAAGTCGTTGAGCTCGGGAAACTGCTCGGGGCTGAGCACTATGCCCTGCTGCTCGTTGAGGGCCACGCTGCCGCCCTTGTAGTCCACGCTGCGCGGCTTCACGTCGTGTCCGCTCATGTCGGGGGCGGTGTCCATGTGGGCAATGAAGCCGATGGTGGGCACCTTGTGGTCGCAGTTGCCGGGCAGGGTGGCAAAGAGGTAGCCGTTGTCGTCAAGCGACACGTTGCTCAGTCCCATCTCGGTCAGCTCTTTATATAGCTCTTTGGCAAACACCATCTGGCCGGGGGTGGATGGCGTGAGGTTGGTGAGTTCGTCGCTCTGGGTGTCGAACTTCACATACTTGAGAAATCTGTCAACTAAATTCATAGTCCTTAAAGTTATCGTGTTGTTTATATATGTTGCAAAGTTAGTGCAAAATGGCGGCAAATTGAAATTAATGCCGAAAAATGCACTCCTCTTGTGGCGGCTGTTTACAGCGGGCAGTGATACTGCCCCTTGTGCAGCGTGGCGCGGCCATAGTGCGCGGCGTGGCTGGGGCAGTGGTGATAGCAGGCCAGGCACATGGTGCAGCGCCTGCCCCAATGCGGACGGCCGCCGCTCATGCTCACGTTGCCCAGCGGGCACGCGCGGGCGCACTTGCCGCAGCCGGTGCAGCGGTCGGGAATGGCGTGAAAGGGCCGCGGACTCATCAGCGCAACTCTGAATAGCGGGTTTATTACCCTCGACTTGAGCCATGCCATGCTGCCGCGCGTCACGTCCACCACCTGTCTCCGCTGCCCTATGCTTTGCGCTATGGCGGCAATGCGGCTGTGGGCCGAGTCGAGCTTCTGGGCCTCGAGCGCGACGGGGTCGGTGTCGAAGCCCGGCAGGCACACATAGTTGTTGGGCATCGTCAGCGAGTAGGCGGCGTCAAGCCGCACTCCTGCCCGCGCCAGCCGGCGGCGTAGAAGTCTGGCGGTGAGGCCCACATCGTCGCCGCAGGTCACCACCGCATAGCAGTGGTTGCCCTCGGGCGTGTAGCCGTCGAGCCGCGTGCGGCCGATGAAGGCCTTCACCACCGGCGGCAGCCCCCATGAGTAGGTGGGAAACACAAAGCCCACGGCCTCGCCCTTGGCAAGGCCGAAGCGGCAGTCGCCGTCGGTGAGGCTCTGCGCCATGGCCACGGTGCGGCCGTCGGCGGTGAGCCGCGCCAGCTGCTGTGCCGCCCACAGGCTGTTGCCCGTGCCCGAAAACCAGAATATCATAGCAGTGTGCGTGATTATTTGTGAATGGTCACCTGTGTGGCGCCGAAGCCATATTCGCGGAAACTTGCGTCCTGGGCAAGGCACCGCGGATAGCGGCGCTTGAGGTCTTGCAGCAGCGCGTGGCGCAGCACTCCCTCGCCCTTGCCGTGGATAAACACTATGCGCTGCCCGGGTCGGTTGATGCTCTCGTCCATGGCCTCGCGGAATTTGCTCAACTGGTAGTTGAGCATGTCGGTGTGGTTCATGCCCGTGGTGTCATCGAGCAGTGCGCTTATGTGCAGGTCAATCACTATGTTGCCGCTGTTGGGGTCGCGGTGCTGGTGGTGCTTCACGGGCTGTGCCTTGGGGCGCTCGTCGTCGGCGCGCTTGCCGCGCATGGCGCGCTCCAGCTCGCTGCTGTCGATGGTCAGTTGGCGTGCGGGCAGGTCGTTGCGCGTGATGGTGAGTGCTATCACCGGCACGTCGAAGTATTCATTGTCGTGAAAACTGTGCAGTTTGTAGAACTTGGTCACGTCGAGCCGCTGCTCCACCAGCGCCGGATTTTTCAGCTTGAAGCCGCGCTGCTGCTTGAATGCCACATATTGCACTGCCACATGGGTGAGCGAGTTAAGGTCGTCGTGGCCAAACTCTTCCAGCTCGAGCTGGAAGTTGGGTTCCACCACTCCGGCCCATCGGGTGGTCCACTCGGTGTCGTCGTCGCCGCGGCTCATGTAGGTGGCATACAGAAAGTAGTTGCTGTCGTTCACCAGCGTGGCATAGAAAGTGGTGGTGTTCAGGAGCTTCAGCTCGCGGGCCTCATAGGCCAACACAATGTTGAGCACATCGCCGCCTTTGGTTTCAATCACCGGCTCTTCGGCTTGCACCAGTTTCGGCTTGGGGGCCGACGGCTTGTCGGGCTCCACAAGTTTGCTCTTCACCTTCACGGGGCGCTCGTAGGCGCTGGGCTTGCTGGCCGCGGCGTTCACCACCACCAGCTCGCGCGTGGGCACGGGGCGCTCAAATCCGTCGCCGTCTTCCACATAGGCCGTGTTGCCCTCAATCTTTGTCACTTTGCCGCCTCCCACATCGTTGAGGAAGCGCACTATGTCGTTAACTTTCACCATATCGTTGTTGCTCCTTTCGTTATCGTTTCTATTTTGCTGCTTAAATGCTCACTGTAGCAGGTTTCGGCCTCTTGTGTCTTCAAGAATCCTCATTTGCTGTATGGCAATTTGGTTGAGTCTCAATAAGCGTTCTGATTGATTGATGAACACTGCATTCAGATTTTCCATATTTGAAAGGCAAATGAGTTCGTTGATGCTCGCATAATCACGTATATTGCCTTTCTTGTCGGGATTTTGTTCTCGCCATTGCCTTGCTGTAATGCCAAACATTGCCATATTTAGCACATCCGCTTCATCGGCATATCTAATAGCTGCTTGCTCTCTTGTTACTTCTGCGGGAATAAAATCTCAAGCCAGATGAATTGGTAAAGCAGATAGGCAGGCAATAAACGGTTGTTTATGTGCGTTACTATCTGCAAATTTGCTGACTTTACTGCATTTTACAAACTCGCTTATTTCAAATAATGCTTTTGTTTATTGCAAAGGTAGTACTTTATTCACTAACCAAACATTTTACAAAATAAAATTCAGTATCTTTGTAACGATAAAAAAAGGATGTAACTATGAGTCTAATTAAAGAGGTGTTGGATACTAAGGGTATTAGCCAAATAAAGTTGGCAAACAGGCTTGGCAAAACCTTCAATATGGTCAGCCTGTATGCCACAAACAAAGTGCAGTCACTGATATCCGTATTATACTCGATAACTGACATGTTAGAAACGGATGCCCGAGAGTTGTTGTTGCCAAATAAAACACTGTAATATGGCAAGGTGTATAGATTTATTTGCTGGTGCTGGAGGTCTGTCTGAAGGATTGTCTGAAGCAGGGTTCCATTGCCTTTTTGCGAATGAGGTTATGCCTATATATGCTCAAACGTATAAGAGAAACCATGTTGGTACCAAAGTCTTGACATCTGACATACGTACTGTTGATGCTTATGATATTATGCAGGACTTGAGCCTAAAGAAAGGGGAACTTGACTTGATTGCTGGTGGCCCTCCTTGCCAGGGCTTCTCTATAAACGCTCCTATACGCAGCAATGAGGATAGTAGAAATCATCTTTTTCGTGAGTATCTTAGATTTGTGGATGCATTTGCTCCGCGGGCTATTCTCATAGAAAATGTCCCCGGCCTCGTGTCTTTTGAAAAAGGAGCAACACTCCATGCAATAATTGAAGCATTGGCTGATTTGGGGTATGGTGCTGATGTGCGCATATTAGGGGCTGCTTACTATGGTGTCCCTCAAATGAGATGGCGTACTATTATCATAGGTTTTAGAGGTAAGGAAGTCCCGATTGACGCTTTCCCAAGCCCTTTATTCCATGCGCCTATTCGTCCGAACTTTACAACAACCTTTGATGGTAAACAGTTGGTGAAACTTCCAACTTCGGAAGGTTTGGCTAAATTCACTACTGTGGAAGAGGCAATAGGAGATTTGCCTCCTCTAAAATGTGGGGAAAAAGGAGAAACTGTAAAAGATTATTTTAAGGAACCTCAGTGTGAGTATCAGCGAATGATGCGTGTTGGTTCAGGTGGGGTATATAATCATGAGGCCCCACGATTGTCAGAAACGAATATAAAACGGATGAAATATATCAAACCAGGAGGGAATTGGACGGATATTCCGGATGATTTACTCCCTAAAGGGATGCAGAAAGCACGCAAATCAGACCATACTATGCGGTATGGCCGTGTTCGCCCAGAAGGCCTTGCATCTACCATTTTGACAAAATGTGACCCGCATTGGGGGGCGTATTTTCATTATTCACAAGACAGATCATTTACGGTGAGGGAAGCGGCAAGAATACAATCATTTCCCGACCACTATGTCTTCTGTGGAAATTCTGCGGAACAGTTTGCTCAGGTTGGAAATGCAGTTCCTCCATTGTTGGCTAAAGCTATTGGTCTGTCCATTATAAATCTTTTAGAACAAAAATAAATGTCAGGTTATATATCGGAATTTTTCGGCTATAGGGCGGAAGATAAATCGGAAGTTGCACTCAAAACCGCTGCAAAGAGAGTATGCCCATTCACAAATTCTGCGTGTGTGAAAATTCTATCTCGCGCACAAGTCCCATCTGGAGTGTGTTCTATCCGACAAAAGACACCGGGATCTCCAAGTGTGATATGTTGTCCCATTCGGATCTATGCAGACAATTATGCTATGCTGCATGATATAGCGTATAAAGCGTTTAAGCAAAAACTAAATTTGTATGCAGGGAGAATTGCTGTTGCGAAAGCCAAACAGGAAAGTGGTGCAATAGCTGTCTTTGGCAAAGGTTGGGGAGGGGAACTTCGTCTACCGCAGAGGAAAGGAACAGGGGCTTATTTTGTGGATTGGGTCCTGGCTCGTCTCGACGGGCATGGCGATTTGGTTGAGTTTACAGCTATTGAAGTTCAGACAATAGACACTACTGGAAATTATCAAACAGCGAGAAACGCCTTGATTGATAACAGAGAGATTATTAGTGACACTGTTGGGCTTAATTGGGAAAATGTGAATAAACGAATAATCCCACAACTTATATATAAAGGACAAGTGCTACAACGAGAGGACTTGTGCAAATCTGGACTATTCTTTGTGTCTCCAAAGCCTGTGTACGATCGTGTGCTTGAGCGCTTAGGAGGAAAAGAAAAGATTCCATCATTTCCATATCAACCAGCATCAATTCATTTTATAGCATATGATGTGAGATCTTCTGATGACTGTGATGACGGAGAAATATTACCATTAGAGGTGGTTGAAGAACATTGTACAACGGTTTATAAGGTTCAGGAGGCTTTCTCAGCGGTTACACTTCCTGAAGGGAATGTTTACAGAGATGCAATAATGCATAGCTTGTACTCTGATTAACAATTGATGCTTTGGTGATTTTCTAAGTTTTGGTCGATAGGAGGAAATGTATAAGCTCTTGGACACATCGCTTTTACCCCAATCGCATTTGTTGAGCCCATACATTTTGTCGGCGACATAGTGAAGCATTTAATCATGTCCTCATTCTAAACCCATCGAATTCGAGTGGCTATGAATCACGTAAACGGCCACGTGCGTCTGGAGATTCAATCGTTGTTGCTCTTTTTGTTATCGTTTCTGTTTGATGGCGGTCACGGCCGCCTCGTATTCCTGCGGGTAGATTAGCATGGTGCCAATCTCGCCGCCGCGGTTGTCGGTGTAGACGTAGCGCAGCTGCTTGCGCTCGTCGGCAGCGGCGCGTATCAGCAGGTTGAGCCGGTACGACCCGTCAAGCGTCTTAAACCACCGCTCGCGCATCTGTTGCACAAATGCCGTCACGTTCACACTCTCCTTGGTCAGGTAGGGAATCATCACCTCCAGTTCCAGTGTTTGCGAGTCGGTGAGTTCGACGTGGGTCAGATACTCGTTGTCGGCAATGTGCATGTTGTGCTTGGCCAGGGCCGCCTTTGCGGCCTTCACAAGGGCTGCGGTGCCGCTGAGCGGGGCGGTGGGGCACAGCCAGCGCAGATTGCCGGCCACGGCTCCCACCACATTGGGCAGGCCGCTGCGGTGGCCGCTCACGGCATACAGCGTGCAGAACCCGGCGTTCAGCGCCACCGCCTCGCACTCATAGCGCACTCCGCGGCTCACCTTGGCAAACCGCACGTGCTTGGCTGGCAGCAGGGCGAATGTGGTGTCGGTCACTGCGCCCACTTCCACCGCCTCGCGGCAAAAGGGGTCGCGGCGCTCCACCGTCTGGCTCTGCAGGTAGGCCTCGGGGTCGAATGGCGCGTCGATCACGTCGATGCGCGCCAGTTCGCTGATGCCGCCGCTGCCGTTGCGCTGCAGCAGCACGCGCGCCCCTATCGAGCGCATCGAGTTGTCGGCGCTCACCGCCCAGCTGTCGTCGGGCGTGGTGAGGCTGAAAAAGGCGTTGCTCACGGTGGCGGCCTGCATGGCCAGCGCAGCGGCTGCGGCCAGTATTGCTGTAATAAGTCTTGTAGTCATGTTTTGCTAAAGTTGCATTATCTAAAAAAACAAATGCGCGCGCTAAACCCGTGTGTGGCGAGTTAGCGCGCGCTTTGTGCGGAGTGAGCGAGATTCGAACTCGCGAAACGCTTTTGACGTTTACACGCTTTCCAGGCGTGCCTCTTCAACCACTCGAGCATCACTCCATGTGTGTGGTGGCTTGTGGCCGTGTTGTGTGGTGCAAAGATAGTGAAAATTTGCTAATGCTAAAGAAATTGTGAGTAATTTTGTGACATGAACGATTCAACCCAGTGCCACAATGTTACGCCAGAGCCCGTCGACAGCTCTGATGTCGCCGTCCGCGCCTTTGGCGCCGACGTGATGGCGATGCTGCCATTCGAGCCCAATTCCGACCAGGTGACAATGATTGCCGCCTTTGCCCATTTCCTGGCCCGCGGCGGCGACCGCGCGGTGTTTCTGCTCAATGGCTATGCCGGCACTGGCAAGACCAGCGTGGCCGGCGCCATAGTGCGCACCCTGAGCATGCGCGGGCAAAAGACGGTGCTGCTTGCCCCCACGGGGCGCGCCGCGCAGGTGTTCAGCGAGTATTCGGGCCACCCGGCCTACACCATTCACCGCAAAATCTACCGTCAGAACGGGTATCTCGACAGTGGCTTCTCGCTGGCCGAAAACAAGCACACCAACACCGTTTTCATCGTTGATGAGGCCTCGATGATAAGCAACTCGCAGGGGTTCGAGGGCGCTTCGTTTGGCTCCGGCCGGCTGCTCGACGACTTGGTGCACTATGTGTATGCCGACGAGGCCAGCGGCTGCCGCCTGATGCTGATGGGCGACTCGGCCCAGCTGCCGCCCGTGGGGCAGAGCGAGAGTCCCGCGCTCAGTGCGCAGGTGCTAAGCGGCTACGGCCTGCGCGTCTACGACATATGGCTCACGCAGATAGCGCGCCAGGCAGCGCAGAGCGGAATTCTGTATAATGCCACCACGGTGCGCCGCATGCTCACCACCGCCCAAATGACCCCGCCCGAGTTGCAGCTCACCGGGTTTAGCGACGTGGAGGCCGTGACGGGCGAATTCCTGCTTGAAAAAATCAGCGACTGCTACGACAGCGGAGGCCTCGACGACACCATTATAGTGACGCGCAGCAACCGCCGCGCCAAGCTGTTTAATGGCGCCGTGCGCAACCAAATTCTGTATCGCGACGATGAACTGGTGAACGGCGACATGCTGCTGGTGGCCAAAAACAACTACTTCTGGGCCGCCGACTATAAGGAAATTGACTTCATTGCCAACGGCGACGTGGCTTGCGTGAAGCGCGTGTGGGGCGATGTGGAGGAGCGCTACGGCCTGCGCTTTGCCCAGGTGACGCTTGAATTCCCCGACCACGGCGGCGTGGAGGTGGAGGCAAAGATAATTCTTGACAGCCTGATGAGCAACACGCCAGCGCTCACGCGCGAGCAAAATGAGCGCATGTACAACGAGCTGATGCAGGAACTGCAGGGCGACAAGCGCATGCGCTACCGCGCTCTGAAGGCCAACCCGTACTTCAATGCGCTGCAAGTGAAGTTTGCCTACGCTGTCACTTGCCACAAGGCGCAGGGCGGCCAGTGGCGCAACGTGTTTATCGACATGGGCTCGATAATGCCCGACGCGCTCGGCACGCTCGACTTTATGCGCTGGCTCTACACAGCCATGACCCGCGCGCGCCGCCACCTCTACCTCATCAACTGCCCCCTCGCCACCACCTAACCCATCATAAAACAAACATAACACTGTATAATCCATATTTTATGATGCATTGACCACCAATGTAACGCTATAGATGCTTGCTGAATACCGGTGCGAATAAGTCGATTTCGTGCTTTGTGGCCCCATTTCGCAGCGCCACATTGCGCCAATTTCTAACGGCGTCGGTAACTTCAGCAATTATCTTCTTGCCCACGTTGTCGTCAATCATATATTCACCTGCCGACTCTTGCAAAATTTCAAGGCTGGCCTCGCAAGTGTTGCTATTGATGAGCAAACTAAGGTGGTTGTCGTCAGTTGGGTTCATGTCGTAGGCTGGCGACAGCGTCCATCCTTGTTTGGTTAGAAGAAACCCATGGTTGCGGAAGTGATCGTCGCTATTGCCTATTGCTATGTTGAACGCAACGCGTCTGAATAGTTCGTTTAAGTTCTGCTGTGTGTCGCAGCAGTGAGCCACAATGAAATCCACTATGTCAAGGTAGCCGTTGCCCGATTGCGCATTGCATCCGTCGGTTAACCCGAGAAGTGTCATTGCAGAGGCAAAATGCTTGCGGTGACCGTTTGCGTCCCTGTCGAATCGGCGTGAAAGCAGTGTGTGGTGCTTGTTGCCGTAACTCGCGATTTTCGTGTTGGCCGCATCAATGCCGGCCTCTTTTGCCAGCAGGTGCGACACATGCTCCCACAGGGCCACGTCATATGTGTCGTTGCGTGAAGGGAATTTGGCCACATAGAGTATGTGTTTTTCGTCGGTGACGCATGCTTTGGGGCGTGCGCCGCCAAGTGATGAGCCTAGATTCACAAGTTGCCTCAGCCATTTTTCATTGGGCAGTTCATTCTGCTTGTCGCTGCGCTCAATCTCATTGCTGGCGGCAATCAGAGTGCGTATGTCCGACAGTGGAGGCACCTGCAAGGCTGAATCGCAGTTTATGTATTCACCATTGGGCGAGGTCTTGAATCTGAAGCCTCCCATGCGCGTTGTGTCGTCAATTCCCGTAAGGTAGTCAAACGACGTCAGTCGGCGTGCTGCCCTCTTCTCGGCCAAGGCCTGTATCTGTTCCTTGCGGTTGAGTAGCATCCTGCCCCATCTGTCGGGTAGGGCATCGGCGAAGCAGCAAAAAATGTCGCGGTCTGGAATCGTGTATTGTGGGCCTGCGTAGCAGTTTAAGTCATCGCTCAGTGTTATGTCGCAGTGCTCTTTAAGCCAGTCGTAGTCATACTCGAAACAGTATGAGTCGGAGCCTCTCAGCGACTCAAAACCGAGTTTGCCAATGAGCGTGGGCTGCTTTAGCCAGTCGAAGTCTGCGTATACGTATAGTGTCTTCATGATGTTAGCTCTTTTTTGAGGCTCGTTTGCGGTGCTTCAGCGACAGGTCTTGCAGTGTGCGGCCTATAGGATCTTGCTGCGCTATAGCCAATATGCAGTCGTCGAGTTGCAGCGCATACAGCACCCTCAGATATATGCCAATGGCCACGGTGGGCACACCTTTTTCGATTCGTGCCACCGTGAGTGGCGAGCAAGTGGCTCGTCCGGCCACTTGTGCAATGGTCAGGTTGCGGCGTAGGCGGGCAAGCTTTATTTGCTCTCCCACTATCTGCATGTTGTGTTCTAATTTGCGTGGCAGTTTGTTGCCAAATGTGGCTTTTCCCATAACTAAGATTTAATGTGTCATATAATATGCAAAAGTAGCACTTTTATTTATTATATGATATATTGTGTGCGCAAAAAACTGCTTTTTTAGTAGCGCGCCATGCAAGCTGCGTAGCAGCGTTTTTTACTTGGGCATATAGTCGCGGTAGGGGTTGTCGCTGTCGTCGGCGGGGGTGCTGGCGGGCTGCTTGGGCATGTAGGCGGCGTTGGGGTCTTCGGCCGGCTTCACTTCCACGCCCTCCACCACTGAGGGCTCGGGTTTGGCTGCGGCCTGACACTTCTTCTCGCCCTTTTCCGCCTTGTGGCCTTTGTGGTGCACGTGTTCCTTTTCAAACTTGTCGATTTCATGGTGCAGGTCGGCGCTAACCTTGGTGCCGATTTCGCTCAGGTGCTTCTTGCCCTCTTCAAGGCTGTGGTCGATTTGCTCCTCAAGCAGGCGGTTGAACTTGAACGGCAGCATCGACAGCAGTGCCGACAGCATTGCCATCACCGTGAGCACCAGCGATGCCTGATAGCCGATGCCGAGCCCCGTCACCTCAAAGCCCTGGGCCAGGGTGGCGTCGTACATCAGCTCGGGGTCGTGTGTGAGGTCGGGCTGCACATGCACCTCGCTGGCGTTGAGCAGGAACACCAGTCCCAGCGATGTGAGCGCTGCCACTGCAAATCCCCAGTAGCGGTTCTTGAGGCTGTTGACGCCTATCGCCGAGAAGCAGGCAATGAAGGGCAGCAGGGCGTAGAGCGTCTTCAGCACGCTGAAGTCTTGGGTTATAAGCCCCGCGGTGTAGAAAAATCCGCTTTGGGTGCCTTGGAACGATATTTCGTGAAACGGCAGGAATATGTAGCACGCCAGTGCGGCCACGAGCAGTATGTTGGTGATTGGTTTCATTTGTGTAGTTGTCTATCCTTAGTTTTAATTCTGTGTTGATGAGCAAAAATCCACGTTACTGTCACTCCCACATTATTACCTTTAGACACCGCTGCGGGCAAAAGGTTTAACCGGCGGCGCGCGCAAGAGCACTCAGGGTCACGGCAGATTGCCGTTCAGGTCGATGCGCAGGCCCTCGGTGGCAAGCATGGTGTGCGGAAACTCCTCGCGCGCCTGCTCGAGCAGCGGCTCAAGGCTGTCGTAGCGCTTGCTGTAGTGCCCCAGAATCAGGTTGCGCACCCCGGCCTCGCGCGCCACAATGCCGGCTTCGCGCGCCGTGCTGTGAAACCGCTGCCGTGCCTGCTTGGCGCACTCGTCGCCATAGGTGGCCTCGTGATACAGCCAGTCGACTCCGGCCACAGCCTCGGTGATGCGCGGGCTGGGCGTGGTGTCGCTGCAGTAGGCATAGCTGATGGCGCGGTCGGGCGGCGTGGTGAGCTCGGCGTTTGGCACCGTCAGCCCGTCGGGGGTCACAAAGTCGGCGCCCTCGCGCAGCGGCCTCATGGCGTAGCGCGGCACTTGCCACCGCGCGGTGGCCTCGGGATTGATGTGGCGCAGTTTGGGCTTTTCGCGCACCAGAAACCCCACCGTGGGCAGGCGGTGGCGCAGCGGAAAGGTGCTCACCGTCACGGCGTCGTCCTCATAAATCACGGAGTTCTCGGTGCCTATCACGTCAATCTTCAGCTCAAACGGCATTTGGCGGCAGAAGTAGTCCACCACCTCGCCCAGCAGCTTTGCCCCGTCGGCAAAGGTGTGCACGGTCAGAGTGCCCGTCTTGCCCAGCAGCGCAAGGGTTGATATAAGGCCCGGCAGGCCGAAGCAGTGGTCGCCGTGCAGGTGGCTGATGAATATGTGGTTGAGCCGCATAAACTTCAGCCCCATGCGGCGCATTTCCAGCTGTGCGCCCTCGCCGCAGTCTATCATCATAAGGTTGTCGCGCACGTTCAGCACCTGGCTCGACGGCAGGTGTCGCAGGCTCGATGTGGCCGAGCCGCAACCCAATATGTTGAGTTCAAATCGTGTCATTGCTAAAAACAGCAACTAAGATAGCTATTTTTTTTCACTCTGCAAAACGCTATCGGTCATCACTATGCGTTGCGGCCTGCTATTGCTGCGGAATAAATTTTAATTATTCGCCGCCATTTTGCTTGTGAATGTCGAAAATAAGGGGTAATTTTGTGATATAGTTTTTTCATAGGATTAGATTTTTAAGGTTTGACGCAAGCGGTAGTTGTGAAACTCCCGCTTGCTTCATTTTTATGCAAGTGCGTAACCAAAAAATGCAGAGGCCCATAGCTGAGCCCCTGCATTTCTTTCAATAGGGAAATAATCTTGAATGAGCGCTTAGCGCACCACAAACTTGCTGCCTGCTGCCACATACACGCCCTGCGGCAGCGCCACAAACTGCTCGCCGCCGCTGGTGCTGTAGCGTGCCACGGCAGCGCCGGTCACGTTGTAGATGGTGCCGCTGGCCTCGCTTTGGGCAATCACCCTGACGCCGCCTTTCACGCCCACAAAGGCTGTGCCGCGCTGCTGCAGTGTGGCGCAGTCGATGCCCGTCATGTTGCCGCTGGGGTTGATGGGGTGCGACACCTTGTAGATGTAGCCGTTGCCTTTCACCAGGTCGGCCACCGTGGTGGCGCTGGTGTTGCGGTAGAGCACGAATATGTCTACGCTGTAGTGCGGTGCCGACAGCTCGGTGTAGTCGGCGTTGCTGTCGATCACGTTGCCAAAGTTGATGCCGCTCACGGCCACGGGCTTGTGCTCGGCGTCATACCACTTATATACGCCCTTCGACTGGGTCTTCATCTTGCTGTCTTCGGCAAAGTTGCTGTTCACGCCCTCTATCAGGTAGTAGAGCGGGGTGGCTGCACTGGCTTCGCTTGCCTGAGCCGCTGCGGCTTTCTTCTTGCCGGGGGCGTCGGGATAGTTGGCGGTGATGTATTCGCCGTCTTGCTTCACCATCACCACTGCGTCGAAGTCCTGGCAGTTTTTGCTGTCGGTCATCAGCTCCACCTTGGGGGTGAGGCCCCATGTCTTGTAGGTTTCGCCCTTGCTGATGGGGTAGGTGAGCTCGATGTTGGCTGTGGGGTTGGCTTCGGCCACGTCTTTCAGCGATTCCACCGATGCAAGCACGCTGCTGAAGTCGGCCTCGGTGTAGTCGGCGTCCGAGCACCAGTCGCTGTGGAAGTAGTGGCGCTGCATGTAGTGGCTGTCGTCGGCGGTGTTGTCGTTGCTGTCGAAGTAGTTGGTGTAGACGCGTGTCTTGGCGCCGCCGCCGTTCACCGTATACCATGCGTATATCACAAGGCTGTCGGCGTCGTTGTTGGCCACGCTGCTCACCTCGGGGGCGTTGAAGTCGAGCTGATGCTTGGTCATCATTTCGCCGCCCAGGTCGCTTATGTTTTGCTCATACTTGTCGCCGTTGAGCGAGAAGCCCTCGAACTTGAACGGAGCGTGATAGGTGGCGCTGGCAGTAACCTTTGCGCCAACGGCCACTGTGAGCACTTCGCCCTGCTGCTTGGCGCCGAGGCCCGGCGAGCTGATGGTGGGGACGGCCCAGCCCTTGGCGGGACGGGCCTTGATGATGATGTTGCGCACCTTGCTCACAAAGCGGTAGGTGGCGGTGCTTTCGCCCGACTTGCCATAGCCGCTCACGCCTGTCTCGGCCACGGCCTTCACATGCACGTAGGCCAGCTTGCCGAGGTCGCTCACCTTGAGCGCGCTCCACGCCACGGTGGCGCTTGCACCGGTGAACTTGGCGTTGCTCACCACCTGGGTGCTGCTGCCGTCGGTGGCCACGGTCCAGATGCTGTAGGTGACGGTGGTGTTGCCCCTGAGCACGTCGTTGTCCTCATTGGGGTTGCTAATCACAATCTCGCCGGGGTGTGTGCTGGTTGAGCCTGCGGCGGTGTTGTAGGTGTTCGACTCGGGCGTGATTACGGGGTTTGCAAGAGTCTTCACGTTTTTGCGCGTGGCGTCGGGAATGATGTCGTCGGCGCGGAAGCTCATGTAGGTGATGCCCATCATGTAGTCGCCCGAGGGTGTGGCGCTGTGGTCATATTTATAGATTACCTGCGGGTATTCCTCAAACAGAATGCCGATTGAGCCGTCGTTCTGCTCGCACAGCGAGCTGTATTGCGCCGTTTCGGCCAGGTCGTCCTCATAGGGGTCGCTCACACACATAAGTTTGCTCCAACTGGGTGTCTCGCTCACGGCCGACTGGTAGAATGCCAGACCGCTGCGCACACCGCTCTGCTTGCCACTGCTTGCCGTGGTTGCGGGCACTGAGTGCAGCAGATATTCCTTGCCAGCGCCGTCGGTGTATTTAATCATCTCACCGTTGGTGGCAGTCGCAAGGCTCATGCCGCATTTGCCCAATCCCTTCTCGGTGAATTTGCCATTGCCATCCGTTATTGTGATAAGGCCGAAATCGCGTCGGTCGTTGTCGGTGCGTCTTACTGTGATAATGAACTTGTTTTCACCAATTTCGGTTAAGTGTGCCTCATCGGCATCTTTCTTGTCATAGTCTATTTTGCCTAAATTGGTCCAAGTGTCGGTCTGCGGATCGTAGCATAACAGGTAGTTCGTGTTGGGGTTGCCGCCAAGGGCTACTCCTTCTACTTGTCGACTATATTTGTAATGTCGGTATAGTGCCAGCACCTTGCCTTTCAAGTAGCCGCTGCTCACGCTGCACATGTTGCCCGGGGCAATGTTGCCGCGAGAGTGCTGGCCGTTTAAAGGCCATACTCCAAATTCGCCAATAAGCCCGTTTGTGTCAATCTGCTTCAATGCGCTCCACGACTGGCCATTGTCGTTGCTAATGGAGTAGAAATTCTTGGTGTCGTCGCTGCCGGTGTTGTGAATGCCGCGGCCGCTCACCATGGTGCAGAGTATTGCGCCGTTGCTCATGGTGGCCACGGCGGCGTCGCCATAGCCAGTGAAGTCCTGACAGTCATTTCCGCTTCGGCTGCCCTTGGCTATGGTCACTGGGCTGCTCCAAGTGAGGCCGTTGTCGGTTGAGCGGCGGCACAGTATGTCGATGTCGTTGGCAATGTCGTGAATGTCCTCCTTGCGGGCATCGCTCACTGCCAGCAGCGAGCCGTCGGCGGCGCGGGTGATGGCTGGAATGCGGTAATAGTGAGAGTAGTAGTCCTCGGGCATGTAGAGAGTCTGCTTCAGCGGCACCAGCACGCGCGAGCCGTTGGCGCGCTGCGTCAGCTTGCAGCTCAGCGATGTGCCAGTGAGCGCGGTAATGTTGGCACCGATCTCAGTTTTCTGCTTAGTGAGTGCCGGCAGCTCAATGCCGCTGGCAATGTCGGCAGTGAGATAGAGCACATACTTCTTGCTGGCGTCGAGAGCCTCGGCTGCCGTCAGCTGTGTGGCGGTGAGGTCGGTGGTTTCGGCAATGAGTTTCGCTCCGTTTTTCACCTGCGGGTCGCGGTAGTCAAAGGGGTGGGCAAACGTGTTGCTCACGTTGTCGCTGCCGCTGTTGGCGTCAAACTTCGTGCCGTCGTATTCGCGGGCATAGAGCTTGATGCGGGTGATGTAGCCCGTGGCGCCCAGCAGCTTGTAGCTCACCGTGGGCTGCACGCCTCTGGCGGCGTCATATTCCACCAGCGCAAGCACCTCATTGGGGTTGCCCAGGCCGGCATAGCCGGTCTCCTGCCACCATTTGCCCGCGGCAAACTCGCTGCCATCGCGGTCGGTGGCGGCACTGGCGGCAACGCTTCCTGCCAGCATGGCTGCGGCCAGGACAACGATTGAAAGTAATTGTTTTTTCATAATCGCCTTTTGCTTAAAAATTTGATTGTTATTAAATGAATTATATTTGCAGTGTCAGCCTTATTCCTCTTGGAACCGATGTTTTTATAGATTCTAAGACGAGGCGAAATTAGAGTTGTGGTGATCAATGCGCTGCATTGCGCTCAGCCTCTATTTATTCCAGTGTGCAAAAGTATGGTATTTAATTGGAAAACAGACGATTATGGTGTTGAAAATAGCTCAACTAAGTGTGCTAATTGTTTGTACAATCTGGGCCGCCGTCACGGCACAGCGGGGACTTGCGGCCAGCTGTGTGCCGGTCGTAAAAAGGTGTGTGGAGGTGGAATTTCGGGTGCTAAAGATTCATGCCTATGCCAAACAGGGCGTAGTCGTAGACCACGGGGTCGGCGGGGCGCATTTGGCGCAGAATGCCGGTGAGCTCAACCACCGTTTTGCGGTCGTTGGCGCGGCGGGTCACCAGACCTAAGGCCCTTGCGGTGTCGCCCACGTGCACGTCGAGCGGAATGAACAGCTGCGAGGGCTTTATCGACTGCCACACGCCCATGTCCACGATGCCGTCGGTGCGCACCAGCCAGCGCAGGGCCATGTTGACGCGCTTGAGCGCGGTGCTTTTCAGGTTCAGGGGCAGGCAGCGCGAGTCGCCCATGCCGCCGTTGGCCGCTGCCAACTCGGCATTCAGCAGCTCCACCAGGCGCCAGCTCGGCGCGTCGCAGTCGGCCACGCGGGCTGCCGCGGCCCACTCGTCGAGCGACGGCCACTGGCGGTAGATGCGGCGCAGGCCGCGCAGCATGTGCTTGAAGTTGCGGGCAAAAAATGTGCGGTGAATGTTCAGTTCGTCGGGCAGCTGCTCGTAGGCCTCGTCCATCACATAGTTGTATGGGTCGTTCTCCATAATGGCGAGCATCTTTTCGCAGTCGCGGCAAATCATTTTGCGGTTGCCCCAGGCTATGGCCGAGGCCAGTAGGGCGGTGATTTCAATGTCGGGCAGCGCGCTGAAGCGGCGCGGAAACTGCACGGGGTCGGCGGCAATGAAGTCGGTGCTGTTGATGCGCCTCGCCTCGCTGTCGAGCAGGTCGCGCAATTGGTCGAAGTCTTGTGGAATGGTCATCATATAGCAGTCAGAATTTCAAAGGGGTGTAGCGCTGATAGCCGCAGTCGCCATCCAGCAGCCGCTTGAACTCGTCGGTGAGGCACAGCCCCAGCTCGGAGTAGGGCAGAAACACGTAGCTCACGCCGCTCTCGGGCGAGGCAATGGCCCCCTCGGCATACACCATGCTTATGCCGCGCCGCTCTACCACAAATTCTGCCGCCACCGTGGTGGCCGAGTTCAGCTTCTGTCCCTTTTTGCGGGCCACCTTGGCAATGCGGCTGTTGATTAGCTCCAGCAGGCGGCCGCTCTCGGTGGGGCGGAACACGTCGGCTATGCCCAGCACGCGGTGGCGCGCGCGGTCGTAGAGCACAAAGCCCACGCGCTCGCTGCGGCGGTAGCCGTCGTACACATAGCTGTACACCTCATATTGCAGCAGCCGCTCGCTGGTGGAGTAGGGGAACGCCTTCACGCGGTGCTCGCGGCCCACCACGCTGCGTGTGGTCACCGACGGCGACTGTGTGTAGTCGCTGTTGCCGCCCAGGTTGAACTCGGCCGCGCCCACAAATGCGTCGATGGCCTTGCCCAGACTCTCGCCCGAGCGGTCGAACGCCTTGTCGGCTATGGCCTGGCGCAGCTCGCCAAGTTCGGTTGATCCGTTCACCGCCTTGGGCATGCGCAGCTTCACCTGCTTGATGCAGGTGTAGGGCGAGCCCTTGCCGTCGCTCGAGGGCAGGGTGAAGGCCGATGTGTAGCAGGCCACGCGGTCGGTCACCGGCTCGAATCGGTTGCTGGCCATGGCGCTGGCCAGTGTGTCGGCCATTACGGCCTCGGAGTCGGTCCCGTTGTCCCACAACAGTCCGCCCGAGCGGCCGTCGGCGTTGACGTGGTTGGCGAAATACCAGAATCCTGCCGCGATGTTGAGCACCGCAAGCAGCGATATGGCTATTATGTAGGGACGGCGGGTGGTCATGGCAGATTGGGGCTACACTTGCTGCGTTACATAGTCTTTAACCCTGTTCATGAGCCACATGGGGGTCGACGTGGCTCCGCATATGCCTATGCGCTCCTTGCCCTTGAGCCATGCGGCGTCGATTTCGCTCTCGCTGGAAATCAGGTGCGAGTCGGGGTTGGCATCGAGGCACTGGCCAAACAGGATGCGGCCGTTGCTGCTCTTCTTGCCGCACACAAACAGTATCAGCTGGTGCTGCTTGGCAAATTCGCGTATCTGCGGAATGCGGTTGGCCACCGAGCGGCAAATGGTGTCGAAGCTCTGGAAGCGCACGCCGGGCTTCACGCGCTTGCCAATTTCGCCCACAATGCGCTTGAAGCCTTCGAGCGACTTGGTGGTTTGCGAATACAGGTATATGTCGCGGCCAAAGTCGATGCGGTCCACCTCGTCGACGCTCTCAATCACCAGCGCGCGGCCCTGCGTCTGCCCCACGAGGCCGTTGACCTCGGCGTGGCCCCGCTTGCCATATATCACTATCTGGGCGTCGCGCCCCGAGGCGGCTGCCTCGGCCCACGACTGCTTGATGCGCTGTTGCAGCTTCAGCACCACGGGGCAGGTGGCGTCGATAATGCGGATGCCGTTGCGCTTGGCGGTGGCATAGGTCTCGGGCGGCTCGCCGTGGGCTCGCAGCAGCACCTTCACGCCATGCAGCTGCCTCAGCTGCTCGTGGGTGATGGTGTTGAGGCCCTTGCTCTCGAGGCGCTCCACCTCGTTGCTGTTGTGTACTATGTCGCCCAGGCAGTAGAGCGAGCCGCTGTTGCGCAGCTCCTCTTCGGCCTTGCGTATGGCTGTGGTCACGCCAAAGCAGAATCCCGACCCCTTGTCGATTTCAACTATTGCCATAGCGGTGGATGTTTTTTCGTTTTATTTCGAGGCGGCTTGGCGGTAGTGGTCAAGCAGCCACTGGTTTTGCTCGTCGATGCTCATTGTGGAGTTGTCGAGCACCAGGGCGTCGTCGGCCTGGCGCAGCGGGCTTTCGGCGCGGGTGGTGTCGATGCGGTCGCGCTCGGTGACGTTGTGCAGCACCTCGTCGTAGGTCACTGTGGTGTCGCCCTTGCCGCGCAGCTCGTCGTAGCGGCGGCGCGCGCGGGTCTCGGCCGAGGCGGTGACAAACACCTTGAGCTCGGCATTGGGGAACACCGCTGTGCCAATGTCGCGGCCGTCCATCACTATGCCCTTGTCGCGGCCCATGGCCTGCTGCTGTTTCACCAGGTGGCGGCGCACGAAGCCTATGGCGGCAATCAGGCTCACCTTGCCGCTGACGCGCATCGAGCGTATCTCGCTCTCCACGTCGCAGCCGTTGAGCATGGTCACCGAGTGGCCGTCGGCCTTGTCCACGCCAAAGGTGATGTTGATCGAGGGCAGCTGCTGCTGCAGTGCGGCCTCGTTCACCTTGTCGCCGTCGATGAGATTGTGGTCGAGGCAGTAGAGCGTCACGGCGCGATACATGGCGCCCGTGTCGATGTAGGCATAGCCTATGCGCTTGGCCAGCGCCTTGGCCATGGTGCTCTTGCCCGTCGACGAATACCCGTCGATGGCTATTATGATGCGTTTCTCCTTGCTGTTGTCCATTGTGCAGTAGTTATAGTCTTGTGTATGTAATTCGTTCTTTTGCAAAGGGGTGCCGTCACAGCACAAACCATGTGCTGGTGTCGTAGCGCGGCAGGGCATACACCTGCACCTGGCGGCTGCGCTGCTCCACGCTGTTGCTGGCGTCGCCCACCGTGGCTCCGGCCTCGGTCAGCGCCTCGGCCATGGTGCGCACCGCTATCTCGGGCGTGTTGTTGTCGTTGCTCAGGTGGCACAGAAACACGTATTTCAACTCGCTCGTCAGGTGGCTGGCCACAAAGTCGGCCGCCATCACGTTGTCGAGGTGCCCCTTGGGGCCGCGCACTCGGTTTTTGAGATACTCGGGATAGCGCCCGCCGTTCAGCATGTCGCTGTCGTAGTTGCTTTCAATCATCAGAAACTGCGCCTGGCTCATGTAGTGCTCGGCGCGGTCGGTGATGTAGCCCATGTCGGTGGCCACCACAAAGCGCTTGCCCTCGGCCTCAATCATGAAGCCCATGTTGTCGGTGGCGTCGTGCGACACCTCGAATGCGGTGAAGGTGAATCCGCCCAGCTTGAAGGGAATCTCCTTGAACACGTTCTCCTGATACTCCTTGATGCGGCGCGAAATGCAGCGGTGGCGCAGCACGCCGCTCATGAGGCGAGGCGTGCAGTAGATGCGCAGGTGCTTGTAGCGGCGCACTATGGTGTAGGCATAGCGTATGTGGTCGGCGTGGTCGTGGGTCAGCACTATGCCCTTAATCATCGAGGGCGTCACACCGTTGCGGCGCAGCGACTCAAACACGTGGTCGGGGTCTACGCCCGCATCGATCAGCACTCCGCCCTCGTCGGTGCCCAGATACGAGCAGTTGCCGCTGCTGCCGCTGCCAAAGCTTGCAAAGTGCAGCTTCCAGTCGCTGCCTGTGCCGGCCTGTGCCGCGGCGGCAGCGGGCTCGCTGTGTGGGGTGCCGCTGTCGTCGGCCCCGGGGTCGCTGTCGAACACAATCTGTTGTTGTCGGGGCGCTTGGCCGTGGCCGCGCTTCCCCATATTGTCATTTCTTGTCATTTTCCGGTTACTTGTACAGCAGGAATATGGTGGGCACCTTGCCAATGGTGCGTCCGGCCCATGCCTTCACGCCGCGCGTCACTATGCTCTCGCCCTCGCCAGTGATGTCGGTGGCCACGCACAGCTTGAGCTGCGGCGGCAGCGTGCGCGCCATTTCGGCCAGCAGGGCGGCGTTGCGGTAGGGCGTCTCGATGAATATCTGCGTCTGGCCCTCGCGCACTATGCGCCGCTCCATCTCCTTGAACTTGCGGGCGCGCTCGGCGGCGTCGATGGGCAGGTAGCCCAGGAAGGCGAAACTCTGGCCGTTGAAGCCCGAGCCCATGAGGCCCATGAGAATGCTCGACGGGCCCACCAGCGGCTTCACCTTGAAGCCGCGCCGCTGCGCTATTGCCACCACGTCGGCCCCGGGGTCGGCAATGGCGGGGCATCCCGCCTCCGAAATCACGCCCACGGGGCAGCCGTGCTCCAGCGGGTCGAGGTAGGAGGCTATGCTGCCCGGATCGGTGTGGCGGTTAAGCTCATAGAAGGTGAGCGAGTCGATGTCGATGCTGCGGTCGCACTTCTTGAGGAAGCGTCGTGCCGAGCGCACATTTTCCACAATGAAGTGGCGCAGTTCAGTCACCAGCCTCAAGTTGTAGGCCGGTAGCACGTTGCCAAGCTCCACATCGCTCAGCTGCACGGGAATGAGATATAAAGCCGTCTCTGCCATATTAATGCTGTGTGGCGCCGCGTGCCCTAAAACGGGGCATGGCGCCAAAGTTGCTTAATGCAAAGTTACTACCTTTTGCGCTAAATAGGAAGCCGCCCCGCGCCATTTCGCATTAATTAGCATCTTGCGGCGGTGCGGGTGTGGGTTGTGTGGCAAAAAATTGCTACCTTTGGCACGGCGTTGGCGGGCCGGTGCGTGTCCCCGGTGCCGACAAAAGATGAAGACCAAAAAACTTAAACAACACCTGCAATGAATATCTCAAAGCAAATCATCGTGGCAGCTGCGCTGCTCATGGCCGCCCCAGCGGCTCTGGCCCAGCGCTACGTCACCGACTCGTGCCGCGTCAACGGACTCGTGCGGCGCTACACTGTGTTTCTTCCTGCCGGCGTCAAGCCGGGCGCACCGCTGGTGGTGTGCATGCACGGCTATGGCAAGTGGGCCAAGCCCAAGCGCTACGACCTCGACGCCGTGGCTGCCCGCGAGGGCTTTGCCGTGTGCTACCCCTGCGGCGTGCGCGACACCACTGGCAAGTGGGGCTGGAACGTGGGCTATCCGCGCCAGGCTGCCCTGCGCAACAATGAGGTGGACGATGTGATTAAGATCACGCGCCACGTGCAAAAGCAGTTCAACCTGAGCCGCGACAACACCTTTGCCACCGGCATGAGCAATGGCGGCGACATGTGCTATGTGCTGGCCTACAACGGCACCAACGTGTTTCGCGCCTATGCCTCGGTGGCCGGCCAAACCATGCAGTGGCTGTACGACGGCCCCAATGCGCCGCGGCCGGTGCCCATCATGGAAATCCACGGGTCGGGCGACACCTGCAGCGAGTGGGGCGGCGACCTCGTGGGCACGGGCGGCTGGGGCACCTATATATCGGTGCCGCTCGAAGTGGGCTACTGGGTGGCGCGCAACCGCTGCAAGATGGTGGCCACCGACACCATTCCCAGCAAGCAGGGCGACAAGGGCCACATCACCGTGCGCCGCAAGTACACTGGCGGAACCGCCGGCACCGAGGTGTGGTGGTATGAGGTGGTGGGCGCACCCCACAGCTGGCACGCCAAAGACCTCAACACGGGCGAGGAGGTGTGGAGCTTCTTCAAGCACTTCCTGAAGAAATAAATCAGCATCGATGCATATATGCGGCGCAGGGCCGTGTGGCGCAAAATCTTTTGCCACACGGCCCTGCGTGTCGTTGTTGCCGCTGCCCGGCTATGCGCTCTTGGCTATGGCCGACACTATCTGCGCCGTCAGTGCCACCGTGGCCGCCACCAGCGCGGCGGCAAACAGCGCGTTGCGCACCGTCAGCACGGTGCACCCGTCAGTCCATACGGCCATCATCACCCAGCCTGCCGCGCACACCGCTATGGCCATGGCGTAGCACAGCCGTCCGGCCCACGCCGCGGCGCGCCGGCGCTTGGGCGGCAGGCGGTTGAGCAGCCGCTGTGTGAACCACGGGTTGTCGCCAGCCCTTGGCACGGTTTGCTTCAGCCTTTGCGCCAGCAGGCGGTCATCGTCTTCGTTTGCTATTGTGTCGCGTCTCATATCCTCTATCTGTTTTTTTACTTGTGTTGCTGTGTCGATTTCATTGCGTCGGTCTCGGCGGCGCGGCGCATTTTTTGTTTAGCCCGGTGCAGGTGCGACTTCACCGTGCCCTGCGGCATCTGCATTATTCGCGCAATCTGCGCCAGCGGCTTGTCGGCTATGTAGCGCAGCGTCACCGCGGTGCGCTCGTCGGCGCTGAGGCCGGCCATCAGAGCTTGCGCGTCGAGTCGCTGGCATTGGGTGCAGTCGGCGGCAATGGCCACGGCCTGCGCCGCGCCGTCGTCGGCACGCTCCTCGCGCCGCTTGCGCGCATATGAGCAGAACTCGTTGTAGCCTATGCGGTAGAGCCATGTGCCGAAACTCGCCAGCCCCTTGAAACTGCGCAGCCCCGTGTAGGCCTTTATAAATGTGTCTTGGGCGAGGTCGTCGCTCAATGCCGCGTCGCCAAGCGTGAGGCTCATGAAGAACTGGCGCAGCCGTGCCTCATAGGCCTCGACAAGCGCGCCAAACGCACGCCTGTCGTCGCCTATCACGCACCGCGATATAAGCCTAAGTTCTTCTATCTTGCTAAGCATGGGGCTGTAGTGGAGGGTCTACTGCTGCTGGTTGGGTTGCTGCTGAGTGGGTTGTTGCGGCTGCTGTGGCTGCTGAGTGGGCGGCACTGCGGGAGGCATGGCGTTGCGCTGCTCCTGATAGATGAAAAATCCTTTGGCGAGGCCCCACAGCAGAATTGCCGAGCACAGAAACGCCATCTCGGGTCCGTTGACCGCCAGGAAAAACATCACCAGCACAAAGCCAATGATTACCAGCGTAACGCTGCCCTTGAATGCTTGCCAGTTGAGGCTCCTTGTCGCTGTTGCGTGCTGCTGAGCTGCGGGCTGTTGCGGCTGCTCCCACAGGTTGGCCGGCTGGCTACCGCAGGGCTGTGCCGCAGGAGTGGCTGGCTGGCCGTCGAGCAGCGAGCCTGGCAGCGGATAGTTGTTTTCAATGGCCTTTTCAATCATCTTGTATTTGGCCCGGCGGCGCAGGTAGCTGAACAGCGACACCACCAGCACAATCAAGAATATGGTGGAAAACACTATGCGGCACACTTGCTTCACCATGCTTGAGAAGAAGGCTTGGTCGTTGTTAGCCTGATGGATTGCCTCCCGGTCGCTTTGCACCTCGGCCGCCTCTGCGCCGTCGGCATATATGGTGTCGTCGAGGGTACTTTTCAACTTTTGCGTGAGTGTGTTGCCGTCAACGAGCAGCACGGTGTCGGCGTTGGGGGTTATCAGCAGCGTGGTGTCGCCGCTGCGCTTCACTTCGGGCAGACCTTTCTTTGGCGCCGCGGCTGCCGTGGCGGCGGTGATGGCCATGGCGGCCATGAGTGTGATTAATTGATGCTTGTTCATTGCTGTGAAAGGGTGTTTCTTTTGTTATTTGCTGTTTAGACGCTGCGCAGCTGCGCAAAGGTTGCGCAGGCAGGTGCAAATTTATTGAAAAAAAGTGTCACTCCCTCCACATTGCCGCCCGCATTCAGCCTCGGCGGGCATAGGCGGCGCGCAGCAGGCCGCTAAGGCGCAGCAGCCAGTAGGCGAGGGCGACGACAGCCACCGCGCATCCAGCCGCGCCTATCCACTTTATGCCCAGATGGCTGCACACGCCACCGCCGGCAAATGCGCCGAGGCCTATGCCCAAATTGAATATGCCCGAGAATATCGACATGGCCACCGATGTGCCCTCGGGCGGGGCAATGTTGATTATCTCCGACTGCATGGCCACGTTGTAGGCCGTCACGGCCATGCCCCACACCACACACAGCGCCACGGTGGCCGCAATGCTTGCCGCGGCGGGCAGCAGCAGGGCCAGGCACAGCGCCAGTGCTGCCACCGTCACACCCACAAAGCGGTAGCGGTTGATGGGGTACAGCTTGGAAAACGCTATGCTGCCAAGCATTCCGGCCGCTCCGTAGATCATAAGCGCAAAGGTGATGGTGCCGTTGGCCATGTGGGCCACCTGCTTGAAAAACGGCTCGATGTAGCTGTAGGCTACATAATATGATGTGGCGGTGGCGAATGCAAACAGGAATATGCCCGTCAGCGCCTTGTGGCTGAGCAGGCCGGGCAGCTGGCCAAAGGTGAACTTGCCGCTGCTTTGCACCTGTGGCAAAAACGCCCATAGATAAAAGAACGTGAGCGCGGTGCAAATGCCGATGCTGAGAAAGGTCATGCGCCACCCTATCTGCAGTCCTATGGCGCGGCCTATGGGCAGCCCCAGAATTATGGCTATCGACGTGCCCGTCACTATCATGCTAAGGGCCAGCTGCCTGTGCTCGGGCGGAGCTATGCGCACCGCCATGGGCGACACTATCGACCAAAACACGGCGTGGGTGCAGGCCACGCCCAGGCGGCTGGCCATGAGCATGGCGAAACTTGTCGACGAGAACGACATGAACTGGAATGCGGCCATCAGCCCCATCATGCCCAGCATCAGCTTGCGCAGGTCCACGCGCGTGGCCAGCACCATCAGCGGCAGCGACAGCAGCATCACCGCCCAGGCATACACCGAAATCAGCATTCCGGCCTTGGCCTCGGTCAGACCAAAGTCGGCGGCAATGTCGGTGAGCAGACCGATGGGTATGAATTCTGAAGTGTTGAACACAAAGGCCGAGCAGGTGAGGCCGATGAGTGGCAGCCACTTGCTGAGTGGCATTTTGCTGTTATTTCCCATATGCGCAAAGTTGCTTCCACGCCCACGCGCTGGCGGGCATGCTTAGTGAGATTGTAGATTGTTGCTTTTTCGTTTCGGAGTGCAAAGTTAGCGCACATTTGCCAAATGTGGCCGCCCGCGCGCTGTGAAAAAAGGTTATTGCGGCGGAATGGTGATGTGCGGCTTGGGCGGCAGCGGCAGTTGCGCGGCGAGCTCTTGCGGCGATATTGCGCCTTGCGGCGGCTGAGGCATGGGCTCAAATTGGCCGTCGGCGTGGTAAATGCCGCAGTTGCCGGCCACAAGGGGATCGCGCACGGCAATGTCGCGCGCCTGCCACTCGGGGTGGCGCGTGCGGTAGGCGTCGATGTAGGCCTTGGCACTGGTCACGCGCAGCATGGGCACGTTGAGCGCGGCGTCGTCCATGCTCAGATTCTCGCCGGTGTAGCCCGTCACCTCCACCGTGCTGCCGGCCAGACTGAATCCCATTGCGGCATACCACTGCCGCAGCCCCGGCCTCTCGGCTATGAGCATGGCTCGCGGCACTCCCTGGCGGCACAGCGACTCCAGAGCCGCGGTCATGAGCCGCAGCCCCAGCCCGCGCCGCCTGTAGCTGGGGTGGGTGGTTACACCATATATATACGCTCCGCCGCTGTAGCGCAGCGCGTGCAGCTCGGCCACTGGCGTGCCGCCGAGCATGGTGGCATAGCGGTTGGCCGCGGTGGAATAGCTGCCGAAGAATTGGTCGATCCACTCCATCGGATCGCCGAACCCCAGCTGCCACAGCCGCTTGAGCCCCGTTAGTTCCTCTGCAGCACCCATACCTTTTTCACCAGCGGGGGCAGTTTCTTCATTTTGTGATTGATGTCCTTGATATAGGCCGCGGCCTCGGCTGCCGAGTCAAATCCGCGCACGGCCACGCAATACTTCTGGTCGGTGGCCGTCCACACGATGTAGGCCGGCTGCTGCAGTTCGCTGCGCAGGCGGTCGCGGTAGCTGGTGGCGTTGAACTTCTGCTTGAATTCGGCCACAATCACGCTGTAGGGCATAACCTCGTCGGGCTTGCCGTCGACCACATTGCACCGGTCAATAATCAGGCGTATGCTGTCGCCGTTCACCGTGTAGGTGTTGCGGATGTTCTCCTCAATCACCTTGTTGTAGGCCTCAAGGCCCACATTTTCCTTGGTGCGGCTCACCGACTTGTCGTAGGCGGCCTTGTAGTTCTGTTCTGTGGGGTGGCATGCCGCCAGGGCAAGCGTTGCGGCTGCAGCGGCCAATACTGTTTTTATAGTCATCGTTGTCATAACTTGCAGCGGCGTGGCATGGTAGCCGCGCCGCTGCAAAGATACTCCAACCCGCCCGCAATAGCAAAGCCCCTGTGCAGATTTTTAACTCTGCGCAGGGGCTTTGTGGATATTGGTTATGCTTGTGACGGTGTTACTTCACCATCACCTTTTTGCCGTTGTGAATGTAGATGCCGCGCTCGGGGTTGTACACGCGCACGCCGTTCAGGTTGTAGTAGGGTGCGTTGGCGTCGTCGGCCGTGGTCATTTTCACCGTCTCAACACCTGTGGGGGTGGCACCGCCGTTGATGGTGGCAAACTTGCTCCACACGGCTGCGGCCTTGTAGGCCTCAACCGACTCGCTCTGCACTTGCAGTTCGGCCTTGGTGTAGACGTCGGTGTAGAACACCTTGTCGGTGATGGTGGCAGGCTCTTTGGCGTGGGCTATCACCTTGGTGATGGCCTTGCTGTTGTTGAACACGGCTGTGCCATAGGTCTTCAGTGTGCTGGGCAGCTCCACAGTGGCCAGCTTGGCGCAGTTGAAGAAGCAGCTGTTGCCCACGCTTTCCACGCCTTCGGGAATTTTGATGCTCTCGATGCCCGAGCATGCGGCGAATGTGTTGTTGCCAATGGCGCGCAGGCTGTAGGGCAGGTCGATGCTGGTGAGGGCGGCGCAGTTGCTGAATGCGTAGTTGTCGATCTTCTCCAGCGAGGTGGGGAATGTGAAGCCGGTCAGGGCCTTGCACGACTGGAATGCATAGCCGCCGATGTATTTCACTGTGGCGGGCATTTCCACTTTGGCCAGCTTGGTGCAGTTGCTGAAGGCGTTGGCCGGAATGGTGTCGATGAGTGCGGGCAGCTCGATTTGCTCAATGGCGGTGTAGCCGAATGTGTACTGGCCAAACTTTTTGAGCGTGCTGGGCAGCTTCACCGAGGCGAGCTTGTCGGCGTGGAAAAACACGTGGTTGGGCAGCTCGGTCACTGCGGCGGGAATTTCGATGCTGGTGAGGGCCTGAGCATACTCAAATGCGTGGTGGCCAATTTTGCTCACGCTGGCGGGCAGCTTCACGGCCTCCAGCTTGGTGCAGTAGTCGAAGGCATAGTTGCCCAGGGCGGTGACTGTGGCGGGAATGGTGTAGGCCGTAACCGAGCCGGGCACGGTGTAGAGCACCGTCTTGTCCTTGCTCAGCAGCGCGCCGTCTTGCGAACTGTAGGTCTTGTTGGCCGCGTCCACGCTGATGCTGGTGAGCTTGGCGCACTGAGTGAACACCTGCTCGCCAATCGAGTCGACGCTGGCGGGCACTGTGACGCTGGTGAGCTGGGTGCAGTTTTTCAGCGCCGAGCCTTCAACCACCTTTATCGAGGCTGGAATGGCAAACGTCTCGAGCGCTGTGCTCTGGAATGCGCCGAAGGGTATCACTGTCACCTTCGAGGGCAGCTTCACCTCTTTCAGGAACGAGCAGTTGTAGAAAGCCATCGAGCCGATTGAGTCTACGCTTTCGGGCAGCTCAACCGAGGTGAGGGCCTTGCAGGCGTTGAAGGCGTTGTCGCGAATCACCTTCACGGTGGCGGGCAGCTCCACCTTGGCCAGCTTCGAGCAGTTTTGGAAAGTGTATTTGTCGATCACGGTCACGCCCGAGGGTATGTTGCAGCTGGTGAGCACCGTGCAGCTGCTGAATGCGTTGGGGCCAATCTTGGTGACGCTGGCGGGCAGCTCGATCGACGTCAGCTTGGTGCAGCTGTAGAAAGCCTTTGTCGGGATTTCGGTGATGCCGTCGGGAATGTTGATGCTTGCCATCTTGCAGTAGTAGAATGCGCCTTCGCCAATCTCGGTGATGGTCGAGGGCAGCGTCACGGCTGTCACCTTCGACGAGAAGTCTTTAAATGCCTCTTTGCCTATGGCGGTCACATTGTAGGTCTCGCCCGAGCCTTCGCTGTCGGTGATGGTGGCGGGCACCACCACTGCGCCGTTCACGGCGCATTTGGTCACGGCCACATTGTTGCCCGAGGTCACGGTGTAGGTGATTTTGTCCACAGTGAAGCTCTGGGCCGAGGCTGCGCCTGCCATAAGGCAGATTGCAGCCGAAAGGAGTAGATGTTTCTTCATGCCTAATCGAGTGTTATTAATTAAAATATGATTATAAATATTATTTACCTATGTGGTTATGTGCAAAATTAGTCATTTTTTTGCTTTTGTCGCCCTTTAGGTTACAAATTTTCAACGAAATGCCCCCGCGGCATGCACTAACCCCTAAATTCTATTAAATTGAATAGGAGTCGGCCCGTTTTGCCCGCGGCTGCCCGCTGCCGCTTGCCCAAGTGCGTTTTTTGCTGTAACTTTGAAACATCATCAACATAATTGCATTAAAAAACTATACAAAACCAAAGCAAAAAAATGACAAGAAAACTACTCCTCACAGCCTTGGCGCTGCTGATGACCGCGATGGGCATCAGGGCCGGCGAGGCTCAGAAGCGCGAGATGCGCACGGCGTGGATTGCCACGGTGGCCAACATCGACTGGCCCAGCACGCGCGGCACCGGCGCCAGCGTTATTGCAAAGCAAAAGCAGGAACTGCTCGTATTCATCGACGGTTTTCACCGCGACAACATGAATGCCATCTGCCTGCAGGTGCGCCCCATGGCCGACGCTCTCTACAAGTCGAGCTACGAGCCGTGGTCGGCCTACCTCACCGGCACCCGCGGCAAGGACCCGGGCTGGGATCCTCTGGCATTTGCCGTTGAGGAGTGCCACAAGCGCGGCATGGAGTGCCACGTGTGGGTCAACCCCTACCGCTTCAGCAAAAAGGGCGGCACCGACAACACCACTCCGCAAGACGAGGCCGTGAAGGCCTCGGGTGTGCTCATCGACAACAATGGCGACCAAGTGTTCAACCCCGCCCTTGAAGCGTCGCGCAAGCGCGTGGTGGATGTGTGCCGCGAAATGATTCAGAACTACGACATCGACGGCATCATATTCGACGACTACTTCTATCCCGGCGCCGGCCTCAGCACCGGCACCGACGCTCCCGACTACCAGCAGTGGAAGCAGAGCGGCACTTCGATGTCGCTGGCCAACTGGCGCCGCGCCAACGTGAACCAGATGGTGGCCGACGTCTATAACATGGTGCAGGCCACCAAGCCGTTTGTAAAGTTTGGCATCGGCCCCGCCGGTGTTGCCGGCACTGCCGCCACCTCGGCCTCGAAGCACAACGTAGACCCCTGCCCCGTGGGCAGCGACTGGCAGTACAACACCATCTACAGCGACCCGCTGGCGTGGCTCGAGGAGGGCACCATCGACTACATATCGCCCCAGCTCTATTGGAAGACCAACCACGCCACCAACCCCTTCGGCCCGCTCACCAAGTGGTGGAGCTATGCCGCCCATCACTTTGGCCGCCACCACTATGCCAGCCACAACATCTACTTCATGGCCGGCACCAACTCCAAGAGCGACTGGGACGAGATTCTGGCTCAAATCAACTATTCGCGCCAGTATAATGAAGACAACGCCCCCGGCGTGAACTTCTATTCGGCAAAATACCTCAACGGCCCGGCCATCAGCGGCTTTGGCGACTACCTGAAGGCCAATTGCTTCCAGCATCCCGCCCTGCCGCCCGCGCTCACGTGGAAGGAGAAGGGCAACTACGACGCCCCGGCCAACCTCAAGCTCAGCGGCAACACCCTCACTTGGACGGGTGTCGACAAGAAGCTGATGAAGTATTCGGTGTATGCCTTCCCCAGTAGTGTGTCGCCCGCCGACATAATGAGCGAGAAGTTTGGCGGCATCAAGTCCGACTATCTGGTGGCCCTCACCTACAGCCCCAACTATGAACTCTCGGCCGACCTTGCAAAAGACCATTGGTATGCGGTGTGCGTGGTCGACGGCTGGAACAATGAGTTCGACCCCGCCTATCTCAACGCCCCTGCCGGCCAGGCCGACACGGCCACTCCCATATCGCCCGTCGGCGGTGCCGCCACCACTTGGAATCAGGAGTTTAAGTGGACCGCAGCCAGCAGCGAGGCCACCTATCGCATTCAGGTGAGCCCCGACAGCGCATTCTCGAGCGTGGTGCTCGAGCGCAGCTCGCTCACCGAGCCCAGCACCACATTCAACCTTGCCACACTCGAGTCAGCCGCCACCTACTACTGGCGCGTAACCACCAGTCAGCAAGGCCGCTTCGCCACCACCGGCCCAACGGCCACATTCACGTCGCCCAAGCGCAGCCCCGCCTCCGTGGCCACGCTTGTGTCGCCTGCCGACGGCTTCTCGACCGACAGCGACTTTGTGATGGCATGCAAGGCTGCCGATGTGCAGAGCGTTGTGGCCCAGGTGGCCACCGACGCCAAGTTTGCCAACGTGGTGTGGCAGCGCGACATGGCCGAAAACGCCGGTCAGTGGCAGGCGCTTTGCGAGGTTGCCGCCATTGGCAAGGGCAAATTCTACTGGCGTGTGGTGACCGGGGCCGAGTATTGCCTCGACAATGCCACCGGTCCGCGCCAGTTCACCGTGACAGCTATTCCCACTGGCAACTACGAGCCGGGCTACGTGCGCCGCCGCGACATCGACACATATAATAATATAGAGGTGACGGAAGGGGCGAAGACCACCGTATCGACTCTCAGCAGCACATGGCTGCGCGCGGTGAAAGACCCGTATGCCAACGTGGCCTTTGCAAGCGACGGCCTGTGCAACCGTGGCTTCACCGCCTATGCCGACCGCCTGCTGGTGGTGGGCCGCGCCGAAAACACGCAAGGCTCGCAGGTCACCATCGACCACTACGACAAGGCCACCGGCGAAAAGCTGAAGACCGTGATCGTGGGCGAAGACTCGCAGGTGCCCTATCTGCCGGGCAACGACATCTTCACCGACAATGCCGGCAACGTGCTGATTAGCAACCTCACGCTGCGCATCAGCACCACTCCGCTCAGCATTTGCCGCGTGAATCCCGAAACGGGCGAAGTCACTGTGGTGGCTTCGGTCACCTGCGACGACACAAGCACCGGTCGCATCGACCACTGCAACGTGTGGGGCGATGTGAACACGGGCAATTTCACAGTGTTTGCTGCCATGTCGAGCGGCACTCAGCTGGTGCGCTGGATATTTGAAAACGGCAGCCTCGCATCGACCCGTGTGGTCGACATCAAGGCCTACACCGCCGGCGCCAGCCAGCTTGGCATCGCTCCGCGCGTGTGGCCCGTGAGCGCCACCCAGGCCTATGTGAAGGGCAGCAGCATCGACCTTGCCCTCTACGACTTCACCACCGGCGCCATAGTGCAGCAGTTCGACAACGGCACCAACGTGCTGTCGGGCCACCGCCAGGCCAACGGCATGGCCATGTTCACCTGCGGCGGCAAGCGCTATGTGGTGCTGCCCACTGGCGACCACACCACCGACACCGGCTACCAGTTCACTCTGGCCAGCTGCGGCCAGGGCGGCACCCTGTCGGGCAGCAAGGCCATGTGGACCATGCCCAAGCGCGGCTTGGGCAATGTGAACAGCAACACCTGGAACGCCCTTTGCGTGGCCGACAGCGTTGACGCCACCACCACCGACCTCTACTTCTATGTGCCGGGCAACGGCCTTGCCGCCTACCGCATGACACAGACCGAAAAATCGGCCGTTGAGGCTGCAATATCTGCGGCCGACTGCCCGCGCGTGTCGGTTCGTGGAAACCTCATTGAGTTGAGTATGGTGGTTAGCAGGGTTGAACTGCTTGATGCAGCGGGCCGTAGCCTGCTGGTGAAGCACAACACCGCAACCATTCAGAAAAATGCTTTCAAGGGCGTTTACCTGCTCCGATGCACCACAGCCGATGGCGTGACCCACACCGTGAAGCTGTCGCTCTAACGCGTTTGGTTTTATTCATACTATAGACTTGCGACGGTCGCCGTCCCACAGTGGAGTGGGGTGGTGGCCGTCGATTTTTTACATATACGTTAACGCATTTGTCCCGATTGGTATTTAATTGCAGTGGGTGATGCCGGCGGCTCGCACGCCTGTGTCGCAAATGCTTGGAATATAGCGTAATCGGTGCGCAACCTCAGCGGCTCGCTTACCGCATTATGTATTAATAGCGAATAAAACTACCGAAAATAGCAATGTTAATAATAATGATTTTCTGTTCACGAAGTTAAAATATTGCTAAATGACTGCTATTTAACATAGCCAAGTGGGTCTTATTTCGAAAAATAGTATTAAGTTTGTAAAGAAATACGGCCATAACCACAAAGTGTCGGGTGCGCAATGCCCCGTGCTGCGTGGGTTGTTGTGCTTTGTTTCACTTGCATAGCGATAGGAAACTATCCACGAAACAACTACTGGTTAAAATTAAAAGCAAACAATAAACCTGTAATAAAAACAATAAAAAAGTAATTATGAGAAAACAGCTATTGCTTCTGTTATTTTCCCTCTTTGCGGTGATGGGCTTCGCCCGCACTGTGACTGGCATAGTTGTGCAAGCCTCTGACAAAGACCCGATTATCGGTGCTTCTATTCAGGTGCATGGCACATCTAAAGGCACAGCTACCGACATCGACGGAAAGTTTACTCTCGATGTCAACGACGGCGACGTGCTTGACGTGTCTTATGTGGGAATGAATCCCATCTCGGTGAAGGTTGGCAAACAAACCACCATCAACATTGAGATGAAGGAGAACTCTCAAGTTCTTAAAGAAGTGGTTGTAACCGCCATGGGTCAAACCCAGGAAAAGAAGAAACTTAACTTCGCGGTTCAGTCGCTTAACAACGACCAGGTGACTGCCGGTGGTTCTAACAACTTCGTTAACTCACTGCAAGGTAAAGTATCTGGTCTTCAGGTAGCTACCGGTGGTGGCTCGCCTAACTCTTCTTCGCAGGTGATTATCCGCGCCATCTCTTCGGTCAACCCCTCGCAGAGCAATGAGCCGCTTATCATCATCGACGGTATGCCCGTGCGCGGCAAGGGTTCTTCGCTTTCCGACATCAACCCCGACGACATTGAGAACATGTCGGTGCTGAAAGGCGCTGCCGCATCGGCCCTCTACGGCCAGGAGGCATCTAACGGTGTGATCATGATTACCACCAAGAGCGGTAACAAGACTGGCGCCGTGAGCGTTAACGGTACTGCTACCGTTGAGGTTAACGTGCCCATGCGCGTTCCCAAAATCCAGAAGACATTCCTCTCTGGTACCTACGGCTTCTATAAAGAAAATTCAGCTTCAGGCGGCTGGGGCCCCTACGCCCGCACCCAAGACAAGATCTACGACAACACTGGCAACTTCCTGGGCACCGGCATCATGCAGAAGTATGACGTGTCGATCTCGGGCGGTACTGAGAAGTTCAACTCTTACGCTTCGGCCAGCTACACCAACAGCGACGGTGTGATTCCCAAGGATTACAAGAATCAGCTCACCGTGTTCCTGAAAGGTTTCTACAAACCGTCTGACCAGGTTACATTCCAGCTCACCACCAACTTCGTCAACAGCAAGTCGCGTGGCTTTGGCAATGCAATGTCTACTGTCTACAACTGGTCGATCGATAAGGATATGAGTGACTATCAAACCGTTGATGGTCACGTGAACTGGGCCAACCGCTACGACCACTGGGAGCAGCTGCTCGACACCGAGCGCATCAGCGCCGGCATCTCGCCCTACTTTGGCCGCTACCGCGACAAGAGCGAAACCGAGAGCAACCGCATCATCGTTAATGGTCAGCTCACCTATGAGCCCATCAAAGACCTCGTGTTCACTGGCAAGCTCGGCTACGATAAGTCATACACTACTTATGAGAGCTACACCGTGCCCCGCCTCTATTCTGGCGACTTCAACAACATCAACGACCCCGAGGTGCAGAAGGCACTGAGCGACATGCAATACAAGTTTGGCGCTTACACCTTCCAGCCCTCACGTGGCCAGCAGTTTACCGCTCAGTTCCTTGCCACCTACAAGCGCACATTTGCTGAGGATTACAACTTCAACATCCTCTTCGGTGCCGAGTATAAGGAGACAAGCAGCTATGAGGCTCAGATGGCAGGACAGAAGTTTATGCTCGACGGTGACTTCTACAGCTTCCAGAATGTGGACCCCACCACTTTCACTGCCAGCGGCTCGAGCGACTATAATATGTATCTCTATCACACAAAAGACAACAAGTATGGCTACTTTGGCGAACTCCGCTTCGACTACAAGGGCATGGCACAGCTCTCTGTGACTGGCCGCTACGACGGCTCTTCGCGCCTGAAGCAGTCGGGCCCGACCTACTTCTATCCTTCGGTTACTGCCGGTGTGATCTTCAGCGAACTCTTCCATCTGCAGAACAGCTGGTTCTCTTATGGTAAGATTCGCGGCAACTGGGCAAAGGTTGGTAAGGACTGCCCCCGTTACCTCTTCAACGACACCTACAAGCAGTGGAGCACATTCCCCGACGGCGGTTATGGTGTAGACCCCACCGTGTCGCGCGCCATCACACTGGTGCCTGAGATGACAAGCTCTTGGGAAATCGGTGCCGACCTGCGCTTCTTCAACAGCCGCACCCGCCTGGATGTGGCCTACTACTCGACCACTGTCGACAACCAGATTGTGAGCGTGCGCGTGTCGCCCGCTTCGGGTACCATTCTGCAAACCCGCAACGAGGGTTCTATCGAGAACTACGGTATGGAGTTCACTCTGGCACAAGACATTATCCAAACTAAGGACTTCAGCTGGACAGCCACTCTGAATGCCTCGTTCAACCGCGGCCGCGTGCGTTCGCTGCCCGATGGCATCGTGGAAATCCAGGGTTCGCAGTATGGCGACATCTTCCCCAGCGCCTACCTGCATGGTTCTACCACCGGTATCTCGGGTAAGGACTATCAGCGCGATCCCAACGGCAACGTGATTTGCAACTCCGACGGCTATCCCCTCATCAGCCCTGTCAAGGGTAACTACATTGGTAACCGCGAGCCCGACTTCCTCATGGGTCTCGGCTCTACATTCCGCTATAAGAACGCCACTCTGTCGTTCCTGTTCGATGGCCGTTGCGGCGGCGACGTGGTCAACGTCACCAACCGCGGCCTCATCAGCAACGGTATGAACCACCTCTATGAGAAGTACCGCAACCGCGAGATAATCTTCAAGGGCGTCGTTCAAAACCCCGACGGCACTTACAGCCCCAACACCACTCCTATTGTTCTTGACCAGAACTTCATCAACACATACTTCAACACTGTGTCGAGCAACTTCATCGAAGACGGCTCATACATCCGCTTGAGCTATGTGACTCTGGGCTACAACTTCAAGAGCATGCTCAAGAGCAGCTGGTGCGTTAAGGATCTGGGCATCACATTCACTGCCCGCAACCTGTTCCTGCTCACCAAGTACACCGGCAACGACCCCGCCATCATGGCAGGCGTTTCGGGCGGTACTGGCGCAATGGGTATCGACAACTACAACGTGCCCAACACACGCAGCTACAACGTGACTCTTAAAGCATCATTCTAATCATCATTTTTAGGACAGAATTCAAAATCATGAATAAGATAACAAAATTCGCATTATTCCTGTTGGCCGGTATGACCATGGTCAGCTGTGAAGACAAGCTCGACGACAACGTGAACCCCGACAGGGCTCACAGCATCACCGCCGAGGTGGGTCTGCCCACAGTCGTGTTCTACGCCCAGCAGTCGGTATATGACCATGCAGAATATTACAACTACCTGTCGCAGTGCCTCACCACCGGCGGCAAGAGCTCTGTTGGCTCATATTCCTACAAGAGTGAGTGGGAATTCCTCACTATGAACCGTCACCCGCAGTGGCGCCGCCACTTCTATGATGTGGGCGTCAATGCCAACAATGTGATAAACAACTCGCGCGACATCAACTCGCCCAACTACGAGCTGATTGCCCGCACCATCAAACTCATGTCGACACAGCTCGCAACCGACGCTTTCGGCGACATGCCAAACTCGCAGGCTTATCAGAGCAACTCGCCCGCCTACGACACTCAGGCTTCAATCTATGAGTGGATGTTCAACGAGTGCGACAACCTTATAAAGATGTATGACGACCCCGCTGTGGTCAACTGCCCCACCAACCGCACCATCACTGCCAGTCAGGACCGCGTGTATGCCGGCGACCTCAGCAAGTGGAAGGGCCTGGTGCTGGCCGTCAAGGCCCGCCTGCTGCTGCGCAACCTGCCTAATGTGGACCGCAGCGCAGCCACCTGCCAGAAGATTATCGACGCAGCTGACGCCGCCATCAAGCAGTGGCGCAGCGGCGACCTGCTCTACGGCAGCTGGTTTGGCAACGAGCCACGCTACAACTTCACCGGCGGCACCAACGAGCAGAACTGCGTGTGGAGTGTGGCAAAGCCTGTAATCAACTCTTGGGAGTCGCGCCGCAACCTCCTCGACGAGGCCATTCCGTCGCGCTTCTTCATGCAGGATCTCCTGGGCATCTCTGCCCCCAACAACGAACTTAAGTGCGGCCGCTTCAACGGCGAGGGCGCTCACGACGGCTATGCCAACGACCCCCGTTGCGGTCTGCTCATGATTTCGCGCGAAGGCCCCGCTACCGCATCGGTGTCGAGCAACGTGAACAAGATGCGCTTCCTCGACAACAACATCGGCATGGGCTCAACTTTCAAAATCGCCAACTATCCCAACCTCTACATGGGTGCGTATGCCGGCGACGTTGACTGCTACAACCCCATCTTCACAATGGAGGAACTCTACTTCATCAAGGCTGAGGCCGAATACTGGCTTGGCAACAAGACCGAGGCTTGCGCCCTGGCCAAGGAAGCCACTGAGTGGAACATTCAGCGCCACCTCGACTTCTTCCTGAAGAAGTACACCAACGAGAACTACGATGCCAAGACCGACAACAAGTATCCTGGCGAGTCGAAGGCTGGCAAGCCCGGCTTCCAAGCCAAGGAATACTGGGACGCTCAGGTCAACGCATTCCTCAACGACGTGGCCTACTACCGCGGCTCAAGCAAGAACCCCTCGGTGCACAAGGTTACCGACCGCGGCAACAAGCACTGGTTCTTCAACCCCTCTGAGTTCTCGCTGCGCGACCTCATGGAGCAGAAATACATAGCCATGTATATGCAGCCCGAGCAGTGGACCGACATGCGCCGCTACCACTACAGCAACAACCGCAACCACTACGGCATCGGCGACAACAACGAGATCGTTTATCCCACTCTGCGCCGCCCCTACAACCTGTATGCCGCTTACTGGATCGACGGCCTCACCGAGGAGCAGAAGGAGAACACTTGGATTCAGCGCATCAACTACGACCCCGAGACCGAGGAGAAGTATAACAAGGCCGAACTCGAACGCCTTGGCGCATACAAGAACTACAAGTGGCTGCAGAAGCCTATGATTTGGGCCGAGACCTACGGCACAGTGACTTCGCTCACTGGCAAGTGAAATCAAAATTCATCAAAATCAAAGTAAACTACAATTCAGTATGAAACTAAATAAATTATTCGGTTCATTCGCATTGCTGGCCCTCGCCCTCTCGTCGTGCGCCAACCACGACCCGTTCCAAGACAAGACGGATATAGGCCAGGTAGTGCCCACCGTATACTGGGAACTCAGCTCTTCTACTTGCAAGGCTGGTGACTACGTTCACTTCAAGGGCAAGTATTACACTGCTCCCGACAAGCAGATCGACTATTCTGAGGTGCGTGCCGTGGTAACCCGCAGCCAGAGCTCAGCAGCCACTTGCAAGCTCACCACCTCGTATGCGCTCACGCAGACTGTTGCCACTCAGGACACAGTTCGCTACGACAGCGTCTACACCTATCCTCACAGCAAGGCTGAGTTCGACGGCTGGGAATACGTGCTCAACGACTCGTTCCCCACATCGCGCACACTTGCTCCCGTCACTTGGAACGAGCCTGCTGAATGGGATCAGGCCCGCTTCGACCTCTACTATCCCGCCACATTCCAGGACGAGTTCAAAGAGAAGGTGGTGACCGCCCTCACCAAGGACAGCACCTACTACAACGACCTGCGCAACGTGTACATCAACTACGACTTCACTGCCGAGCAGTTCGAGGCACTCAACGCAAAGTATAACGTCAGCTTCCCCACAGCCACTGCCACAGCCGACAAGAGCGACGCATGGTTCACCACCACTGATGTAGACCACTACTACTACACCACTCTGGTCGACGGCGTTAAGGTGGTGCACGAAGTTGCCACTCAGGCCGACGCCCCCGAGGGTGTGAACGTGTGGCCCGTGTACAAGTCGTCGCCCTGGGTGTTCAGCCGCTACAGCGACGACACCGGTGGCACACTCAACTCAGTTCGCGCCGAGTACATGCCCTACTGGAAGGAACTCATCAGCGAGATTCCCTTCACCGGCTGGATCTACAACAGCACCGACAAAAACTATGCTGTGAGTTTCTCGCGCAAATACACTATCGTGCCCAAGTTCCGCGTGTTTGACACCAACGGCAAGATGGGTACCGACACCAACACCAAAACAGTTGAACTCAATTAAAGCAAATAGCAGATTATGAAATTAATTAAGAATATCGGACTTTTGGCCATGATGGTTCTGATGCTGGCAATGACCGCCTGCACCGACAAGGAGCCCAATTATGGCAATTTCCCCACCAAAGACGTTGACTTCACCTACAACGTTGACGGTAATGAATACACGCTCGATTTCTATGTTGTGTCGAAGATTAAGTTCAACAACATATCGGTGAAAAAAGGCAATGCTACTTGGGACTTCGGCGACGGCACCACCTCTACCGAGCAAAACCCCGTGCACAAGTTTGCCAAGGCAGGCCTCTATCAGGTGAAACTCACCGTTGAGGGCGCAGGCACACGCACCTATCCGCTGCTGGTGAGCGACATCGCTCCCGTGCTCAGCGTCACCGAGCAGAGCGCGCCCACAGTGGTCATCAACGATGTGACCGTGGATCTGGGCATTGCGCTGCCCAACCCCGAGCACCTCAAGACCAAATATGTGTGGAAGTTCCCCGAGGGCACTCTCAACGCCGACGGCCAGGAGATGACCGAGTTTGTGGGCTACGAGCACGAGGATGGCACTATCGACAACCCCGGCGCCCTGAAGTTCCGCAACATCGGTTCGCAGAAAATCGAGCTCCAGACTTGGTTTGACGTCGACGGCGAGAACCGCCGCCTCGAAGACTCTTATGTGAACGTGCAAGTGGGCTACAACCAGCCCGCCCCCACAGTATACTATGCCACCTATGGCGGCAACATCAAGGCCTACAAGATCATCGACCCGTCGACCCTGCCCGCAGGCACCAAGAACCTGCCCTTCGACATGGGCATCAGCGCTGGCACCACTCCTATGAACCTCGTGTTTGCCAACGTGAAGAACGACTCGGTTGACCAAGACTACGTCTACATCCTCGACGCCGGTAAGCAATACACCTACGTCAACGATGAGGCCGACAACCTTGGCGATGGCAAAATCACCGTGATGTCAGCCGACGGCTCGTCGTCAAACGTGGTAGTGACCAACGTGGGCGGCCAGGCATTCAACGACCCCTTCGAGGGCTGCGCCGATGCCAACTATCTCTACTACACCGACCGTAACACCGGTATCCGCCGCGTGGCTCTGAGCAGCCGCGGCGGTGTGGAGAAGACCAACTACAAGAGCACCGACGGCTATATGGTGGTCAACAACCAGCTCACATACTACGGCCAGGGCATGAGCTACGGTGCAATTCACACCTCGCTCTACTACGACAAGAACCAAGTGTTCTGGTGGGTTAAGAACTACTCTGGTAACGGCGTTTACCGCTTCAAGGCCAGCGACATCAAGTCGAGCGTGAAGGCTGGCGACCCGCTGCCTTACCCCATCGTGCTTGCTGCCACTCAGCCGCGTGCATTCACCCTCGACGAGGATCGCAACGCAATGTATGTGTGGTATTCTAAGGGCACCACTCCCGGCGTGGGCTTCGCAGCCTACACCATTCCGGCAGCCAACGCCACCACCGAGTATAAGAACTACACCACATTCGTTGGTATGGAGGCAGCTCCCGAGAACTCCACAGCCGACGAGGGTCTCTACGTGACCCAGTTCGCCGTTGACAAGTACACCGGCAACGTGTTCTTTGGCTTCCGCGCCGCAAGCAGCGAGAAGACCTACACCACCGGCCTCTACTATTTCGACTACAACACCAAGAAGATGGTGAACTACTGCGGCAACAAGGATCGCATACTTGGCGTGTGCATCAACCCCCGCAAGACTAACCTCTTCTAAGGCACCCACATAGCGTCAGGGCTTAGCCCAACGGGCGCCGATAAGCGAAAGTCCGCATCGCACAGCAGTGTGATGCGGACTTTCGTGCTATAAAGGGTAGGGCGGCCAGAGAACGCGCATTTAGGTTTTTTATCCATATTTTAATATAAAATATTTTGCCGTCTCGCTAATTATAGCTTACTTTGTTCAACTTTGTAAAGTTGATTAATGGTACACAATTAAATCACTAATTAATAATTTTAATTTCATCAACATGAAGAAATTTTTACTCTCAGCAGCAGTCGCTGTGATGGCAGTGGCCAGTGCATCGGCCACTACCGACGGCGTTAAATACGCTACGGTTGACGGTATCAGCATGACCAACAATTGGGTGCTCGACCGCGCACACAACTTCGATGCAGCATTCAAAAATTCTCCCCTCAACGGTGCAACCCGCGCCCGCACAGCCGTTATGGCAAAGGGCAAGGTGTATGTGGCACAGTCGGAGGCTAAGCAGGCCGTATATGTTAACGACGAAGGCAAGAACGACACTGTGATGCAGGCTCTCGTTCACGTTTACGACGTTAAGACTGGTGCTTTCGAGAAGTCAATCCCCGTTACTCTCGACGGCAAGCCGTTTGGCGTGTTCTTGGGCGCTAACCAGATTGGTACAGACAGTTTCGGCCACCTTTGGATAGCTTCATACACCAGCGAGAAGGCTGCCACTATTCCCGTTTATCAGTTCGATCCGGAGTCTGGCGCTCTGACACTGATAGCCAACCTCAACAAGGGCGACAAAATCGCACGTACCGACTACTTCGACGTGATTGGCGACATCACCCGCAAAGAGGCTGAGTGCACAATGATGACGCCTGGCACACAGGTTGAGACCGTTTACCGCTGGCACGCCGACAAGGACGGTGACTTCGAAGGCGGCTTCGATGGCGACACCTACCTCGACATCACTGAGTTCTATCCCGAAAGCTGCACACAGTGGAGCTATGGCCCTGTGGGCCGCTTCGTGCTTGGCGACAGCGAGGACAACCTCTATGCCGGCGAGCTCTTCTACATCGACGGCTTCAACAGCGCTCCCCTCCTCTATCAGAACGACGGTTCGCTGGCAGGCAGCTTCGAGGGCGTTGACGCAAGCCTCTTCCCCGCAGCCGGCACCAACGGCGTGGCTGAGTTCCACCTGGGTGACGCAAGCGGTGAGAACGTGAAGAACTTCATCGTTTACTCAATGTATCAGTATGACAGCCACGGCTGCCAGGCCAACATCTGCGAGCTGGGTGAAAACTCTTCGCTCACTGGCATGAAGAAGTATTGGCAGACCGACTCTCTCGGTGGCACCAGCGACGGTGGTAACCGTGTTCACAGCCTCAATGTAGAATACTCAAAAGACTCTAAGGGCAACGACGTGGTGACTCTGTTCAGCTACAAGTGTAACAACGGTATGGCCGTTTACACTATCTCGATGGGCGATGAAAGCGGCGTCAACGGTGTTGAGGCAGCCGACGCAGCTCTCAACGTAGAGGGCAACGTGGTTAAGGTTTCTGCTCCCGCAGCTATCGAAGTTTACAACGTGGCTGGCCAGAAGGTGGCTGCTGCCAACGGCACCGAGCTCACCATCAACGGCAACGGCGCTTACATCGTGAAGGCTGTTGTGGCTGGCAAGACTCTCACCAAGAAGGTGGTGCTCTAATCACAGTATAACTCATTAGCCGCCAAGGCGGCAATGGCAACGCAACACAGGCGACCCCGCACATCAGTTGGCGGGGCCGCTTTTTTCGTGCCTGTGCGGCCGCGGCTGCGCCTTTTTTAACCCAAATCGGTCATTAGGATTTCTCTGTGTCATACGGCAAAGAGAAATCC
>CAVKDU010000006.1:0-74933 GCA_963655175.1 Wujia chipingensis | reverse complement strand
GTGTAGGCAGGTATGCAGCGGAGGCGCAGCCGCCGCGAAATGCCTGCTCAGCGGCCTCCACTGCCACGCATTCCATAGGAATGCAACCGTTGCCGCCCTGCGCACTACAGCAACCTAATAATTTGAGAGTCAGCATTATCCGTCTGTTGTCGCATTCCTCTGGAATGCCTGTGTGGGGGCTACAGCATAGCAGGCATTTCGCGCGGACGGCGCTACCGCTGCGTCCGCACTGCATACCTGCCTACACATATCTTATCCCTAAAGGGATAATGCCATTGCTAATAACACATTGCAACAAATGCACAACAATGTTATTTTTTCAGTGCGCTCGGCATGCCACGTCCGACGGGCGTAGCCCCATCTACTGCAAATCCAAGAAATCAAAACCACACCAAAGACACCTCCATTGGCTGTGATTATTTATATAATTAGTTGATTTTCTGTAATTTGCGTCGGACGTGGCATGCCACGTCCCTACAGTATGGCGCATTCTCCTGACAATCCCTAACATGGAATTTTCACTGTGGTTATGGGGCGGCGGGGTAAAAAAAAGCGAACGCGGCCCAGAGGGCGCGTTCGCTTTGGTTATTTTGCTGCGGCGGGGCCGCAGGGGGTTAGTCTTCGTCGTGGCGGGGCTTACGCGGGCCGCGGCCTTCGCGGCGCGGGCCTCGGTCGCCACCCTCGCGGCGCGGACCGCGCGGACCTCCTTCGCGACGGGGACCGCGGTCGCCGCCTTCACGGCGCGGGCCTCGGCGCTCGGGGCGACGCTCTTCGTAGCCTTCGGGCTTCTCTTGCAGGGCCCGCATCGACAGGCGGAACTTGCCCGTCTTCTTGTCGATTTCGATGAGTTTCACCGTCACCTCGTCGCCTTCGTGCAGGCCGCTGGCCTCCATGTCTTCGAGACGGTCCCAGCTGATTTCGCTGATGTGCAGCAGGCCGTCGCGGCCGGGCATGAACTCAACGAATGCGCCAAACTCCAGGATGCTGCGCACCTTGCCGGTGTACACCTTGTCGAGCTCGGGCACGGCGATGATTTCCTTGATGCGGGCCACGGCTGCATCGATGCACTCCTTGTTGGCAGCGCTGATTTCGATTTCTCCCTTGCCGTCGATTTCGTCGATGGTGACGGTGGCGCCGGTGGCCTCCTGAATGCCTTGGATCACCTCTCCGCCCTTGCCGATGATGGCGCCGATGAATTCCTTGTCGACGGTCATGGCCACGATGCGGGGCACGTGGGGCTTATAGTCTTCGCGCGGAGCGGGGATGGTTTCGTTGATTATCTTGAGGATGTGCAGGCGTCCCTCCTTGGCCTGGCGCAGTGCCTGCTCAAGGATTTCGTAGGGCAGGCCGTCGCACTTGATATCCATCTGGGTGGCTGTGATGCCGTCGACGGTGCCGGTCACCTTGAAGTCCATGTCGCCAAGGTGGTCTTCATCGCCAAGGATGTCGCTGAGCACGGCGTGCTTCACGTTGCCCTCGTCAGTGATTAGACCCATGGCGATGCCGGCCACAGGCTTCTTCATCTTCACGCCTGCGTCGAGCAGAGCCAGGCAGCCGGCGCACACGGTGGCCATCGACGATGATCCGTTGCTCTCCAGAATGTCGCTCACGATGCGCACCGTGTAGGGCAGGTCGTCGGGCAGCATGCGCTTAAGGGCGCGGTGAGCGAGATTGCCGTGGCCAATCTCGCGGCGGCTGATGCCGCGCTGCGGACGGGCCTCGCCTGTGGAGAATGCGGGGAAGTTGTAGTGCAGCAGGAAGCGCTCGTTGCTGCGGTTGAGCACGTCGTCGATGAGCTTCTCGTCGAGCTTGGTACCCAGGGTGACTGTGGCCAGGGCCTGAGTCTCGCCGCGGGTGAACACTGCCGATCCGTGGGGGCCGGGCAGATAGTCGGTTTCGCACCAAATGGGGCGTATTTCGTCGGTCTTGCGGCCGTCCATGCGTATGCCCTCGTCAAGGATGCAGCGGCGCACGGCGTCGCGCTGCACATCGTGGAAGTAGCGGGCCACCATGGGTGTCTTCTCTTCGCGTTCCTCCTCGGGGATTGTCTCCATAAAGTCGTCGAAAGCCTTCTGGAAGTTGTCGTTGCGCCACTGCTTGTCGGCGTTGCCGGCCTTGGCCACGGCATAGCACTTGTCGTAGCACTCTTTGCGCACGCGCTCGCGTATTTCCTCGTCGTTCACCTCGTGGCAATATTCGCGCTTGGTCACGCCCAGCTGTTCGGCGAGTTCCTTCTGCGCGATGCACATGGGCTTTATGGCCTCGTGTGCGGCCTTGAGGGCGGCAATCAGGTCGTCTTCGCTCACTTCGTCCATTTCGCCCTCGACCATCATTATATTGTCGTATGTAGCACCTACCATTAATTCCATATCGGCATTCTTAGTCTGCTCGAATGTGGGGTCGATAACGAACTGGCCGTCGATGCGGGCCACACGCACTTCGGCGATGGGCTCCTCAAAGGGCACGTCGGAAACGGCGATGGCAGCCGATGCTGCCAGGCCTGCAAGGGCGTCGGGCTGGTCGACGCCGTCGCTCGAGAACATGATGATGTTGACAAACGTGTTGGCGTGATAGTTCGACGGGAACAGCGGACGCAGCACGCGGTCGACGAGGCGGCATGTGAGCACCTCGTAGTCCGAAGCGCGTCCTTCGCGCTTGGTAAAGCCGCCGGGATAGCGGCCGAATGCAGAATATTTCTCCTTATACTCAACTTGCAGGGGCATGAAGTCGGCCCCATCCTCGGCCTCGCGGGCCGAAACCACTGTCGCAAGAAGCATGGTGTTGTTCATGCGCAGCTCCACAGCTCCATCGGCTTGCTTGGCAAGCTTACCTGTTTCAAGGGTGATTTCGCGTCCGTCACCCAGGACGATGGTTTTTTTTGTAGGTGTTACCATTATCTGTTTTTTAATACTTGTAATAATCTGACAAATTTAATCATTATTTTTCGCAATGCCAACATTTTAACCCACTTTCAAGACCGCCGCCAATCCGCACTACCCAAAAACGCAGTTGCACGGTCGGGGGATCTCCCACAGATCTCACAGATTTACACGGATTTTTCGACAGAAAGACACATAGATGGTGTGGGGGGATTTTTCGACAGAAAGACATAAAGACATATTTTTATTTTCCGCAGATTGATTGGATTTTGTTAGATAATAACTATTTGATTATCAGATATATATAGGGACGCGGCATGCCGCGTCCGACGGGCGTAGCCGATTGTGGCGTCTGAGAGGGCTCCCACAGATCGCACAGATTTACACAGATTTTTCGACATTAAAGACACGTGGTGGGGGTGCGGATTTTCGACATAAAGACATATTTTTGTGTTTTCGCTGATTAATTGGATTTTATTGAAATAATAATGGTTTAATTATCAGTGATTTGCGGCGGACGTGGCATGCCACGTCCCTACTGCGTTTGTGGCGGCGAGTTTGGTGATATTTGTTTCGTGGGCACAAAAAAGGGGGTCGCTGTGAGGCGACCCCCTTGTGAGGTTTTATTCGGCGGTTAGGCCGGTTGGGTTACTTTCCCCAGTTCACCCACTCGCCAGTGATGGTGTTGCCACCCTTGTCGTTGTAGGTAACGGTGTTCTTCACACCTGCGTTGCTCTGGTAAACGGCGCGGAACGGAGCTTTTGCCTCCACTGTGGTGCCGCTCATGTTGAGCACGGTGGGATACTGGTAAGCGTTGCCGTTGTTGGTGCCGAGGGTGATGGCTGCCACGGGAACGTTGTTGCCCTGATCCCATTTGCCTTCGGCATACATTGCAGCTGCATCTGCGGCGCTCTTGGCGTAGTCGAGTTTCTTGGCGAGTTCCTCGTTGTAGGCCAGGGTGAAGTGGCTGCCTTCAACGTTGGCTGTGCCACCGCGCAGAATCATTGCCTGCCACCAGCCAGTGACTGTAGAGTTCTTCACGTTGATGGTGCTGGGCACGTTGAACATGATGCCTGTGGCGGCATTGATTTCGCAGCCGTCGATTGTCAATTCCGCACCAGTGAAGCCAGTTGTGGCGTTAGTTGTCACGCCGAAGTCCTGAGCGTTGATTTTGCATTTGGTGAGGGCTACCTTGGCGTTACCTGCATCCCACAGCAGAATACCGTTGGCTTTGGGTGCGTCGAGGTTCACATTGCTCATAGTAAGCTTGCCGTTGGCGTCAACAAAGAGAGGAGCGCTTCCTTCCTTGAGCGATGTCACATTACCATTGTTGATGGTGAGGTCGCCGTATGCGTCGAGGTAACCGTCAACTGTAAGAGTGTTGCCACCGAGGTCAATAGCAACCTTCTTGCCTGCGGGAATTTCAAGACCCTTCACGCCTGCCACATTGGTTGTGAGTGTGATGTTGGCATCACCCTCAGCATTGATGGCTGCTGCCAGTTCGCTGGCATCCTTCACCTCATAGTTGTATTCGCCGGTGAAAGCGGGAGCGATCTCCACGTTGAAGTCGGTGGTTGAGGTCAGCAGGGCGCCGTAGATGTTGGTGCGGTAGTTGCCCTGGACGGGAACGTTGGCGAATGTGCGGTTGATGGTGTTGGCGCCATCGGTTATCTTCCAAGCGACGTCAACGTTGCTCTTAGCTTCCTTGCCTACCAGCAGGTAGTCCATCGACAGGTAGTCGTAGCCAGCCTTGGGGAATGTCTCGCCCTCGGGAATGGCGTTGAGATTGTAGGTCACTTCGGCGTCACCGCTCACACTGCCGTCAAGCAGGTTAAGTTTGTTGGCGATGCCGCTCACCTTAACCTCGGTCTGGGCGGCGTCCTTGTTGAAGCCAGTCTTGGTTGCGGCCTCCATGTCGTTGGTGCCCACGTTGAGTTGTGCGAACGGACGGTAGAGCTTGATGGGGTTCTCGCCTACCTCATCGCCAGCCTTGTAGGTATAGCAGCGGTAGAAGGCGTCGAGGCTCTCGTCGTTGGCCTTGATGTTGGTGTAGTCAACGGTGACTACGCCGTTGTCGTCGAGGGTGTAGGGGGCATCGGCATTGGCGGCCCAGAACACAATCTTGTAGGTCTTGCCAGTGGTAAGCTGCATCTGCACATTGGCAGTGAGGTTGATGTCCTTCTCGCCGCCCAGACCTTCGATGAGCTTGTTGTCGTTGTCAAACACCATATATTTGAGCTTGGTGGCAGTTTTGCCATCGGCAAACGCCTTCTTGGCTCCATTGGCCACCTTGCGGGCGCTGATGCCGGTAGGAAGTTGCACACTGAAATTGGCGGTCATCGGTTGGCCGTTGGTGGGTTCGCTCAACTCGTCGTTGGAGCATGATGTGCCCAGCAGCAATGCTGCCAGAGCCATCATTGAGAAAAACTTCGTTTTCATCTCAGTTTTGATTTGGTTAATTTAGTGATTAATATTACGTTACTTTTTCTTATTTTTCCTAAGTTTTTTTTGTGGGCACGGATTGGTCAAGCATCAACCGTGCACACAGCCGCGTCACACCTCATAGTCATACTCGCCATCAAACTTGGTGACAATGCCAATGCCACCCGAGGCCTTTGATGTGAGGAAGTGTCCGCGCACCACGGTGAGCTTGTTGCGCACCAGCGGCACGTTGATGGGGTCGGTGCTGCTGAGCAGCGTGCCGTCGCGGTCGTACACCTCAAGACACACTGCCACGCTCGACTCGTGGCCGTTGACCAGCACCAAGTCGTAGCCCAGCTCGGTTTCATTGACCGTGATGGCCCGCATTCGGCTGAAGAAGTCGATGCCCGTCCAGGAGTCAACGGGGCGATTGGTCCACACATTGAAGGCGCACGGCATGAAGCCCGCATAGCGGAAGCGTATCTTGAAGTCGGCCACATTGATCTTGCTCACGGCCAGATCGAGTTCCGACTTGGTGGGCGCGGCTCCCTTGCCAGCGCGGCGCAGCACCACCATGGCCAGGAACTCCTGGAGGTCAGTGCTGATGAACTTGAACTTGGCCATAGGGCGCTCCATTGCCACCGTTACGGTGTCGGGGCCGTTGACCACCGCGTCGCGCTCGCCGCGGAAGGCTTGGCGCAAGTCGGTGTTGCCAGTGTAATCTTCGGGGTCGCTATAGGTGATTTCTTTGAAGTCGGCGGTTTTGTAGTAGAGGTCGGCCGTTGAGCCGTGGGCCACATAGTCGGTCCACACCAGAAATTTGTAGGCGCCCTTTTCGAGCTTCAGCGCCATCGACTGGTTGAGGTGGGCGGTGTCGCTCTTGGTCTCGGTAATCACGGTGTCGGGCAGCTGGGCAGTGGTGCCGTCGGGCTGCACGCGGTAGGCCTGCACCACATAGCGCACGTCCACGCTTTGCGGCTCGGGCACTTCGGCGGCAGGGACGCGGGTCTCATTGCCGCTGTAGTCAATTTCTTTATGGAAGCCCCACTTGAGTGCGTCGGTGTAGTCGAGTTTGAGGACAAACGTCTCGCGCTCGCCCTGGCCGCCCTCCTCGGGGAATTCATGCACATCGCACGACACAAGGCACATGGCAGCCATTAGGCCCATGCACACTGTGAGCAAAATTCGTTTCATAATCATCCTCCGTGTCATTTGCGTACAGCATTAAATTTGTAACTCACAGCCACCGACACGCGGTCGAGGCCGAAAAACGTCTTGCGGCGGGTGGACTCGAGGCGGCCGTTGCGGCCGTTGACGAAGCGGTCGTAGTTGAGGCTGTAGACTCCGGCGCCCACCGAGGGCTCAAACCACCACCGGCCGCTGTGGCCCAGAGGCACGCGCATGCCCACGCCTATGCCGCCGCCCAGTGCGGGGTGGCTGCCGGTGTGGTCCTGATAGCGCCACTGGCCGCCCTTGGCGTAGTTGAACAATGCAAGGCCCAGATGCACATCGGCCCACCAGCGTCCGCCGGTGGTGCCCGGCCACCACTTGAGCATGGGCATGAATGCCAGCGTGCGGAATTTGGTGGTGCGGCTGAAGTAGTTGAGGGCCGAATAATAGATCCAGAATTCGGCAGAGAGGTGATGATTGAGGTCGCACTCAACACCCGCGTTGCCTATCAGCAGACCCCACCCCACGGGGTTGGTCTTGATGAAGACGCTGCGGTCGGGGCGCTCTGCACTGGCCATTGATGACGTTGCCGCAGAGTCGGCCACAGCGGCCAACCGGCCGTCGCGAGGCAGAGTTTGCGACGATAGCGTCAGCGCCGAGGCGCAGACCATAAGCATCGATAATATGCAGAACTTCATTGGCGTTTTCATATCATGAAATTCATTGTGATTTAAGCAGAGCCTTTAAGAGTCACTACGTATTTTTATGGTAATTCTTAAAAAACTGTACAAATATACTACCTTAAAACGGAACAACTGCAAAATAAAGGTTAATTTAGGGGGGTATGTGTTAATTTTTACTAATTACAGTTATTCTATCACTTTCAGTGGCATGCCTACTAATTTGATTAGCAGCGCTTTGTGGCAAGTAATTATACAATTTGTACAATTTAATCAGACATACAACTTTATGGGCGGCGGTGGCGGGCAGCGTCGGCGGGGGTGATGGGACGGATCACGCGGCAGGGGTTGCCGGCGGCTATCACGCCGGCGGGAATGTCGCTGGTGACTACGCTGCCGGCGGCTATCACGCTGCCCGCGCCTATCTTGACGCCAGGCACCACGGTGACATTGCCGCATATCCACACGTTGTCGCCCACTTCGATGGGCAGCGAGTATTCAAGCAGGGCGTTGCGCTGCTCCACGTCGAGGGGATGGCCGGCGGTGTAGAACGAGCAGTTGGGGGCGATGAACACGTTGTCGCCAAAGGTGACTTTGCCCTCGTCGAGAATGGTGAGGCCAGTGTTGGCAAAGAAGTTCTCGCCCACCGAGATGTTAAAGCCGAAGTCGCAGAAAAACGGGGGTATTATCTTCAGCTTCTTGCCGGTGCGGCCCAGCAGGCGGCGCAGCAGGGCCACGCGCTCGGCCTCCTGGCTGGGGCGGAGGGCGTTGTAGGCATAGCAGGCCTCTTCGCACTCTTTGAGTTTCACCATGAGCGCGGGGTGGGCGCAGTTGTAGAGGTAGCCCGACATCATTTCGCCGAATATAGGCTCGCTGGGCACGCGGTTTCCGTTTTCGTTGTTCATACGCATATATAATAATGTGGTTTGCGGTGCAAAATTAATCGTTTTTTTTGAATTTGCGGCCTTGTGGGCCATTTTGCACAGGGCGCACAAAAACAAAACTCCGGGTTGCCGCCGCGCAGTGGGTGGCAATCCGGAGCTTTGTGTGTTAAAGCGTATACTTGGGTGAGAATGTTAGAATTCTGCGTTGTTGGGCGTGCGGGGGAACGGGATGACGTCGCGAATGTTGGCCATGCCGGTCACAAACAGCACCAGGCGCTCGAAGCCGAGGCCAAAGCCGCTGTGGGGCACGGTGCCGAAGCGGCGCGTGTCGAGGTACCACCACATGTCCTTCATGGGTATGTGGCGCTCTTCGATGGCCTGCATCAGCTTGTCGTAGTCGGCCTCGCGTTCCGAGCCGCCAATGATTTCGCCAATCTGGGGGAAGAGCACGTCCATGCCGCGCACCGTCTTGCCGTCGGGGTTCTGCTTCATGTAGAAAGCCTTGATCTCCTTGGGGTAGTCGGTGAGGATCACGGGGCGCTTGAAGTGCTCCTCCACGAGGAAGCGCTCGTGCTCGCTCTGCAGGTCGATGCCCCAGTGCACGGGATACTCAAACTTCTTGCCGCTCTCCTCGAGGATTTTGATGCCCTCGGTGTAGGTGAGGCGCACGAAGCGCTCTTTGATGACGCCCTGCAGGCGCTCGATGAGCGAGTTGTCGTACATCTTGTTGAGGAACTCGATGTCGTCCTTGCAGTGGTCGAGAGCATACTGCACGCAATATTTAATGAAGTCCTCGGCGAGGTCCATGTTGTCGTTGATGTCGTTGAAGGCCACTTCGGGCTCAACCATCCAGAACTCGGCCAGGTGGCGCGGGGTGTTGCTGTTTTCGGCGCGGAATGTGGGGCCGAAGGTGTAGATGGCGCCCAGCGCGGTTGCTCCCAGCTCGCCCTCGAGCTGACCGCTCACGGTGAGGCTCGTGGGCTTGCCAAAGAAGTCTTGCGAGTAGTCGATGCGGCCGTCTTCGGTTCGAGGCAGGTCGTTGAGGTTGAGCGTGGTCACCTGAAACATCTCGCCGGCTCCCTCGCAGTCGCTCTCGGTGATGAGAGGCGTGTTGAGGTAGTAGAAGCCGCGGCTGTTGAAGAAGTTGTGGATGGCGAAGGCCAGGTTGTGGCGAATGCGCATCACGGCGCCGAAGGTGTTGGTGCGCATGCGCAGATGTGCCTTCTCGCGCAGGAACTCAAGTGTGTGGCCCTTCTTTTGCAGCGGATACTGCTCGGGGTCGGCGGTGCCATACACCTCGATGGTGTCGGCCTGCACCTCCACGCTTTGGCCCTTGCCCTGCGAGGCCACCAGAGTGCCCTCCACATGCAGGCTCGAGCCCGTGGTGATGGGCTTCAGCTGCTCGTCGGTGAACTTGGCGGGATCGATGACAATTTGCAGATTTTTAATTGTCGAGCCGTCGTTGAGTGCCACAAACTGCACGTGCTTGTTGCCGCGGCGCGTGCGCACCCAGCCCTTGACGCACACCTTCTCGTCGACGAGTTGGGGGTCGAAGACATCGACAATCTTAGTTCTTTTTAATGCCATTTTATGTTTGTATGATTGAATTGTTGTTGTCTGTATATATTATATAATGTTACTCAAACGAGCCTTGTTTGAGGAAGTTCACCTCCTCCTGAGTGAGGTAGCGCCAGCGGCCGCGGGGCAGATCCTTCTTGGTGAGGCCTGCGAAGTAGACGCGGTCGAGCTTCACCACATGGTAGCCGAGCGACTCGAATATGCGGCGCACCACACGATTGCGGCCCGAGTGGATTTCGATGCCGGCCTGCTTGCGGTCGGTGGGCGAAACGTAGCTCACGGCGTCGGCGTGAATGGGGCCGTCGTCGAGCTCCACACCGTCGGCAATGTGCTGCATGTCGTCTTCGCTGATGGGCTTGTCGGTCCACACTTGATACATTTTCTTCTTCACATACTTGGGGTGTGTGAGCTTAGAGGCAAGGTCGCCATCGTTGGTGAGCAGCAGCACGCCAGTGGTGTTGCGGTCGAGCCGGCCTACGGGGTAGATGCGCTCCTGGCATGCGCCCTTCACGAGGTCCATCACCGTTTTGCGGCCGTTGGGGTCGTCGCTGGTGGTGACGCAGTCTTTGGGCTTGTTGAGCAGGATGTAGCACTTCTTTTCGGCGCTCACCACCTGGTCTTTGTATTCCACGATGTCCTTGGGTGTGATTTTCACGCCCAGCTCACTCACGGGGTTGCCGTTGACCTTGATGAGTCCCTTCTGGATGAGTTCGTCGGCCTCGCGGCGCGAGCAGATGCCGGCGTTGGCCATAAACTTGTTGAGGCGGATTTCGCTGTTGGGGTCAACCATGGGCTCTTCATATTCCACGGGCTTGGGGCGCGGAGTGAAGCGCATAGTGGTGGGGCGCTGCACGGGCTGCTGCTGGCGCTTGGGCTGGTGGGGCTTGCCGCCGTAGGGGCGCTGCTGGTAGCCGCCGCGCTGGTTGTTGTAGCCGCCGCGCTGCTGGTAGCCGCCGCGCTGGTTGTTATAGCCGCCGCGCTGCTGGCCGTAGCCGCCCTGGTTGTAGGGGCGCTGCTGGCGCGGGGCGTAGGGGCGCTGCTGCTGCGGTGCCTCGGGCATCATGCCCTCGCCGCCCTGCTCGGCCTGCTGGTCGGGCTGTGGATAGCGGTTGTTGTAGGGGCGCTGCTGGTAGCCGCCGCGCTGGTTGTTGTAGCCGCCGCGCTGCTGGTAGCCGCCACGCTGATTGTTGTAGCCGCCGCGCTGCTGATAGCCGCCGCGCTGCTGGTAGCCGCCCTGGTTGTAGGGGCGCTGCTGGCGCGGTGCATAGGGGCGCTGCTGGTAGCCACCCTGGTTGTAGTCGGCCTGCGAAGTTGCCTGATCTCCCTGTTGTGCATCATGACTGAAGTCAACTTTGTCGTATCGGGGCGATTCATTGTCCTCGATAGCGGGCTTTGCATCTCCGATGCGTGGTCTTTTCGGTTTTTTTTCTAAATTCTCATCCATAACTGTGATACGTTAGTTGTTAGTAGTTCTTTTATTGAATGAATGGCCATCTCGGCCTTATTATGTTTACAATTGTTTTCTGAATACTCCTGCCAGAAGCGGTGAGGGCAGCACACTGCCCACGCGGCTTCACCTTGCAAAGATAGCGTTTTTTGCCGCAAAAGCAAATAGCGGAAGGCCGTTCTTTTATATTTTTTAAATATGTGTGCGCGCAAAAGCGGCCGGGGCGGCCCTCCCGCGGCGCTTGGGTGCGCTTTGCGGGGCGGGCCGCCTCAGCTGTGATGCGTGTGCGGTGGCAGGTTAATAGCCTGTGTAGGAGTGCGGTGTGATGGCTTTGAGCTCGGCCTTCACCTCGTCGCTCACATTGAGGGTGTCCACGAAGTCTTCGATGCGCTTTTCGTCGACGCGCTCGTTGGTGCGCGTGAGCGCCTTCAGCGTTTCGTAGGGCTTGGGGTAGCCCTCGCGGCGCAGAATGGTCTGCATGGCCTCGGCCACCACGCTCCACATGTTGTCGAGGTCGGCGTCGATCGACTCGCGGTGCAGGATGAGCTTGTTCAGGCCCTTGAGGGTGCTGGCCATGGCTATCATCATGTGGCCGAAGGGCACGCCCACGTTGCGCAGCACGGTGGAGTCGGTGAGGTCGCGCTGCAGGCGCGACACGGGCAGCTTCTGGGCCAGGAATGTGATGGTGGCGTTGGCAAAGCCCATGTTGCCCTCGCTGTTTTCAAAGTCGATGGGGTTCACCTTGTGGGGCATTGCGCTCGAGCCCACCTCGCCGGCCTTGATTTTCTGCTTGAAGTAGTTCATTGAGATATACATCCAGATGTCGCGGTCGAGGTCGATGATGATGGTGCCTATGCGCTGCATGGCCTCGAGCAGGGCGGCCAGATTGTCGTAGTTGGAGATTTGCGTGGTCCACTGCTCGCGCTCAATGCCCAGCTTCTGGGTGAGGAAGCGGTTGGCGAAGTCGCGCCAGTCGATGTGCGGGAAGGCGATGAGGTGGGCGTTGAAGTTGCCGGTGGCGCCGCCAAACTTGCCGCTCACGGGCACAGCCTTGAGCTGCGCCATTTGCTGCTCGAGGCGGTAGGCAAACACCTTGATTTCCTTGCCCAGGCGCGTGGGCGAGGCGGGCTGGCCGTGAGTCTTGGCCAGCATGGGAATGTCTTTCCACTCCTCGGCGTGGGCGTTGAGCCAGTCCACCACCTGCTGCAGCATGGGCAGGAAGGCCTCGTGCAGAGCGGCCTTGATGGCCATGGGCACCGAGGTGTTGTTGATGTCCTGCGAGGTGAGGCCGAAGTGAATGAATTCCTTGTAAGCCTCCAGGCCCAGCGCGTCGAAGCGCTCCTTAAGGAAGTATTCCACTGCCTTCACGTCGTGGTTGGTCACGGCCTCGATGTCTTTCACGCGCTGCGCGTCGGCCTCGGTGAAGTTGCGGTAGATGTCGCGCAGCTGGCCAAACTTGGCGCTGGCCACGCCCTTGAGCTGGGGCAGCGGAATTTCGCACAGGGCTATGAAATACTCCACCTCCACATTCACGCGGTAGCGAATGAGGGCGTATTCTGAGAAATACTGCGCAAGCTGTGCCGTCTTGCTGTGATAGCGGCCGTCGATGGGCGAGACGGCTGTCAATGGGCTGAAATTCATTTCTTCTGTCACTTTTTTTGGTTATATGAGTTACGCCTGCCCGCTGCCGCCCGGCTGCCGATTGCGGCGGCCCGCGGCGGGGTAAAGCCATTTTGCATAGTGCAAAGTTACATCACACGGGCATTTTTTGCGCAGTTTTTGGGCCAAATAATTTGCAGGATAAAAAAAAAGGCGTACCTTTGCACAGCAATTCAGCAATCGCACCATGGGTGCTTAGCTCAGCTGGTTCAGAGCATCTGCCTTACAAGCAGAGGGTCGGGGGTTCGAATCCCTCAGCACCCACCCAACCGTTCAAGCCGATTAGGAGACTCCTCCCAATCGGCTTTTTCATTTTCGCCATTGCGGAAAAATGGTAACTTAATCTGTGATTTGCGTAATGCCGCGTGGCGCGGCAGTGGCTAACTTTGCACCCGGTAACACAAATGTAAAACCCAGTTTTTTTCAAGCATCAGGCTTCAACATTTATGATCAAGAAATTATTCACAGTATTAATTGCATTTTTCACAATGATTAGTTGTAATGGCAAGGCTGCCGGCGGCAGCCAAAACGGAAATCAGAGCGCCACCAAGGCTGGCAAAAACCTGATTGTGTATTTCTCGCACAGCGGCATGACCTACATGCCAGGCGGATTCGTGGACATGAAGGAGGGCAACACCATGCAGATGGCCCGCAAAATCCAGGCCATAGTGGGCGGCGACCTGCTGCGCATCGAGGCCGTGAAGCCATATCCGCACGACTACGACGAGTGCTGCGACGTGGCCAAGGTGGAGCACGACCGCGGCCAGCGCCCGGCCATCAGCACCAAGGTGCCGGCCAATCTGGCCGAATACGACACCGTGTATGTGGGCTACCCCATATGGTGGGGCACGTTCCCGATGCCGGTGTTCACCTTCCTTGAGCAGTGCGACCTCAGCGGCAAGACGGTGGTTCCCTTCAGCACCAACGAGGGCAGCGGCTGGGGTGTGAGCCTTGGCGACATAGCCAAGTGCTGCCCCAAGAGCAACATTGCCGAGGGGCTGGAGCTGCGCGGCCACGCCGTGGCCAGCAGCGACGCAGCCATTGCCAGCTGGCTGAAGCGCATCACCGCCAAGCAGTGACGCCCGCCGCAACACACACTCTCCTACCGCAACACACACATTGAATCAACCTTCACCCCAATCGTGGCAGGGCCCTACCCCTCCACGTTTTTTTTGTTCCCACCGCCCCACAACCCTCAACATCATCTAATATTGTGCCCGGCGCAAGGGGTTGCGGCGGCGGTGGTTCTTTTTTTGTGGCGCGCGGGAGGGGCTTTTACGGAAAATATGACTACTTTTGCGCTGTGCCTTGCGGCACCGCTCAAAAAAATGACAAGAAACATAAAAAATACAACCACATATGCGCAAACTTCTTAACATTGCACTCACTGTGCTGCTGGTGGCCGCCATGGCCGCCTGCACCGGCCGCGGCGCCAAACTCACCGCCGACGACGGCACTCCCGACACCACCATCACCCACGCCAAGCTGCTGAAAATCAGCCACGCCGAGGGCTACACCGTGGTGGAAGTTGAAAACCCGTGGAAGCCAGGCACGCTGCTGCACCGCTACGTGCTGGTGCCCAGCGGCTGGAAGCTGCCGGGCAACCTGCCCCAGGGCACCGTGGTGCGCACCCCGGTGAAGTGCGCGCTCGTGTACTCGGAGGTGCACACAAGCGCGCTTAAAGACCTTGGCGCCTTTGGCGCGGTGAAGGGCGTTACCGACGCGCAATATTTCACCGACCCCGACGTGCTGAAGGGTCTCAAGAGCGGCAGCATTGCCGACTGCGGCCCCAGCACCACGCCCAGCGTGGAGCGCGTGATGGAACTGAAGCCGGGGGCCATATTGCTGTCGCCGTTCCAGGACTCGAACTACGGCCACATTGCCAAGACCGACATTCCGCTCATTGAGTGCGCCGACTACATGGAGGCCACTCCGCTGGGCCGAGCCGAGTGGATTAAGCTGCTGGGCGAGCTCACGGGACGCCGGCGCGAGGCCGACAGCATATTCAGCAGCGTGGCGGCAGCCTACGAGAAGTGCCGCCAGACGGTGGCCGCAGCCAACGAGCCGCGCCCCATAGTGCTCACCGAGACGGTGATGTCGGGCGTGTGGTATGTGCCCGGCGGGCAGAGCTACATGGCGCGCATTCTGGCCGACGCCGGCGCCAGCTATCCCTGGGCCGACGACAAGAGCGCAGGTTCGCTGTCGCTCGACTTCGGGCAGGTGCTGGCCAAGGCGCAAAACGCCGACTTCTGGCTGATAAAGTCGTTTGACATCCACACGTATGCCGACCTGAAGAAGCAGTATGCGCTCAACGCCAACTTCAAGGCCTTTAAGCAGCACAAGGTGATGCTGTGCGACACGGGCAACAACCGGTTCTACCAGGAGTTTCCATTCCACCCCGACCGCCTGCTGCGCGACCTTGCATCGATATTCCACCCCAATCTGGGCATAACCAGCGACGCGGGCTACTTCAAGCCCCTGGAGCAATAACGCCTCTACTCCCCTCAGCAATATGGCCACGACTAAGCTCAACATCCGTCCCGCCCTTGTCACAGCCGCCCTGGCAGCACTGCTGGTGCTGCTGTGGGCGGCGTGCCTGGTGTGGGGCACCGTGGACATCGACGCAGGCTCGGTGGCCACCATTCTGAGCGGCGGCTCGAGCGGCAACGACGCCTGGGACGTGATAGTGCTGCAGTCGAGGCTGCCAATGGCGGCCACCGCTGCACTGGCCGGCGCTGCGCTGGCCGTGGCGGGACTGCTGCTGCAGACCACCTTCAACAATCCGCTGGCCGACCCCAGCGTGCTGGGCGTGTCGGCCGGAGCCGGGCTGGGCGTGGCCGTGGTGATGCTGGCCACGGGCGGCAGCGTGGGCGCCATGCTGGGCACCGGTGCGGGCGGCTACATTGCCACCATGCTGGCCGCCATGGCGGGCGCCATGCTGGTGCTGACGGTGCTGCTGGCCATGGCCGGCATAGTGCGCAGTTCCACCATGCTGCTGATAGTGGGCATCATGGTGAGCTACCTGGCCTCGAGCATAATATCGCTGCTCAGCGCCGAGGCCTCAAGCGAGGGTCTGCAGAGCTATGTGGCATGGGGGTTTGGCAACTTTGCCAGCGTGGGCATCGACCAGCTGCCCGTGTTCGGCGGCTGCATTGCCGCGGCGCTGGCGGCAAGCGCACTCATGGTGAAGCCGCTCAACGCCATGCTGCTGGGCACGCGCTATGCGCAGAATCTGGGCGTTGACACCCGCCGCACGCGCAACGCGCTGCTGCTCATAGCCGGCGCGCTCACCGCCGTGGTCACCGCCTACTGCGGCCCCATAGGCTTCATTGGCATGGTGGTGCCCCACATGGCGCGCCTTGCCACCGGCACCAGCAGCCACGGCCGCCTGCTGCCCGCCACCATGCTGGCCGGGGCCGACGTGGCCCTGCTGTGCGCCCTCGTCAGCGGCACGTGCGGCAGCCACGGCGTGCTACCTGTGAACGCCATCACCCCGATAATAGGCGTGCCGGTGATAATCTACATAATTGTCAACCGCCGCCGCATACACTACTTTAACTAACGCAACACTCTATGCACACCACCACACCGCCACCAGCACTCAGCGCCACCAGCCTGGCCGTGGGCTACCGCCAGGGCAAGAAGGCCACGGCCATAATGAGCGGACTCAACCTGACGCTTGAGGGCGGCACGGTGACCGCCCTGCTGGGCCGCAACGGCGCTGGCAAGTCGACGCTGCTGCGCGCCCTCACGGGAGCCGAACGGCCCATCGAGGGCACCGTGGCCATAGGCGGACGCGACACGGCCGCCATGGGCAGCCGCGAGATGTCGCGCCTGGTGGGGCTGGTGTCGACCGAGCGCATAGCCGCCGGCGGACTCACCGTGGCCGAACTGGTGGCGCTGGGGCGGCAGCCCCACACGGGATTTCTGGGGCGGCTGTCGGCGCACGACCGCGAGGTGGTGGAGCGCGCCATGGCCAGCGTGGGCATGACCCACAAGGCGCAAAGCCACATGGCGCAGCTGAGCGACGGCGAGCGGCAGAAAGCCATGATTGCCCGCGCTATTGCACAAGAGACCCCGATAATAGTGCTCGACGAGCCCACGGCATTCCTCGACGTGGCCAGCCGCATAAGGCTGATGCGCCTGCTGCACACGCTGGCGCGCAGCCAGGGCAAGGCGGTGCTGCTGTCGAGCCACGACGTGGCCCAGGCCCTGCTGCTGGCCGACGCGCTGTGGGTGATAGCCGACGACCGCAGCATGGCCTGCGGGCGCACCGAGGAGGTGGTGATGAGCGGCGCCATGCAGCACATGTTTGCCGACCCCGAAATTGAGTTCAGCCCCGACATTTGCGACTTTGAGGCCACACTGCCGGCCGTGGCCGCCGTGCGCCTCGAGTGCGCCGACGCGCTGATGCGCCGGTGTGTGGGCGGAGTGCTGCTGCGCAGCGGCATTGCGGCCACGGCGGGCGCGGAGCAGGTGCTCGAGGTGCGCTCGCTGCGCGAAATCAGCCTCAACGGCGTGGCCCAGCCGTCGCTCAAGGCTGCCACCGAGGCAGTTTTGGCCGCTTCGGCCCACAGCTGAGGGCCTCAATCCACTCACTTTGAAAAAAAATGACTATATTTGTGGTGACAATTGTGCCGCCGCCTTCACTGGCACAGGCTTTTGGCACGATTGTTGCCATTTTTTGCAACAGAAATGAAATTCGGTATGCGCCACATAGCACGATTTGTGACTGCCATCGCCGCCCTGACGGCCGCGACGGCAGTGGGCGCGCACGCCCAGCGGCCGGAGGAATTCGGCGGCGGGGCCGACAGCGTGACCGTGAGCCTCGTCACCTACTACCCCGGCAGCGAAATCTACGAGCTGTTTGGCCACACCGAGCTGCGCGTAGCCACCGAGGGCGGCAGCGACCTGCTGTTTAACTACGGCACATTCGACTTCAACGCCCCCAACTTTGCCCTGCGCTTTGCCACCGGCAAGACCGACTATATGTGCGTGGCCGTGCCGCGCGGCAGAATACCGTTCACCCCGGGGCGCAAGGCGGTGGAGCAGCGGCTCAACCTCACACAGCAGCAGGCCCGCGACATGCGCGACCGCCTGATGCGCAACATAATGCCCGACATGGCCACCTACCGCTACAAGTATGTGAGCGACAACTGCGCCACACGCCCGCGCGACATGATTGAGGCCGTGTGCGGCGGCGTGCAGTGGCCCGAGCTGCAGCAGGGCGTCACCTACCGCCAGATGATGCGCCATTACAACCGCAACTACCCGTGGGAGCAGCTGGGCATCGACCTGGCACTGGGATGCGGGCTCGACACCGCCATCACCACGCGGCAGCAAATGTTTGTGCCCGTGGTGCTGATGCAGGCCGCCAGCCGCGCCACCATTGAGCGCGACGGCCGCCGCGTGCCGCTGGTGACCGACACCCGGGTGATAAATCCCGGCGGCGACGACGGACTGGCCCTGCCCCCCACCCCATGGCCGCTGACGCCCATGGCGGCGGCCACTGCGCTGCTGCTGGCGGTGGCGGCCGCGAGCTGGGCCGGATGGCGGCGGCGCAAGCCACTGCGCTGGCTGCACTCCCTGGTGTGGACCGCAGCCGGGGCGGCGGGCTGCCTGGTGTGGTTTCTGACATTCGTCTCGACCCACGAGGCCACATCGCCCAACGTGAACGCCGTGTGGCTGCACCCATTCTATCTGGTGGCAGCCGTGGCAGTGTGGCGCCGAGGCGGCAAACTGATGCCGGCCCTGTGCATTGCCATGCTGGCGGCCATAGCGGCAGCGGCTGTGTGCTTCGCCACCGGCGTGCAGATGCCCAACGCGGCCTTCGTTCCACTCTTGGCGGCACTGGCCGTGATGGCGGCCACACCGCTGGCCATAGGCATGGCCAACAATCGTAAAGAAACTTCCAAAACATCAATAAAACCCTGACCGCAATGCGCAACGACCGACGACAACGAATGAACCGCCTCGCCACCTCGATAGTGGCGTCGATGGTGGCGCTGTCGGCCCTGTCGCAGGTCAAGGGCAATCAGCCGCAGCTGGTGGTGGGCATCGTCATCGACCAGCTGCGCAGCGACTACATAGAACTGCTGCAGTCGCAAATGTCGGCCGACGGCTTCAACCGCCTGCTGCGCGAAGGGGCGGTGTTTGACAACGCCGCCTTCAACTGCCCACAGGTGGACGCCACATCGGGCACGGCGCTGCTGATGACGGGCGCCTATCCGCGCATCAACGGCGTGGCATGGAGCCAGACATTCGACCCCGAAAAGCTGGTGGCGCGCGACATATTCGCCGACAGCCACTACATAGGCAACTTCACCACCGACAAATATTCGGCAGCCGCCCTGCAGGCCTCGACGCTGGCCGACGAGGTGCGCATCAACAACAACGGGCTGGGCAGCGTGTATGCCATAGCCCCCGACGCGCAAATGGCCATAGCCCTTGCCGGGCACGCCGCCAACGGCGCCTGCTGGATCAACGACGCCACGGGCAACTGGGCCTCGACCACCTACTACCCCGAGGTGCCCCAGTGCGTGCAGAGCCGCAACTACGGCCGCCCGCTGGCCGCCCGCCTCGACACCATGCAGTGGCAGCCGCTGCTGCCCGCCGCGCAATACACCAGCGTGCCCGAGGCCAGCCGCTACTACTCGTTCCGCTACACCTTCGGCGGCCAGCAGGCCGACCGCTTCAAGCGGTTCAAGCAGTCGGCCCTGGCCAACGAGGAAGTGGCCAGCGTGGCCATCGACTGCCTCAACAGCCTTAGGCTGGGCCGCCGCGGACAGCTCGACATGATTAACGTGGGCCTCAGCGCCGCGCCCGTGCAGTGGGCCAAGGGCGGCGACGGCCGGTTTGAGCTGGCCGACACCTACCTGCGGCTCGACCGCCAGATAGCGCGCCTGCTGGCGGCCATCGACGCCGCCGTGGGCCGCGGCCACGCAGTGGTGTTTGTGGCCTCGACGGGCCACTTCGACACCGGCCGCGCCGTAGACCCCAAGTTCAGGATACCCACAGGCGAGTTCCACCCCGACCGCGCCACATCGCTGCTCAACATGTACTTGATGGCGCTGCACGGCAACGGCAACTGGGTGCAGGGCTACCACCACGGCAGCTTCTACCTTAACCGCAAACTCATAAAGGAGCGCAACGCCAACCTGGCCGCCATGCGCGCCGAGGCCAGCGCGTTTCTGCGCCAAATGAGCGGCATCACCGCAGCCTACACACTCGACGAAATACTCAACAACCCCTCGGGCGACGACATGAAAGCCATCAACCGCGCCACCGTGCCGCAGCTGGCAGGCGACGTGACGATGGAGATAGCCCCGGGATGGGACGTGGTGGAGACACAGGGCAAAACGCACACTGTGAAGCATGTGCGCGCCACTGCCGCCTGCGCCCCGATAATGATAATGGCACCGCAAGTGCGCGCCCAGCGCACGGGCAGCACCATCGACGCGGCACTGCTGGCGCCCACCGTGGCGCGCCTGCTGCGCATACGCTCGCCCAATGCGGCCGTCCTGAGCCCGCTTGCACTGCATTAGTGGGCCTCAAATTCTTCAAAATCAAAACATTTTTACTATCTTTGTGGCTTGTAGCAGAGCCCTGCCACGCCGCGCCGCCAGCGGCCGGCCGGCAGCAGCTGCAACCCCAAAATATTTTCATCAAAACACCGACAATAAAAAACATTCACAACATATGGGATTCAACAACATTCTGAAATCAATTTTCGGCAGCAAGAGCGACCGCGACATGAAGAAGTTGATGCCTATAGTTAATCAAATCAAGGCCATCTACCCCGAGATTGAGAAACTTAGCAACGACGAACTGCGCGCCCGCTCGGCAGCCATACGCAAGGCCCTGGCCGACGAGGTGCAGCCCATGCGCGACGAGATTGCCGACATCAAGCAGCAAATCGAAAAGCTCGACTACGACGAGCGCGAGCCGCTGTGGGACAAAATCGACTCACTTAAAAAGGAAATCCTCGACCGCACCGAGGACAAGCTCAACGAGGTGCTGCCCGAGGTGTTTGCCATCGTAAAGGACACCGCGCGCCGCTTTGCGCAAAACGAGACCATCGAGGTGACCGCCACCGACTTCGACCGCCAGCTGGCAGCCGAGGGACGCGACTTTGTGCACATCGACGGCGACAAGGCCATCTACCAAAACCACTGGATGGCCGGCGGCAACGAGGTGACTTGGGACATGGTGCACTACGACGTGCAGCTGATAGGCGGCATAGTGCTGCACCAAGGCAAAATTGCTGAGATGGCCACCGGCGAGGGCAAGACCCTGGTGGCAACGCTGCCGGTGTTCCTCAACGCCCTGGCAGGCAACGGCGTGCACATGGTCACGGTGAACGACTATCTGGCCAAGCGCGACTCGGAGTGGATGGGCCCGCTGTATATGTTCCACGGCCTGAGCGTGGCCTGCATCGACAAGACGCAGCCCAACAGCGATGAGCGCCGCCAAGCCTACAACTGCGACATCACCTTCGGCACCAACGCCGAATTCGGCTTCGACTACCTGCGCGACAACATGGCCATGCGCCCCGAAGACTGCGTGCAGCGCGAACACAACTTCGCCATTGTCGACGAGGTGGACTCGGTGCTCATCGACGACGCCCGCACACCGCTCATCATTTCGGGCCCCGTGGCCAAGGGCGAAGACCAGATGTTTAACGACTTCAAGCCCAATGTGGAGCGCGTGTATGAGGCGCAGCGCCGCCTCGTGACCAGCCTGCTGGCCGACGCCAAGCGACTCATGGCCAGCGACAACGCCGACGATGTGAAGCAAGGCTCGCTGCTGCTGTACCGCGCATTCAAGGGCCTGCCCAAATACAACCCCCTCATCAAGTTCCTGTCGCAAGACGGCATAAAGCCGCTCATGCTCAAGACCGAGGCCTACTATATGCAGGACAACAGCCGCGAGATGCCCACCGTCACCGATCCGCTCTACTTCATCATCGATGAGCAGAACAACACGGTGGAGCTCACCGACAAGGGCATCGACGTGCTCACTCAGGGCACCGACGACTCCAAATTCTTCGTGCTGCCCGACATCGCCACCGAACTGTCGGAGGTGACCAACGAGCCGCTGACCGACGAGGAGAAGATGGCCAAGAAAGATGCGCTGCTGCAAAACTACTCGGTGAAGGCCGAGCGCGTGCACACAGTGACGCAGCTGCTCAAGGCCTACACACTGTTTAACCGCGACGACGAATACATCGTGACCGAAGACGGCAAGGTGAAGATCGTGGACGAGCAGACGGGCCGCGTGATGGAGGGCCGACGCTACAGCGACGGCCTGCACCAGGCCATCGAGGCCAAAGAGGGCGTGAAGGTGGAGGCTGCCACACAGACGTTTGCCACCATCACACTGCAAAACTTCTTCCGCATGTATCACAAGCTGGCCGGTATGACCGGTACGGCAATCACCGAGGCAGGCGAGTTCTGGGAAATCTACAAACTCGACGTTGTGACCATTCCCACCAACAAGCCCGTGCAGCGCGTGGACATGCCCGACCGCGTGTATAAGACCCAGAAAGAGAAATTCAACGCCGTGATTGAGGAAATAGAGGAGATGCGCAACCAGGGCCGCCCGGTGCTGGTGGGCACCACCTCGGTGGAGGTGTCGGAGCGACTGAGCCGCATGCTGCGCCTGCGCCACATTCCGCACAACGTGCTCAACGCCAAGCTGCACCAGCGCGAGGCCGAGATTGTGGCCCACGCAGGCCGCTCGGTTGAGGGCAAGGGTGTGGTGACCATAGCCACCAACATGGCCGGCCGCGGTACCGACATCAAGCTCACCCCCGAGGTGAAAGCTGCCGGCGGTCTCGCCATCATCGGCACCGAGCGCCACGAGTCGCGCCGCGTCGACCGCCAGCTGCGCGGCCGCGCCGGCCGTCAGGGCGACCCGGGTTCGTCGGTGTTCTACGTGTCGTTTGAAGACAAGGTGATGCGCCTCTTCGCAGGCGAGCGCACCATTAAGATGCTCGACCGCATGGGCCTGCACGACGGCGAGCGCATTGAGTCGGGCATGGTGACCAAGGCCATCGAAAACGCCCAGAAGCGCGTGGAGGAAAACAACTTCGGCATTCGCAAGCACACGCTGGAATACGACGACGTGATGAACGCCCAGCGCAAGGTGATATACACCCGCCGCCGCCACGCCCTGCAGGGCGAGCGCATCGGCACCGACATTATCAACGCCCTCTACGACAGCGTGGAAGACTGCCTCGAGAAGTTTGGCGCCGACCAGTATGACGACTTCAAGATGCAGGTGCTGCAAAACTACGCCATCGAGCCGCCGTTTGACGAAGACGAATACCGCCGCGCCGACCGCAAAGACCTTGTGGAGAAACTCTACAAGGCAGTGCTCGACGCCTTCAACCGCAAGTCGTCGCGCCTGGCCGAGGTGTCATACCCCGTGATTAGCCGCATAGTGGAGGAGCAGAAAAACGCCGGCTATCCCGAACCCATGGGAGTTGTGCGCGTGCCCATCACCGACGGCCGACGCGTGTTTGGCATCGTGGTCGACGTGAAGGAAGCCTACGAGACCGAGTGCAAGTCGATTGCCAAGGCTTGGCAGAAGGCTGTGCTGCTGCTCACCATCGACGAGTGCTGGAAAGAAAACCTGCGCGACCTCGACCAGCTGCGCCAGTCGGTGCAGAACGCAAGCTATGAGCAGAAAGACCCGCTGGTGATCTACAAGCTGGAGAGCTACAACCTGTTTAAGCAAATGGTGGGCACGATGAACAACAAGACCGTGTCGATATTGATGCGCGGCCAGATTCCCGTTGAGGCCGAAGACCCCGGCAATCTGCAGCAGGGCGAAGACCCCAACGCTGAGCGCCGCCGCAAGCAGGAACAGCAGCAAATGAGTGAGAACCGTGGCGAGGATGCCATGGCCGAGGCCGAAGACTCGCAGCGCCGCGCAAGCGCCGGTGCAAGCCGTCCGCGCCCCACTCAGCCCGTGCATGTGGGTCCCAAGGTGGGCCGCAACGATCCCTGCCCCTGCGGCAGCGGCAAGAAGTACAAGAACTGCCACGGCCGCGGTCTGGTGTAAACATTAAATAAGCACCTACAGATATAGCGAAGCCGAACGGCCACATGGCCGTTCGGCTTCGTTTTTGCTTTTATGTGGCGCAGATGAATGCGCCATGCAGTATGGGCGCGGCCCCACCCTACCGCAAATCCAATAAAGCCACACCAAATGCGCCTCCATTGATTGTGATTTGCTTATATAATTAGCTTATTTACAGTGATTTGCGGCGGACGTGGCATGCCACGTCCCTACAATTTGGCGCATTCACCCGCCAATCACTAACTTGTTACTTTTTCAGTGCGCGCGGCATGCAGTGCTACCACAGCAAGCACCTGTAAACCAAACTCATATCAATTGATTCTTTAAACTTTAAACCCTCAACTTTAAACTTTACTTGAGGCGGTAGGTGATGGTGGTGACTACACGCAGGCGCTTCACGTAGGGGGTGTTGGCGTCGCGGTCTTCGATGGAGAACTGCCCCTGGTCGGCCTTGACGATGTCGCCGAGGCTGGTGCCTGCCTTTTGGGCAAACTGGCTGGCCGTGTAGCGGGCATTCTCGATGGCCTCGTCCATCATTTTGGGTTTGGTGGCGCGGAAATGCGTGTACTCGTAGGTGACTTGCTGCGCGCCGTCGTAGCCGCCGCTAACCACTGCCACGCCCTGCGCCAGCAGTTCGCCCTGGCGGGCCATGATGGAACGCACCTTGTCGACCTTCGAGCTGGTGACGGTTATCACCGACGAGATGTTGTAGCGCTCGGTGATGTCGTTGCTGCTGTAGTCGTTGGCGGTGCGGTCGTTGGTGACGGGGGCGTTGACGCTGATTTCGGCGTCGGTAATGCCGTTGCGCTTAAGGAAGCCGCGTACCGCGGCGGTGTTGGAGTTGATTTGGGTGTAGAGCTGCTGCAGGTCGTTGCCCACCACCTTGGTGACTATGGGCCACGTCACCTTGTCGGCCTTCACCTCCACCTCCGAGAGGCCCTTGACGGTGACCAGATGGTCGCGGTCGGCATAGTAGTCGATGCCGCTCTTAAGGCATGCGCCAAGCACTATAATGGCCACGGCCACGATGGCAGAAGCCAGTGTGATGTCTGATTTCTTGAGTTGCTGCTTTACGTTCATAGTTGCGTCGTTTTTTTTGATTAAACTGACGTTTAGACCACGCAACCATGGGCAGGGTTTAATCGCCGCTGTGGGTGTAGAGGCCCTGCTGGTAGAGGCGGGCCATGAAGTCCCAGTTGTCGAGCAGCAGGCGGCCAGTGGGGTCGGCAGGCAGGACGGCGTCGGGCACCAGACCGTGGCCAAAGGCGTAGCGCACCAGGTCGGCCGGGCAGCGGCCGTAGTCGGTGATAAGGGTGTGGGCTGCGGCCCGCGCCTGAGCGCGGTCGTAGAGGGTGTTGGCCGGATGGCAGATGAATTGGGCCACGTCGGGGGCAATGAGCACCCCCTTGGCGCGGTGGGCCAGCATCACAAAGTGCGAGTGGCCGCGCAGCTGCGGAAACACGTCGCCACCCTTGCCATCGCCCCACCCCATAGGCCCGGTGAGGAAGGAGTTGAGCGCGTCGTAGTCGGCAAAAAAAGCTATCTCGCTGCCGCCAGTGGCCGCGGTAAACTGGCTGTAATGCTTGTGGGGCTCGGCATCGGCCGCAGCGTCGGGCTCGAGCACGGGCAGCTCGCCCGAGGCAATGAGCTTCACCCACTGCCCTATGGTGAGCGAAAGCGGGCCGGTGGGATAGGTGAGCATGGTGCGGTCGTCAAGATCGGTGAGCTTGCCCTCAAGGTCGCGCTTGCCCTCCTTGACGAGGCGGCGCGCCTCGGCGCGGTTTTGCGCCAAGGCCACCTTGGCTGCTGGCGGCATAAGGAAACTCTTGAAGAAGAGCCAGCGGCTAAGTTCATACACACTGGAGGCATCGCTCTCGGGACCGGTTTCGATGCCAGTGACCAGATTGTATTCCACGGGATTTGGAGCCTCCTCGTAGCACTCGTCGAGCACCTTGAAAAATTCGCGCGCGGCGCGCTCCACCTCGCGGTCGAGCGGCGAGAGGCGGCCGTTGTCGAAGGTGAGCCCCTCGATGGTGTACCAGATGACGAAGCGCAGGTCGTCGACGTTGAGCTCATAGTCCACATAGTCGTCGCTGCGGCCATAGAACGGCAGCGGAGTGCCATACATGCGCCCGTGCATCATGGTGAACGAGCGCCACAGGCCGGAGTCGGCCACCACATCCTGGTAGTAGCCCATCACGGCAAGCACCACGCGGCGGCGCACGGGCTCGGGCTGCAGCGCCAGCAGGCGCTGCTCGTCGCACAGGGCGGCGAGGCGCATGGCCAGCTGCAGATAGTATTTGTCGGAATCAGTGACCCTGGGATAGTTGGGCTGCATGAGCATGAAGTCGTTGACTGTGATTTCCATTGCGCTAACAATTAATGTGTGATATTGCCTAAAAAACATTTACAGGCCACTAACGTCACCCAGCTATTGAATGGTGTGCGTTAAGCAGCCTGTAAAAAAAACTTTGAGCCACGAGTGGGACTCGAACCCACGACCTTTTCGTTACGAATGAAATGCTCTACCAACTGAGCTATTGTGGCTGGTGCCGTTGTGGCAAGGCGGTGTGTGCCGAACTGAGGCACTGCCGGCCACCTTGCTTTGCGGGTGCAAAGATACAACTATTATAGCGATTGTTTGCTATATGTTATCTTAATTTTTGCTTTATTGAGCAATAATTTTGCAATTGAGGGGTAGCTGATGGCCGGAGCTATCTTGGTGACCACCGTTTTGCCGCTTGAGCCATAGCCGTAGTAGTAGCTCGACGACTGGGTGTAGGTGGTGACATCGACGGGAGTAATCACAAGGTTCACATCGTCGTCGGTGGCATGGCCGTCCTTGTTGTTGATGATGTTGAGCACGTAGTCGCGCATGCCGGTGAACTCATAGCTCTTGGTGCTGGCGTTGTAGGCGGCATAGAACGAGTCTTTGCTGTTGGTGAGGCTGTCGCCGTCGAAGAACTCCTGCTTGTGGCCCTCCTTGACCATGAGCAGATAGCTTGGCGGGGCAATGTCGTATTTGTTCTTCACCTGCTCCACGGGCAGCGACAGCGAGAGCGAGTTGATCACCGCCAGGTCGGTGCCTACGTTTTTGCGGTAGGAGTCGATGATTTCCTGAATGGGGAACTTGACGCGCACCTCATAGCCGGCAGGGCCCATCACTATGGCCTCGCCCGCGTCGACCATGCTCTTCACGCTCTGGTCGACGGTGAGATTGACGTTGTTGTTGATCTGCACCTCGGGCGTTACGCCCAGATACGACTGTGTGGCGGTGACAATGGTGTCGGTGGTGTCGGCGCGCTGCTGCAGCTTGCGGTAATACACCTCAAGCTCGGTGTCGTAGAAGTTCATCACGCGGCCCTTGCCATAGCTGTTGGCAATGTAGATGCCGGGGAAGTGCTGGGCAAACTTGCTTGGTGTGTTGAACGCGCTCTTGTCGGTGACGTAGAGATTGAAAATGTCCTTGGCAAGACTCACGGGCATGGGCACATACACCTCGCGGTAGGTGTTGGCGTAGGCCGAGTCGGCGGGCAGCTGCAGCGAGTTGGCCGAATAGCTGGTGGTGCCCAGCAGGTCGCTCTTGCTGTAATAGCCCTCGGGGTTGAAGTCGCTGTAGATGGGGCTTGGCAGCTGGCGGTTGAGCCTGTACACATTCATGCGCATGGGCACCAGCGAGTCGCCGGTGAAGCCGTCGGCTGCGATGCGCATCACCAGGCGGCAGGAGTCAATCCAGTCGAGCTTGGTGCCGGTGGTGTCGATGTTGGCGGCGGGCATAAACTCGCTCACCACATCGCTTGTGAGGGTGCCATAGCCAGGCGAGTTGATGATGCCCAGCAGCTGGGCGCTGGAGCGCGCCTGCAGGCTGGGGTTGCGCACCGACGAGCCCGTCATTGTGAACGACGAGTCCATGATCACGTGACTCGTGGAGTCGGTTATCGAAGAGCCTATGTTGTCGTCGCTGCACGAGTATGCGCCGAAGAGCATGCACAGCGCCATAAGCACATAGAGGGTTTTCTTCATTTGCTTAACTGAGTTGTGTGGGTGTAATGAAAATATATATCTGCTTTTATATGTGGTGTCGCCACTGTTTTTTTAGAGCGACTTGTAGAAGTCTATGCAGGCTTGTGCGCGTTCGTCGGCCTCAACATAGGGTTGGAACGGCAGGCCCGACTCCTTGACAGCATCGAGCACCTTGGGGTTGACCTCTTTGCTGCATTGCACCACGCCGTCGCTGTGCTTAAGGGCGAGGCGGGTGAGCTCAACGTAGTCGTTGGCGCCGGTGAGCGGAGACAGGTCGTCGTCGGTGAAGCCGTCGAGCTTCAGCTTCTCCACCATGCGCTTGTCGAGCGGAGTGGCGAAGTCGTCGTTGAAGAGCGAATACACCACCTTGCATTGGCTGAAGGCAGGGTCGTCGTTGTAGTAGTGCTTGATGTAGAGGGGCAGCAGCGCTGTGATCCAGCCCGTGCAGTGAATCACGTCGGGGTTCCAGCGCAGTTTCTTCACAGTTTCGAGCACGCCGCGCACAAAGAACATCGAGCGCTCGTCGTTGTCCTCGGGCGAGGTGACGGTCTCAAGCTCTTTGGTTATGTTGTGGGTGAAGTAGTCTTCGTTGAAGATGAAATACACTTGCATGCGCGCAGGCTGCAAAGTGGCCACTTTGATGATGAGCGGGTGGTCGGTATCATCGATTATCAAGTTGAGTCCGCTCAGGCGAATCACTTCATGCAGCTGGTTGCGGCGCTCGTTGATAAAGCCGTATTTGGGCATGAAAGTGCGCACTTCCATGCCTTTTTCCTGTATGCTCTGAGGCAAGTCGCGTCCTATTACGGCCATAGGAGTTTCAGGAAGATAGGGAGAAATTTCTTGAGATACGAATAATACTTTATTTACATCCATGGTGCAGTGTACATTATATGTCGGTGCAAAGTTAGCAAAAAAAGCCGAGATTCACCGCCGTTTTGCCATTGCCGACGCCCGATTTAGTGAAAACCGAGTCCGATTTAACATAGTTTGGCACGCATCTGTAAGCGTCAGCGCCGCTTGCGCGGGCGTTTTTTTGCCGTGGAGGAGGCAGCCTTGCGCTGGCTTTTGCGGCCCGACGGAGCCGCCGAACCATGCGCGCGGTTGGCGCTGGCCGAGGCCTTGTCCATGTCGGAGTAGGCCTCGCGCATGAACTCGGGCATGATGTCGACCCAGCGGTTGACGGTGCGCGGCGAGTCGGCGCGCGAGTGCGACAGCAGCCAGTCGTAGGTTTCCTGCATATACAGCAGCCTTGCCAACTGGCCGTGGTTCACCCCCGGCCACTCGTCGTAGCGCAGCAGCGGCGTGGGGCCGGCGGCCTTCATGGCCTCCACCACGCGGCGCGACTGCGACACGGGCACGGCGCGGTCGGCGGTGCCGTGAATTATCCACAGCGGCACGCGGTTGAACCCGCTGAAGTCTTTGGCAGTGCCTCCACCGCACAGGGCCATGGCAGCGGCCACCGAGTCGGGATAGGCGCTGCAGTAGTCGATGGTGCCATATCCGCCAAGGCTCATGCCCATCACGCACACGCGGTCGGGGTCAACATTGTAGTTGGCTATGGCCCAGTCGACGATGCGCTTCAGGCGCTCGGGGCGCCAGCCGGCGGTGTTGCACTGCGGTGCCACCACATAGGCGTCGATCACGCGCCCCATCTCCACGGCGGCAATCGAGCCGTAGCGGCGCACGCGGTTCAGGTCGTTGCCACACAAGCTCTGGCCGTGCAGAAACAGCAGCAGCGGCAGGCGGTTGCTGTAGTTGTAGCGCGAGCCCGAGTGGGCCGATGCGCTGTCGGCATACTCAGGCTCGTAGAGCCAGAAGTTGTAGCTGTCGGGCACGGTGCCGCGGAAGGCGCGCACCCTGGCCTGGGCCAGCTGCGGCGCGAGGGCCGCCACCACAAGGGCAACGGACATGGCCAGCGACGATATTGCACGTTTTGCGTCAGTCATATTCTTCATCATCTTGCAAAAAAAGCCAGCGCGCCACGCGGCACTCGCCGCGGCGCGTACGGCTGCAAAAATAGCAAAAAAGGCGCCGCCCCGCCCCACCTTTTAACTCTTTATAGCATAATATCAGTTTATTAACGCGGAAACACAGAGCAGGGCCGGACTCTGCTGCTTGAGAGGCCGGCCCTGCGGGCGTAAGTATGATTGTGGTTACTGACTATTGGCTACTTGGCGAGGAGAGCCGCCACGTCGGCAGTGATCTGCGGCGCGGTGAGGCGGTTCTGGCTGAGGATGGCGGCATAGTCGTAGCGGTCGACGAACTCCTTCTTGAGTCCGTAGTTGAGCACGCGCACGGCTGTGGGGCCGTAGTAGCGCGCCACCTTCTCGCCAAAGCCGCCGTCGAGCTGGCCGTCTTCGATGGTGACCACTATCTGGTGGTCGGCCTTGAGCGAGTCGAGCAGCGCGGTGTCGAGACCGGTGATGAAGCGCGGGTTGACCACTGTGGCCTCAACGCCAAGCTGCTGCTTGAGGGCGTCGGCCACCTCGGTGGCGAGGTGGTGGAAGGTGCCCAGGCCCAGCAGAGCCACGCGCGAGCCGCGGCGCGTCACCTCATACTGGTTGAGCTGGCTGTAGTCGGCCTGCACCTTGCCCTGCGAGTGGCGCACGGGGCCGCCGGGCAGCTTGATGGCCACGGGATCCTGATTTTGGTTGATGCTCCACTGCAGCATGGCCAGATATTCCTCGACGGTGGTGGGAGCAAGGTAAACCATGTTGGGGATGTTGCTGATGAGCGGAATGTCGAAGAAGCCCAGATGGGTCACGTCGTTCATGCCCAGCACTGTGCCGGCGGCCACGATGAATGTGGCCGGGCTGCGGTTGATGCTCACGTCCTGCGAAAGCTGGTCGTAGGTGCGCTGGAAAAACGACGAGGCGGTGCAGAACACCGGGTGGGCGCCGGCCTTGGCCAGACCCGACGACATTGCCACAGCCTCGGCCTCGGCGATGCCCACGTCCACATATTGCTTGCCGGCCTCGGCGCGGCGCTCGGGCGTGAAGCCCATCATGGTGGGCACGGCTGCCGAAATGGCCACCAGCTTGGGGTCGCGCTTCATGGCTGCGAGCAGGAAGCGGGCAGTGATGTCGCTGTAGTTCTCGCTGTTGTCATCGTCGTCGCTGCGGCCGGTGGCCAGATTCCACGGCATGTGCCAGTGGAACTCCTCCTTGCGCTGCTCGGCGGGCTCGTAGCCTTTGCCCTTGAGGGTGTGGATGTGCACCACGGTGGGCTTGGAGGCGTCCTTCACCTGCTGGAATGCGGCGGTGAGGGCAGCGATGTCGTTGCCTTGCTCCACATACAGGTAGTCGAAGCCAAGGGCCTTGAACATGTTGCACTCGGCCTTGCCCTGAGTGGCGCGCAGCAGGTTGAGGTTGTTGATGTATCCGCCGTGGTTTTCGGCAATCGACATCTCGTTGTCGTTGACCACTATGATGATGTTGGTGCCAAGCTCGGCAGCCATGTTGAGGCCCTCATAGGCCTCGCCGCCGCTGAGCGAGCCGTCGCCAATGATGGCAATCACGTTTTCGTGGCCGCCGGCCAGGTCGCGCGCCTTGGCCAGACCCGTGGCCAGAGCCACCGATGTGGAGGTGTGGCCAATTTCAAACGTGTCGTGCTCATTCTCCCAAGGGCAGGTGTAGCCGGTGACGTCGTCGTAGTGCTCAGGACTCATAAACGCCTCGGCGCGGCCGGTGAGCATCTTGTGGGTGTAACTCTGGTGCGACACGTCCCACACCAGCTTGTCGACCGGCGAGTTGAACACGCGGTGCAGCGCAATGGTGGCCTCCACCATGCCCAGGTTGGGGCCCACGTGGCCGCCGTGGCGGCTGAGTTTGAGCAGCAGGGCCTTGCGTATGTCGGCCACAAGGCCGTTGAGCTGGTCGGCGTCCATGGCCTTGACATCGACGGGCGACGACACCTTGCTCAGATAGGGAAATTCTTCTTTTACCATAACAGTGTGTGTGATTATGTTTTGTTGATTTGATTCAGTTTCACGGTTGCAAAATTAGCTTCGGCGGGGCAAGGAAGCGCAAATAATTTCACCGAAAAAGCTACCAATTTCACCGCTGCAACAACCATCAGACGGCGCAATGGGCAATTTGCAACACCTTTTCGGGAAAAAACGACCAATTTTATAGGGGCAAACATTGTGTAATGCCATAATTTTTCACGAACTTTGCGGCATAATAATAGCACTTTTCTATACAGATTCTATTCATAAGTATTATGTGAGTCCTACTCGTGAGAGCGGGGCTTTCTTTTTTTGCACTTGCGTGGCAGCTAAAGCAGGTCGGTGGAATAAATCGAGGCGATGCCATCGAGAAACGCATTAAGCTCGTATTCGCAAAAACGCCCCGACCGCTCGATATGGCCTGTTTCATAATATCCGCGTGCGCGGCAGGCCCCACCGCAAATGTAGCGTATGGCGCAGCGCGAGCAGTCGGGTAGCGCATCAACGTGCAGGCCGGCACAGCGGGCAAGGGCGCTTGAGTGGTCAAGGATGTGCAGCACGGAGTGGCTGCGCACATTGCCGGCAAGAAATTCAGGCACATGAAGCAGCTGGCACGGATACACATCGCCAGAAGGTGATATGCTTATTTCGCCATCGGCAATAGAGCATTTGGTCACTGGATGGATCAAGGCTTGGCTGAGAGCTGACTCGCAATATGAAAGCGGGTTGACTCCCGCCGCAGCCTTAAGCGCAGCATAATATTCGGCTCCGGTGATAGAGAGACGGCTGTTAGAATAGTCGCTGACAGGAAACAGGGGCTGATAGTTAAGCCGCCCGCCAAACCGCTGCGCCATGGGCTCAACCTGATTAATATTTAAGCGTGTAACGGTCATCGACACGGTGTAGTCAACGCCATGGCTTTCGAGCAGGCGCGCAGCGGCAAGCACGCCTTCAAGATTGTCGCCGCGAGTGGCTGCATGGCTCTGGCGAGTGGTGCCATCGATGCTAAGTGTGACCAAGCTGAACGTTTTGGCTATGCGCTGAATATTGTCCTCGCTGACGAGCAGTCCATTGGTGAGCAACAGTGTGCGGCATCCTTTGGCTGCAATGTGTTCGGCCAGAGGCAGTGCCAGTGGGCTGAGCAACGGTTCGCCGCCAGTGATGGTGAACATGATGTCGGGATAGCGGTCTGTGAGGTCGTCAACCACACCCTGCCACTCGCTGAGTGTAAGGTCGGGCTGGGCGGCCTCGGTGCGCTGGGCGGCATAGCAGTACACACAGTGTAGGTTGCAGCCGCGCGACACCGACAGATGCACATTGTGCAAGTCCTGTCGTTCTGAGCGAAGCGGTTCGCTACGCTCGCTAAGTAAGCCAGAGTCCACCACCCGCTGGCAGAAGTCGAGCACTTTGCCGCGTGACTGCGGCCCCAGAGCCTCGGCCACCACCTCGGCCACGCCACGGGCATCAACGGTGCCATCGAATAGCGACAGCACCATTGCCCCCAATTCGTTGGTCACCACCCATGCGGGCAAAGCGGGGTTGATGAAAATCACCTTGTCGCCACGAGTGAACCGCTGCACATCGGACGGAAGTTTAAGCAACATATGCTTCATAATCAGCTGCCAGCACAATTGTAGGCCGAACCACACTTGCCTCCGCCACCTGAGCACTCGTAGGAAGAGCCGCAACGACCGCCAGCACCGGCGCAGCTATAGGCCGAACCGCACTTGCCTCCACCGCCGGAGCACTCGTAGGAAGAGCCACAACGGCCCTGACCCGACGAACTGCGGCCCGAGCCAGCACAGCCATAAGAGGAACCGCACTTGCCTCCACCACCGGAGCACTCGTAGGAAGAGCCGCAACGGCCCTGACCCGACGAACTGCGGCCCGAGCCAGCGCACCCGTAGGAAGACCCACACTTGCCTCCGCCGCCAGAGCATTCGTAGGAAGAGCCGCAACGTCCGCCAGCCACAGGCTCAGGATTGGCCGATGCCTCAGCCCTGCCGCCGAAAAACAACGATGGTGACACTACACCGGCTGCAACCAAAGCGGCCAGACGCTTGATGAATTCTCGTCGATTGTCTTGTTTCATAGTCGGAATAAATAATTCTTATTGTGGATTAGCGCTTGAAGCGGGCGTATTCGCGGGCCATGCGGGCGGCGTAGCCCTTGACCACACGGCCGCCGTTGTAGGCCTTGGAGAAGGCATACCAGTTGTGGGCGCGGACGTAGCGCACAAGGTTGTTGGCGCGGATGAAGCGGGCAAACAACTCGAGCTGCATGGCCTCGCTCTGGCTCATGAGTTTGGCAAACTCAAACACCGACGAGCAGTCGCACTGGCGGTAGTTGAAGCCGCCTATCTGGAACATGCCCCAGAAGGTGGACTTGTAGGCCACCTCGCGGCTCACGGCCGAAGCCGAGCGCAGGCGGGCATGCTGGGCGGCGCCATATGAGCCATAGCGGCGCACGTTGACTCCGGCGAAGGCCACCGGCGCCTTGCGGCGCGCCTCGGCCAGCGAAATGCCGCTGCGGCGCAGCATCTGGCGAAACACGGTGAGGTCGAAGTTGATCACCGGTTTGCCCGGGGCCACGAAGCCCGCGTTGCCTGCCTCTATCTTGGCCAGGGCCTTGATGGCGGCCACCTCCACGCCCAACTCGTCGGCCACCTTGCGGTAGTCGAGTTCGGTGAGGCGCGAATAGCGGTCGGAGGCCGAGTCGGGGAAGTCGTCTTCGGTGAGGTCGTGATGGCTGGCCTCGAGCCGCTGCGTAGCGGCGTTTTCAACATTGGCGGTGTCGGCTGGCTCCAGGCTGCCGGCAAAGGCGGCTATGGCCACCAGCGCGAGGCCGGCGGGCAATATGCGTTGCAATTCTTTGTAGTATTTCATAATGTGTGGCGTTTGTTTAATGAAAAAAGGTGAGGCCAAGCAAGCGCGCGTGGCGATGCAGCGCACTTGTTTGGCCCCAGACCTTATAGAGCTGAGCCTCGCCCTCGCCGGGGCGGGCACGATGTTGACTTGCTTATGTGGCTGTTACTTCTCGTTGGCAACAGTCTTAAGGATTTCCACGATGAAGTCCCAGAACTTCTGCACAGCGGGGATGTGGCAGCGCTCCTTGGGCGAGTGCACGCCTTGCAGAGTGGGGCCGAACGAAATCATGTCCATGTGCGGGCACACCTTGAGGAAGAGGCCGCACTCCAGACCTGCGTGGATGGCGTTGACCACGGGCTTAACGCCATAAAGGCGCTCCCATGCGTCGACGGCAGTCTTAAGAATCTTGTTGTCGAGGTTGGGCTCCCAGCCCTGATAGCCCTGAGTGTGTGTAACCTCGGCGCCGCCCAGCTTGAAGGCCTGCTCCACGCGGTGTGCGGCGTCATATTTGCGGCTCTCCACAGCGCTGCGCTGCGAGGTGGTGACCACCACCTTGTTGCCTTCCTTCATCTTGATGCTGGCGAGGTTGGTAGAAGTCTCCACCAGGTCGTCGATGTCGAGGCTCATCGAGAGCACTCCGTGAGGTGCCACATACACCGAGTTGATTATGGCATAGGCCGACTCCTTGTCGATGACCTCGGCGGGAGTGTCGACGCTCTCAATCTTGATTTCCATGTCGGGCTCCACGAGCTTGTATTCGTTCTTCACGTCGGCCACGAAGGTGTTGAAGAGCACCGACACAGCCTCCTTGTCCTCGGCCTTGATGCCAAACACTGCGTGGGCCTCATAGGCGATGGCGTTGCGCAGGTTGCCGGCGTCGATCTTGGCCAGAGCCAGGTCGTGGGTCTGCTTGATGTCCCACAGCAGGCGCACAATGAGCTTGGTGGCGCAGGCGCGTCCGGCGTTGATGTCGCTGCCCGAGTGTCCGCCCTGCAGCTTCGACAGGTCGACCTTAAAGAACACATAACCGGCAGGAGCAGCCACGGGCTTGTAGGTGTAGGTGGCCACGGTGTCGATGCCGCCGGCGCAGCCCATGGTGATCACGCCGTCGTCCTCGCTGTCGAGGTTGAGCAGGTAGTCGCCGCTGAGCATGCCCTCGCCCACGTTGCTTGCGCCGGTGAGGCCGGTCTCCTCGTCAACGGTGAAGAAGCCCTGCAGCGGGCCCACCTTGAGGTCGGGGTCGATGAGCGCAGCCAGCGCGCCGGCCACGCCGATGCCGTCGTCGGCGCCCAGAGTGGTGCCGTTGGCGCGCACCCAGTCGCCTTCAACTATGGTCTCGATGGGATCTTTGTCGAAGTCGTGCTTGGCGTCCTTGTTTTTCTCGCACACCATGTCCATGTGGCCTTGCAGCACCACCTTCTTGGCGTTTTCGTAGCCAGGGGCTGCGGGACGGAAGATGGCCACATTGCCTATTTCGTCGGTCTTGCACTCGAGGTTGTGCTTCTTGGCGAAATCAACGAGGAACTCACGCATTTTGCCTTCCTTCTTAGAGGGACGCGGCACCTTTGTAATCTGGTCGAAGATGTTCCAGACCAAAGCCGGTTTCAAGTCTTTAATTGTCATAATTTCTAATATATTTAGAACGTTAAACGTTAGTTAGCGTTGTTTGGATTAAACTAATGTTAAATAGTTAACATTTCACTCGCTAAGTTACGAAAATAATTTGAAATAGGTGGAAAACTCGCAAAGGTTTCATATATTTGCATAGAAATTTGTGAAAAGCTAATGACTATATCACTCGACATACTGCTTTTGGCAGGCCTGGCGGTCGTGCTTGTGGGGGTGGCTGTGGTGCTGCTGGGCGTGAAGATATTCTTTGTGAAGGGCGGCCGGTTTCCCAACACGCACATCCACGACAACCCCAGCATGCGCAGCCGCGGCATAAGCTGCCCGCGCGACAGCGAGTTTTACAACAGCTAACTAACGATTAATAACACAATACACTTTACATATAGATATGAACTACAAACATCTCACAGTTTTTGCCCTTGCAGCCGCGCTTACGCTCGGCTCATGCAACGAGAAGAAGCAAGAACCCGCCAAGCAAAGCCTGCCCCAGGGAGCCACCGAGCAGGCTATGACCATCCGCTACGTTGACGGCGACACCATTATGGAAAAATACAATCTGGCCAAGGACCTCAACGAGAGCATGCTCCGCCGCCAGAACCAGCTCGACGCCGCCCAGCAGCAGCGCAGCACCGAAATCAACAAGTTTGGCAGCACAATGCAGCAGAAATATAAGAACAACCAATACCTCACCCAGGAGAGCTTCAACAGCGACCAGGCCAAGCTGCAAAAGATGCAGAGCGACGCCCAGACCTATCTTGGCAAGATGCAGCAGAGCATCCAGAGCGAGTATGCCCAGAACAGCCGCCAGCTGCAAGACTCCATCAGCAACTACCTTAAGGTGTATGCCAAGGAGAAGGGCTTCGACATGGTGCTGCTGAAATCGGCCACCCTGTATGCCGACCCCAAGTTTGACGTGACCAACGAGGTGGTTGAGGGCCTCAACAAGCGCTACAACAAAGTAAGCAAGAAATAACAACGCCACCACACGGCGCGGCAATGCTTCTTTCACACAGCAGAAAAAGGCATTGCCGCGCCGATTTTTTGTCCATGCGCGCCGCGGGCAAAGGCTGAAAAAGTGTCAATAATTCAAAAAACACGTTACACCGCGTGCTATCGTAACACAAAACCCACTACCTTTGCCGCAGTAGATAACAACTGCACGAAAACTAATTACAAAAACAACGATAACACCCTATGTTGACTCAAATTTACAATGGTCACATCCTTACTCCTGAAGGATGGATATGCGGAGGCAGCGTGCTGATGGACGGCGGCCGCATAGTGGAGATACGCAAAGGCAGCAACATCGAGCCCAAGGCCGAGAAAACCGTTGACGCGCGCGGCATGCACGTGGTGCCCGGCGGCATTGAGCTGCACTGCCACGGCGGCGGCGGACGCGACTTCATGGAGGGCACGGCCGAGGCCTTCAAGGTGGCCGCACAGGCCCACATGAAGCACGGCACCACAGCCATCTTCCCCACCCTGTCGTCGTCGACGCTGAAAATGATTGAAGACGCCTGCGCCACTTGCGACGAGCTGATGAAGGAGCCGGGCAGCCCCATCATGGGTCTGCACCTCGAGGGCCCCTACTTCAACCCCAAGAAGGCCGGCGCGCAGATGCCCGAAATCATCCGCAACCCCGACCCCAAGGAATACAAGCACATAGTGGAAGACTACAGCTGCCTGCGCCGCTGGGACGTGGCTCCCGAGCTGCCCGGCGCCATTGAGATGGGCCGCTACATCGTGAGCAAGGGTGTGCTGGCCGCCATAGGCCACACGGCAGCCACCTACGACGACGTGAAGGCCGCCTACGAGGCCGGCTACAGCCACGCCACACACTTCTACAACGCCATGCCCGGATTCCACAACGTGCGCGAGTTCAAGCATGCCGGCACTGTGGAGAGCGTGTATCTGATGGAGCGCATGACGGTGGAGATGATCACCGACGGCATCCACGTGCCCGCCCCCATTCTGCAACTCATCTACCGCACCAAGGGTGTGGAGCGCACCGCGCTCATCACCGACGCCCTGGCAGTGACCGCAAGCGACAGCAAGGAGGCATTCGACCCGCGCGTGATTATTGAAGACGGTGTGTGCAAACTGAGCGACCGCTCGGCCCTGGCCGGCAGCATCGCCACCATGGACCGCCTGATCCGCACCGCCGTGAACATTGCCGGCATCCCGCTGAACGACGCCTGCCGCATGGCATCGGAGACTCCGGCCCGCATCATGGGCATCTACGACCGCAAGGGCTCGCTGCAGCGCGGCAAAGACGCCGACCTGCTGCTGCTCGACGACGAGCTGAACCTGCGCAGCGTGTATGCCATGGGCCAGCTGGTGGAGGGCACCGACAAGATGTAACCACACACATCATTCACTACGTCCCCATTAATTAATAACAATTATATCTGCAAAAAGCCGGAGCGGCACTGTGCCGACCCCGGCTTTTTCATATCCGCACGTTTTATAACGACAATAGAGACAATTTTTGGGGTGGCTATCTCTGATGAAAGTCAACTCCGTTTTTGTCTTAATTTGTCTCTATTGCCGTTTCCATTTTCCGCGCGAAACAAAAAATGTGGCAAAAACATGCGGCAAAAGTTGCACAAGTCAAAAACAAGCGGTAACTTTGCCAACGCAAAACGCAACTGATGGTCGCTTGGATGAGTGGTTTAGTCACCGGTCTGCAAAACCGGGCACAGCGGTTCGAATCCGCTAGTGACCTCCAACAAGGTTCCGCATTCTTCGAATGTGGAACCTTTCTTTTTTTCCACCACAGCATATGCGGGCATGGCACACCGCGCACCGAAATTTACAGCTGATTATCAGTCAATTAGTGTAGGGACGTGGCATGCCACGTCCGACGGGAATTTACTAATACATTGGTGTTTGCGGCCGTTTTTTTGACATTGGGTGGGGTTGATGATTTGGTGGATGTATGGGTGGTGTGTGGTTGGCAGTGTGGTTGGCAGTGCGGGCTACGCCAGTCGGACGCGGCATGCCGCGTCCCTACAGCCAACGCACTGATTTAATGTGTATTACATAAATATAACACAACGCTATCTTCTGAGATTTTTTCATAAATTCGGCGGTGACTCGGCTCTGCAAAAAAATTGAGCGAGGTCATTTTTTTGGCAGTGCGCTCGGTTTGCACTAATTTTGCACATCTAATATTAATATGAATATGATGAAACGACTCTTTATGATATCGGCTGCCTGCCTGCTGTGTGTAGCGGGTGCTGTGGCCCAAATTGTGAATCCTGTGAAGTGGAAGTCGGCCATTAAGATGACTGACGACTCTCATGGTGTGATTTCGTTCACGGCCTCGATCGACGATGGCTGGCACATGTATTCCACCGAGGCTGTTGCCGACGGCCCCGTGCCCACCAGTGTTGACTGGAAGGAGCTGAAGGGGGTGAAGTTGGACGGCGGACTGAAACCCGACCGCAAGCCGCAGCGCCACCACGACCCCAACTTTGGCGTGGACTTGAGCTGGTGGACTGGCAGCGTGACGCTGACGCAGCGGTTCACGGTGACTGCCGCCAACTACTCGATAAGGGGCAATGTGGGCTATATGAGCTGCAACGACACTCAGTGCTCGTCGCCGGCCAAGGAGCCGTTCAGTTTTAGCGGCACAGCCGCAGCGGCTTCGGCCCAGACTGCGGCCACGGCCGACACCGCCAGTTCCGCACAGCCAGCGACGGCGGCTGTAACGGCATCCGACAGCGTGAGCCAAGACCAGCTGTGGGCGCCTGTGAAGGCGGCGGCCGGCGATGGCGGCGGTGAGAGCGGCAACGCGGCCTCGCTGTGGTATATATTCGCGGCCTGCTTTGGCGGCGGCCTGCTGGCGCTGCTCACCCCGTGTGTGTGGCCCATAATACCCATGACGGTGAGCTTCTTCCTGAAGAAAAGCGGCGGGCGCGCCAAGAGTGTGCGCAATGCGGCCATATATGGCGTGTCGATAATAGTGATATATCTGGCTCTGGGACTGGCGGTGACCGCCGTGTATGGCGCGAGCGAGCTCAACGCCATTGCCACCAATGCGGTGTGCAATGTGGTGTTTTTCCTGCTGCTGGTGGTGTTTGCGGTGTCGTTTTTCGGCGCGTTTGAAATCACGCTGCCGTCGTCGTGGAGCAACAGGCTCGACAGCGCCACCGAGCGCACCACCGGCCTGCTGAGCATTTTCTTCATGGCATTCACGCTGGTGATAGTGTCGTTCTCCTGCACGGGCCCAATAATTGGCACGCTGCTGGTGGAGGCGGCCACCATGGGCAGCATGGCGGGCCCCGCCGTGGGCATGGGCGCGTTTGCGCTGGCGCTGGCCATTCCGTTCAGCTTCTTCGCCATGTTTCCGTCGGTGCTTAAGCGGCTGCCCAAGTCGGGCGGCTGGCTCAACACCGTGAAGGTGGTGCTGGGCTTCATCGAGCTGGCGCTGTCGCTCAAATTCCTCTCGGTGGCCGACCTTGCCTACGGCTGGCACCTGCTCGACCGCGAGACCTTTCTGGCGCTGTGGATAGCCATATTCGGCCTGCTGGGGCTGTATCTGCTGGGCGTGTTCCGCTTCAAGAGCGACGGCGAGCCGCGCCAGAGCGGCGTGGGCGTGACGCGCTTTATGCTGGCGCTGGCATCGCTGGCCTTCACCGCCTATCTGGTGCCCGGGCTGTGGGGCGCTCCGCTGCGCGCCACCAGCGCGTTTGTGCCGCCGCTCAGCACCCAGGACTTCAACCTGTATGGCGAGGAGCAGGCCCAGTATGCCGACTACGAGCAGGGCATGCGCGCCGCGGCCCGTGCCGGCAAGCCCGTGCTGCTCGACTTCTCGGGCTACGGCTGCGTGAACTGCCGCAAAATGGACGGCGCCGTGCTCGACAAAGACCAGGTGAAGTCGGCCATAGCCCGCGACTTCGTGACCATAAAGCTGATGGTGGACGACAAAAAGGCCATGCCGCAGCCGATGTTTGTGGAGGAGAACGGCCGCCAAGTGGAGCTCGACACCTACGGCGACCTGTGGAGCTATCTGCAGCGCTCGAAGTTCGGAGCCAACTCGCAGCCCTACTATGTGGTGCTCGACGCCCAGGGGCAGCTGATGTCGGGCCCGGCGGTGTATGACGAGAACGTGGACAAATTCATCGACTTCCTTAACAAAGGACTAAACAACTATAAAGCCAATGGAAGCAAGCAGCAACAGCAGTAGCGCCCTTGAGGCGCTGAAGAGCCTTATGGAGGTGGTGCGCACACTGCGCAAGCGGTGCCCGTGGGACTCGGCGCAGACCTACGAGAGCCTGCGCCCCAACACCATCGAAGAGGCCATGGAGCTGGCCGACGCCCTGATGGGCGGCGACCCCGAAGCCATTAAAAAGGAACTGGGCGACGTGCTGATGCACGTGCTGCTGTATGCCTGCATTGCCGAAGAGAAAGGGCAGTTTGGCTTTGCCGACGTGTGCAACGCCGTGCGCGAGAAGCTCGTGTTCCGCCACCCCCACATCTACGCCGGCGCGCCCAGCGCTGCCGAGGGCGGCGAGACGTGGGAGGAGATAAAGCTGCGCGAAAAGGGCGGCAACAAGACCGTGCTGGGCGGAGTGCCCCGCTCGCTGCCGTCGCTCATCAAGGCCGAGCGCATACAGGAGAAGGCGGCCAGCGTGGGATTTGACTGGGAGTGCAAAGAAGACGTGTGGGCCAAGGTGCGCGAAGAGGCCGGCGAGGTGGAATGCGAACTTGTGGACGGCCACGAGGCCGACCGCGAGAAGGAGTTTGGCGACCTGCTGTTTTCGGTGGTCAACGCGGCGCGCCTCTACGGCGTGCGCCCCGACAACGCCCTTGAGCGCACCAACCGCAAGTTCACCGCCCGCTTCAACCACATCGAGGCGGCAGCCAGCAGCCAGGGCCGCCGCATCAACGAGCTGACCCTGGCCGAGATGGACGCGCTGTGGGACGAGGCCAAACGCATGAGGCTGGGAGAGGAGGACGACCAATGAAAGTGTGCGTCACCGAGAAACCGAGCGTGGCGCGCGACATCGCCGCCATTCTTGGCGCCACCGACCGCCACGACGGCTACTATGAGGGCAACGGCTACCAGGTGACATGGACCTTCGGCCACCTGTGCGAACTCAAGGAGCCAGCCGACTACACCGACCTGTGGCGGCGCTGGAGTCTGGGCGCGCTGCCCATGGTGCCGCAGCGCTTTGGCATAAAACTGATCGACAACGACGGATACAAGCGCCAGTTTGGCGTGATAAAGAGCCTGATTGCCGGCGCCGACGAGGTGATAAACTGCGGCGATGCCGGGCAGGAGGGCGAGCTGATTCAGCGGTGGGTGTACCAGAAGGCCGAGTGCCGTGCGCCCGTGAGGCGGCTGTGGATTTCGTCGCTCACCGACGAGAGCATACGCGAGGGCTTCGGGCAGCTGAAGCCCGGCAGCGACTTCAACAACCTGTATTTCGCCGGCCTGTCGCGCGCCATAGGCGACTGGATGCTGGGCATGAACGCCACGCGGCTCTACACGCTGCAATATGCGCAGTCGCGCAACGTGCTGTCGATAGGCCGCGTGCAGACCCCCACCCTGGCCCTGATAGTGGCCCGCCAGCGCGAAATCGACAACTTTGTGCCGCAAGACTACTGGGAGATAAAAACCCTTTACCGCGGCGCCACATTCAATTCCACCAAGGGCCGCTACCCTACCGAGGCCGATGCGCAGGCCGTGCTCGAGAGCATCAGGGAAGCGCCGCTCACCGTGACGTCGATCACGGCCAAGAAAGGGCGCGAGGCTCCGCCGCGGCTGTTCGACCTCACCAGCCTGCAGGTGGAGTGCAACAAGAAGTTCTCGTTCTCGGCCGACGTGACGCTGAAGCTGATTCAAAGCCTCTACGAGAAAAAGGTGACCACCTATCCGCGCGTCGACACCACCTACCTGAGCGACGACATCTACCCCAAGGTGCCTGGCATACTCAAGGCCATGTCGCCCTACGCGCCACTGGCAGCGCCCGTGCTGGCGGGCAAAATTCCGAAGAGCAAAAAGGTGTTCGACAACTCAAAGGTCACCGACCACCACGCCATCATCCCCACCAACGTCGACCCCGTGCGCGCCGCCCTGTCGCGCGACGAGAAACTGGTGTACGACCTCGTGGCCAAGCGCTTCATCGCAGCCTTCTATCCCGACTGCCAATTCCTGGCCACCACAGTGATGGCCGACATCAACGGCCATGAGTTTAAGGCCACCGGCAAGCAAATAGAGAACGAGGGCTGGCGAGCCGTGTATGCCGGCGCAAAAGACGCCAAAGACGGCGACGACGCAAGCGGCGTGCTGCCGCCCATGGTGAAGGGCGAGAGCGGCCCCCACAAGCCGTCGCTGGCCAAGAAGGCCACCCAGCCGCCCAAGCTCTACACCGAGGGCACGCTGCTGCGCGCCATGGAGACGGCCGGCAAACTGGTTGACGACGAGGCCTTGCGCGACGCCATGAAGGAAAACGGCATCGGTCGCCCATCGACGCGCGCGGCCATCATCGAGACGCTGTTTAAGCGCCACTACATACGCAAAGAGCGCAAGAGCCTTGTGCCCACCCCGGCCGGAATGCAGCTCATCGACACCATCAAAGACCCTCTGCTGAAGAGCGCCAAGCTCACCGGTCTGTGGGAAAACAAGCTGCGCAAAATTGAGCGCGGCGAGTTTGCCGCCCAGCAGTTCATCGACGAGCTGAAGCAGATGGTGAGCGAAATAGTGCTGACCGTGCTGCGCGACCACAGCGGCACCAACATTGTGGTGGAAGACGACAAGCCCAAGAAGCCGGCCGGCGCCGCCGCGGCCAAGAAGCCGCGCCGCCCGCGCATCAAGTCGATAGAGGAGATACCGTGCCCCGTGTGCGGCAAGGGCCACCTGGTGAAGGGGCGCACGGCCTACGGGTGCAGCGAGTATGCCTCGGGGTGCCGCATGCTGCTGCCGTTTGACCAGTATGCCCCCACCCTGACTCCCGCCAAGCTGCGCACCCTTGTGGAAAAGTACTTCAAAAAAGACAAGAAACAATAAAAACAGCATAACCAGACATGGACAGCGAAATTTTTCCCATAGTAGACCCCGAAGGCCACGTGGTGGGCAAGGCCACGCGGGCTGAGTGCCACTCGGGCAGCCGCCTGCTGCACCCCGTGGTGCACCTGCACGTGTTCAACCCCGCCGGCGAACTGTATTTGCAAAAGCGCTCGCACACCAAGCGCATTCAGCCCAACCGCTGGGACACCTCGGTGGGCGGACACGTGGACTATGGCGAGACCATTGAGCAGGCCCTGCGCCGCGAGGTGCGCGAGGAGATAGGCCTCACCGACTTCGAGCCAGTGCATTTGTTCAACTATGTGTTCGACAGCGCCGTGGAGAGCGAACTGGTGAACGCCTACTACACCGTGAGCAGCCGCACCAGCTTCGACTACGACCCCGAGGAGATTGACGACGGCCGATTCTGGACCGTGGCCGAGATTCTCGGCGCCATGGGCAAAGGCGTGCTGACACCCAACTTCGAACTCGAATTCCGCCGCGTGATGGCGGCCCTAAACCTCAAGCCATGAGCCTCACAGTGCAGTGGATAGCCGTGGCCGCAGTGGTGGCCGCCGCCGTGTGGGCAGCCCTGCGGGCCCTGTTGCGTGTGCGCCGCCGCGCACGCCAGGGCCGTATGGAGTGCGCCGGCTGTTCCCTGGCCGGCTCATGCCGACGCAGGCACCCCAATGCCAAACGTCCCACAAACGAGCACAAGTGCAGACGCCGCGAGGCAGCAAATGGCAAATGACGAAAAAAATATAGGCGTTTTTTTATGGCGATACTTGCAGAGGTGGAAAATTTGTTCTACCTTTGCAGTCGTTAAAACCAGATGGTGAGATTAGTTCAGCTGGTTAGAATGTCGGATTGTGGTTCCGAAGGTCGTGGGTTCGAGTCCCATATCTCACCCGAAAGTAACTGAGAAATTCGTGTGACAACGCACGGATTTCTCTTTTTTTATCCCCAATCGGGCGGTGTTGCACATAAATAAAATATTGATTTACAACCGATTACCGTAGGGACGCGGCATGCCGCGTCCGACGCCACAATGCAAATTGTAACCGCAAAATTTTGTGGTCCACACGTGTGACCAGTGGGCTACGCCCGTCGGACGCGGCATGCCGCGTCCCTACATCTAACCTACTGATTTTCAGTTAATTTCAGCCATTTATCGAAAAGAGCGGCGGGGAGGTTTGCTGATTTTGGGTGATTTGCACTATCTTTGCAGAAGATAGGCGGCACCTCGGCAAAACATTCAAGCAAGCTTGATGCTTTGCGCGCGGTTTGCACTATCTTTGCATCAGATAAACAAGAACTTACTTTATACATAATATATATATGACACGACGATTGATTGCGGCCATGGCTGCCGCGCTGCTACTGCCGCTGTGCGCTGTGGCGCAAATGCGGATTGCCACCGTGAATGTGCAGGAGGTGTTCAAGGCTATGCCCGAAACGGCTGCCGCCGATGCCGCCCTGCAGACGGCAAGCGGAAAATATCAGGCTGAATACAAGCGGCTGGAGACGGAGTTCAACCAAAAGTATGCCGACTTCCAAGCGATTTCGGCCGACGGCGACACGCCTGCCACCATCAAGGAGCGCCGCATGCAGGAGATTCAGCAAAACGACGACCGCATCAAGCAGTTTGTGGCCGACGCCAAGGCCGATCTCGACAAGCGCCGCGAGAGTCTGCAGGCGCCCATCTACGAGAAGATTCGCGCAGCGGTGGCCGCAGCGGGCAGCGAAGGCGGCTACACCTATGTGCTCGACGTGTCGGCGACACCTGTGGTGTATCAGGGCCCCGACGCGGTTGACCTCACGGCCGACGTGAAGCGCCGTCTGGGCGTGGCCGAGCAGTAACGCCTGGCGTGTCAACTTAAATCATATTTATTGCATAAGATGGGATTACTCGACGACAAGAAACAAACCATAAGCATGGCCACCGAGGAGCGCGCCGTGCTGGTGGGCCTCGTGACTCCGGAGCAGAACGAGGCCCGCGCCAAGGAATATCTGGACGAGCTGGCTTTTCTGGCCGACACCGCGGGAGCGGTGACGGTGAAGAAGTTTGTGCAGAAGTGCCAGGCCCCCAACAGCACCTCGTTTGTGGGCAAAGGCAAGTTGGAAGAGATAGCGGCCTATGTGGAAGACAACGACATAAGTCTGGTGATATTTGACGACGACCTCACGCCCAAGCAGGTGAGCTTTATCGAAAAGGCCACGCGGGTGAAGGTGCTCGACCGCACAAGCCTGATTCTGGACATCTTTGCCAAGCGGGCGCAAACGGCCAATGCCAAGATGCAGGTGGAGCTGGCGCAATACCAGTATCTGCTGCCGCGACTGACGGGCATGTGGACCCACCTCGAGCGCCAGCGGGGCGGCATTGGCATGCGCGGCCCCGGTGAGGAGCAGATTGAGACCGACCGCCGAATTGTGAAGACCAAAATTGCGCTGCTCAAGCAGAAGCTGGCCAACTGGGACAAGCAGAAGACCATTCAGCGCAAAAACCGCGGCAAACTCACGCGCGTGGCCCTGGTGGGATACACCAACGTGGGCAAGTCGACGCTGATGAACCTGCTGAGCAAGAGCGAGGTGTTTGCCGAAAACAAGCTGTTTGCCACGCTCGACACCACAGTGCGCAAGGTGGTGATAGAAAACCTGCCCTTCCTGCTGACCGACACCGTGGGCTTCATTCGCAAGCTGCCCACCCACCTTGTGGAGTCGTTCAAGACCACCCTCGACGAGGTGCGCGACAGCGACATCCTGATTCACGTGGTGGACATAAGCCACCCGCAGTTTGAGGAGCAGATAGAGGTGGTGAACCGCACCCTGCAGGAGGTGTGCGGCGCTGGCGACAAAGAGGTGATAGTGGTGTTTAACAAAATCGACCAGTTCACCTATGTGGAGAAAGACGAAGACGACCTCACCCCGCGCCAGCGCGAGAACATACCACTCGAGGAGCTGCGCCAGACGTGGATGGCGCGCCTTGGGCACAACTGCGTGTTCATCTCGGCCAAGAAGCGCGAAAACATCGAGGAACTGAAGCGCCTCATCTACGAGAAGGCCAAAGCCGTGCACACCAAGCGTTTCCCCTACAACGACTTCCTCTACCAGACCTACGACGCCATAGACGACGCCACCCCCCAACCCTAACCCCGCCCATCCCCACGATATGTCATTACGCGCCGGCCCAGCACCCCAACGGTTGCTGGGCCGGCGCGTGTTTTCTGAAAAAATGTAACAGTTGTTACAAATGTTACGGCATTGTTATAATGGTTGGGGAAAAATGCCATAGTTTTGCAGCGTAGAACAAAAAACAACGGTTTTAACACTTATCATTTGTTATGACACTAACTCCGAAAATTCTGGTGGTTGACGACGAGGAGTCGATTTGCCTGGTTCTGAAGATGAACCTTGAAATGGCCGGCTATCAGGTGGACACGGCTCTCTCGGCCGAAGACGCGCTGAAGCTGAAGCTCGGCTCCTACAATCTGGTGCTGCTCGATGTGATGATGGGCGGCATGAGCGGGTTTGAGCTGGCGCAGCACATGCGCGCCACTGAGGGGCAGAAGCATGTGCCCATAATTTTCTGCACGGCCAAGAGCGGCGAGGACGACTTGCTGCAGGGCTTCGCCTCGGGTGCCGACGACTACATCAAAAAGCCTTTTTCGATGAAGGAGCTGCTGGCGCGCGTGAAGAGCGTGCTCAACCGCACCGGCGCCCTCGACGCGGCCGAGACGCTGAAGTTTGAGGGCCTTGAGCTGAGTCTGAAGCAGCGCACCTGCACCACCGACGGCAACCCGGTGCAGCTCACGCGCAAGGAGTTTGACCTGCTGGCCTTCCTGATGGGCAGCCCCGACCGCATTTTCTCGCGCGCCGACATCCTGACTGCGGTGTGGGCCGACGATGTGTATGTGATCGACCGCACGATTGATGTTAACATCAACCGCCTGCGCAAAAAGCTTGGCCGCTATGGCCGTCATATAGAAACCAAACTTGGCTACGGATATGGCTTCACGACGAATCATTAATGTGCAGACGCGCCTGTTTTTGATGATAGTGTTCTTCACCTGGACACTGACGCTGGCGTTTTTCATGCTGCAATACACGCGCGAGAGCGAATTCAAGGTGATGAGTCTCGACAGCCGCCTGCAAATGGTGAACGCCCGCGTGATAGAGCATCTGGCCGACGGCGGCAAGGTGACGCCCGGGCTGGTGCAATCGCTGGCGCCGGCGCGCGACTCGCTGCGCATCTCGGTGATTGACCCCAGCGGCCGGGTGACATTCGACACCAACGCCGACAGCGTGATGGCCAACCACAGCAACCGCAAGGAGTTTCGCGAGGCCATGGCGCAGGGCCACGGCTACACCACGCGGCGCCTGTCGTCGACCGACTCGCGAGAATACTTCTATTCGGCCACCCGCGGCCAGGGCGTGGTGGTGCGCAGCGCGCTGCCCTACACCCACTCGCTGCTTGAGATGCTGCGCGTGGACTCGGCCGACAGCTATCTGATAGTGGCCATCGCCATTATCATGACCATAATAGCATGGATGGCGGCCCGCAGCATAAGCCGCAGCATTAAGAAACTGCGCGACTTTGCCAACGAGGCCGAGTTTGGCGACATCAGCGGCTATGACACGCGCAGCTTTCCCGACGACGAGCTGGGCGACATCAGCAGCCACATTGTGAACCTCTACAAGATTATGAAGGAGGCCGCGCAGGAGCGCGACAAGAGTCTGCGCAAGGCCATATTCGAGCAGCGCGAGAAAAACCGCATAAAGCATGAGCTGACCAACAACATCAGCCACGAGTTCAAGACCCCCGTGCATGTGATTCAGGCCTGCCTCGAGACCATCGAGACCAGCGGCGAGGCCCTCACCCCGCAGATGCGCCAGGAGCTGACCGACACGGCCTATGCCAACGTGAAGCGGATGTGCTCGCTGCTGAACGACCTCTCGACCATTACGCGCATCAGCGACGCGCCCGACCGCATAGGGCTCAACGATGTGGATGTGAAGGAGATAATAGAGCGCGTGGCGGCCGACATGAAGGTGTATCCGCCCGAGCGCCAGATGCGCATACACATCGACGTGCCCGGCGAGGTGCACATCAGGGGCAACGCGTCGCTGGTGGAGTCGATATTCCGCAACCTGTTTGTGAACGCGTTTAACTACAGCGGAGGCCGCGACGTGACGGTGACGCTGGCCGAGCAGACGGCCGACCACTACAAGTTCACCTTTGCCGACAACGGCATAGGCGTGCCCGAGGAGCACCTGCCGCGCCTGTTTGAGCGGTTCTACCGCGTGGACAAGGGACGCTCGCGCGCCATGGGCGGCACGGGTCTGGGCCTGGCCATTGTGAAAAACGCGGTGCTGTTCCACCACGGCTCGATTAGCGTGCGCAACGCCAGCCGCGGCGGCTTGGAGTTCACATTTACGCTGCACAAGTGAGATATATGATACAAGCGAATTATAACAACACAAAAAACTAACAACCCCTAAAAAAGAAAAAACTATGGATCCTATTTTCACGGTCATCTTAGTGATTCTCGCCCTGCTGGCGGTGGTAGACTTGGTGGTGGGTGTGTCGAACGACGCCATCAACTTCCTCAACTCATCGCTCGGCTCGAAAGTGGCGTCGTTTAACGTGATTCTCGCCGTGGCCGCATGCGGCATACTGGTGGGCGTGCTCACCTCGCACGGCATGATGGAGGTGGCCCGCACGGGCGTGTTCCACCCCGAAATGTTCACCTTCTCCGACATTATGTATCTGTATGCGGGCGTGATGCTCACCGACGTGGTGCTGCTAAACGGCTTCAACAAGCTGGGCCTGCCCACATCCACCACGGTGAGCATGATATTCGAACTGCTGGGCTCGGCCTGCGCCGTGACGGCCTTCAAGGTGTATGCCGACTCGGGCCTGACGCTGGCCAGCTTCGACCAGTTTGTGAACGGCGGCAAGGCTCTGGGCATGATTTCGGCCATACTGGTGTCGGTGGTGCTCTCGTTCATAGTGGGCTCGGTGGTGATGTACTTCTCGCGCCTGATATTCACCTTCCGCTATGCCAAGCAGCTTAAGCGCTACGGCGCGCTGTGGTGCGGCATCGCCATTGTGGGCATCATCTACTTCGCCCTGTTCAAGGGCCTGAAGAGCTCAGGCCTGCTCACCGACGGCTTCGACGCGTTTGTAAAGGACAATATAATGATGGTGCTGCTGGTGGCCTGGATTGCCGCCTCGGCCCTGCTGTGGGTGCTGCAACTGATGAAGGTGAGCATCCTGAAGATTACCATATTGAGCGGCACCTTTGCCCTGGCCCTGGCCTTTGCCGGCAACGACCTTGTGAACTTCATTGGTGTGCCTCTGGCCGGATTTGACAGCTACCGCCTGGCCATGGACAGCGGCGACATGAACATGATGATGGGCGGCCTGGCCGACCCCAAGGCAGCCAACACGTGGTTTCTGCTGGCGGCCGGCGTGATAATGGCCGTGACGCTGTTTTTCTCGAAAGACGCCTGGCGCGTGTCGCAGACCGAGCTGACGCTGGCCTCGCAGCACGACGAGGACGAGCGGTTCAACTCCACCCCATTCTCGCGCATGCTGGTGCGCGCCTCGGTGAGCCTCAACAACAGCTACAAGCGCGTGCTGCCCAACAGCTGGATCGACGCCATCAACCGCCGCTTCATTCCGCTGCCTCCCGAGGAGCGCGGCGAGAGCAACTACGACAAGATCCGCGCCGTGGTCAACCTGGCGTCGGCAGCCATCCTCATCTGCATCGGCACCTCGTTTAAGCTGCCGCTGTCCACCACCTACGTGGTGTTTATGGTGGCCATGGGTTCGTCGCTGGCCGACCGCGCCTGGGGCCGCGACAGCGCCGTGTACCGCATAAGCGGCGTGATGGTGGTGATTATGGGCTGGTTCATCACCGCCCTCATAGCCTTCTGCGTGTCGTTCCTGCTGGCCACGCTGCTCATGTGGGGCCACTGGTGGGCATTGGCAGTGATAGTGCTGGCCTGCGCCTACGCCATGACCAACCGCATTGTGGGCGGCAAGAAGAAGAGCGACGACGACGCCAAGCCTCTTATCAAAGCCACCGACAAGCCCGAGGACGTGCTCATCAACTGCACGCAGTCGGCTGTGAGCACCATGGAGAATGTGTCGCGAGTGTACAACCACATGCTGGTGGCCCTCTTCACCGAAAACCGCAAAGAGCTGCAGGAGACCGTGGCCGAGGCGCGGCAGATGTATGACGCCGCCAACGAGCGAAAATACGGCATCATGCCGGTGCTGCGCCAGCTTGAGCAGCAGAAGATAGAGACGGCCCACTTCTATGTGCAGGTGGTGGACTACCTGTGCGAAGTGACCAAGGCGCTGCTGCACTGCACCAAGCCTGCCTACGACCACATCAACAACAACCACCGCGGACTCACGGGCGAGCAGATAAAGGACCTGAAGGTGGTGAACGACAAGGTGGACGACATATTCACCAAAATCGACACCATGCTGCGCGGCAAGGACTTCTCGCACCTCGACGAGGTGATGGTGATGCGCGACGAGCTGTTTGACATCATTGCCGACACCATCAAGCGCCAGATTCGCCGCCTGCAAGACGACCCCAACGCCAGCACCCGCGCCTCGGCTCTGTTCCTCAACCTGCTGGGCGAAACCAAGACCATGGTGCTGCAGGCCCGCAACTTCATTAAGTCGCAAGCCTACTTCCTGAACGCCATAAGCGGCGACGGCAAAAAGGAATAACAGGGCATCGGCTGGCACATAAAGCCCATATTGGCGCGCCGGCACTCACTTTGTGAGCGGCTGGCGCGCTTTGTCTGTATTTCGCCAAAATTGTCTTGTTTAGGCTGTTTTTGCCGCACTTAGGCTACATTGGCCTAACTTTGCGCACATGAAACACAAACTACCAGCAACCATGCTCGCAGCCATCATGCTCACGGCATGCGACATGCTCGACTATCACCCTTATGACGTGAATGTGAAGCCCACCAGCATCAATGCCGACAACGGGCGGCGCATAGAGCAACTGTGCGCCGCGGCCGACACTGTGCGGTTTATCGCCGCCGGCGACACGCAAGGGCGATATGACGACACGGCCGACTTCGTGGACTTCGTGAACGGAATTTCAGACTCTGCGAAAATCGACTTTGTGCTGCACACCGGTGACTTCACCGACTACGGCACTGTGGATGAATACGACTGGCAGCGGCGCATACTCAACCGGCTAAAGGTGCCTTACGTGGGTTGCCTGGGCAACCACGACTGTCTGGGCACAGGCAAGCAGGCCTACGCACGCATATTCGGCCCAAGCGACACTTCGTTCATTGCCGGAGGCGTGAAATTCGTGCTGCTCAACACCAATGCGCTTGAATACGACTATTCGGTGCCCGTGCCCGACCTTGACTTTATTGAACGCCAGGGCACGGAGCGCGCGGGCGAATTCAGCCGCACGGTGGTGGCAATGCACGCCCACCCCTACAGCGACGTGTTTAACAACAACGTGGCCAAGGCCTTTGAGCATTACATCACCCAGCTTCCCGGCCTGATGATGTGCATCAATGGGCACGACCACAACCTGGTGCAGCGCACCTATTTCGATGACGGCGTGATGTATTACGGCACGCCAAACATAGCCAAGCGCCAATTCTACATATTCACAATCACCCCAAACGGATATGACTATGAGGTGGTTAGCTTTTAGTGCGGCGGCATGCATCACAGCGGGCGTGGGCGCGACTGCGCCCGACACCGTGTGGATTGAGCGCACCGACACCGTGTGGGTAAGCCCCAGCGACACAGTGCGCACAGCCTACATGCGGCGTGTGTCCAATTACAACCGGGCATGGCATGCGCTGATTCCCAAGGGAACCCGCATCCAGTATGCAGGCAACATGGGAGCCTTTTCGGTAGGCCCGATATGGAAATACGGGCGCAACCACCAGTGGGAAACCGCATTGCAGTTAGGCCTCATTCCGCGCCACGGCAACGGGCGCGCCATTATTGCGCTTACATTGAAAGAGGATTTTGTGCCATGGAGCGTGGACCTTGGCCGCAACTTCTCATTTCAGCCGCTTGCCACAGGATTGTATATGACCACGGTGTTTGACAGCCGGTTCTGGACAGCCCAGCCCGGCCGTTACCCGAAAGGGTACTATTGGTTTGCCACGCGCGTGCGCACCAACGTGTATCTTGGGCAGCGCATAAGCCTCAGCATTCCCGAGAGCAGGCGGTTTCTGGCCAAAAGGGTGAGTGTGTTTTATGAGGTCAGCGCAAGCGACTACAGTGTGATTGAGCGCGTCGGCAACAGCAGCCTAAAGCCAAGCCAGTATCTGACACTCTCATTCGGTCTGCAATTTGAGTGGCTATAACCACACACGCAATTTCGGTGCAACTGGTCGCAATGTCGCGATAAGTGTTCCTTTTTACCTATTGGCCATATAGCCATTAAACTATTGGCAGTCAATGGGGTCAAAGGGGTGCTTTGTGGGTGAAAAACGCCGAGTTTACCGATAAATCGGCCAAACTGGCGGATTTGAACTTTGAAAAAAAAGCGAAAAGTATTAATTTTGCACCCCGAAAAAGGAAAACGAGTATTGCATTGCGCGTGAGCAATGCACAGAATGGACAATTAATTATAGTTTTTATATAAAACATATTTTAGGTATGAAAAAGATTATTTTGGCAGCAGCCCTCATGTGTGGCTGCGTGGCTGCACAGGCACAGGTCACTGTGGAAGGCAGCAAATTTTCCGACAACTGGTCTCTTACCCTGAAGGGTGGCGGCGTGGCTCCGTTCCAGCACTACTCATTCTGGCAGAATATGCGCGGCGTTGCAGGTCTCGAGCTGCGCAAGCAGGTGACTTCGGTATTAGGCGTGGGCGTTGAAGGCGAATGGTCGTTCAACACTTCGAGCTGGACTAAGGCTCCCGCCAACGTGTGGGCTGACCACAGCGCCAACATCGTTGACCACCAGCTGGTGGGCCTGTTCAACACCATCAACTTCAGCAACTGGTTCTGCGGCTACAAGGGCGCTCCCCGCGCTCTGGAGGTAGAGGCAGTGCTGGGCGCAGGCTGGTGGCACGCCTACAAGACCGGCGAATATGTGATCGACGGCCAGAAGTATGAGCGCAAAGACCAGAACTCTTGGTACACCAAGGCTGGCCTGAACATCAACTTCAACCTGGGCGAGAGCAAGGCATGGACAGTGGCTCTGAAGCCCGCTGTGGTTTGGAACATGGGCAAGGGCTACTCGCAGGGCACCACTGCATTCAACGCCAACCAGGCAGCTGTTGAGCTCGAGGCAGGCCTCACCTACCACTTCGGCAACAGCAACGGCGCTCACTACATGACCATCTGCCCCAAGCAGTACACTCAGCGCGACCTCGACGCTGTGAACGCCAAGGTTAACGACCTGCGCGGCCAGCTGAGCCAAAGCCAGGCCGACCTCGACGCAGCTAAGGCCCGCGAGGCACAGCTGCAGCGCGACCTCGACGCTTGCAAGCAGCTCAAGAACAAGGTGGTGACCGTGGAGAAGAACGGTGAGAGCCTTGAGACCAACGTGTTCTTCGATCAGGGCAAGTCGGTGGTTTCTCGCGCCCAGATGCCCAACGTTGAGCGTGTGGCCACATTCCTCAAGAACCACAAGGGTGCCAAGGTGACCATCAAGGGCTACGCTTCACCCGAAGGCAGCAAGGAAATCAACGAGCGTCTGGCTCTTGCACGTGCCAACGCCGTTAAGGATCTGCTTGTGAAGAACTACAAGATTTCTTCGAGCCGCATCCAGGCCGAAGGTCAGGGCGTGGGCAGCATGTTCAGCGAGCCTGACTGGAACCGCGTGTCGATTTGCAACATCATCACTGAGAAATAAATCAGCCGATAGGATAAATTAAGGCAGCCCTGGCCAGATTTGGCCAGGGCTGCCTATTTTGTGGCACTACTGCAAAAAAGGGCGGCATGGTGGCGAGCGGTTTGCATTTTTTAGCGTAATTTTGGGCGAATAATCAACGCATCATTACTATTGAGATGAAAAAGACAGCCATCACCACCATCATCATAGCCGTCGCCGCCATGCTTGCGGGCCTGCTGGCCTGCGGCAACGGGCAGGACGGGCCAGGCCTGCACTCGGCCTACTACTGGAGCACCACATTCAAGCTCGACGACGGGCAGCGGCAGTTCATGAGCCGGCACGGGGTGAAGCGGCTGTATGTGCGATACTTCGACGTGGTGGACAACGCCGGCGAGCCGCAGCCCAACGCCACCGTGCGCTTTGCGCAGCAGCCGCCGCGCGGAGTGGAGGTGGTGCCCACCGTGTTTGTGATGCCCAACTGCCTTGGCGGTGACGTGGCCGACCTGGCAGGCAAGGTGGTGAACCGCGTGGCGCAGATAAGCGAGCAGAACGGCATTGGCCGCGTGGGCGAGATGCAGATTGACTGCGACTGGACTGCCTCGACGCAGCAGGCGTTTTTCGCCTTTATGCGCGCGGTGCGCAGCGAGGCCCGCAAGCGCCGCATGGGCACGTCGGTGACCATAAGGCTGCACCAGCTGTCGCAAACCCCGCCGCCGGCCGACCGCGGAGTGCTGATGCTGTACAACACGGGCGACGTGCGCAACCTCAAGTGCAACAAGCCCATTCTCGACATTGCCGACGTGCGCCCCTACCTGAAGCGGCTGGACAGCTACAAGCTGCCGCTGGCGGCTGCCTACCCCACATTCAGGCTCGATGTGCTGTTTCGCGAGGGCGAGTTTGTGGGCATAGTGCACCGCAAAGACGAATACCCCATTCTGCCCACCGACAGCATCGCGGTGCGCCAACCCACGCTGGCCGACGTCATGGCCGTGAAGCGCGCCGTGGGCCGAGAGAGGGCCAACGTGAACAGCGAAATCATTATCTACGACATTAGTTCACCATCATACAAACACTTCAACACTAACGACTATGAAGAGATTTTTAGCAATTAGCCTGCTGGCCGTGATGTGGGTGGCCGTGCACGCCTGCATTTGGGTGGAGCCAAGCAGCTACTACATGTACAGCATCATCCCCTACGAGCAATTCTCGTCGCAGCCCACGGGCGTCTATGAATTCCAGCAGCCCGCCTACTACGGGCAGATTGCGCGCTTCTGGGCCGACTACATGGGCAAAAAGGAGGCCGACCCCTATGGATACGCAGCCTACGGCGACACCGTGAGGATGCGTGCGCGCGAACTGGGCGACCAGGAGATGCTCACCTACACATCGTGGCTCAACAAATACCTTGACGTGAGCCGCGAGGTGACGCAGGAGTCGTGGAACTACAACAAGACGAGCCAGGCAGCGCGCACCCGCAAGCTCACGCAGGTGCGCGCAGCAGCGGTGGCCTACAAGGGCAAGCGACTGCGCCAGCAATACGCGCTGCTGGTGATGCGCTGCAACATGCTGCTGGGAGCCAGCCAGCGCAACATCACCTACTGGACCACCGTGGGGCAGAAGCTGCCCGCCGGCATGTGGCGCGACGCCATGCGCAACATTTATGCCAACGCGCTGCTGCGCTCGGGCCGCACGCTGCAGGCCTGCAACATATACATGGAGCAGGGCGACTATGCCAGCGTGCGCGCCGTGATGGACAACTACCAGAATCTGGCCGGCATACAATACATCTACCGCGCCGACCACAATGCGCCGCTGCTGCAATTCCTCATTCAGAGCTTTGCCAACCGCGTGCAGGACGCTGCCGACGCGCTCGACAAGCCCGAGAGCGAATACGATGATGAATATGGCGACGGCATAGGCCGCAAGGAGGCCAAAGCTCTGACGGCTGAGGCGCGGCGGTTCGTGACCATGGCCAACGGCGTGGTGAGCCGCGGCGAGAGCAAGACTCCCGCCATGTGGGCCTCAGCCGCCGCATGGATCGAATATCTGCTGGGCGACCACCAGGCTGCCGCTGCGCACATCCAAAAGGCCATGGCCATGGAGGGCACGCAGCGCATGCACGACAACACGCGCGCGCTGAAGCTGATGATTTCCACCGGCAGCAGCAAGCTCACCACCGAATACCGCAACTATGTGGCCGGCGAGCTCGAGTGGCTCGACACCAAAATAAAGGAGGAGGCCGCATATAGCAGCGACTACGTGCGCAAGCGCAACCACTACACCGACGTGCGCACCCAAGTGCTCATCGGCGGCCTGTCGCCGATGTTCATCGAGGCCAAGAGGGGCCGGGAGGCCATGGCAATGGAGGCCATGACACGCTACTACGGCGGCACAGACAACGACAACAACTATGACGAAGGAGACTACGTGCTGCGCCAAGACGCCAACACGCTGATAACGTATTACCGCTACATCACCCGCCAGCCCATTGACCGCCTGCACGCCTATGAGCAAAGCAATGTGTACCGGTCGAACGACTACTTCTGCGACGTGATTGGCACCAAGCTCATTGCCGAGGGCCGCTTCAACGAGGCTGAACCGTGGCTCAAGCAGGTGTCGCTCGACTTCTTGTCGGGACAAAACATAGCGCTCTACGCCTCAAAGCGCAACTTCACCACCCCCGCGTGGTATGAGAAGGTGAAAGTGCGCGACTGGAGCGACAACGGCCCTGTGGACACCCGCACCAGCATCACATCGAACCAAAAGCTGCAATTCTGCCAATACATGGAGCAGACGATTAAGGCCTACAATGCCGCCGGCAGCACCGCAGAAAAGACCGACAAGGCCTACAATCTGGCCGTGGCCTACTACCAGGCATCGGTGTATGGCGACTGCTGGTATCTGACCCACTACATCAAACACATGGCTGACAGCGCACACACGGGTGAGTTAGACTATGCCGCGCAAGCCATAAAATACCTCAACGAGTGCAAACTTAACGGCAACAAGAAGATGCAATGCGATGCCTACTATGCCCTGGCGTTCATCCCAATCGATAACTGGTGTGAAGTTATATATGACTACAACACTGGCGAAGAAAGCATTCAGCCTAAGAGGCAGAGCCAACGCTATCGGGCTTTTGCCTATCTTGTAAATTTTTTGGCAGATAACATCCACGATGCCAACAATGCCAGAAGCATCAATACTAAGGTTTTGAAGTGCGACGTGCTGCGCCAGTTCATAAAAGTTGCCCGCAGCCATGCGCAGACCGACGCCGCCAAAACAAAGCGCATCACCATCGACGACCTCACCTACAACTGGCGCACCCATAAGCCCAGTGAGGCAATGCACTCGTGGTGGCTATGACTGTAGCCTTGAGCTGAGTGCGCGGCCATAGGTGTCCAGCATAGCGGCATAGAAGCTGCCGTAGGTGAGACTGGCGGCATAGTGGGCCGCAGCATCGGCGCCCATCTGCCGGCACAGTTCGGAGCGCGACAGCAGGCGCGACACGGCAGCGGCAAGGGCCGCGGCATTGCCCGGCTCCACCACAAGGCCGTCGACGCCATCGCGCACAAACTCGGGCTGGGCGCCGCTGCTGGTGGCTATGTGAGGCTTGCCGCACATCATGTATTCAAGATTGGCCAGGCCAAAAGCCTCGGGGCACACCGAGGGCAGCACGCCGAAGTCGCACTGCGACAGCAGCGGCAGCACATCGCTGCTGAAGCCAAGAAACGTAACACTATCCGCGAGACCGCTCTGCGCCACTCTGGCGCGCAGGGCGGTCTCGTAGTGTTCGTCGCCGGCGCCCACCACTGCCAAGTGCCATTGGTCTGGGCCAATCGAGGCAAGGGCGTCGATGAGCATCTCCACTCCCTTTTCGGGACTCAGGCGGCCGTGAAACATCATCAGCCTCTGGTCTGGGCCGAGGTGCAGCCGGGCGCGCAAGTCGGGCACGGCCTGAGCAGGCGCGGCGGACGGCAATATGCTGTTGTGAATCACGGTGAGCCGGTTGCGCTGCACCCGCGGCGAAGTCGACATGAAGGCGTTGAGGGCAAACTGCGACACAAACACCACCGCGTCGGCCGCGCGGTAGAGCTGCGTGTGCAGCGCGTCGGTCTTGCCGGGACGCGCCAAGTGGCGCGTCACCACTATGGCGGCGCGGCCGTTGCGGGCCAGCAAGCGCGCCATGGCTGCGGTGGCCACGTCCTTGAAGTTGTGCACATGCACCACGCATGGGCTGCGGCCAATGAGCGAGGCCAGGCGCCAAGCGCTCACGGCATCGGCCATGCCTCGCAGCGGCATGGCCTCAACGGCGATGCCCGCCTGCCTTATCGGTTCGATGGCCGCGCTGCCCGCGCGCACGGCTGCCGTCACCTCGTGGCCGTGGGCCGCAAGAGCACGCATAAGGTCGAGGGCGTAGCGTTCGCCCCCGCCCCAGGCTTTGTTCGTCACAAGGTGGATAACCCTAAAATGGCTGTCGGTGTTGCTCATATCTCAATCAAAATTAGAGTGAATCGATGCCTAAGAAAAACGCACGCAGGCTGCCGTCCACTGTTGCGGGGCGGCAGCCTGTGTGACTCTTATGCTTTATGCTGTGCGGCTGCTTTTGATTAGCAGAGGCTTTCAACGATTTTGCGCACGTTTTCGCCCAGCTGCTCGGCCTCCTTCATGGTGTGGGCCTCGCTGTAGATGCGAATGATAGGCTCGGTGTTGCTCTTGCGCAGGTGTGCCCAGCCGTCGGCGAAGTCGATCTTCACACCGTCGATGGTGGTGAGCTTCTCGCCTGCATAGTGATCCTTGACGGCGTTGAGAATCTTGTCAACGTCCATGCCGGGCTTCAGCTCGAGCTTGGTCTTGGCAATGGCATACTGCGGATAGGTCTTCTTGAGCTCGCTCACCTTCATGCCGCTCTTGGCCAGCAGAGTGAGGAAGAGGGCCACGCCCACCAGAGCGTCGCGGCCATAGTGAAGCTCGGGATAGATGACTCCGCCGTTGCCCTCGCCGCCAATCACGGCACCGGTGCGGCGCATCTCGGTGGTCACGTTCACCTCGCCCACGGCAGCGGCGGTGTAGCTGCAACCGTGCTTCTCGGTGACATCGCGCAGTGCGCGCGACGACGAGAGGTTGCTCACTGTGGCGCCCGGGGTTTGCGACAGCACATAGTCGGCCACGGCCACCAGCGTGTATTCCTCAACGAAGAACTCGCCGTTTTCCATGATTATGGCCAGGCGGTCAACGTCGGGATCGACCACAAAGCCCACATCGGCCTTGCCCTGCTTCATGTAGTCGGCAATGGCGGTGAGGTTTTGCGGAATGGGCTCGGGAGTATGGCCGAAGTTGCCCGTGGGCTCGCAGAAGAGTTTCACCACGTTTTTCACGCCCAGTTTCTCGAGCAGGCGGGGAATGGCCACGCCGCCGATAGAGTTGACGGCATCCACGGCCACTGTGAAGTTGGCCTTCTTGATGGCCTCAACGTCGACGAGCTTGAGGTTGAGCACCGCGTCGATGTGGCGGCGCAGATATGTGTCGTTTTTGCTTTCGCAGCCCAGTTTGTCGACCTCGGCATAGTCGAAGTCTTCGGCCTCGGCCAGGCGCAGCACCTCTTTGCCCTCGGCGTCGGTGAGGAACTCGCCGCGCTCGTTGAGCAGCTTAAGCGCGTTCCACTGCTTGGGGTTGTGCGAGGCGGTGATGATGATGCCGCCGCAGGCCTTCTCCCACACCACAGCGAGTTCGGTGGTGGGAGTGGTGGCCATGCCTATGTTGACCACTTCAAAGCCCATGCCAATGAGTGTGCCCACCACCACATCGAGCACCATGGTGCCCGAGAGGCGTGCGTCGCGGCCAACCACTATCACGTTGCTGGTCTGCTTGGTGTTGCGGCGAATGAATGTTGCGTAGGCACTCGTGAACTTCACAATGTCGAGAGGTGTGAGACCATCGCCGGCAGGGCCGCCAATGGTTCCGCGAATGCCTGAAATTGACTTGATTAGTGACATAGTTAATTGTATGTTAGATGTTAGTTCGTGTTTGCTGTTCTGTGTGTGCGGCAGTGTTGCTCGCTACACGCGGCTGCGGAAGTAGCGGATGTGATACATGAAGGGCACCACATATGAGATTTCGCTGCTTTTGCCGTATTGCGACTTCACCACAATGTTCACCTCGCTGTCTACGCCCAGATACCACAGCGGCATCTGCACGCCATAGCCCCACTCCGACGACTGCGGCATCGAGTAGTTGTTGTACTGGAAGTAGGCGGGTTCCTGACTCATGTCGTCGGCGTTGCCCGAGCCGCTCCAGTCGCCCTCGTTGTAGAGGTAGAGCAGATTGTAGCGCGTGTAGCGGAAGTAGATGTTTTGCGACGTCTTGGCGCTGTCGGCGCTGTGCTTGGTGTAGCGTATCACCTGCATATACACGTTGCCGTCCTCGTCGAGTTTGTAGAAGGGGGCGTCCTTGCCGGTTTCAAACACCGAGTCTTCGGGGATTTTGTCTTCCACGCGGTAGTTGGCCAGAAAGTGGTTGGTGGCGTGACGCTCGTCGTTGAGCTGGTCGGCATAGCTCTCGCCGCTGCTGCACGATGTGATTGCAGTGAGCGCGGCCACTGCCGCCGCGATTATGAGAATGAGTCTTGATTTCATATTGCTGTCTATTATTATCTGATTTCATTAAAAAAACTAATCTTCTTTCAGGCCTCACCGTCGGCGTCGGGCATCGAGTCGAGTATGCCATACACCGTCTGCAGCGCCTTGTCGAGGCCGTCCTTGGTCTCGCCTCCGGCCGCATTCTTGTGGCCTCCGCCGCCAAAGTAGTCGTGGCACAGGGTGTTGACGGCAAAGTCGCCCTCGCTGCGCATCGACACCTTCACCTTGTCGGCATCCTCGCGCAGCAGCACGCTCCAGCACACGCCGGGAATGGCCAGCGGCTTGTTCACCAGCCCCTCGGTGTCGCCCTTCACATAGTTGAACTGCATCAGTTCGGCAGCCGTCAGGGCAATGATTGCCACCCGCTTTTGCGGAATCACCTCCATCTTCTGCGACAGGGCGAAGCCCTGCAGGCGCAGGCAGTCGGCGCTGAAGGTGTTCATGGCCTGCTTGTAGAGCGCGGCGCGGTCGATGTCCTTCTGCATGAGCATGGCCACAATCTCGAAAATCTCAGGGTCGTTGCAGCTGTAGGTGAAGTTGCCCGTGTCGGTCATCAGGCCGGTGTAGAGGTTCTCGGCCACAGTGCGGTCCATATAGCGCAGCAGGCCCAGCTGCATCACGGTGCGGAACACGAGTTCGCACGTCGACGAGGCGTTGGGAAACGAGATTCGCAGGTCGAAAGTGGTGTCGGGGTCGAGGTGGTGGTCGATGAGCACCTTGGGCACCCTCACGCGCTCCAGCTCGCGGCCCAGCTGGTCGATGCGCTGCAGCACATTGAAGTCGAGGCAAAACACCAGCTCGGCCCGCGACATAAGCAGGCGCGCGTGGGCCATGCTGCGGGAGTACACCACCACATCGCGCGTGCCATCCATAAACTGCAGCGAGCGCGGATACTGGTCGGGGGTGATGACCGTGGCGTTCTTGCCCATGTTGCGCAGCAGGCGGCACAGGCCCATCGACGAGCCCATGGCGTCGCCGTCGGGCGACAGGTGGCAAGTGACGACCACATTTTTCACTCCGCGCAGCATCTGAGCCAGGCGGTCGATGGTTTTGCTGTCAATTATCGACTTTATCATCTAAGCTGTTTGTTTTCACTTAATATGCGGCCTTGCAAATTAAAGGCACTACTTAGTGCAAAGGTAGGCATTTTTCGGCATTGCCCACGACCATTGCCGCCTAAAATGGCGGCATTATCACACACATTAACACATCGCGCCCTTTTCCCTCCTCGCCCCACCGCTCATTTTTAACGACAACAGCAGTTTTTTCAAACGACTATGGCTTTTTTAAAACGATTGTCTCTATTGTCGTTAAAAAACTATTGTCGTTAAAAAGCTATTGTCGTTAAAAAGCTATTGTCGTTTTTTTGGGGGTTAGAACTGGAAGTAGATGAAGGGGGTGATTTCGGCGGTGGAGAACTGGATGACGAGCTGCACCACGGTGAGGAAGATGAGGAGTTTGGCTATCCACAGTGACTCGATGAAGGAGTCGCGCGCGGCTTGCAGCAGGGCGCGCGGCACGGCGTGGAGCACGGCTGCCGCAGCGAGCATCAAGAACCACGTGTGGCGCGCCATGATGAAGGGCCACAGCTGGCGGAGGTCCATTTTGGTGACTATGCTGGTGAGCACGGTGGCGGCGTCGGCAAAGGTGGCGGCGCGGAAAAACACCCACATCACGGCCACGAAGGTGAAGGTGGCCAGCCACGACAGCGCCTGCCACACGCAGCGGTTGACTCTGACGCGCTCGAGCCACGGACGGGCGGCTTTATGAAGACACAGGGCGGCGCCGTGGCCGGCTCCCCAGAACACAAACTGCCACGCGGCGCCGTGCCACAGGCCGCCGAGCAGCATAGTGGCCATGAGGTTGGCATTCTGGCGCAGGCGGCCTCGGCGGTTGCCGCCCAGGGGAATGTAGATGTAGTCGCGCAGCCAAAAGGATAGCGACATGTGCCAGCGCCGCCAGAACTCGGTGACGCTGAGCGAGCGGTAGGGGAAGTCGAAGTTGCGGCCCAGGTCGAAGCCCATGATGGAGCCGAGGCCTATGGCCATGTCGCTGTAGCCCGAGAAGTCGCAGTAGATTTGCGCGGTGTAGCCGAGCATGGCCATGAGCGACTCCACGCCGCCATAGGAGGCGGGGGTGCTGAACACCAGATTGGTGTACTGGGCCAGATAGTCGGCCATGACGCACTTTTTCACGAGCCCTATCATTATGAGCCACAAGCCGCCATACACCATTTGGGCGGTGACGGGGCGCGGCTTGTGCAGCTGGGGCATGAAGTGGGTGGCGCGCACTATGGGGCCTGCCACCAGCGCGGGAAAGAACGAGAGGAAGAACACGTAGTTGAGGTAGCTGCGCTCGGGGGCGAGGCGGCCTTTGTACACGTCGACCACGTAGCTGATGGAGCGGAAGGTGTAGAACGAGATGCCCACGGGCAGCACTATGTCGAGGGGGTGGAAGTTGCGTCCCAGCAGGGCATCAAAGTTGCTCAGGGCAAAGTTGGTGTACTTGAAGAAGGCCAGCACGCCCAGCGAGCACACCAGCGAGCACACCAGCAACAACCGGCGCCGTCGGCGGCACGCGCTGGCGGCTATGAGCCGCGCCAGGTGCCAGTCGGCCAGCGAGGTGAACACCATCAGCAGGAAGCACCAGCCGCTGCTCTTGTAGTAGAAAAACAGGCTGAAGGCCACCACAAACAGCAGTTGCTGCCTGCGGTGTGAGCGCAGCATGGCATAGACGGGCATCAGCAGCACAAACAGCACCCAAAACAGTCCGCTGGAGAACATCAGCTGGTGGGCGGGGTCGTAGCTTAGCTGGCCGCACACGTTGTGCAGCAGGGTGGCGAGGGTGAATGAGAGCGGTTGGGTGTCCATGAGTCAGGATGATTTAGTCTGATGGGTTACGGCGGTGGCGGGCTTTCAGCGCACTGGCTGCAGTACCAGAGTGCGGCAGTGGGCCGACTGCTGGGCGGGCGGCGCGAGCCTGATGGGGTGTGCCGACTTAGCCACTATCCAGCGGCACACGCGGTCCATCCACTGGGCGGCCGACTGGCGCGTGGGGTGGGCGCCGTCGGCGGCGCGGTCGAAGTGCTGTCCGTTGCTCAGGAAAAAGCTGCCCGGGGCAAGGGTTGACTGCAGCATCTGGTTGATGCCCGTGTCGGGCTTCCAGTTGGGCGGGCCTATCCACACGTAGGGCAGCGAGCCTATTTGGCTGAGCATGGCGTTGAGGTAGCGCTGGCGGCGCTTGGCAATGTCGGGCACAAACAGCTCGTTGGCGCCGAGGCACACCATCACGTAGTCGGGGTGGAACTGGGCGATGTATTCCTTGAGTTTGGTGGTGCTGCCCCACACCTCGGTCGACGAGCTGTACCAGATGACGCTCACCAGCGTGTGGCCGTTGCGCTTGGCGTAGGCGGCCAGGCGCGGACTTAGGCCCTCAAGCATGGAGTCGCCAATGAAGAGGATGGTCTTTGAGGCGGTGTCGGTCTTGACTGTGGGCGGACGGCGGTAGGCGGCGCCCGATGCGGCCTTGCGGCCCTGCGCCTTGGCGGCGGGGGCCGAGGGCTGGGGCGCGGCAAACAGCGTCTCGGCAAATTCGGCGGTCTTCAGATGCAGGTCGGCCGCCACCTTTGGGCAAAACGACAGCGTGGCCACTATGACAAGGGCCACCACCAGCAGCACCCAAAGGCCAAGGTATGGTCGGTTCATCGGCGAAACAGATCGTGTGTGTGATGGGGGTTAAACGAAAAAGCCGACGGCAGCACCCTGCAGCGTGTGAGTGGATCACGCGCCGCCCCGGGCTGCCCGTCGGCTATGCTTAATTATTGCAGGCTTGCGCGCGCCGCTACTTGAACAGCGGCTTCACGCCAATGCCGGGAATGTCGTGCAGGGTTACCTTGCCATTCTCCACGGTCATGCCCTTGAAGCGGTCGTTGGCAATGAGCAGGTTGCCGTCGAGATCGGCGAAGTCGACGAGCGGGGCCAGATTGGCGGCGGCGGTCACGGCGCATGAAGTCTCGGTCATGCAGCCCACCATCACCTTCATGCCCAGCGCGCGGGCCAGCACCACCATCTCGTAGGCCTCGTGCAGGCCGGTGCTCTTCATGAGCTTGATGTTGATGCCGTCGTACACGCCCTTGAAGCGCACAATGTCGGGCAGGCGCTGGAAGGCCTCGTCGGCGATGAGGGGCAGCGGCGAGCGTTCGCGCAGCCAGGCGGTCTCGTCGATCCACGTCTTGTCGAAGGGCTGCTCCACAAACAGGCATCCGCGCTCCTTGAGCCAGTAGCACATTTCCAGAGCCTCTTCCTTGCTCTTCCAGCCCTGGTTGGCGTCGACGCACAGGGGCACGTCGGTCATACTGCGAATCACCTCCACGGTCTCCTTGTCGTTGTCGAGGCCCATTTTCACCTTCAGCACCTTGTAGGGGGCGGCTTCGCGCACCTTTTGGCGCACCACGTCTTCCTTGTCGATGCCTATGGTGAAGCTGGTGTTGGGCGCCTTGGCGGGGTCGAGGCCCCAGATTTTGTACCATGGCTGGCCCATGATTTTGCCCAGCAGGTCGTGCATGGCAATGTCGATGCTGGCCTTGGCGGCGCGGTTGTTGGGGGCCACGCTGTCAACGTAGTGCAGAATGTCTTCAAGGCGGAATGGGTCGCTGAACTGGCTCAGGTCGAGGCTCGAGAGGAATTTGGTCACGCTCTCCACACTCTCGCCCAAGTAGGGGGGCATCGAAGCCTCGCCATAGCCCACAATGCCGTCGTATTCGATTTGCACCTGCACATCGGGGGTGGTGGTGCGGCTGTAGCGGGCGAGGTTGAAGGCGTGGCGCAGCTTCAGCTCGTAGGGGGCAAACGACAGGTTGAGGCGGCCGCTCTTGCCCTTTTTGCGTGTGGCCGAACCGAGGGCCGAGATTGATATCGGGGATGAGGCGGCTATGAGGCCGAGCCCTGCTCCCACTAAGAATTTTCTTCTGTCCATATTTATGAGGGTTTTGATGGTTTGCTTAATTTAGAAATACCACGGGTGGTTGCGCACGGCGGTGATGCCGGCAGTGCCCACCTGGCCGCGGATGCGGCTGGCCGACAGGGCCGGATAGAGGTAGTCGTCGGCGCCCTCAACGAGGCTGTTGACCTTCACCTGACCCGAGCAGTGGATGTATTTGCCGTCGTGCAGATAGATGCCCACGTGGGTCACGCGGCCGGTGGCGCTGTTGCCGAAAAACAGCAGGTCGCCCGGCTGGCACTGCTGCCAGTCGCTGCCCTTGATTTTGAGGCCGGTGAGGGCCTGCTGCGAGGCGTCGCGCTGCAGAATGATGGCGTTGCTGAAATAGCTCACCTTGCTCAGGCCCGAACAGTCGGTGACCTTAGTCGATGTGCCGCCCCACAGATAGCCCGAGCCCATCATGCGGAAGGCCGTCTTCTCGATTTGCTCCACGCTGAAGTCTTGCTTGCTCCATGCGGCGAAGTCGGCCACGCAGCTCTTTTCCACATAGCCTTGGCGGCCGTCGGGGGTGGCCAGCAGCACCCATTTGCCCTTCTCGCCCTTGTATTCGAGCACGTTGCCCAGCACGAGGTCGGTCACCGTCTGGTCGCCCTTGGGCTCGGTCACCAAGCGGGTGTCGTAGACGGTGACTATGCAGCGGCGCGTGGCCTTCCACTGCTGCAGCTTGTCGGGGGTGACAAAGGTGAGCGAGTTGCCGGGCACATAGGCAATGTAGTTGTCGGGCGTCTGCACGCGATACCAGTCGTCGGCGGCGGCAATCACCCTGACGGGCGTGCCCATTATGGCCTGCGTGGCCATTTCGGCCGAGTGGGCGCCGCTGGTGCGCAGCGTGGCTATCGAGAGTTTCACCAGTGCCCAGCGGTGGTCGGCTGGCAGCGAGTTTTCGAGCACTATCAGTTGGTTGCTGCACTGCCCCACCCCGGCTTTGGCCAGGGCTTGGGTCACAGCGTCTTTTTGCTCTTGAGTGCCCACGGTGCCCCAAATGGTGGGCACGCCGTTCTGGTCGATGGTGTTCACGTCCCACACGGCGGTGCGCTTGTCGGGGGCAATCTCCTTTTTCAGGTCTTGCAGCACCTGGGCCACACTCTGCGCCGCCACGGGCTGCCATGCTGCCAGAGCCATGGCGCCGGCGAGCAGTGCATTTGCTATCTTCTTCATTGAGTCGTATTAATGTTGTCTTAGTTGAGTTTACTGAATCATTTCACCACGCCAATGGGCTCCATTGAGTCGAGGTTGAAGTGCGAGTGCCACTTGTCGTAGTAGAGGTTGCCTCCGCGCCACTCCACCTCGCCGGCCTGGAAGTCGACCGTCTCGCTGCGGATGTATTTCTTGGCGGGCGACAGCGGCTGCCCCACGGCCTCGTTGCTGGCCATGCGATACACGTCGAGGCCGCTGGCATAGTAGTCTTCCATGCTGGTGCCCACCACATCGCGGCCAAACGACGGGTCGACGGGCACCCAGCCAACGCCCTCGTAGTAGGTCTCGGCCCAGTCGTGGAAGTTGAGCGCGCCCGGATGCAGCATGTAGCCGCTCTCCCAGCGCGAGGGTATGCCCAGAGCGCGCGTGAGGGTGATGTAGAGCAGGGCCACCTGGCCGCAGTCGCCGTGGCGGTTGAGCAGCACATACTCGGGAATGTTGGCAATGGTGCTGTATTCGCGCGCGCCGGCCCACGGGAACTGACGGCTGATCCAGCAGTATATCATGTTGGCCTGCTGCACTGGGTTGGTCTCGCTGCCCACAATGCTGCGCGCCAGGCTGCGCAGCGAGTCGGTGATGACCACGTGGCGGCCCTCGTTGCCCGTGTACAACTTGTAGTCGTCCTTGCTGGTGTCATAGGGCTTGGCCATGGCCAGCAGGTCTTGCTTGGCAAGGTGGCGCTCGCCCACATCGTAGCTGAAGGTGTATTCAAAATGCGTGGGCTTGCCCTTCTCGGCCTTGGCCTCCATATACACGGTGTGGTGCTTGCTGCCCTCGCTGTAGGTGACGTCGCGGTTCGACGACTCGAGCTTGATGTTGCGCTGGCGCATGTTGGCATAGGGGAACGGCATCCACACGCGTAGCGTCTCGCCGGCCGGCACGGCGTCGGCATCGACATCGAGGGTGAAGGTGACGCGGGCATGGTGCCAGTCGCGCACACCGGCATTGTCGCTGGGGCGGCTCATGGCGCGGGCATAGTAGCCGCGGTATTGCTCAAACGCCTCTTCCTTGTCCTGCTGGTGCTGCTCGGCCAGCTCGTCGGCCATGAGCCACAAGTTGCGCACAGCCTTGCGAAACCAGCACTCCTTGCCGTCGATGTTCATCACCTCCAGCTTGCGCAGGCCCTTCCAGGCCTCGATTTGCTCGTCGGTGACCTGCGGCATGCGCTCGCGAATTTGCTTCACGCCGTCGGCGGGGTCGAGGGTGAAGTCCATGCGTATGCGTTGCATTATCTGCTTTATTGAGTCGATTTGCACAGCTGCGGCCTTGCGCTCGCCGCGCGGCAGAGAATTCATGATTTTCTCAGCCTTCTTAAACTCGCCCTGGGCCACACAGCGGTCCACGGTGGCGCGCCATGGCGCATTGCCTGCAGCGGCGCACACGCCTACCGAGGCGGCGGCCATCAGGGCCATTAACGAAAGTCTCGCATTCATTTGAATTATCGGGTTATATTAATTAAACCACGCCCCTGCCGGAGCAAAGGCGGTGTATGTTATCTACAAAAATACAATAAAATTTCATTTCTTGGGCTATAATCGTTGACTTCATTAGCCTCAAGACATCAGTTTTTTGATATTTGTTGCCAAATATACTATTTTTTATTAATTTAGCGCATCATCAACATTAACTGACTATGGACATCAACGAGGCTATAAAGCTGCGCCACTCGGTGAGGGCCTACACCCCGCAGCCGCTGAGCGACGAGGAGAAGAGCATATTGCAAAGCTGCATTGCCGACTGCAACGCCAAGGGCCGACTGCGGCTGCAGCTGGTGTGCAACGAGCCTAAGGCTTTCAAGGGCTTTCTGGCGCGATACGGCAAGTTTAGCGGCGTGGCCAACTACATTGCCATGGTGGGGCCCAAGGGCGACGGCCTTGACGAGCGCGTGGGATACTACGGCGAGCGGCTGGCGCTGCTGGCGCAGACGCTGGGGCTTAACACCTGCTGGGTGGGACTGTCGTACAAAAAGGTGGACGGCGCCTACACCATTGGCAGCGGCGAGAAGCTGGTGTGCGTGGTGGCTCTGGGCCACGGCGCCACCCAGGGCGTGCAGCACCGCTGCAAGGCCGCCGAGCAGGTGAGCCGCAACCTGAGCGCGGCGGCAGCACCCGAGTGGTTTGAGCGCGGAGTGGAGTCGGCGCTGCTGGCCCCCACGGCCCTCAACCAGCAAAAGTTCACCTTCACGCTGCTGCCCGACGGGCGCACAGTGAGGGCCGAAGCCGGCCGCGGATTCTACACCAAGGTGGATCTGGGCATAGCCAAATATCACTTCGAGGCCGGTGCCGGGGTGAGCAACTTTGGCTGGGAGCAGTAAGGGGCCACGCGCCCCATTTCCCGGCTGATGACGCGGCGGCCGCCACAAGCCGCCCCACCCCACCGCGCGCGCATTATGACCGACACCAACAAACCGACACACACGCAACTAAATATATTCCATCATATTAATATTAACTCAATTTAAAAAGGAGGAGAACTACGTATGAAAAAAAGACTACTATTCATGCTGGCAGTCATGCTCACCGTATTGCAATCGGTGGCAGGGGCGGCCGAGCTGACGTGGTCGTTCGACTGGCCCAAGAGCGCCACCGACAAGACCTCGGAAGGATTCTACAACTTCGGCAGCAGCGCCGTGGAAAAAGACGTGTACACCGCCACAATGAACGGTGTGGAGTGGAGCGCCTCGGCAGTGGGCACGCACCGCTATGCCTACACCAAGACCAGCGGCCAATACATTGGCAGCGCGGGCGAGGCGCCCACCAGCGCCACACTGTGGACCACGGGCTTTGTGGGCAAGGTGAAGACGGTGCGCATATCGGCGCGCGTGCAAAAGGACACCTATGCCGGCACGGTGGCGGTGAGCGTCAACGGCCAGGCCTACCAGTGCAGCGGCAGCGCCACGGCAAGCCTCATGGGCACCGTGACCGAATATGAGTTTACCACCGCCGGCGGCGCCCAGCCGCAGGAGGGCAAGCTGCAAATCGACCTGAAGCAGACCAGCGACCAGCGCGGCCCGCTCTACATCAAAAAACTCGAAGTGGTGTATGAGCAGGAGGCTTCGGCCGTGGCTGCGCCCGTGTTCAGCCCCAAGGCAGGCAACTACGACTCAGCGCAGACGGTGACCATCAGCGCCGCCAAGGGCGACATATACTACACCACCGACGGCAGCAACCCGCGCATTGATGGCGGCACGCGCCTGCAGTATGCCGGTCCCATTGCCGTGGCCGCCACCGCCACACTGAAGGCCGTGGCCAAGGACGGCGACACCTACAGCGACGTGGCCGAGGCAAAATATGTGATCCGCAAAGACCCGCAGCTGAAGTTCTACAAAGACAGCGTAGCCATCACCTCGGGCGACGACGGATATGCCGACCTGCTCAACCCCAACAAGCTCTCGCCCATCACCTACAAGTCGTCGGCATGGGACGTGTGCTCGGTCGACAAAGACGGCATACTGTATTCGTCGTATGTGAAAGCCACCCAGACGGTGACCATCACGGCCACGTTTGCCGGCAACGCCGACTATCTGCCCGGCACGGCCACCATGAAGGTGACCGTGGTGGCCCGCCCGCCGCTGAAGACGCCCGTGGTGACGCCAAACGGCGGCACATTCGACAAGCCCGCACAGGTGACCATCAGCACCGACGACGCCAACGCCGTGACCATTTGGTACTCAACCAGCGTGAAGAGCGCCGAGGAGTTTGAAGAGAGCGACACCACCCAGTCGGTGGTGGTCGACGGCAAGCAGGCCACGCTCACCATCGACAAGTCGTGCACACTGTATGTGATGACGCGCGGCTACAACGTGAACAGCGATGTGGTGGAGGCCAAGTTTGTAATCAACGAGCCGCTGAAGGCCGACTTCACCACCGACAAGGCGCTGAAGACGGTTTATGCCCAAGGCTTTGACTCGGCCGACGCGATGACCGACTGGACCGTGGGCAACGGCTGGAAGCTGGCCAACAAGGGGTTTGGCAAAATCGATGCCAGCGACGTGACATCGATCAGCGTGAACTATGACGCCTACAACGACGGCGACACCAAGCTTGAAAGCCCCGAGCTGACCATAGGCGAGGGAAGCACGGTGGAATTCTACGCCTACTTCCAGGCACCCTTCCTCATCTACGGCAAATGGACGTTCAACGTGATTGACCAGGCCACAGGCCAAAGCGCCACGCTGCTCAACGCCTTCAACTGGGCGCAAGACAACTCCTACGCCGGCCCCAACTGGAACGAGTTCAGCTTCGACCTCGCAGCCTATGCCGGCAAAAAGGTAAAGTTCCAGTTCCTGTATCCCTTCGGCGGCGAGAACCTCGCCATCGACGGCTTCCGCATTGCGCAGGCCGACCCCTCGGCAGCCGAGACCATCCGCATATTCGAGGGCGACAGCATAGTGTTCACCAGCACCTCGACGGGCGACCCCGAATCGCTCAAGTGGGAGTTTCCGGGCGGCTCGCCCGAGAGCAGCACGGCCCAAAGCCAGACGGTGAAATACGCCACCGCCGGCACCTACGACGTGACTCTGACCGCCACCCGCGGCACAGAGGTGTCGACCGCCAAGCGCAGCGCCATGGTGGTGGTGGCCCAGAAGGCCCCCACAGCACTCATCGGCCTGCCCGAGGAGGGATATGAATCGCCGTTTGTGGGCGTGTTTGTGCCCCTCAACGTGCCCGTCAAGTTCCGCGACCTCTCCACAGGCAACCCCACGGCATGGAACTGGGTGTTCCAGAACGCCGATGTGGACAAGAGCACCGAACAGAACCCCACCGTCACTTTTGTGAAGAAGGGCACCGTGAGCGTTGGCCTCACCGCCAAAAACGCCGCCGGACAGAGCAACGACATTCTGCAATATGCCATCCAGGCCGGCGGAGCGCAATATGTGTGGAACATCAGCAGCGAGGAGAACTCCAACCTGCAGAAGATTAATCTGGGCTACTATGGCAACTACGCGGGCAGCAACTGGCTGGGCATCGACAAATATGCCGAGCGCTACCAGGCTCCGCTGGCCGACGCCACCATCGACAGCCTCAACATCTACTTCGCGTCGGTGACGAGCATCAACCCCAGCGACGAGATTAAGGTTACGGTCAACGCCGTGGCCGCCAACCGCGAGCCGGGCGAGGTGCTGGCCTCGGCCACCGTGAAGGCGGGCGACCTGAAGTATAGCGACGACGACTATCTGGCCACCTCGCTCAAACTCGACAAGACGGTGAAGCTGGCCAAGGGCACGCCGTTCTTCATCACCGTGGGCCCGTTCCCCAACGGCTCGATGGAGACGTCGCCCTACACAAGCGACGACATATCCATATTCTGCCTGCGCCGCCAGGTGGGCCAGAAGACCACCACATGGCAGCTGGTGGAAGACCAGGACGAAAAGGGCAACGGCCTCGGCACCTACAAGTGGTATGAGAACACCGACGACCCCGTGTCGATGGCCATCGCGCCCGTGGTGAGCTACGACGGCGTGGCCACTGGCGTGACCGACGCCACCATGCCCAAGGCCGAGGCGGTGATTACCGACGTGTACACCATCGACGGCCGCCGCATAGCAGCGCCGCGCAAGGGCGAGATTAGCATCGTCCGCTACAGCGACGGCACCTGCCGCAAAGTGATAGTGCGCTAAGCACCACCGCATCACCCAAAGATCAGGGCCACCCGGACAGCCGTCCGGGTGGCCCTGATTCGCATTAGCCCCACACGGTGCAATGCAAACACGGTGATGCCCACAGATTTTTCGACACAATGACACGTGGTGGGGGCGATTTGCGATTTTCGACAGAAAGACATAAAGACATATTTTTGGAGAAGCTCCCACAGATTTACACAGATGAGCACAGATTTTTTATTTGGGCATGTTTTTTTTGGGGGGGCACGCGCGCGGATTTACACGTTTTTTTTATTTGGGGTGTGGGGAATTGGTTATCCCGGAGGGATAAAATATGTGTAGGCAGGTATGCAGCGGGGACGGAGCGGTAGCGCAGTCGCCGCGAAATGCCTGCTACGCAACGCTCCCACACAGGGCATTCCTTTTAGGAATGCGACAACGGCTTACAACACCGATTTGAATATGTGATCGCCGTTGTATCCCACACCATAGCCGTTTAGCATAGCAATGTATTCTTCTACAAAAGCCTTCTGCCTGTGGTGCTCCTTTTGGTTGTTTATGTAATTTTTAATTTGCGGCACATGCGAGCGACTTGCTGAAAATGCGCCATAGCCTTCTTGCCAGCTAAACCGTCCTTTGCAAAAACGCTTATCGTTCACCCATTTTGCACTTTGTATTTTCAACGACTGCACGAGTGCGCTTATGGCATGCTTGGGCGGTATCTGCAATAACATGTGGACATGGTCGGACATTCCGCCTATGGCTATCATCTCGCAACCTTGGTTGCGCACAGCCCCTGTAATATATTTGTACAGTTCGTCGCGCCATGGCTCCAAAATCAACGCTTCGCGGTTTGACACCGCAAATACTATGTGGATATACAATTGATAATACGTGTTTGCCATGCTGCAAATATACTGTTTTTCAAGCATTCACCATAAAATCGTGACGCATAATCATTTTTTTTGGGGGGTGCAGTGGTCGCATTCCTAATGGAATGCCAAGGTTGGGAATAACCGCTTAGCAGGCATTTCGCGTCGGCCAAGGCCTCCGCTGCATACCTGCCTACACATATTCAATCCCTAGCGGGATTGTGCCCCTCCCACCAAATCTGGCGGGTAGTATAAATAATTTTCCTCTGACCCCGCTCGACATAAAGACATATGGGGGGCGGTGTGGATTTTCGACAGAAAGACATAAAGACATGTTTCTTGGAGAAGCTCCCACGGATTCACACAGATGCGCACGGATTTTTTATTTGGATGTGTTTTTTTGGGCGGGGCTTGTGGGGCAGTGTTTTTCGGGGAATCGAGTAGGAGGAAAACGAGTAGTTTTTCTCCTACTTTCGTTTTCCGTCCTCT